>NZ_BAWO01000017.1 GCF_000632715.1 Parageobacillus caldoxylosilyticus NBRC 107762 | reverse complement strand
GTTGTTTCTTGCCGTTTTTCGATTGCTTGTAGGATTCTTCCATCGACCCTAACACCGCAACCAAATGGCATTTCAATTTCGTTTTTATGGTGTCAATGAGTTCTTTTGGAAGTCGTTCGCGATACCCTAATCCCCGCCTGCCAATTACCAAAGCGGCACTTTCATGAACGGATAACCCATATTTTTTCCTATACTTGAAACGACCGATGATGCTGGTATACGCCGGATTCACTTTTTTGATGCGAAACCCAAGCCGTAAGCCCCGGCGAATGATGGTATCAGTCAGTTTTTTCTTTTTGAAATGATGTGTCAAGCGATTGAATCGTTTGTCCGTATCGTGCTGCTGTCTTAGTTGAATGTTTTCGATGACCACTGCCCCGACATTTTCTTGCATCAGCCAGTCATATACATCGCGCACCGTTTCACCAATGAGGTTATTTCTCTTATTCGCTCTTACGTATTCCAGTTCATGGCAGTAAAATACCTTTGATTGAAGAAAGTTTCCCTGTTTCGAAACGATGCTTACGGCGATGCGGTCCATATTGATATCCATCCCAGCGATTCGTTCCGCTTGAATTGGTTCATCGTAGGTAAGTTCCCTGCCATATACCTCTTCTTCATAGACGAGATGGACATAATATTCCCCGTTTTTGCGTTAGATTTCGACGGTATACGGTTGATATTGAATGACCGGCTTTCCTTTTGCATTCACTTCGACTGGTTCTCCCATGACGAGATCGATGATTTCCTCTTCATATTTTTCAGGAACGGACACAGGGAATCGTAAGCGGGGAGCGTGTTTCCCTTCTTGTTGTCCAAGTGGATTGGCGATTTCTACATAACATTGGTACGTCTTGTCGTCATAGGTGAGACGAATATTCAAATTTCCTTTTTTGCTTTTATCGCCTCTGGCGTACAACTGATTCGAGCGCAAATCTTTCCATTCTTCGTTCGTGATTTTTCCTTTCAAGCGCTTATAAAAGTTCTCTTTTCCACCAAAAATCACACGTGGAATCGTCCCTTGGTCGAGATGGTGCTTTAGCTCAGCTTCTTTGGATTTCCATTTTTCTAATCGTCGCTGTAATCCATCTAAACATGTTGGAAGATCGACATTCTTTGGTGTTTTTCTTCCATGTTGGTATTCATCGATTTTCTTTTCGGTTTTTTCGATTTTCGCCTTCACATCCTCCAAGCGTGTTGGAAGTAACTCACGCTGGGAAGAAATCAGTGATTGAACAAGCAGAACCGCATCTTCGGCAAACCGTTTGTTAAGCCGAAATTGGTGCGGAAGGTGCTTGATGATTTCTTTTGCGTTCCTTCCCTCCAGCAAACGGTTGAATGCGTATCGCTTCGCGGAACAAAAGACGCGCATTAATTCATCCAATGAACGAAGTTGCGATTCGTCATGAGAAACGATTTTCATCACTCGAACCGTTTTCATCCCCTTGCCTTCCCCCTATGTTTGGATCCTTAAGAACATATATTCGCCAACTCTTCTTCATTTCCTTTTTAAATGAGGAAGGAATGATTTTTTAGCACAACTAAGGGGGGAAGGCTCAGAAAATAGTCGAAATCCATAGATTCAGGGAAAAAAGTAAGAGATATTTACATAGTTTGATACATTTTTGTTGATTTTAAATGAACTGGTTATACCTCCTTTGTTTTGGTAACTACCCTATTTTACCGCTCATACAACTCAATCGGCAATTCATCCGGATCGCGGAAAAACGTGAACCGCTTTCCTGTAATCGGGTCAACGCGGATTGGCTCCGTCTCGATGCCGTGCGTATGCAAATAGGCGGCTGCTTCCTCGACATTTTCGACTTCCAAAGCGAGATGGCGCAGCCCGCACGCTTCCGGATAGCTTGGCCGCTTCGGCGGGTGCTCAAAGGAAAACAGCTCGATTTGCGTATGGTCGCCGACTTGCAAATCCAATTTGTACGAGCGGCGTTCCTCCCGATACTGTTCGTGAATGACGCGGAATCCAAGAATGTTCGTATAAAAATGTTTCGACCGTTCATAGTCAGAACAAATAATGGCGATATGGTGAACGCGAGTGAAGTGCATCGTTTTCCTCCTTATCGGTAAGCTATTTTGCAATAAAAATAGATTCGCGGCAGTCCGCAAGCTTTGGCACGAAAAATGTCTTCCCCATCTGTATTGACATGGAACAAAATGTATATTATCATGAAAACAATAGACGGTATAATTCAGAATATTTATACTAATCTGTTTTATTAAAAAAATATCTGTATAGATGAAACCGTTTGCTTCAACAAGCTCCTTCCATCTAGCAAAGCCCCAAAGCATATCTGCACCAAGTGCTGCCCGCATCATATTGCTTCTAGAATTATACTACATCATTTTCCAATGAAATAGTAGAAAGGGAGAAGGGGATATAGTCATGCGCTATGAATTTAAACTGCCCGATATCGGCGAAGGATTGCATGAAGCGGAGATTATCCGCTGGTTGATCCAAGAAGGCGACGAGGTGGCGGCTGACCAGCCGATTGCCGAAATTCAGACGGATAAGGCGATGGTGGAAATTACAACGCCGGTGGCCGGAAAAGTGGTGGCGCTTGCCGGACCGGAAGGCGCGACGGTGAAAGTGGGAGAAGCGCTGATCGTCGTTGAGCAGGAGACTGGCAGTGCCGGTCAGCAGGAGGCGGATAGCGTGGAGCCTGCGCCGCTTCAGCGGAAAAAACGGGTGATTGCCGCTCCGTCCGTACGCAAGCGGGCGCGGGAAATGGGCGTTCCGATTGAAGAAGTAGAAGGAAGCGGGGAAGGAGGCAGGGTGACGCTCGCCGATTTGGAGCGGTATGTCAAAGAACGGGAGTCGGCGGCCGCCGCGGCTGCTCCTTCGCTGGAAACCGCCAAGCCATCGGCCGGCGGAAACGACGGCGCCGTGAAAGAAGAACGCCTTCCGATTCGCGGGCTGCGCAAAAAAATCGCCGAGAAAATGGTGAAGTCCGCCTATACGGCTCCGCATGTGACCGGAATGGACGAAGTCGATGTCACGAAACTGGTGGAAATCCGCACTGTCCTTGCCAAACAGCTGGAGTCGGAATCCATCAAGCTGACGTATTTGCCGTTTGTTATTAAGGCGGTGACGCGGGCGCTGCAAGAGCATCCGATTTTTAACGCCATGGTGGATGAAGAAACGAATGAAATAGTCTTAAAGAAAGAGTACCATATCGGCATTGCGACGGCGACGAAAGAGGGGCTTGTCGTTCCCGTCATTAAGCATGCCGATCAAAAATCGATTCGCGAGCTGGCGATGGAGATTGCCGACCTTTCGGAAAAAGCGCATCGGCACACACTGCGCATCGATGAGCTGCAAGGAAGCACCTTTACGATTACAAGCACCGGCGCGGGCGGCGGCTGGTTCGCGACGCCGATCATCAACTATCCGGAAGTGGCGATTTTAGGCGTTCACGCGATTAAGCGCCGGCCAGCCGTCGTCGGGGATGAGATTGTGATCCGTAATATGATGGGGCTGTCGCTGACGTTTGACCATCGCGTCATTGACGGCGAACCAGCCGGACGGTTTATGCGGACGGTCGCTCGCATTTTAGAACATCCGGAACAGCTGTTATTAGATGTTCGCTAAACGGAGGGGAGGAAAAAACGATGTTTGATCAAAACGAATTGCGATTTGAGATGGTGCAGCTGCTTGATGAAAATGGGAATGGGGATGAACAAGAGCTGGCGTCTTTCTCCGATGAGTTTCTCGTGACGCTGTACCGCTGGATGCGCAAAGTGAGAGTCATCGATGAGCGCCTGTTGAAAATGCAGCGGCAAGGGCGGATTGGTACATACGCGCCATTCAGCGGCCAGGAAGCGGCGCAAATCGGCAGCGTGCTGGCGCTGAGAAAAGACGACTGGATTTTTCCAAGCTATCGGGAAATCGCCGCCTGCTTGGCGCATGGGCTTCCGCTCGCGCAAATTTTTCAGTATGTCCGCGGCCGCGTCATGGGCAGAAAAATGCCGGAGGATTTAAATATTTTTCCGACTCAAATCATTATCGGCGCCCAGACGCTCCACGCGACGGGATGCGCATGGGCGACGAAGCTGAAAGGGGAAACGCAAGTATCGGTCTGCTATTTCGGCGATGGTGCGACATCGGAAGGAGACTTCCATGAAGCGTTGAACTTTGCCTCCGTTTATCAGGTTCCCGTCATTTTCTTCTGCCAAAACAATCACTATGCGATCAGCGTTCCGGTGCATAAGCAGACAGCGAGCCGGACGATCGCGCAAAAAGCGCTCGCCTACGGCATGAAAGGCGTGCTGGTGGACGGCAATGACGCGCTTGCTGTGTACAAAACGATGAAACAAGCGGTGGAGGCGGCGCGCAACGGCGAGGGGCCGATGCTGATTGAAGCGCTGACGTATCGTTTAGGGCCGCATACGACAGCGGACGATCCGACGAAATACCGCAATGCCGAAGAAGTAGAGCAGTGGAAGCGGAAAAAGGATCCGCTTCATCGCCTGCGGGTGCTGCTAGAGAAGCGGGGGCTGTGGACGGAAGAGCAAGAGGAAGCATGGGTCGCGCAAGTGAATGAGGAAGTGACGGAGGCATATGAGGAAGCGACGGCGAACGAAACCGGGTCGATTGTTGATGTATTTGACTACGTATACGGTAAGCCAAGCAAGCTCTTACAGGAGCAGCAGCAAGAAGTCGCGCGGCGGAAACAACGGAAAGAGGTGAGGTAAGATGGCGGAAATCACGATGATTCAAGCGATTAATGAGGCGATGCGCCAAGAAATGGAGCGGGATGAGCGCGTGATCGTCTTAGGCGAAGACGTCGGCACCAACGGCGGCGTGTTTCGCGCCACCGATGGCTTGCTGGAACAGTTTGGCGATCAGCGCGTGTTTGATACGCCGCTTGCCGAATCGGGCATCATCGGCACATCGATTGGGCTCGCGGTCAACGGCTTCCGCCCAATTGCGGAAATTCAGTTCCTCGGCTTTGTCTATCAGGCGATGGATCAGCTGGCAGCTCAGGCGGCCCGCATTCGCTTCCGTTCAGCGGGGCGGTTTACGTGCCCGATCGTCGTGCGCAGTCCATATGGCGGCGGGGTGCGCACGCCCGAATTGCATTCCGACGCGCTGGAGGCGCTGTTTACGCATTCGCCGGGGCTGAAAGTCGTCATGCCATCGAACGCGTATGACGCGAAAGGGTTGCTGATTGCTGCGATTCGTGATGAAGATCCGGTTTTGTTTTTAGAGCCGATGAAATTGTACCGCGCCTTCCGCATGGAAGTGCCGGAGGAGCCGTATGAAATTCCGCTCGGCAAAGCGCGCATCGTCAAAGAAGGGGAAGATGTGACGATCATTTCATGGGGGGCGACCGTTCCGCTTGTCGCGAAACTCGCCGCAGACATGAAAGCGCAAGGCGTGGATGCGGAAGTGATCGATCTGCGCTGCCTGCAGCCGCTTGATATCGATACGATTATGCAATCGGTCGAAAAGACAGGCAGGGTGATGATTGTCCATGAAGCGGTGAAAACGAACGGATTCGGCGCGGAAATTGCCGCGCTCATCAGTGAGCGCGCCTTGTTCTCGCTGTCGGCGCCGATCGTGCGCGTCACTGGCTATGATACACCATATCCGGTGCCATCGGTCGAAGATGATTGGCTGCCAAACGCCGCCCGCATCGTCGAAGGAGTACAAACGCTCATGCGCTACTAATGAAAAAAGGAGGTGTAGACCTGGTT
>NZ_BAWO01000018.1 GCF_000632715.1 Parageobacillus caldoxylosilyticus NBRC 107762 | reverse complement strand
ATAGTCTTATGTTTTTCGGATCGGTGCGCAGTCTCCTCAGGCATTTGGCTTTGAAAACATGACATTGGTAAAAGAACAGGGACTTGCCGAAAAACGGCGTTATATTCAAACTTTCGGAGCCAGTTCAACAGCCACGCGAATGGCTTCAATCATGCTTCGTTCGTCTGCTAAATTTTTCCCGGCGATATCAAAGGCTGTTCCATGATCGACAGATGTGCGGATGATGCCGCCTTTGAGGCCGACGGTAATGTTTACTCCGGCTTCTAATCCTAACACTTTAATAGGGGCGTGCCCTTGGTCATGGTAGCAAGCTACAACAATATCAAAATCTCCGCGTACCGCACGGTAAAATAACGTATCTGCCGGGTACGGTCCAGTTACATTGATTCCTTCTAATTGGGCTTTAAGGATGCCAGGAATGAGCTTTTCCTCTTCCTCTCCATTGCCAAACAGTCCGTTTTCTCCAGCATGAGGATTAATGCCGCACACGGCGATGCTTGGATTTTCTTTTCCCGCTCTTGTCAACGTTTCGTGAGCCAGTTTAATGACTTTGTAGGTTCGTTCAGGATTAATCATTTCAATCGCTTTAATTAACCCGACATGGGTGGTAATATGAATGACTTTAAGTTTTGGGGAAGATAACATCATTGCATAATCTTTAGTGCCTGTTAAATCGGCCAAAATTTCTGTGTGTCCTGGGTATAGATGTCCGCCTTTGTGTAGTGCTTCTTTATTTAAAGGAGCTGTACAAATTGCCTGAATATCCCCGTTTTTCGCTAATTCGATTGCGCGTTTTAAGAATTGGAATGCAGCATCTCCGGCAGCCGCTGATACTTGGCCAAAAGGCAAATCGGCAGGAAGCAAGTCTAAATCGATGCAATCAATCGTACCGTATTGGTAAGTTGCTTCCTTTATGTCTGAAATAGGGTTAATGGTCAGTCTAGAATTCGTAATTCGAGCTGCCCGTTCTAATATTTTTGCATCCCCTATGACTAAAGGGTTGCACTGTTCATAGATGGAGGTGTTTTGGAGAGCTTTGACAATAATCTCCGGTCCTATACCGGCAGCGTCTCCCATCGTTATTCCGATAACAGGTTTCATTTGACATCTACTCCTTGTAATTGGTGAATGGCTTGAATAAATGTATTTTCCGAACCAAAGGCTCCCGCTTTTGTCACTACATACATCCCTGAGTCATGAATTAATTTCGCTATTGGCACTCCTGTTTCCACTTCGTCTAGCAATTCAAAACCCGTAGCCCCAACTTTATTGCATACGTGTTTCGCAGTATCGCCGCCTGTTAATATCATCCCTCTAAAATAGCCCTTGTTGATCAATGTAGAAGCAACCTCTCCTAAATTTTGAGCGATGAAATTGCTTATTTCTATTGCGCCTAATCCCTTCGCTTCGCCTATTTCCTGCGCCTGTTTTATTTCATTTGGTGAAGCAGAGGAATAGAGGGCAATATGGTATCCTTGTTTTGCCCAGTTTTCTGCCTGGTGAAGGGCCTTTTCCATTTCCTCATAACGGGACTGGTTATCGCTTACGAGTTTTACGGAATCTATCTGTATTCCTTTCACGTTTTTTAAAGAAAGGGCACGATCGAGCTGTTTGCGGGATACTTGGCTCACACTGCCTACGACTAGCAGGATGGGCCGCTCGCTTGGCTCAATCATGGTCGCTTTTTTTGATTTTTGCAGGTGATATGCTTCGGGAAGATAATTGGCAAGACCTGCCGACCCGACCCATACGACTTTTTCATTGATACGGCACACGTATCGGACGATGCGCTGTAAATCTTCCTCGCTTAAGGAGTCAAAGACGATGTAAGGAATACCGTTTGCCCGATAATGATCGAGCTGTTCTTTGACTTTGTCAAATCCGAGACGAAGTGTTTGATAGTCAATCAGCCCTATGGGGCGCTTCGTCTGCTTGGCAATTAAACTGGGAACATAAGATTCTTTTATCGGACATTTCGGATCTCGTGATAATTCTGTCTCATGTAGCAATGTATCGTGTAAAAAATGATACCCTTTATAAATGGTTCTCCCGTTTTTAGGATAACCCGGTGCAATAATCATAAATGTCGGTTTTATTGTATCATAAATGGCATCGATTTCCGCTCCTATATTTCCCCTGAGGGTGGAATCGATTTTTTTGTACAGGTGGTTAAAACCCATTTCTTGTAATGTTTTCGCTGCATCCTGTACCTGTCGGTATGCATCAAGAGCGGGAAGCGCTCGGCTATCGGTGTCAACCACGATTACCTCTGCTTCCCGCTTGCCGGACAGTCCGGTCAGATCAAACAAGACCTGCGTGACAAGCCCCTTTCTGGCGAATTGTACCCCGGAATCGGAAGCACCGGTCAAGTCATCGGCAATAATTGCTAGTTTGTTCATCTTGTCTCCCTCCGTACATCAAACGGTTGCCTGGTCGCCTGCCCCGACTCGTTTTGCCCACCAAGCAGTGACGATTGGCACCAAGATGGCGGTGACGATGACACAGGAAGCGACCAATGCAGTGGCTGCAGGAGCTACCGGAGCATACGCAGAGTTGGCTGCCGCAACTGCCGCAGGGACACCCGCCGCATTGCCTGCTGTCGAAGCGGCCGCCAGTCCGGCTACCCCATTGCCGCCGGTCAACCGGTCAACTATCCAAAGCACCGTACCTGTTACGAGCACGACCGTGATTCCTAGCAAAATTCCTGCGAGCCCCGCTTTCCACACGTTCTGCAAGTTCAGCCCAGCCCCTAGTGCGAACGCAAAAAATGGAACTAACACTGGCACTGCGCGACCGAGAAATTCGCGTAACTCCCGATCCAAATTGCCAAGGATCATTCCGATTACCAACGGCAAAATCGCTCCTACCAACGTTTGCCAAGGAAACGCGGAAAGCCCTGCTACCCCAAGTGTTACCATCGTAAAGAACGGTCCCGATTCCAAACTCATGATCGAATAAGCTGCGACGTCCTCTTTTCTACCAAACTGTCCCATCAACGCCATGTACAACCCGCCGTTTGTGTCGTTCATGGCTGCTACGATCGCCAACACTGACAAACCTGCAAACACCCCTCCGCTGATCATCCCTTCCCCAAGGAAGCGGGCGGCAATGATCCCGATTATTGCTGCGATGCCTACTTTGCTGAGGAGTAACACGCCTCCTTTTTTAAGGATGTACGGAGTGGCTTTAAAATCAATCGTTGCCCCCATGCACACATAGAATACAGCGAGGATTGGTAACGCTCCTGTCAGTAGTGCACCTGTGAACGAACCGAATGTCTTCGATGCGGTCGGAAACAATGTGTTGATGATTGCCCCCAAAATTAGTGGAACGATCATCATTCCGCCTGGGATACGATCCAACGTTGCCTTGATTTTCATTTTTTCTTCTCCCCCTTACACTCATGTTTAAAAATGAAACAATTTTATAAAATCTGAATATAGAAATCGCTTACATTTTTTATTTTATTTAATTATGTTTTATTTATCAACAGTATTTTTGATTTATAATAAAAAAACTGAAATAATGTTGCATAATGCAACATTATTTCAGTTTCCTCCATAGTGTACTTCTGTTAATTCCTAATCTTTTTGCTGCCTTTGTCTGATTCATTTCCTCTTCTTGAAGTACTTTCCAAATAATGTCCTTTTCGATCTCGGCCAACGGTTTATTTAAATCAATTAATGAATAACCTGGTTCTATATTTTTAAAAATGTTGTTTAAATCTTCTTTACTGATATACTCGTGATTGGCAACCTGAATGGCTTGTTCGATCACGTGGCTTAATTCTTGTAAGTTGCCTTGCCAATTGCGGTTATACAGCCACTTTAGCGTCTCTTCGTGTACACCTACGATTTGCTTTCCATATTTGACGTTATATTGCGCAATAAACTTTCGAACATATTCATCTAAATCTTCCATATATTCTTTTAAGGATGGTAACCGAATTTGGTTTTGTTTAAATTGTTTAAAAAGGTGAGGGGATAATTTTTTTTGTCGTAATAAATTAATTGGGCTGTCCTCAAATAAAAAAATAGTACGTGTTTTTGTCTCATGAATCAGTTGGGCTACATCATCTTGATGTTCTAATCGCAGATGTTCGACTCCTTGTAAGACACATGTCCCTTTTTCCGAATGAGCTAAAATGGGTTTGAGATGGTCAATAATCTCGCGATAATCTGCGAGGATGCGGACGAGCAATAAAAACTCGTCTTTTTGCTTGCTCTCACAATGAATAATCCCAGCTAGTGTTTTTTTTCCAGTCCCCTTTTCTCCGTATAACGCTAATGGTTCATTATGCATCGCAGCTTTTTCCGCTTGATGAATAACCATCTGAATAGGTTGGCTATTTCCAACAATCTGTGAAAATGACGTCATAATGGGCCGCATGGCGGTAACCGATAGGCCGTATTCTTCCTGATTATCTTCTTTTTCGGAAAAACGCAAATAATATTGGCTTTCGTTTTGATCAGTTTTCAGATATCCTTGCCGCAATTGCACCCATTCATCATTGATTGCGTAAGTATACTGTATTTCAATAGGTTCTATTTCTTGGCATAATTGTTTGTACGCATTGTCGAGAAACGGAAAATACGCATAAATGGACGATTCATCTGAATTGTTTTTCATAAATGCCAATATTTTTTGAAAGGATGAACTGACAAACTGGATGGAGCCATTTTCGTTATAAATAGCTATAGGGATTTTTGTTTTCTGTAGTAATTGTTTATATAAATTTACCTGTTTCGCCGCATTTTTCATGATTTGATATGTTTGTTTTGCTTGTTCAAATGCCTCAAGGACGGATTCCTTGCCTGAGGTGATTAATATACTCTGAAGTCCGTATGCTTCTGCCGTCTTGCAGGTGATCGTGTCTCCGATAATAGTCTGGGCGCCGTCGGCTTTAGCTTGTTGGACTGCCTCAGCTACCTCTTCTTGATCATGGATAATGGTATAAGGAATATGGACACCTAAAAGATTGGATACAGAAACAAATCCTTGACATATGTTAGGGAATCCAATAATACGGGGGTGTGCGCTATAGTCTTTGACTAATGTCAATATACGTAATATGTCGTAGCCTGATACTTTTATTTCAATGATTGGCAACGATGTATGTTGGCGCAGTAGCTGTGCGGTGCCGCCACGGCTGATAATGATATCGTAACCTTTTTTTTCATATTGTTTCACAATAGGAATAGCCTCTTGCAAATCTCCTTGTACCACTGTAATGTCCAGTGACTGTTGCTCTTTGGCAAGAGTTAAGGCTAATTCTTTTAAGCCAGGGTAGGGAGCAATAAATAATGTTTTTATTTTCATGTTTATCAATCACCCATCTCGTTTTGTATTTCACTACCATTCATTATAGCCCACTTTTGGGTTTGGTGCCTGTGCATTGCGGTCGGAAAAGTAGACAGTATAAGGTTAAGCAAGAGAATCAGAGTTCAACAGCTCTAATGTATAAGCGCCTGTCCCTTGTCGAAGGCTATTCCGTCAAAGAAGTCATTGAAGTATGTGGCCGCCCGGCCGCCCCGACGCGCCTCATCAAACTGAATGGAACCGCCGTATATCAAGGTAGTGTTAAGAGGCCGAGAGTTAGTCACCCTTTCCTACTCGATTTGGCTAACCAAAGGCGGTGGTTGCGGGTGTTTTCTATCGAGCGTTTGGCGGTTTCTTTTGATGAATAGGGATGTATATATGTGATGAGGCAATTGCCGGCTGGATCTCCCACCATTCATTAGCGGAAAACGATGATGATACACAAATATGTGATAATTTTTTAAAATATTATGTATATTCAAAAAATACAAACGTCGTTTTTCGAAAGTTGGAGAAGGAGTTCTTTCGTAAAAAAAGATAAAAATTTATTTACATCAATTAAACAAAATCACCAAATATGTGAAGTAACCTAATATATTAGAATAGGCGGTTTGCCGACCGTTCCATAACCGAAAGAATGGGGGAAGCGCGGTGGAAAAGATAGGAGAAGCCTTGTCTTTTGAAACAAAGAGGCGGCCGGGCTGGAAACTGTATGTTTCTTTGCCGGTTTTATCGTGGGCATTGTATGATTTTGCGAATACGATTTTTTCTTCGAATGTGAATACGATTTTTTTCCCGCTTTATGTTTCGGAAACGGTGGGAAAAAGCGAGAGCTTGAACCAGATAGCCAGTACATTTATTTCGTATGCGAATGCGTTGGCCTCTTTCTTTTTAGTCGTATTTTCTCCTTTATACGGCACATGGATTGACCGGACTGGGAGAAGAAAGAAATGGCTTGGGATCTTTACGTCTCTTTCGGTTGCGGCGACGTTGCTTATGGGCGTTGCCGGATATTCGAACCGTGCGGATTTCATGTTTGGATTGCCGGCGTCTTTTGTCATCACCGTGCTTTTATTTGTCGCAGCCAAGTTTTTTTACCATTCGAGCCTCGTGTTTTACGATTCCATGATTTCCAGTTTGGGGAATAAACAGGAAATTCCACTCATCTCCGGTTTTGGCGTTGCCGTCGGGTATGTTGGAACGCTTGTCGGGCTTGCCGTGTATCCGTTTGTTGGCGAAAAGGATTACTACCGTGCTTTTATTCCAAGCGCCCTTTTGTTTCTCCTCTTTTCTTTGCCGCTTTTTTTCTTTGTCAAAGAAGAAGCCGCTCTGCTCAAGCGAAAGGCCGGATTTTTTGCGGGCTATCGGGATATTTATGCGACGTTGAAAGAAATGAAAAAGTATCAAAACATTTTTACTTTCATGATTGCTTATTTCTTTTTGAATGATGCGGTGGCGACGACGATCGCCATCATGTCCGTTTATGCCAAGGCCATTGCCGGGTTTACGGCGGGGGAATTTATCCTTTTATATTTAGTTTCCACTGTTTCTAGCATTATCGGTTCCTTTTTGTTTGGCTATATTACGAGAAGCAAAGGGGCAAAAAAAGCGGTTTTGTATGTCGGCATCCTGATGTGCGTCGCTCTGGCGATAGGGGCGCTTGCTTTTTCCAAGCTGTCTTTTTGGATCGCCGGAAGTTTGTTCGGCGTCAGTTTAGGAGCGATGTGGGTCACTTCGAGAACGTATATTGTCGAACTTTCGCCGCAAGACAAGCAAGGGCAATTTTTCGGGCTGTTCGCGTTTTCCGGAAAAGTGTCGGCCATCGTCGGTCCGGCGATTTACGGAAGCATTACCCTCGTTTTTCATTCATATGGAAACATTGCCAATCGGTTGGCGATGGGGACGCTTTTGGTGATGGTGCTCCTTGGCATTTTCTTTTTGCGGAAGGTAAAGCCGCAGGCGCCTGCCGAGCCAGAGAGCTGATGGAAGATTTTATGGGTGCCTGTTTCTTGGCAGCCAGTCGGCGGCTAAATGGATACTTTATAGAATGCAAACGAGAAAACCTTTAGCTTTCAGCTATGGGAATGAGAGCGAGCGTCGGACGGGAGAGGGTGTTCCTCCTCTCACAAGTCCGGCTATTTTTCTGCTGGATTTGTTAGATATATTGATTGAACATTTTGTATTTACCGGAATGCGATCCGGTCAAACAGAGAGATTGCTTCCCTTTTTGTTTTGGGAAAGATGCGCTATGATAATTTTAAGAGGGTTTGAAGAGGGAGTGGGTGGAATGGCCGGAGATTATGGTTTAAAACGAATTTATGAACCGTATGATTCAAAAGATGGAAAACGAATTTTGATTGACCGGATTTGGCCAAGAGGCATCTCGAAAACGGAAGCAAAAATTGATCTGTGGATGAAAGAGATTGCCCCAAGCACCGAACTTAGAAAATGGTTTGGCCATAAACGGGAGCGGTTTCAAGAATTTTCAAAGCGTTATGTGACGGAGCTGGAAACGGAGGAACAAAAACAAATGCTGGTCAGGGAACTGATGGCGATGGCAAAAAAAGAAAAAGTAACCCTCCTTTACGGGGCGAAGGATCAAGAATGCAATCATGCCGTTGTGCTGCGAAGCTTTTTGATAGCCAACGCTGACGGATAAGGGGAGAGGGCTGGATGGGCGCGATGCCTGTCACTACGGACGACATAGGAAGGAGGAATGGTTATGATCAAAGCCGTACATGGAGACATTACGAAACTGCAAGGCGTTTCGTACATTTGCAACGCGGCAAACGGAATCGGTCCGATGGGAGGAGGAGTGGCGGCGGCGATTCGCAAAGCCGGCGGCAAAGAGATTGAGACCGAAGCGATCAAAGTTTGTAAGGAGCAAAATCCAATGCCAGGCGATCTTTATGTCACCCATGCGGGAACGCTTCCGTTTCAAGGAATCATTCATCTTGTGACGATGAAACAGCCGGCAGGACCGACGTCTTATGATGTGGTGCGAACATGTTTACACAATTTAGTCGCTTATTGCCGAAAGCAAGGCATTGACAAGGTGGCCCTTCCCGCGTTGGGAACAGGGGTAGGAAATTTGGATAAAGCAAAAGTCGCCGCCATTTTCAAAGAAGTGTTGGAGCCGGTGAAAGACATTGAGTTTATCGTTGCCGATATCGATCAAGATTTTATCGCATTGTTCGCTTGAAGCGGCAATGTTTCATCTGACGATGACTGATCGCAGTGCATATCGAAGTGATGCGCAATGACCTTTACACTTTCTCTTGCTAAGGCCCTTTTTACTGTTTCAAATTTCAATTAAATAACTTTTATAGGTTCTTCTTTTTGTAGGTATGGCTTATCGGTTCCTTTTTATTTTCTGTAGCACGCCTAGCATGCCTCGAAGTTTTGTGGGACATAGGAGCGGAGATTCATAAGAACTCGGTGCCTGTGTCATCACCCGATTTAAGTACATCTTTTGGCGAGAGACAGCTAATAGATAGCTTTATAATTTTCGAAAAAACCATTTATAATTGTAAGGCGGTGTAGACAGTGAACTCGGTAACAACTTTTGATAGCACAAAAGAGTCGTTGCTTGATTTGTTAAAAAGCATTAAAGAAGGCAAGACGCAGCTTCCCGATTTCCAACGGGGATGGGTCTGGGACGATGAGCATATCAAGAGCTTATTGGCAAGTATTTCTTTATCATATCCTATTGGCGCGGTTATGATGTTGCAAACCGGCAATGATGAAGTCCGATTTAAACCGAGATTGGTAGAAGGCGTAATTCTCCAAAATCCTCCCGAACCAGAAAGACTGATACTGGATGGCCAACAAAGGCTCACATCTTTATTTCAATCACTGTTTTCCGAGCAACCTGTTGTTACAAGGGACTCAAGAGGAAAAGAAATAAAAAGGTGGTATTATTTGGATATAAACAAAGCTTTAGACCCAACAATTGACAGGGAGGAAGCTATTGTATCTCTTCCTGAGGATAAAAAAATTCGTAATTTTAGAGGAGAAATCATTGAGGATTACTCGACGATAGAGAAGGAATGTAAGGCTGAATTACTGCCACTATCACTTGTCTTTGACTTTTCTGCACTTACCAATTGGCAAATGCACTATTTTCAAATCGATGCCAATGCGATGCGGGAAAGGATGAGCAAATGGAACGAGCTGCTGCAACAAGTCATACAACGGTTCCAACAATATCAAGTGCCTCTTATCCTGCTGAGGAAAGAAAATCCAAAAGAAGCAGTTTGCCAAGTCTTTGAAAAAGTTAATACTGGAGGGGTATCGCTTACTGCTTTTGAACTTCTTACAGCCACTTATGCGGCAGAAGATTTTAACTTAAGGCAGGATTGGAGTTCACGTCTCAAGCGAATTCGCAAGTTCAAAGTTCTTGAGTCAGTCGAAAATACTGACTTTTTACAAACTGTTACACTGCTAGCTACATACTCAAGAAAAAAACAAAATCCCGATGTTGCGGTTAGTTGTAAACGTAAAGATGTTCTCCGTTTGCCATTAAGTGATTACCAAACTTGGGCTGAAGTTGCAACACAAGGATTTGAGAAGGCAGCAAAGTTTCTCTATTCTCAAAAGATATTTTCCGCTAGAGATTTACCTTATCGGACACAGTTAGTACCTTTGGCAGCAATCTTCTCTGTACTTGGGGATCTCGCAGATAACGATGGCGTCCGCTCTAAGTTGGCTCAATGGTATTGGTGTGGTGTTTTGGGGGAATTGTATGGGAGTGCAGTTGAAACTAGATTTGCAAGAGATTTACAAGAAGTCCTAGCTTGGATTGATGGCGTAGGAACACCATCTACTATACAAGATGCCAATTTTTCACCGAGTCGCTTGTTGACCCTAAGAACTAGAAATAGTGCTGCTTATAAAGGTATATCTGCTCTCTTGTTACGTGAGGGTGCCCTCGATTTTAGAAGTGGTGAAACAATAGATCTGCAAATGTACTTTGACGAGAGAATTGATATTCACCATATATTTCCTAGAGCGTATTGTCAGGAAAGAGGGATTGACTCCCGAAAATGTGATTGTATTGTAAATAAAACACCTTTATCTGCCAAGACAAATCGTATGATTGGCGGAAAGCCTCCGAGCGCATATTTGGAAAGACTGCAAAAGACTGCAGGGATAACAGAAGAGCGAATGAAAGAGATATTGAATTCTCATGTTATAAACTATGAAGCTATGAAACTGAATGACTTTGAAACATTCTTCAATCTTCGATACAATGCATTGCTTGACCGAATTGAAAAGGCAATGGGAAAACAAATAAATCGTGATCATACACTAGATGACATTATTAGCCTTGATGAGATAGAAGATGGTATGGAAAGCAGTGATATAGAAGTATAGAGACTATAGGAGGAAGTATTATATTATTGTTGCTGCCTTGTTCAACTGCTTAAATTCAAGTCATTATTTCATCTGCCGGCGACTAAAAGGAACGGAGCATCAAAGAAGATGCTCCGCTCCTTTTGGTATATTGCATGGGCATCGTTTGTCTGCTTTCGAAGACTCGCTCCGCTGTCACCGCCCCGATGAAAAGGCCTCCCGCGCAACGGCGTTTAGCGGGAGGCTGTCAATAATAAAGAAGAAACGGAATCCCAAATGTGTCGGGCCAGTCTCTTGCATGCGGCTTCTTTGGAGAAGGTTTATGATTGTTTTGGTGCTAATGCGGTCGATTCCCTTTTAATCAGTTTGGATGAGAGCAGGATTTCTTGGAACGGTTCGTTTTTGTTCTCCATTCTCCAGAACAGCAGCTCTACCGCTCTTCTTCCGTATAACTCCAAGTCAATGTCAACAGTGGTTGTTTTTGGGGTCGCTATTTTGGACAGCTGTCCATTATCATAGCTGCACACCGACGCTTGGTCCGGCACTTGAATGCCTTGTTGCTGCAGGCATGAATTAACCAGGAATCCCAATCCGTCATTGGCGCAAAACCATGCGGTCGGCTGTTTTTTTAATTGCCGAATATATTGGAATATGACTTCTTCTTTTTCTTCCGCGTTTTTAAAAATAAAATGTTCGTTTGGTTTAATTCCATAATCTTTCAAGGCAAGCAAGTATCCTTCATATCGTTCCTCGTAGCTTGGCGAATAATCGATATTGCCGACAAAAGCGATGTCCCGGTGGTTCAGTTCGATTAAATGCTGGACGGCAAGATAGGCGCCAAAGCGATTGTTGGTTAATACGGCATCTGCCTGAATATTAGGATGATGGTGATCGACGAGTATGGTTGGAATGCCGGTGGCAATCACTTTATTAATGTATTCCGTGCTGATATGAGAGAGAATCAGGATTCCATCTACCAGTTTATTTTCGATAAATGAAGGCAAAATAAGCCGTTCTTTTTGTTCTTGATTCACCGACTGAATGTGTAAGTTCATGCCCCGTTTTATTACTTCTTTTTCGATGCTCAAATAAATTTCTCCAAAAAAATTTTTAAAGGAAAATGTTAAATCCGAAGCGATTAATCCAATGTTCCCCGTTTTTCCTTGTTTCTTTTTCTTTCGCGGTCCTGGATATTGATACCCCATTTCCTCAGCAACACGCTTGATCAGCTGCCGTGTTTCCTCGCTGACTCCCTGTTTTCCCCTTAATGCTTGTGATACGGAGTTTTTCGATATATTTAATCGATCTGCGATATCTTGCATCGTTACTCTCTTTTTCATCTTCACACCTACTATTCTTATAAAACATTCCATGAACCAAAGTATTCCATTTGCTTTCAACTAATATTGTAATAAGAATCAACCAAATTGGAAAGAAAAGAAACCATCCTTCCATCCATGGCAAAACGGAGTTTTTTCGGCATCTTCACATGATTCCCGGTCTCAACGAGAAATAAACCAGCCAATGAATACGAATTATGTAACATTACAAACATTACATGATTTACATTACATTTGTAATATACATATATTTTTTTTGTTCAGGCAAGCTTTTATTTTTGTATAGAAATTTAGGAAGCTCAAAGTTTTGTAATGTAATTTATAAAAAAGCTATTGACTACAAGAATGAAAGATGGAATAATCTTCTTGTGAGGTTACAAAACCAAAATTACATATTTACAAATAAAAAATGTAACGTTACAACATTTTGATGCATCTGCATCCTCTTTTTACGCCATCATTTTAAAGCGTTTTCATAATAGCGCGCATTTAACATAGGATTTTTCAAAGGCAAAGATGCGAGACGATGTCATTCGTTTTTGGTTTGTTTCATTTCTTCGGCAGGAGGATTCGTTCCATTCTTTCATTGACTATAAGTTGATAAACGAATAAAAAGGTTGGAGGAGATTATTTATGGTGAGAGTCCATCGTTTTCTGGAAAATCCGTTAATCACTCCGAACGATGTGAAGCCATTTCACCGCGACCATGAAGTGATTGGGGTTTTTAACGCCGGGGTCGCCCAATACAATGGCGAAGTGCTGTTATTGCTTCGCGTCGCTGAACGCCCGATTAGCAAAGATCCGAATATCGTCAAAGCTCCTGTCATTGATTTTTCAAGCGGAGAAGGAAAACTGAAAGTGGTCGAGCTGCGTAAAGATGATTCGCGGTTTGATTTTTCTGATCCACGTGCGATTCTTTACAACGATTCGCATCGCAGAGTCGCTTATCTTACGTCTTTGTCGTATATTCGTATTGCCCGCAGCAAAGATGGCCGCCGCTTCACCATTGATGAGAACCCTTTCATCTATCCGGGAACGGAACGGGAAGCATGGGGGATTGAAGATCCGCGCGTGACGCAGATCGGTGATACCTATTACATTCAATATAGTGCGGTGTCGGCCGAAGGAATTGGCGTAGGGCTTGTATCAACAAAAGATTTTGTGACTTACGAACGCCACGGATTGATTTTTCACCCGGAAAATAAAGATGTGGCCATTTTTCCTGAAAAAATTAACGGAAAATACTATGCATTGCATCGTCCAGTGCCAAAAGGAATTGGCCGGCCCGAAATTTGGATTGCCGAATCAGACAATCTTCTTTATTGGGGAAATCATCAATATTTGTTAGGCCTTAGCGAAGAAGGCTGGGACAATGGCCGCATTGGCGGAGGCGCGGTTCCGTTTAAAACAGATAAAGGCTGGTTAGCGATTTATCATGCCGCTGATAAAAATGACCGCTATTGTTTAGGAGCTGTGCTCTTGGATCTTCATGACCCGGCCAAAGTTCTCGCCAAAACAAAAGAGCCTATTTTAGAACCCGAAGCGGATTATGAAAAAAATGGTTTCTTTGGCAATGTCGTGTTTACTTGCGGTGTCGTTGTAGAAGGAGATACCGTTCGAATCTACTATGGTGCGGCCGATGAATCTATGGCCGGCGCAGAACTTAGTCTGCAGGAAATCATGTCGAAATTAACGTATTTATAATAGCGATGAAGCATAGCGGCGTTTTTTATGGAAAAAATATCATCTGGCGGATGATGGGGGTGAAAATGCATACTCGGAATACAAAAATGTATAGAAACCATTCTAATGGTCAGGCTAATCACCCATTTTGGTATGCTTTTATTGTATAGGTTCATTTAAGCTTGAATAAAGGAGGAGTAAAACATGAAAAAGAAAGGGGTTACGAAACTCATCGCCGCTTTGCTTGCCGTGGCTCTCGTCGGCACGGGCTGCCAAGGGCAAGATGGAAATGAAGGGAAAAATGACAAAGGCGGTGGGGCAAACAATGTGGTGGAAGTGGATTTCTGGGCCGCGCCTAACCCTACCCAACAAGCCTTTTGGAAAAAGATGGCCGATAATTATATGAATGAACATAAAAACGTGAAAATCAAGGTTTCGCCAATGCCGGAAAGCCCTTCTTCTGAAGCAGGGATCCAATCCGCCATTGCATCAGGGCATGCGCCTGTGATCTCTGAAAATATTTCTCGCGGTTTTGCCGCCCAGTTAGCAGCGAATCATGCGATTGTGCCATTGGACGAATTTAAAGGTTTTGATGAGTTAATTAGCAAACGCCAAATGAAGGAAACGATTGCAAAATGGAAGTTTGCCGATAACCATCAATACGTCTTGCCGGTTTACTCGAATGCGATGTTGTTTGGCTGGAGAATGGACGTTCTCAAAGAGCTTGGATATAATGCGCCGCCAAAAACATACAGTGAGGTTATAGAGCTTGGCAAAAAATTAAAGAAAAAATATCCTGACAAGTTTCTATGGGCGCGTGCTGATTTAGTGCAACCAACCTGGTGGGCAAGATGGTTTGATTTCTTCATGTTGTATAATGCAGCTTCGAATGGAAATAGCTTCGTAAAAGGAAATAAATTTGTGGCGGATGACGAAGCAGGTGTAAAAACCCTTCAATTCTTTCATGATTTAAGCAAAAATGATTTGCTGTTGACTAGGAAAGCAACGGACCCATTTGAAAATGCGACAGCCATTATGGTCGATCTGGGGCCATGGACATTTCCGTATTGGGCTGAAAAATTCCCAGAAATGAAATTCAATCAAAATTATGTCTTATCTTTGCCGCCTGTGCCAGATGATGTAGATCCGAAAAACGCCAAAACATTTGCGGATACAAAAGGTCTGGTGATTTATGCTTCTGCCACGAAAGAACAACAGCAAGCAGCATTCGACTTTGTGAAGTGGGTATATTCAGACGCCAATAACGACTTAGCTTGGTTCAAACAAACCAATTTACCGCCTGCGCGTGATGATTTATCAACCAATAAAGCATTTGCGTCTTATCTTGCGGCAAACCCGCAATTAAAACAATATGCGGAAAATATTCCAAACGCAATCCCGCCTGTGGATAACGAAAAAGTAGTAGACATTCAAGAATTGATCGGCAAAGAAGCATTAAATCCGGTTGTGAAAGGCCAAAAAACCGCTGAAAAAGCCTGGAAAGATATGAAAAATGCCATTAACGGGGTGTTAAAGTAAATGAATAAAAGCACGGCAAGGTTGGGGTGGCTTTTGGCCAGCCCATACCTTATCTATTCGCTCATCTTCTTTCTGTTTCCGCTGTTATGGGCCGTTTATTTGGCTTTTACCAATTGGAACTTAATTGCGCCTGATTATGAAATGGTTGGACTGCGAAATTTTATCGAAGCGTTTTTTAGTGAAAGCGTCCGGGCTGCGTTTTTGGTTACTTATAAATTTATGTTGATGTTTGTTCCTATTGTTATTGCGGGTTCTCTCTTTTTGGCTTTGATTATCCATTCTTTGCCTAGGCTGAAAGGATTGTTTTCCGTAGGATATTTCTTGCCTTATTTGGCATCCGGAGTAGCTTCTGCCATTGTCGTCAAAGGGGTATTATCTTATAACAGCCCGTTCAACGCTTTCCTTCGCCGATATTTGGGCTTGGATATCGATTGGCTAGGTTCTCCGATTTTAGCGCCGTTGATCATTGCCCTTATGATGGCATGGAAATTCATGGGCTACTATGCACTGTTGTTTTTATCTGGTTTAGAAAGCATACCGAAAGAAGTCTATGAAGCAGCTGAAATGGATGGCGCCGTGGGATGGAAAAGGTTTTGGTACGTAACCCTTCCGATGTTGTATCCGTCATTTTATACCGTCACCATTTTAGCAGTAGGCCTCATGTTTGGAATCTTTACGGAACCGTACGTATTAACGGGGGGCGGACCGGATTATTCGACACATACATGGCAGCTGGAAATTTATAATCAAGCATTCCAAAAATTAAATGCTGGGTATGGAACAACCGTAGCGATCATCAACTCGGTGGTCACATTCGTGTCGATTCTTGTGTTTAGAAAGGTTTTGGAAAAGTGGGGTGCAAGACATGGTTGGGAGTAAAAAAATAAAAACCATGCTGTTATACGTGTTGGCTTTTGTTGTTCTGATCATCATGGTGTTTCCTTACATATATATGGTTTTAAGCTCTCTAGCCCCATGGGAACAAGTGGACCGTAAAATTATTCCAACGAAGCTGACCCTGCGTTCGTATGAATGGTTATTTGCCGGCGGGGAAGATGTTGTTCCTAGACCATGGCTGCGCGCCTTTTTTAACAGCATACTGGTCACCTTGTCTTCTACTGCGCTCATGCTGGTGACGGCGGTTCTAGTGGGCTATTCTTTAGCGAAATTAAAGTTTAAAGGCAGCCGTTTTATCAACAATGTCATTTTGTTTCAAATGTTTTATCCGGCGATTATCCTATTGATTCCGCTCTTTTTGATTGTTCGTTACTCTGGAATGTATGACACATATTGGGCCATGATCCTGCCAAAGGCTGTGAATTTGTGGGCAATATTTATGTATACGAACTTCTTCCGCAGCATACCTGATGAGCTGATTGAAGCGGCAAAAATGGATGGGGCAGGGCAATTAACCATCATTACAAGAATTGTTTTGCCAATGTCTAAGTCCATCACAACGATTATATTCCTGTTCCTCTTTATGGAAAGATGGGTAGAACTTTTATGGGATATGCTAGTGGTTAGAAATGAAAAAATGCTGACGCTAAACGTATTGCTGGCGCAAATGTTTGGTCCGTATGGAGCATATCCGGGGCCAATGTATGCGGCTTCGGTATTGCTGACATTGCCAATTCTTATCCTATTCATTATCTTTAGCAAAAACTTTAAAGAGGGAATGCAGTTTGTATTGAAGTAATGGCTGGCTAAAACGGCGTCGCCGATTGGGCTGCGATAAAAAATTCTTTATATAAGAGACCGCCTGCGAACGATGAATAAGATTCGGTCTCTTTTTCTTTGCGATGATGAGGGGGAGTGAACCTTGTTAATTAATAAAAATTGGAAAATACAATATTTTGACGTAGGGCAAGTAAGGGATTTGACGATTGCGGATCCAAACTATATTGATCACTTTTGGATGTCCGCAAAGGTGCCGGGAGACGTACATTCGATTTTGCGGGAAAAAAATTTGATTGATGATCCCTTTTTTGGCCATAATGATTTGAAATCGAAATGGGTGGAAGAAAAGGTTTGGTGGTATCGTACGGAATTTACATTTGAAAAAAACTTAGATCAAGATGAACGGCTGGAGTTGATTTTTGAAGGGCTGGATACTTTTGCGACTGTTTATTTAAATGGAGTGGAATTAGGGTCTACGGAAAATATGTTCATTTCTCATACTTTTGATGTGACTAGAGAAATTGTGGACGGAAGAAATGTCTTGGCTGTGAAATTTAATCCTGTCTCCTATCAGTTAAAGGATAAGGAGAAGAATTATTGGGCTGGATTTGGCAAAGACCGCATATGGGCGCGCAAGGCTCAATATCATTTTGGCTGGGACTGGGGTCCGCAAATTTTAACGGTAGGAATTTGGAAAGAGGTGCGTTTGGAAAAAAGAAAAATTGCCAAAATCGAAAGTGTTTACGCAAGAACGCTTGATATCCAAGATTCTCGGGCTCTTGTTCAAATAGATATTTACACAAAAAGCTTTGTTAAGGGAAAACCGTTGCACGCAGAAATTACGCTAAAAGATCCAGAACAACAATTTTTCCAAACCGTAAATATGGAACAAGATCGGGCGACGCTGAAATTAAACATCGACCATCCAAACCTTTGGTGGACGCATGATTTAGGAGAGCCAAATCTTTATCAATTATCTGTCGTTTTAAAATGGGAAGATGAAGTTCTTGATACGTATCAAACCGAAATTGGGATTCGCACGATGGAAGTCATGCAAAGAGATCGCGAAGGGAATCCGCGGTTTACCTTTGTGTTAAATGGAGTAGAGATTTTTGCCAAAGGAGCAAACTGGATTCCTGTTGATAGCTTTTTAGGATCTGCCCCGGAATCGCGCTATCGCCATCTTATTCAACTGGCGAAAGAAGCGAATATGAATATGCTGCGTGTATGGGGCGGAGGGATTTATGAAAAAGACATTTTTTATCAGGAATGCAATCGTCAAGGGATTTTAGTTTGGCAGGACTTTATGTTTGCCTGTGCATTATACCCGGATTACAACCGCAATTATATGGAAAATGTCCGGGAAGAAGTGGTTTCGGTGATTAAGCGGCTGCGGAATCATCCTTCCATCGCTTTATGGTGCGGAAATAACGAAAACGATTGGTTATATGAAGTGGAGCGGGCTGCCGGGAACATTCATACCCCTTTTTACGGGGAAAAAATCTATCATGAGTTAATTCCTGAACTATTGGAAGAATTGGATCCTTCAAGGGTTTACTGGCCAAGCTCGCCATATGGCGGAAATGACCACAACTCGGAAGAGGAAGGCGATCGTCATAATTGGCAAGTTTGGCATGGAAATGTCGAACCCCGGAAATTTGGTCAAAATTTAGGGCAAAACATCAGTGTGGAGGGGGTTTCGTTTCGAAATTATAAGAAGGATCGTACCCGGTTTTGCAGCGAGTTTGGCATGCATGCTTCTGCCAATCGCTATACACTGGAAAAAAATCTGCCTGAGGGAACTTTTTATTGGGGCAGCGATGAGCTGGCATATCGCAATAAAGATTATCATCATATAAAAGGGATTTTATTAATGGAAGGGTATACCGGCATTCCAAAAAATGTGGAGGAATACATGAATTATTCGATGCTCACGCAAGCCGAAGGTTTAAAGTATGGAATGGAACATTATCGCCGTAATAAACCGCAAACAAGCGGAGCTTTAATCTGGCAATTGAACGATTGCTGGCCTGGAACAAGTTGGTCCATGATTGACTATTACCTTTTGCCAAAAGCTTCATATTATTATAGTAAAAAATTTAATGCTCCACTTTTATTTACGCTTGAACATGACCCTGGTGATGATTTGCATCTATGGATTGTGAATGACCGATTAGAAGATGTGGAAGATATACTGGTGTTTGAAGTGTTTCGTTTTAATGGCGAGTTAGTGTATTCCAAAGAATTTTTTATCGATGTGAAAGGGAATACTTCGACTCGCATTGCTTCCTTAACAGAAGCGGAGGTTTTGCAAGGCCAACCTGCGGAACAAGTGGTTGTCCGCTTAAAATCGCTGAAGAAAAAAGCAGAAGAAAATTATTATTACTTGAGAAATCATAAGGATCTTCAGCTCCCTAAAGCGAAGCTGCAAGTCAAAGTGATCCCGGAAAAACAAGAAGTAGAAATTCGTACGGATTGTTTTGCCCGTTTTGTAAAACTGGAACTTCCGGCTGAAAAAATTATTTTTTCTGATAATTTCTTTGACTTGCTTCCTTCGGAGCGAAAGATCATTAAGATAAGACATTTAGATGGCAAAACCATT
Source organism: Parageobacillus caldoxylosilyticus NBRC 107762 (assembly GCF_000632715.1). Classification (GTDB taxonomy): domain Bacteria; phylum Bacillota; class Bacilli; order Bacillales; family Anoxybacillaceae; genus Saccharococcus; species Saccharococcus caldoxylosilyticus. Next base: position 22,330 of record NZ_BAWO01000018.1, on the reverse strand, counting down.
TCTTTAGACGGTTTAAGCGTATCAGCCATCAACGGCAGTGCTTGATCGGATGATTTTTTATCCAAGATTAGGGAATCGGTCTTGCCTGCTCCTTCCTTTTTCGACTAATATTTGTAATGTTGCATTTAATTTCTGTAATGTTCGCATAGTAATCTGGAGAAATAGAGGATGATATGATCCTTAAACTGCAAAAATACGAATAAATGGCGATAATTCGTGAATAAGGCAAAAAATGATGATTGACTAAATAAGTTAGGAATGTAGAATTAATGTTATAATTCTTGCTTGTAATTTTGGAGATGGTGTAAAGCGAAGGAGTTCGTTTGAAAGCATGTTTCCACATTTGTTTCATCAAAGCCATCTAGAAATCATCTTATTTGGGAAAGCCTGAATGGGGGGAGATGACTCGCCATTCATTCTGAACGGTTATAGTCAGGCAAACGAGAGCATGGAATATAATCACATGCATCATGTATAAAACATCAATGGCAGGGAGTTGGGGGTTAGCTTTTATGAGGTTGAAGAAAACGGATGCCAAGACATGTGCCATGTTATTAAAAGAATTCGAAAATGCTCCGCAGCCTTTCAATCCGGAAAAATTGATTTTCAAAGGTATAGGGGACCGCGATGTTTATAATATTTCAGCGCCGTTTGAAGATGAAGGGGAACTTGTCATTGCCGGCCGGGTAGAACCTCGGGACAGCGAACATTCGGAAGTATACTTTTTCGTGAATCGCAATGGGGAATGGATACCAAGGGAAGGCGCACCGGTATTTCAGTTACAAGATCCTTTTTTCACCAAAATTGGCGGTGAATTAATCTTTGGAGGGGTTCAAACCTTTTCTAATCCAACAATGGAAGGTTCCCTCGGATGGAGAACTGTCTTTTATAGAGGAAAGCGTATTGCGGATTTAAAAGAGTTTGCTAAAGGTCCAGATGGTATGAAAGATGTAAGGCTTATCGAGCTGAAAGACGGATCGATTGGCGTGCTTACACGACCACAAGGTGAAAAAGGCGGACGCGGTAAAATTGGATTTATCCGAATTCCATCGCTCGATGATTTTACTTGTGAGGTGATGGAGAACGCTCCGCTCTTAGAAGGCCAGTTTATCGACGAAGAGTGGGGAGGAGCAAACGAACCACACTTGCTTTCCAATGGCCTGATTGGCGTGCTGGGGCATATCGCTTGTTTTGATGAAGAGGGACACCGCCATTATTACCCGATGGTGTTTGTTTTGAATCCGGATACGATGGAGTTTTCCGATATTGAGCTTATCGCAACGAGATCTCATTTTTTAGAAGGTGTTTCGAAGCGTCCGGATCTTGCGGATGTCGTCTTTAGCGGCGGCTTAATTCGCAAAGGAGATGGAACGGCTGATTTATATGCGGGTATCAGCGATGCGGAAGCACAAAAAATTACCATTATGGATCCGTTTATCAAATACGAAAGAAATGAGATATATCAGGAAGAAAATAGATTTATAGCAGCGGAAGTATAAGTTAGAAAATATAAGTTTTTCGCCAAAACCGAAGTAATTCGGTTTTGGCGTTTTATGTATTTCAAGCAAAAATAACTGTTTTTCAAGAATTTGGGGCGGAACGGCATCGCGCGGCTGGTACGGATAGAACATTCCATCGAAGCGGACAGGGGAGTTGCTGGGCAATTTCGGAGCATCCGAACGAGTGAAGCGTGGCGCGTTCCGGCCAATGGAAAGGCACAACGTGTAGTGACGAAAGGGATATGGTGATTGGCTCCGTTAAAGAATGATGTTGATTTTTCTGACGGAGCAGCTCCATATTTAGAATATATAATAAAAAAAGAGAGGCGACCACTTTGGGTACAAGCATAGAGAAAACCATTTACATTATATCTGGACCATGTGGTGTCGGCAAATCTACAGTTGCAAAGGAACTTTCTCGAAATTTGAAATATGCTGCGCTTATTTCCGGAGATGACATCATGTTTATGATTGAAAAAGGATATGCACCGCCTTGGGAAGAATGGCTATCCATAACATGGAAAAACATTCTTTCTTTAACGAGAAATTTTGTTCAGCATGATTTAAATGTTGTTATCGATTATGTTGTTGAAAGTGAATTGGAATGGTTTTGCCAGCATATTTCAGATTTAAATATACCCATCAAGTATATCGTATTAATAGCAAGCGAAGATAAGTTAATCGAGCGCTTAAATAAACGAGGCGATGACCATTTAATCGACCGTTCCTTATTCTTGTTGAAAAAACTGGGAAGCTCTGCTGAAAATAAAAAATATATTTATGACACAACCCATAAACAGCCATCGGAAATTGTTCATGATTTAATGCATCTTTCCGATTTTTATGTGACTGAACTGTGACAGTGGATGGAATAGTATCGATGTGCGCATTTTTTAAAAGGAGATTGGTCAAGACGGTTCACTCTTTTCGTTTCTATTGCTTGGGGAAGTCCCAAGCCTAGAAATGACGAAAATATTTCAAGTCAAGGAATTCCATTTATCGAACGCATCATCTATGCATCAATCACCAAAAAATCCGCTTCCATCCGGGGACACACTTTCCCCGGATTTCTTTACTCCAGGAACGCCCCTTTAAGTGGGAGTTTTTTGCCCCTTAGACATCCTACGATCTGATCTTCCGTCCAAAGCGCCTCTGTTTCTTTTCCTTGTTGTTGGTTCCTTGTCAAAATTTTTTCGAAAAATATTAACCTAATATTTAAGAATAAGATGGGTTTTTCGCTATTTGCTTTTTTACAATAATTTAGTGGCGTAGCGGGCGGTATTGGTATTGTGACCGATGTAACAGCAAGAAACGGCAAGTTTTTATATGATAAGTGACAAAAAGGGTGTAGAGAAACATGAAGTGGATTCCATCTCGATTTAACGCGATTTCGCAAACCAAAAACGGTGAGCTTATTCTTTACAACAGTTATACAGGGGCGGTCGGCGTTGTTGCGGAGGAAGAGAAAAAAACGGTGCTGCAAGCGTTAAAGCCAAGCGGCATCGACCGTGACTTATTGCCTGTTGAAAAAACGCTTGTCGAATGCGGGTTTCTCGTCGCAGAGAGTGTAAATGAAAAACAGCGCGCCCAGTTTTTGCATCAAACTTTACATCGGACGGATGTAATGCATCTGATTGTTCTTCCGACAGAAGCGTGTAATTTCCGCTGTACATACTGCTATCAAGATTTTTCGCGCGGAAATATGAGCCGCGATGTCATCAATGGGTTAAAACGTTTTTTGGAAAAGAAAATTCCGCGGCTCGAGCATCTTACGGTCAGCTGGTTTGGCGGCGAACCGTTGCTGGCGCTGGACATTATCGAAGAGTTAAGCGAAGCGATCGTCGAATGGACGGAGCGGCACGGCGTCACGTATCAAGCGGAAATGTCTACGAACGGCTATTATTTATCCAAAGAAACATTGCAGCGTTTACTGAAATATAAAGTGAATCGCTTTATGGTGACGCTGGATGGAAGCAAAGACGTGCATGATTCGCGCCGGGCCCTTGCGAGTCGGGGGCCGACATATGAGACGATCGTCAATCATTTGCTCGATATACAGACGTTAGATGATTCGTTTGAAATTTACATTCGCATTAATTTTGATGAAGACAATCTTTCCCGTGTTTCAGCGTTTTTAGAAGAGTTGGCCCGTTATTTTGCCGGAGACTCGCGCTTTCAAATTTTCTGCCGTCCTGTTGGAAAATGGGGCGGAGCAAACGATGAAGCGCTGCCGATCTGCGACCATCGTACCGCAGAAACGAAAATATGGGAGTTTACGGAATTAGGGATCAACAAAGGGCTGCAGATGAGCTCGATCATTGAGTCGATGCTCATGCCTTCTGGGGCGGTTTGTTATGCGGCCAAGCCGCATTCGTTCGTCATTGGGGCCAACGGTCAAGTGTATAAATGTACGTGTTCCCTTGACGAAGAATATAACCATGTCGGATGGCTTCATGCCGATGGAACGATGGACATCGATTTTGATAAATTGGCCTTATGGGTTACGTCGGGAGAAGAACAAGATGAAACGTGCCAAGCCTGTTTTTTCCGCCCGGCGTGTCAAGGGAACCATTGTCCGTTGTACCGCATACGTAAAGGAAAGCGTCCTTGCCCGTATGAAAAACGAAAAATAAAACAAGTGCTGCGTTTGATTCATGCGCAGCAATCGGAAATCCAGTAACATCGGCGCGATGATGCCGCGCTGCTAGGCGATTTGAATGCTTAACGGGATGGCAAAACGTTAGCGGCAAAGGAGGTGGTGAAACGATATGCGCATTTTACGCCCAGCGGTATCGCCAGTTGCGGCGTCCAATTCGGGAAGACTTTCTAAATCCGTTCCGGGCAACTTAAAATGACAAATGCCTGGTTTTCCCCCGAAACTTGTCGGAAGAGCGTTGCCGCGAAGGCGGTACGCTCTTTTTTTATTTTTTATTTGGTAAATTCTTTAATTAGGTTGTTTTTGGTGGAAAGTAAGCAATTCTTTGGACATTTTTTGATATGTTTTTTCTGTTCCTGCTATTTAATTCATTGCTGCCTATCTTTCTAATAGGAAACCGCTTTATTCTTCAAAAAATAACCCAATTTCCTATTTTTAAACGGACAGGAAAATATTTCGTGATATCGAAATATATAGTAGACGGAAATGAAGAGGGGGAGTAAGAAAGGTTGAGTCGTTTACATATAAGATTAGTAGTTTCCTTCCTTTTGGTGTCTATCATTTTTTCCTTTTTTCCGCCTGTTTTTCAAGGGAGAGCAAAGGCAGACAAGGTGATCGTGCAAGGGGATCATTTGAACGTCCGGACAGGGCCGGGGACGTCGTACCGTGCCTTCGCAAAGCTTGATCAAGGCGAAACGTATTACGTCCTTGATAAGAAAGGGAGCTGGGTCAAATTACGGTTGAATCATGGCGAAACTGGTTGGGTGGCGAAGCAATATGTTATTGGTGTGCGGAAGAAGGCAGTGGTGACGGCTGATCGTCTTCGCGTTCGTTCCATCCCAAGTAGCCATGGAAATATCATTGGCTATCTTGTGCAAGGCCAAACCGTTCACATAGCAGAAACAGAGGACGGATGGGCAAAAATTGTAGCACCTTCGTTCGTCGGCTGGGTTTCCTTGGCTTATCTCGCTTCGGATGGTCAGCAGGAAACAGAGATGAGACGAATAGGATGGGTAACGGCTGATTCCTTGAACGTAAGGGCAAGACCGTCATTGCAGGCAGAACGTGTGGAAAAAGTGACATACGGCCAACAAGTGCAAATTATGTTGAAACGAGGAGAATGGTATCAAATTACCACAGAAGATGAAAAGATCGGCTGGGTGTCTAGCGATTATATATCCATTGTTTCTCCTGCGACTTCGCAATGGTTGACGGTATTGTATGACGATGTGAATATTCGTTCGGCTCCTTCGTTGGATGGGAACGTGAAAGCAACAGCGCGGTATGGAGAGCGTTACCGGGTGCTAGGGAAGATCGGCAATTGGTATGGAATTGAAATTCCGGGACGAGGAATCGGTTATATTGCCGGCTGGCTTGTTTCCGTTAGTGCTGATGGCAAGTCGGAGTCCAAAACATTAAAAGGAAAGACGGTGGTAATCGATGCCGGACATGGCGGCAAAGATAGCGGTGCGAGAAGTGTGAACGGAACGATGGAGAAAACCTTAACTTTACGAACGGCAAAGCTGTTAAAGGAAAAGCTGGAACGATACGGGGCAAACGTCGTGCTGACGCGTTCCACTGATCGATACCTTTCCTTGCCCGAGCGTGTGCAAACGGCGTATCGCTATCAAGCCGATGCGTTTATTAGCATTCATTATGATAGTTCGAAGGATCAAAATGCCAAAGGAATGACCGTGTATTACTATGATATGTTTTCCGACTATTTGCTTGCATTGTCGCTTGAACATCCGTTTTCCCGCATCATGTCGATTCCGTTTCGCGGGGTGAGTTTCGGAGATTATCACGTTATTCGTGAAAACAAGCTTCCGTCTGTACTAGTGGAACTTGGATATTTAAGCAATCCGACAGAAGCGGACATCATTGCGACAGACCGTTACCAGCAGGAAGTGACCAATGCGATTGCCAACGGCCTACGCAATTATTTTGGATAATGTCATAAGTGAAAAGGCAGGGAGTTGAATCCTCTGCCTTTTTCTATCTTTTTTGTTATAAAAGTGCAAAGAGGAATGAATAGAAGAATACTTCGATTGGAAAATGGGTTTCTGCCGTTCAAGCCGAAAACGGATGAAGATCATTGTTGGAGTTTTCATATCGAATTCCATGCGATTGATTGGTTGCCGTTTATGGTAACAAGGATGCGGGGAGATTGGGATGAAAGATATTTATCTATAAATGCCACACCAATGATAATAAAAGGAATATACTATCGCTATTGGTGGGGAGACTCCATCTCCCTGCCATATATGGATGATGACTCTCGCGCTTCTTATCGGTTAGGGTGCGGCATAGAAGGGGGATATTCCATTTTTTCTCCCCGCTTTCCGCCAGCTTCATAAAAAAATGTCCACGCGACGGATCGCTGCCCTTCGGCAATGCGCTCATACTAGGCTTTTTTCTATTGTCTTGATTGACGAAATGGCAGAAAAAATGTAATATTAAAAAAGTCGTAATTATACAAAAATAGTAAGTCTTGGTGCAAACCGGGATAAATGATTTCATTTTCGGAATATTTTAAATATCATATGTGGAGGCATCTTAGATGAAGAAAAAAGACATTTTCTTTACGGGGTTGATGCTTTTTGCTTTGTTTTTCGGGGCAGGGAACTTAATTTTTCCGCCATATCTTGGCATGGAAGCGGGGAAAGCGGTTTGGCCGGCGATTTTCGGGTTTGTCGTTACAGGGGTGAGTTTGCCGATTTTGTCTGTTGCCGCGATTGCGCTAGCGAAAGATGGGATTCAATCGATTGGCAATTATGTTCATCCTCTGTTTAGTTTATGCTTTTCGTTTACCGTCTATTTAGCGATCGGTCCGTTTTTCGGTATCCCGCGGGGAGCGAGCGTCACTTATGAAATGGGAATCAAACCGTTTTTCAACGGGAATGGCGGCGCGTTTCCGCTGCTATTATTTACCATTATCTTTTTCGCGGCCGTTTATTGGTTAAGCTTAAATCCGTCAAAGCTGGTCGATCGCATTGGGGAAATATTGACACCTGTTTTGCTTCTTTCTATTGCCGTTCTTTGCGTTGCAGGGATCATCCAGCTGCAAAATCCGCTGCAAGCACCGACGGAAAAATACGCTTCCGTCCCGTTTTTTAAAGGGTTTATGGAAGGATATTTAACAATGGATGCGATCGCGGCGCTTGCGTTTGGGATTGTCGTTGTGAACGCGTTAAAAGATAGAGGCGTACATCAGCAGTCAACAATGGTAAAAGGCACTATTCAAGCAGGATTGATTGCGGGAATGGGCTTGGCGTTAGTTTATATAGCGACTGCGTTGGTTGGGGCAAAAATGTCTGTAAACGGTCCATTTGCCAATGGTGGAGATCTATTGTCGAGTGCGGCTGCGCTTTTATTTGGCAGCGGCGGAAAGCTATTGCTTGGCGTCATTGTCGCTTTAGCGTGCTTAACGACCTGCATTGGGCTAACCGCGGCATGCGCGCAATATTTTCATGAAGTGACGCCAAACATATCGTATAAAACCTATGTGACGATCATTACGATTTTTAGCTTAGCCGTTTCTAACTTAGGGTTGAATCAACTGATTTCGATTTCCGCTCCGGTGTTAACGATGATTTATCCTTTAGCTATTGTGCTTGTGATTATGTCGTTTTTCCATCGCTTCTATCAAGGTTCGGCGAAAACGTATGGGATGGCCTTGCTGTTTACCGCCGTGTTCAGCATCTACGACGGCTTGAACGCGTTTGGCATAAAGGCCGAGTGGCTGAAGGCGTTATTATCTTGGTCCCCATTTTTCTCGGTTGGATTAGGATGGGTGGTCCCTGCCATCATAGGGGCAATCATTGGCTTTGTGATGGACAACGTTGCCTTGAAGCAGCATAGGACAGCGCAAAAAAGAAGCACGGCGTCTGCCGTTAAGAGATAAAAGAGAAGGAGAGCTTGCCACGGTCAGAAGTGAACGGCTCTCCTTTTTGTCTTTTTTTAGAATCGAAACCGTTCCCATCATACCCACGTAATCGTTGTAAATGAAAGGGAAGTTCATTATAGTTTATAATAACATCATATATGTACGAGAAATAACGTAAATGATCCGATGGTTTGACAGAAATGATGCTTGGTTAGGGAAATGTGTCATTGGATTGCCGCATACTATATTTTTCCTGACATTAGGCACGTTTGGGAACAGAGTAAACAATCAAAGGTGTGATGAAATATGGATATTGCCGTAGCGGGTGCAGGATATGTAGGACTCGTCACGGCCGCGTGTTTGGCGGAAAAGGGGCACAGGGTGGCATGCGTGGATGTCGATATTGAAAAAGTGATGCTGCTTCAGCGCGGAATGTCTCCGATCTATGAGCCTGGTTTGGAGGAGTTAGTAAGAAAAAATCGTGAGCGGTTGAGGTTTACGACCGATTATGCGGCGGCGTATCGGCGGGCAGATGTCATTATCATCGCTGTTGGCACCCCGGAAGAGCGGGATGGATCAGTGAATTTGCGCTATGTGTGGGAAGCGGCAAAGCAAATTGCACGGACGGTGGAAAAAGACTGTGTGGTGGCGGTAAAATCTACCGTTCCCGTCGGTACAGGCGATGAATTGGCGCGCTGGATCGCTGAATATCGCAAACACCCCGTGCATATCGAGGTTGTCGCTAATCCTGAGTTTTTATCGCAAGGAACGGCGGTCAACGATACGCTATACGCGTCGAGGATCGTGTTAGGAGTGGAATCGCCCCATGCCGAGAAGGTAATGAGAGAAGTGTACGACCCGTTTGCGCTTCCGTATGTGGTGACGGACCGAAAAAGCGCGGAAATGATTAAATACGCTTCCAACGTCTTTTTGGCATTAAAAATCTCGTATATCAATGACATTGCCAATTTATGCGAAATCGTTGACGCTGATATTGAGGCAGTCGCTGAAGGAATGGGGATGGATCCGCGCATCGGCCCCCGTTTTTTGCGCGCGGGGATCGGCTACGGCGGATCTTGTTTCCCGAAAGATACGAAAGCGCTGTGTCACCTTGCAAGTCGCTGCGGCTATGAACTGAAAACGGTACGAGCCGCGATCGACGTGAATGAAAAGCAAAAGCTCAAATTAATAGAAAAGGCGAGAACGTATATTGGCGATTTTCACGGACGGGAAGCAGCGGTGCTCGGGCTGACGTTTAAGCCGGGGACGGATGATATAAGGGAAGCTCCTGCCCTTGCCAATATTGCGGTGCTGCTCGAAGAAGGAGCCAACGTGAAGGTATGGGATCCGGTTGGGATGGATAACGTAAAGCGTATCTTTGCCGAGAATTTGACGTATTGCGCGACGATTGAGGAAGCGATTGCGAACGCCGATTTATGCTTCATTTTCACGGAATGGCCAGAGATTCGGCAATTTGATCTGTGCCAGTATGCTGCTTTAATGAAAACGCCGCTTGTGTTTGATGGACGGAATTGCTATGACCTTGAAAGTGCCCGCAAGGCGGGAATCCTCTACGAATCGATTGGGCGGAAGCAGGTGGGCGCAGCGGAAAGTGCTGTTTTGGTGGAAACGGATGAGCGGTAAAGGGAAAAAGCCCTTGCTGGCCTGCCTTATTTTCGCTTTTTGCCGCTAGAGAGGAGATGATTTTGATAGAATAAGAGAGTAAGAAAAAGGCAATCATGAGGAAAAACAATGTAGTTTGCAGGAAAGGGGACGTCCTGTTCGTGTGATTGCTATCACGGGCAAACATGCTGCAAACAAGGGGAGGGACCAATGATTCGCATCCGGCTAGGAATATTGGGGGCAGACGATTCGTTAAACATTATTCAAACGATTGCGCAGGAATATAAGGAACTTGACTGTGTGCCGGTTGTCTATTGGGATGAAAGCGAAATTATGGATCTTATTCGCCCGTTGCTTCCTAAAGTCGATATGTGGCTGTTTTCCGGACAGGTTCCGTATTCGATTGTCAAGGAATCAGGCGAGGTCGATGTACCGTTGTTTTACGTCCCGCATACAGGTGCAAGCTTATACAGGACGCTCTTGCAGGCTTATTACGAGCGGCAAATTCCGGTTCATCAGTTGAGCTTTGATACGTACCATCCATCGGAGATCGAACGGCTGCTTGAAGAGGTCGGGATTCGGGACCCCGTCGAGTACGTGAAGCACTATCAAGGCGGGATCTCCGCTGAAGAGTTGGCGGAGTATCATTATACATTATGGAAGCAAGGAAAAATAAAGGCGGCGGTAACCTGCTTGCGGACGGCTCATCTGGAATTAGAAAAGCTTGGCGTTCCGGTGTATCGGGTGCTGCCAGCGCGCGCCACCGTCGAGTCGGTCGTGCAAATGATCATTCGTACGGGTGAAATGCTTGACATTCAAAATGCGCAAATCGCCGTGCAAATGATGGAAGTGGATTCTTTGTCCGCGCTCACCACGGAAGCGTTTTCGACGGATGAAATTTACAAGATGGAAATGAAAGTGACAGAAAAATTGCTTCAATATGCAAAAAAAATCCAAGGGTCGCTAAAATGCGCGGGGCCTGGACGGTATGTCATTTTTACGACAAGAGGCGCGTTAAAAGAAATGACAGACCAATACAAAACCGTTCCGGCCGCGGATGAAATGGAACACATCCATGATGAGATCGCAACGTGCGGCATCGGCATCGGAAGGACGGCATATGAGGCTGAGATTCACGCCGGAAAAGCGTTTCTGCACGCGAAAAAATATGGAAGGGGAGCTTGGATGGTCGTCTTTGATGATGGGACGATCGCCGGTCCGTTAGGGCGCGCCGAACGGATACATTATTCGCTAGACAGCGAGGAGCTGCAGCAGCTTAGCCAACAAACGAATTTGAGCGTCGCCACGCTAAGCAAGCTGCGCGCCATTTTACGGAAACTGGGGAAAAACGAGATTCAGGCGCATGAGCTGGCTAGGTATATGCAAATTTTGCCGCGCAGCGCGAGACGGATTTTAAAGGAACTCGAGGACGGCGGCATCGCTGAGGTGATTGGCGAAACGAATCCGTATCCGCGCGGACGGCCGCGAAAAGTATATCGTATTTTTTTATGATATAGGTGAGGCTGGTTCCATATCGTTTTTTGAACGATGTTGGGCCAGTTTTTTTATTAGATGGAGAAGATAAACATCATGGTTCATAATATGTTTTAATAAATTTTAATAAATAAAATAATTTAAAATTTTTCATAACTATATTATAATTAAGGACATAACCGAAATTCACCCGTAAATCGCAATCATGGTGAAGGGAGGGAATGTCGTGATTCAGGAAGAACGGCTTTGGCAGCGGCTCATGGAATTAGGGGAGATTGGCCGGCAGCCGACGGGCGGGATTACGCGTTTGTCGTTTACGAAAGAGGAGCGCGCGGCAAAAGAAAAGGTTGCGGCCTATATGAAAGAGGCGGGGCTTTTTGTCTATGAAGATGCAGCCGGAAACTTAATTGGGCGGAAAGAAGGAACAGACAAAGACGCGCCGGTCGTGCTGGTCGGTTCTCATCTGGATTCGGTGTACAATGGCGGCATGTTTGATGGCCCGCTTGGCGTGCTTGCCGCTGTGGAAGTAGTACAGACGATGAATGAAAACGGGGTGGAAACCAAACATCCGATTGAGGTTGTCGCATTTACCGATGAAGAGGGGGCGCGCTTTCGCTTCGGGATGATCGGCAGCCGCGCTATGGCGGGGGCGTTGTCAACAGACGAGCTAAACTATCAGGATGCAAACGGCGTGTCGGTTGCCGAAGCGATGCAAGAAGCGGGGCTGAATCCGCATCACATCGGAAAAGCAGCGCGAAAACCGGGATCGGTCAAAGCCTATGTGGAACTACATATTGAACAAGGACGGGTGCTTGAAGAAGCGAATCTTCCGGTTGGCATCGTCACCGGCATTGCCGGACTCGTGTGGGTCAAATTTACGGTGGAAGGAAAAGCGGAACATGCAGGAGCGACGCCGATGCCGCTGCGCCGCGATCCGCTTGTGGCGGCAGCCCAAATCATTGAAGTAATCGAGCAAGAGGCGAAAGAAACGGGAACGACCGTCGGCACCGTCGGACAGCTGCACGTCTTTCCGGGCGGCATTAACATCATTCCGGAGCGGGTTGAATTTGTTCTTGATTTGCGGGATTTGGACGCGGCAGTGCGCGATAACGTATTACAGTCGATTAACGAACAAGCGCAAAAGATTGGCAAAGAGCGAAACGTGAAGGTCACTACCGAGCTATTGCAAGAGATGCCTCCTGTATTATGTTCCGAACTTGTACAAAACGCAGCGAAAGAGGCATGTCAAAAACTTGGTTTAGATGTTTTCTCCCTTCCTAGCGGCGCTTCCCATGACGGAGTGCAGCTAGTGGGGCTTTGTCCGATCGGGATGATTTTTGTCCGCTCGCAAGATGGGGTCAGCCATAGTCCGGATGAATGGAGCACGAAGGAGGACTGCGCGGCCGGAGTGAATGTTTTGTATCATACGGTGCTGCGTTTGGCGACGGGAGAATAAGCGAGAAAAAGGGGGAAGAACGCATGACCAATGAAGAAATCAAACGGCTTGTCGATGAAGTGAAAGAGGAAGTGATTGCCTGGCGCCGCCACTTGCATGCGAATCCAGAGCTGTCGTTTCACGAAGAAAAAACGGCGCAGTTTGTTTATGACACGCTTCAATCGTTTGGGAATCTAGAACTCTCGCGGCCGACCAAAACGAGCGTGATGGCGCGGCTGATCGGGCATCAGCCGGGGAGAGTGGTGGCGATTCGCGCCGATATGGACGCGCTTCCGATTCAAGAGGAAAACACGTTTGAATTTGCTTCAAAAAATCCGGGCGTGATGCATGCGTGCGGGCATGACGGACATACGGCCATGCTTTTAGGGACGGCGAAAATTCTTTCTAAACTGCGCGATCAAATCCAAGGAGAAGTCCGCTTTCTTTTCCAGCATGCCGAAGAATTGCATCCAGGCGGCGCGGAAGAAATGGTGCAGGCCGGCGTGATGGATGGGGTGGATGTCGTGATCGGCACCCATCTTTGGTCGCCGCTTGAACGCGGCAAAATTGGCATTGTGTACGGGCCGATGATGGCGGCTCCGGACCGTTTTTTCATCCGCATCCATGGCAAAGGCGGGCACGCAGCGATGCCGCACCAAACGATTGACGCGATTGCGATCGGCGCCCAAGTGGTCACCAACTTGCAGTATATCGTTTCGCGCAATGTCGATCCGCTCGAGCCGCTTGTTGTTTCGGTGACGCAATTTGTTGCGGGCACGACGCATAACGTCATTCCGGGAAGCGTCGAAATTCAAGGGACGGTGCGCAGTTTTGATGAAACACTACGGAAAAACGTGCCGAAATTAATGGAACGGATTATTAAAGGCATTACCGAAGCGCACGGCGCGACATATGAATTTGAATTTGAATACGGTTACCGTCCGGTCATTAACAACGACGAGGTGACTCGCGTGATGGAGGAAACGGTGCGCGAGGTGCTTGGCGAAGAAGCGGTTGACCATATGAAACCAAACATGGGCGGCGAAGACTTTTCCGCTTTCTTGCAAAAAGCGCCGGGAAGCTTCTTCTATGTCGGCGCGGGAAACAAAGAAAAAGGCATCATCTATCCGCATCACCATCCACGTTTTACGATCGACGAAGATGCGCTGGAAATTGGCGTGCGCCTGTTTGTCCATGCGGCGTTTAAATTATTGGCGGAAGCCCCGTAAAAGCTTCCGCTTCCTAATATTCCATGGGGGGAGGAAATAACGATGAAAGGAATTCGCTGGCTGATGGTGCTGCCGTTTCTTGGCATACTTGGCGGCATTCCGTTTGCCAATAAAGTGACTCCATATGTGCTTGGCATGCCGTTTATTCTCTTTTGGATTGTCGCTTGGGTGATTCTCACTTCCGTCATCATGGCGGTTGTCTACCGCTTTGATCCGGAAGTGCGGGAGGAGGAGCGTACATGAATGGGGCGCTAATCATTATTTTTGCCTTTCTGCTTCTCTCTTTATATTTAGGGGTGCAGGCGCGAAAAGGAAAAGATATGAACTTGGAACAGTGGACGGTCGGCGGCCGCGGATTTGGCACCATCTTTGTTTTTCTTCTCATGGCCGGCGAAATTTATACGACATTCACCTTTTTGGGCGGAAGCGGCTGGGCTTACGGCAAAGGCGGACCGACGTTTTACATTATCGCGTACGGCTGCTTGGCGTACGTGCTGTCATATTGGATGCTTCCGAAAGTATGGAAATATGCGAAAGAACATCAGCTTATGTCCCAGTCTGATTTTTTCGCCAGTAAGTACAACAGCCCGCTGTTGGGGGTGCTCGTTTCCCTGGTCGGGGTGGTTGCGCTTATTCCGTATTTGGTGCTGCAGTTAAAAGGGTTGGGCATTATCGTTTCAGAAGCTTCATACGGCACGATTTCGTCGGCAGCGGCGATTTGGATCGGCGTTCTTTCCGTTACGGTGTACGTGATGATTTCAGGAATTCACGGCTCGGCGTGGACAGCGGTAGTGAAAGATATCATGATTCTGGTTGTTGCGGTCTTTTTAGGTCTTTATCTTCCATTCCATTATTATGGTGGAATCGAGCCAATGTTTACGGCGATTGAAGAAGCAAAGCCGGGATTTCTCGCCTTGCCGGATAAAGGCATGAGCGTGTCTTGGTTTATTTCTACTGTTTTGTTGACGGCGCTTGGTTTTTATATGTGGCCGCACACGTTCGGTTCGATTTATTCGGCGAAAAGCGCCAATGTTTTTCGGAAAAATGCGATGATTTTGCCAATTTATCAGTTAGTGCTGCTATTTGTCTTTTTTGTCGGCTTTGCGGCGATTTTGCAAATTCCGCATTTGGAAGGCTCTGATGCCGACCTGGCGTTATTGCGCTTGTCCATTCAGACGTTTGACCCTTGGGTCGTCGGGCTGATCGGCGCGGCCGGGCTGTTGACGGCGATGGTTCCAGGTTCCATGATTTTAATGACGGCGTCGACGCTGCTCGCGAAAAACGTCTATAAAGTGTTTTCTCCTTCCGCCACCGACGAGCAGGTCGCGAAACTCGCGAAATATCTCGTTCCTGTCATTGCCCTCATTTCGTTATATTTTACGTTCCGCGGCGGAAATACGATCGTCGCTTTGCTTCTCATGGGGTACAGCCTTGTGACGCAGCTGTTCCCGTCGCTTGTGCTCAGCCTGATGAAAAACAACTTTGTAACGAAGCAGGGAGCGTTTGCCGGTATTATCGCTGGGGTTGTGACGGTAGCTTATATTACATTATCCGGCAGCAGCATCGGCACGTTGTTCCCTTCCTTGCCGCAGGCAGTGCAAGATCTGAATGTCGGAATTATCGCGTTGATTGTCAATATCGTTGTCACGGTGGTGGTGAGCTGGATTCCAACCCGCTCCGTCAGCGTTGACACGGAAAAAAGCACGATGTAGCGAGAAGAAAATGCTGTTGTTCGTACTGGACATGGTATTGGCAGTAGGAAGCCGATAGGGATAGTGAAAAAGAAAGGAGACATGAGTCGAAACATTCATGTCTCCTTTTCGGGTTTTTTCTTATTTGTGGATATATCTTCTTGCGCCGGCGAACTCTTCGCCATATCCAGGAGCTCGGTAATCATCAATGCGTACGGTTGTGCTGGTGTTTGGCGAGTGGATCATTTTGCCGTTGCCGATATACATGCCGACGTGGTGGATTTTCCCTTTTCCGTTATTATACGCAAAGAACAGGAGATCCCCCGGCTGCAGTTCGCTTTCCGGGACAGGTGTACCGAATTGGGCCTGTACGGACGAATCGCGGGGAATGGTAATGCCGTGCGCTTTATAAATCGTATGGGTAAACCCGGAGCAGTCAAACCCAAATCCGGATGTTCCTGCCCATAAATAAGGCAAGCCTAAAAACTGTTTTGCGGTATTTACTAAGTCTTCTCCAGTTGGTGCCGGAATGTCTGCTTCCGTCCGGAAAATTTGGACATCCTCTTTTTTCAGCCATTTGGCACCATCACTCGGCGTCATCACTTTGACTGCGTTTTTGGTTGATTGAATCACAGGAAGGCGAGTGTTAAAGCTGATTTCCATAAATTTATGGTTCCCTTTTGGATCTTTGTAAAGCCATGCAGTTGGCGAAGTGACTTGGGCAAATGGTTTCGATTGAAATTTTGCAAATGCGTTTCCTTTGGTCAGTTGGCGAATTGGCACCCAGCCTGGATATCCAAGCGGATGGCGCGGCGTCGGTTGACCATGGACGACAACTTTCGCCCAATCTCCTTGTTTTTCTAGTATCGTGACTTTCATGCCGTATAACGCTTGTGTTTCGAGATTCCCCACTAACCATAGTTTTTCTTCGTACGTCATGCTTTTTGTCCACTTCCACATATCGACCGGGTTGGATAGCGATGGACTGTCAATGTCTCTTGCAATGTTCGGTTCTGTCCAAAGCGTTGCGACAGAAACGTCAATATAAGCCGTTTCCTCCTTGTTCGTTTTGGCACTTGCTGGTGAAAGAAAGACGAAAACCATGCAGAAGCAAAGGAAGGCGGTGAAGTACCTTTTCCATTTTTTCATTGCTAATCTCCTTTCTTATGATCAATGATTGGATATATAAGGAACATAACCAATACCCGGTAAGTCAGGAACGTGAATCTTGCTTCCTTGAAAGAAAGAACGGCTGCTGTCATCGTCTATCCATAGAGGGGCATCCAAATCGACTTTGGTAATGTTCGGATGAGCCATGGCTAAATGGGTTGCTGCCAATACAGAAAGAGTTGGTTCCATCATGCTTCCGATCATGCATTCGATGCCAGCTGCTTCCGCCAAACTAGCAATTTTGTAAGCTTCCCGTAATCCTCCCGTTTTCATCAGCTTAATGTTGATCAAATCGACAGCGTGATGACGGATCAGTTCTAGCGCATCTCGCGCAGAAAATATACTTTCGTCCGCCATAATCGGTATGTTGACTCGTTCACGGATAAACTGAAGACCTTTTATGTCGTATTTAGGAACAGGCTGTTCAATAAATTCGATCGGAAGTTGAAGTTGTTCCAGCGATTGAATGATTTTCACCGCTTCTTTCGCTGTCCAGCCTTGATTAGCGTCGATGCGAAGTGAAACGTTTGGACCTACTTCTTCATAAATTCGTTTGATTCGTTCGATATCTTTTTCGGCTTCTTTTCCTACTTTAATTTTTAAAATCGAAAAACCTTTTTCTGTGACTTTTTTTGCGTCATTGACCATTTCTTCAACACTATTTACGCTAATGGTCATATCGTTAACATGGTGGTTCGTTTTTCCTCCGAATAATTGATAGAGCGGAATGTTTAGCAGTTTGCAAAGCGCATCGCACATGGCCATTTCTAATGCCGCTTTTGCACTCGTATTTCCAACGCAGCTGGTTTGAACATCTTTATCGTTTTTTGCTATTTCTTCGATTTCTTTACCGATGATTTTAGGGATGAGTACATTTTCTAAAATACCGATGATTCCTTGTTTCGTTTCTCCTGTGATAGCTTCGGTCGGGACGGCGGCCCCATACCCTTCCATTCCGTTATCCAGCGTGATTTTTACGACGATGCTTTCCATTTGCGTAGCCGTCCGCAATGCCGTTTTGAACGGTTTTATTAATGGAGTTGATTGTGTGGCGATGGCTGCGTCTTTGATTTTCATGAATAGACATCCTTTCGGTTACAGTGATGATAAAATATGAGCGGTGAGCAATCCGTAATAGGTTCCAAGGAGATTGCCTAGTAAAGCTGTCAATATGCCGACAGGAATGAGTGACTGATGATATGCGCCCGCAAGAATGGGAGTGGAAGCTACTCCGCCGATATTTGCCAGGGAGGTTACCCCCATTGTAAATAAATCAAGTTTGCATACTTTGGCGATCATTAGCATTAATAATGCGTGAATCAAAAGAATAAGAAACCCCGAGATGATGTAAATGGGAGCTTGGAACAATTGAGAAAAGTCTGCTTGCGACGCGATTAATGCGATGACCACATAAAGCATGACTTTCGATACATCGTTGGAGCCGGGAATTTTCGCTATTTTTGTCATCGCCAATACTAAACCGATGACGGTTGCGAGTACAATCGTCCATGTGGTTCCATTAAATACGGCTCCCACCTCAGGCAAAGCATTTCCGATTTCCGTACAAATCGTCGATAAAAGAATGCTGAATCCAAGCAAGACGATTAATTCGGTAAATCCCATTTTTCCTTGATGATTTTCGTTGGTTGCCGCTGCTTCATCGTTTGTAATAGGTATATCTACCATTTTTGCCTTTGTCCAACGGTTGAATCTGTCGGCAAACGGTACAAGCCAAAACATAAACATGACCCAAATAGAATAGTTGACCGTATCCATCATTAAGGCGTAGCCGAAAATGTTTTCTGGAACATCTAAAATTTTTTGCAGAATAACCATGTTGGCCGACCCGCCTGTCCAGCTGGAGCTGAGCGCAGCAAAGGCCTTCCATGTATCTTTCGCGTAGAGTTCTTTGAATAGCAGATACGTAATGGTAAATCCAATAATGATCGTGAAAGATGCCGCAAAAAAAGTAAGAAGAATTCTTGGCCCCATTTTGATGATCTTTCGCAAATCGCAATGCAGAAGCATAAGAATGAGCATGGCAGGAAGCAGTACGTTTCGAACGGTATTGTACGTATTGTCGATCGAATCCGTTTTCCC
Organism: Parageobacillus caldoxylosilyticus NBRC 107762; assembly: GCF_000632715.1. Taxonomy (GTDB): domain Bacteria; phylum Bacillota; class Bacilli; order Bacillales; family Anoxybacillaceae; genus Saccharococcus; species Saccharococcus caldoxylosilyticus. The sequence goes on along the minus strand of NZ_BAWO01000018.1, from coordinate 3,547 downwards.
GAAAACGCCAAATGTTTGCATCAGCGCTCCCCCGACATAAATAAAAATAATGCCGGGGACGACTTTAAAAAGTTTGGATTTAGACTTTTGCTCTGCAAAAGCAATAAGTGCGACGTAAGCTAGTAAAATACTTAAGTAAACAACGCCGTCTTGAATCATTGTTTCTCCCCCTTATTTGGTTTATAGAAAATACAAAAACCCAGCAAATAGAGAGAAACAATCGCTCTATTCGCTGGGTTTCATCTGCGTGATGAGGGTACAGATGAAGCAGCTGACGAAACGATATTTTGATATTTTAAGCTGGCGTTTTTAAAAGCGACGATTAACGCCTTTTGTGAAGAGCCGAAATAGCGGGTTTGAATTTCTTTTTTTACTGTGTCAATATCCAATATCGATCGGCCGACCAATAAACTTTTGACAAAGGATTTCGTCAGCTCAATCGTCGCTGAACAATCTGCATCAACAATGATACCGCTTTCTTTATTGACCACTAATCCGATGAAAAACGCGTTATATTGCTGGGTAATCGGATTGTTTGAAGGCGCTTTTGCGTCCCCGATGATATATACGGTATTATTCTCAAACATGCTAATCCTCCAACCAAATACAGCTATTACGAGGGGCATTTATGATAGACTCATAAATGTTGCTCGTAATATGTATTTGCCTTTGAGTTCATTTTACAAAAAAATTAGAAAATAATCAACATTTTCGGAAATCTTTCCTTTTTCATCGTACATGATTTTGGTATTTTCCTCATAGGAAAAATATATCATTTTATGGTAATATCTTTACATAAAGAAAGGAAGAAAGATATAAAAAACAACTGCTTGCAAGGAAAATTTTTAGGTGTATGAAACAAATAAAAAAAGTTGATCGATCGGAGGAGGGATGGCCAATGACGAAAAAGGCAGTCATTACTGTCATCGGCAGCATCAATATGGACCTTGTTACCATCGCCTCTCGCTTTCCGGCGCAAGGCGAAACGATTTTAGGCGAGGAATTCCACCTTATCCCGGGAGGAAAAGGAGCCAACCAAGCGGTGGCGGCCGCACGTCTTGGCGCGGAGGTGCATATGATTGGCGCGGTCGGGGCGGATGCGTTCGGTACCGAGTTAGTCCGCGCTTTAGAACGGGAAGGGGTGCATATCGATAACATAAAAAAAGTTCCTAATCATGGGACGGGCATTGCGTCCATTACCATTTCCGAACAGGATAACCGCATTATTGTCGTTCCAGGAGCGAACCACTCGCTTCTTCCAGAAGATATTGAACGCTGCGAGTCGATTATTGCCAACAGCGATGCATGTGTGCTTCAGCTGGAAATTCCAATGCCTGTGGTCGAAAGGGCGGTTTCGCTTGCGAAAAAACATCATGTCCGCGTCATTTTAAACCCGGCGCCGGCACAGCCGCTGCCACGGGAGTTAGTGGAGAAAGTGGATTTTCTTACTCCAAATGCGCATGAGCGAAACGTCATTTTCGAACATATCGACGCTGCAGCATTTGCCGATAAAGTGATCGTCACCGAAGGAGAGCGCGGGGTGACAATTCAAAAAGATGGGAAATCAATGCTTATACCGGGCTTCCGTGTTCCGGTCGTCGATACGACAGGGGCGGGCGATACATTCAACGGGGCACTGGCGGTAGCGTTAAGCAAAGGAATGAGCTTGGAAGATGCGTGTCGTTTTGCCAACGCGGCGGCGGCATTATCGGTCACAAAGCTTGGCGCGCAGGGCGGCATGCCGACGGAGGAAGAGGTGAAACGTTTTTTGCAGGAAAAAGTGTAACTATTCGTGTACAATGAAAAGGTGTGCAAAGATAAGAAACAGAAGTTAGGTGACAAACATGAGGACAAATATACAACGCTGGATCCCGGTCATCGTTTGGTGCATGATCATTTACTGCTTCAGCGAATTTTCTTTGTTTACCGGGGAGAATACCAAACTCATTTTAGATATGATCCTGTCGTACTTGCCGTTTGGCGGTGGCAAAGAAGAAGGACCGTCTTTGCTGAATTTTATCGTTCGGAAGCTGGCGCACTTAACCGAGTATGGCATATTGGCGGTGCTTGTCTGGCGGGCGCTGTCGCCAAAGCGGACGGCGTATGCCGGCGCCTGGCTGTTTGCGACGCTGTATGCGATGACGGATGAATGGCATCAATCGTTTGAGCCGGGGCGCACCGCTACGCCGAAAGATGTGGCGATTGACTCGTGCGGCGCGCTGTTGGCCGTTATCGGTGTTTTTCTTTATACACGTTGGACGAAAAAGAGGCATGATCCGGTGAAATACGACGTATCATAATAGAAAACAAATTGCTGGCTCTCCCAAGTATGTTTTTCGACCGAAAAGGAAAGAATGGGAATAGCGAGTTTGCGAGAAAAGGGAGAGGGCGCCAATGGTTTTGTTTATCGCTGGAATGTTTGTCGGATCGCTTGTCATGCTTGTTGTCATGAGCATGATGTTTGTCGCTAAACAGGCAGACGAGAAGAGTGCCAATTGGCAGAAAGAATGGCAGAAGAAATGAGAAAGCTTCCTGCGAGCATGCAGGAAGCTGTTTTTATTGATCGGCAGGAAACACGATTCCCGTTTGTTTGCGGGCTTCTTCCATCAAGGCAATCGTCAGCAGCGAATGCTCATGCGAATTGACTTCGGATTCGCGTTTTCCGTTTTGGATCAGCTCGATAAATTCTTTCGCTTCATAATACATCGGGGGCTTCTCTTGCGGGACGGTAATGTCTTCTACGCGCCCATCGCGGTAGCGGATTTCTACTTTCGTCGGCGTGTGGATCGCGTCGATGAGCATGCTTCCGTCCTCCCCTTGAATTTCCGCAGGCAGATAGGAGTTTGTAATTTTCGAGTACATGACGACGGCATCCATATCCTCATAAGTAAAGATAATCGTCCCTTCGCCATCCACGCCTGATTCGAGTTTCAAGCTGCTGGCCTGCAGGCGGTTTGGTTTTCCAAACAAGACGACCATCGGGTAAATGCAATAGACGCCGATATCCATTAATGCGCCGTTGGAAAAGGCAGGGTTGAACGCATTTAATACGGTGCCTTGTTTATACGCGTCATAGCGCGACGAATATTGGCAATAGCTTGCAAAATAGCGGCGGATTTTGCCAAGTTTATGCAAGTGCTGGCGGATCGCCTGAAAGTTCGGGAGCAGCGTCGTTTTCATCGCTTCCATCAACACGACGCCGTTGCGCCGCGCCGCCCCGATCATCGCCTTCACTTCTTTTTCGTTTGATGCGAGCGGTTTTTCGCATAGCACATGTTTGCCGTGGTTCATGAGGAAAACCGCCTGCTCGGCGTGCAGGGAGTTCGGGCTGGCGATATAGACGGCGTCGATTTCATTGCTTTTCGCCAGTTCTTCTAGGTCGGTAAACGTGCGCGCTGCCCCTGTTTTTTGCGCAAATTCCCGCGCTTTCTCCTCCGTCCGCGAATATACGGCAGCGAGGGCGAAATCTTCTACTTCTCTAGCCGCTTCAATAAATGCCTCCGTAATCCAGTTCGTGCCGATCGTCGCAAATCGAATCATGCTGTCC
>NZ_BAWO01000019.1 GCF_000632715.1 Parageobacillus caldoxylosilyticus NBRC 107762 | reverse complement strand
TCGCGAGGGGTCGATTTTTACAGATTTTAGTAACCAGGGCTAGCAATGAGAGTAATGGAAGGCAATTTAGTTGGCACAGGATTGAAAATCGCGATCGTCGTTTCCCGCTTTAATGAATTTATTACAAGCAAATTGTTGTCTGGAGCGCTTGATGGCCTGAAGCGGCACGGGGTCAACGAAGACGAGGTGACGGTCGCATGGGTGCCGGGGGCGTTTGAAATTCCGCTGTTGGCGAAAAAATTAGCAGAATCGAAGCAATATGATGCGGTGATTGCGCTTGGAGCTGTCATCCGCGGCGCGACAAGCCATTACGATTACGTATGCAATGAAGTGGCAAAAGGAGTTTCGCACGCAGCGCTATCGACCGGAACACCGGTTATATTTGGCGTGTTAACGACTGATACGATTGAACAAGCGATTGAACGGGCTGGCACGAAAGCAGGAAACAAAGGCTGGGAAGCAGCAGTAAGCGCCATTGAAATGGCGAACTTGCTGCGGACGCTTGCATAAGTTGTGTTAAAAATGCGCGAAATAGTTCACAATATCATTAAGAACGTTTATAATACGTAATGAGAAAAATGACAAAAACTTTTCTGTTTTGGAAAAGTCTTTGTCGATAATGAGGGATTTTTTATGCTGATTCGTTATCGGAAAAACTATGAAAAGATTGCCATGGGGCTTCTGTCGTTCATGCCGACAGAAAAAGATCTAAAAAAGCTGCAGCAAACGATCAAACAGTATGAAACAAACGACGACTGGCAACTGTTTTTATGGAAAGAAGACGATGACATTGTCGGCATTATCGGAGTACTGCTGCGCGATCCAGACGTTGTCGAAATCCAGCATATCAGCGTCAACCCTTCGCACCGCCATCAGGGGATTGGAAAGCAAATGGTCAAAGCTCTAAAAGATATGTATCCAAACCATCGATTGCAGGGAAATGAATTTACCTCGTCCTTTTTCGATAAATGCGAGTGTTAACACCAATGCAAAAGAGCTGCCGCTTAACGGTCCGGCAGCTCTTTGTTCTTTCTTTTTCTTTCTCGAGCCGCGATCACTTCCGTGCGGTCGCGCAATTTATGCTTGTGCATTAAATAAACATTGTTTAAGTCGCTTGCTTGTCCCCAAGTAAGCCCCTGTTTTTCACATATCGTTTGACATATTTTCCGCAATGTTTCATCGCGAATTGGCAGTTCGATGCTTTCATATCCTTTATTTTGCATAATCCGTTCTATATAGCGTTCGAGCTGTTCGGCAAGCAGCTGTTCATCCAGACCCAGTCCATGGATGGCTCGCTCTTCTTTTTCTAAAAGCGATCGCGCTTTTTGCATCATGCGCAGCGCCCCTTGATTGTTGCCGCGACGATGATGGTACAGCGCGACGGCAATTTGAATAAGCACCACCCATACTTTTTTGTAACCATCTTTTTTCCAATGTTCTTCTAATATTTCATGACACTCGAAATAATCGCGGTCGGTATGAAAATGAACTAAATAACGGATATAGGCTTCAGGGATACATGACTTCACGACCTTTCCTATTGTTGTATCCATTTGTTGTATCCATATGGTATCCATTGTATCATATTAGTCGTAAAAAATTGCTTGGACAATGCCAGATTATCGTCTATACTTATCGATAGTGTCATAAAATGGTGGGATGAACGTGCAATATAACGTGAAAATTGATGCGTTTGAAGGTCCGCTTGACCTTTTACTGCATTTAATTAATCGCTATGAAATTGATATTTATGATATTCCAGTCGCGCAAATTACCGAGCAGTATATGGAGTATATTCATACGATGCAAGAATTGCAGTTGGATATCGCCAGTGAATATTTAGTGATGGCAGCAACGCTGTTGGCGATCAAAAGCAAAATGCTGCTGCCGAAACATGAGGAAGAAATATTGGACGAAGGAATGGAGCTGCCGGAAAGCGACCCGCGTGAAGAACTGATGCAGCGGCTGTTAGAATATAAAAAATATAAAGAAGCGGCGCAGGAGTTAAAAAAGAAGGAAGAAGAACGGGCGCTTTTATTTACGAAGCCGCCGAGTGATTTAAGCATATACGCGGACGAAAAGGAACTGATGCAGCGGCCGCTTCAAGTCAATGTGTACGACATGCTTGGCGCGCTCTCCAAGCTGTTGCGTCGTAAAAAATTGCAAAAGCCGCTGCGGACAAAAATCGCCCGGCAAGACATTTCCATTGAAAAGCGCATGGAAGAAATTTTACAAGAGCTAAAGCGCACGAAAACGCGCAAAAATTTTTATGATTTATTTCCGTATTATGACCGTGGATATATTGTCGTCACGTTTTTAGCGATTTTAGAGCTGATGAAAAAAAACGCAATCATTATTGAACAAGAACGGAATTTTGCCGACATTTTCATCTCTAGCAATGAAAGGATGGAATAACATGGAGATGAGCGAATATAAAGCGATTGTCGAGGGGCTGTTGTTTGCGGCCGGCGACGAGGGGCTGTCCCTTCAGCAAATCGCTTCCGTATTAGAAATCAAAGAGGAGCAGGCGAAAGAGATTATTTCTGCTTTAAAAGAAGAGTATGAACGCGGGCAGCGCGGCATTCAGCTTGTGGAGTTGGCGGGGGTGTTTCAGCTGGCGACGAAAAAAGAACATGCCCCTTATTTAAAAAAGCTTGTCGAATCGCCTAGCTCTACTTCATTGTCGCAAGCGGCGCTCGAAACGCTGGCAATTATTGCGTACCGCCAGCCGATCACCAGGGCGGAAATCGAAGAAATCCGCGGGGTGAAAAGCGACAAGCCGATCCAAACGTTAATGGCGAGAGCGCTGATCAAAGAAGTCGGGCGTGCGGAAGGAACAGGACGCCCGATTTTATATGGCACGACAAAAGAATTTTTGGACTACTTTGGGCTCAAAACGTTAGAGGAACTGCCCCCGCTTCCGGAATTACAGGCGGACGGCGAAATGGAGAAGGAAGCGGATTTATTTTTTGAAAAATTTGAAGAAAATTTTAACGAGTCAACGTGAGTATGATAAGATAAGAGTAAAGGGGGCATATCGTTTCGGATGTGAATAAGGGGGTCGTTTTATGCAAATTTGCCGCTTGCAAGGGCATGAACTGGAAAAATCGCAATCGAATACGTTTGAGGATTATTTCAACCGTTCAGAAGTAACGTTTCGTGAAGACGGAGTGGAAAAGACGCTTCATGTCTTATATTTGCGTTATTTTGAGCAATCCATTTCCGCGTATACGCCATATGAGGGCGATCCGATTTTTGCTGTTCCGGGGCGTGACGTTTATTTCCGCGACATTGTTGCCTTTGTCTGCTTATTGCAAAACCCGAGCTTCCGCCACCGCAAACGCGTATATATCAATGAGGAAGAAGAATTCCGTCGCTATTTTGCGCACATGGACTTTACGAAACTGCCGGAACTATTTACGGAGCTGGAGACAAAAGGGCAATATTCATTATCGTCGCCGCTCCTTTTTGTCCGTCAGCCATCTTAAACTAAGCAACGGGGGTTTTTCTGTATGGCAAACTCAATCGTTTTCCAGCAAACGAAACAAGTTGAAGCTTTTTTGCAAAACACGGTGCAGACGCTTACCGATTATTTAAACGAGACGACGCTGTCCAAACTATTGGAAGAACAAAGAGATGGAGATAAAGCATATTATCAATTGCTGCTTTCCAATTTGCGCCGCCTTGTTGTCTATTGTGAAGAGGGGCTTGAGGCGTGCCGCATCGTATTGAGTGAAGAGCCGTTTCGCAAAACGGCGGCGGAAAAGACGCTGTATCGCGTTTATCATTTATGTGTCGCGGAATATTTTACGCCGAAAAGCGATGCCTGGTATGAAGACAGCCGTTCTGCATACACGGGGCGCAACTCGCTGAAATTTCGCCAAACTCCTCCTACTTCGTTCAAGAAGCTGCTGCTGTCGCTGGAAAGCGAATTTCAGACGATTCGCGAAGAGCTGGAATTTTATGAAACAGACTATCGCACGAAGGCGATTCAATCCAAATAGGCAAGCTGTCCCCATAGGCGGGGCAGCTTTTTCTTTTCGTTATTCCACCCGTGGTTTCGTTGGATCGCAGACAGGCGGCTTTACTTCCGCCGTCGTTTCCGCTAATTTTTGCAAATAATAACATTCTTCCCTTGCCATATGGTCCGCCATCAGCGGCGTCAGGACGCCAAGCACTTCTTTGTTCAGCTCCATTTCTTCCAATTCACGTAAAAAGCACTGAAAAATAACCATTTCCAATTCAATGTCGTGATGGAAGCGATGCAGTGCTGGAAACTGATAAATATGGGCCCGTAAATACCCGGCCATTTCGATCGCTTTTAAGTAAAGCTCTTCCCATTCTTTTGCAAATACATGGCTCTGTCGTTTCAAATTTTTTTCCGCATGGTCAAGGCGGTCATGGATCGCATCGGCATGACCAGCAGCGTCAAGCAGCCATAACAAATCATGATGAAGCGGATGGACGCTAGGCGGACGCTTTCCTTGCGCGTAATAGCCGGCAAGCCGCAGCCATTCTTCTAATTCATTTACCATATGGTTGACGAAAGTGGGAGGAAGGGAAAAGCTGATTTTTTCTGTCAAAAGTCGTTTCAACAAATGAAGTTTAAATGCCCGCAGCTGTTCACCCGCCTCTTTTCCGCGCTGAATAAGCGCAGTCCAAGATTCTGCTGGCGGCCGGCGCGCTTCTTCTAACAGTTCATCAAATACATGCATGAATCGTTTCGCTTGATCGATTTCCGCCTTTTCTTTTTCTGCTAAAGATTCAAGAATAAATCGACAATGGTCGCCAAGAATTTGCATCCAAAAGCGCATTTCCCATAATGCTTCTTGTTCCAATGTTTTGTTCATTTGTTCCTCACCTCGATTTTATATGTATGAACGTAAAGGAAATGGGTGAATGCGGACAAGAACGAGTTTTAGGTTGTTGGCATACGATATGGGTGATAAAAAAAGGAGGGTTTCGAGATGAACGAACAAGAACTATTTCAACAATATGTGGCGGAAGTAAAAGAATGGGGAAAACAAGTGGAACAAATTTTGCTGCAACGGGGAGAGGGCAGCGACGATTGCCGCGTTGATTCCTTGCTTTCCTACATTGAAAATCATGGCGGCGAATGGGTGGAAGACGCCATTTATGAACTTCAGCGCATGGTGGACGAAGTATATGAAAAAGCGCTGGCGCTTCAGCAAAATGGACAGTCGGCCATCGGACAGGAGGAAAGCAGGATAGAAGAAAGGCAACAAACGGCTATCAGACAGGAAGAAAGCGGGATAGAAGAAAGACAACAAACAGCCATCGGCCAGGAAGAAAGCGAGGCAGAAGAAAGACAAGAAACATATGTGGCAGCAGGCAAGCATGTCCTCCCGCCGCTACCATACGGCTACGATGCGCTTGAGCCGCATATTTCCAGAGAAATTATGCAGCTGCATCATACAAAGCATCATCAAAGCTATGTGGACGGCTTAAATAAAGCGGAAAAAATGATGAAAAAAGCGCGCGAAACGAATGACTATGAACTGTTGAAGCACTGGGAGCGGGAAGCGGCGTTTCACGGTTCTGGCCATTATTTGCACACGATTTTTTGGAATAATATGCATCCAGAAGGCGGCGGGGAACCGCGCGGTGAGTTGCTAGAACAAATAAAACGTGATTTTGGCAGTTTTGAAAGATTTAAGCGTCATTTTACCGAGGCGGCAAAGAACGTCGAAGGAGTCGGCTGGGCGCTGCTCGTTTGGTCGCCGCGGTCGCACCGTTTGGAAATTTTACAGACGGAAAAGCATCAATTCATGACGCAATGGGATACGATCCCGCTGTTGGTGCTGGACGTTTGGGAACATGCTTATTATTTACAATATAAAAATGACCGTGCTGCATATATTAAGAGCTGGTGGAACGTCGTCAATTGGCGTGATGTGGAAGAACGGTTTGAGCAGGCACGAAAGCTGCGCTGGAAACCGTTTTGACGAGGGAGTAGCTCCTTCGTCTTTTTTTGTGTTAGTATCACCGACAAGCGATTTCGTTCGTTAACAAGCCGAGTGTATACTAACAATGACGCTTACGTTAGTGAACTTGTACATTTTACATTCATATCTATTTGTTTTGCGCATAAACTTGTACAAAACAGCAAAAGGGATGGGGATTACATGAAGATACGGAAACAAATTGTACTGTTCATCGCAGCGATGATGGTGCTTTTTTCATGTATTCCGGATCGAGCAAAGGCAATAGGCCAAGAAAAGGAAATGAACGGAATAAGTGCGCAAAGCGCGATTTTGATGGAACAGCGTTCGGGACGCGTGTTGTTTGAAAAAGACGCCCATACGAAGCGGCGCATTGCCAGCATTACAAAAATTATGACGGCGATTTTAGCGATTGAATCAGGAAAAATGAATGACACGGTAACGGTAAGCGCCCGCGCTGTCCATACAGAAGGGTCGTCGATTTATTTAAAGGAAGGAGAAAAAATAAAGCTTCGCCATCTTGTCTATGGGCTGATGCTTCGTTCGGGAAATGACGCAGCGGTAGCGATTGCCGAACATGTTGGGGGCAGTGTCGAAGGATTTGTTTTTTTAATGAACCAAAAAGCGGCAGAAATTGGTATGCGCAATACCCATTTTGCCAATCCGCACGGATTAGATGATTCGGAAAATCACTATTCCACTGCCTATGACATGGCGCTCCTTATGCAATATGCGATGAAAAATAAGGAGTTTCGCAAGATTTCCGGAACAGAAGTATACCGGGCTCCTGCTGCTCCCGGAGAAGATTGGGATCGGGTATGGAGGAATAAAAATAAGCTGCTCACCAGTTTGTATGAGTATTGTACGGGAGGAAAAACCGGCTATACAAAACGGGCAAAGCGAACGCTTGTGACTACCGCTTCCAAAGGCGGTATGGATTTAATTGCGGTAACATTGGATGCACCGGATGATTGGAACGACCACATCGCCATGTATGAATATGGTTTTAACCATTATATGATGGCAAAAGTAAATCGAAAGCGAATGGTGAAAAAGGTTCGAGATTCCTTTTACCGAAAAAACATACAAGCAAGCCGTGACCTACGATATCCTGTGATGGAAGAAGAAATAAAAGAACTGCATGTAAAAGTTTATCTTTTGCGTCCACAAAAGGAGTGGAAAAAAGACGAAAGCAGCATCCCAACCATCGTTGGGAAAGCAGTGCTTTACTTAGGAGATAAAGCAGTTGATGAAGTTCCGCTTTTGTATAAAAAAAGCATGAGCAAGGAAACAGATCATTCCATTTGGAACGTATTTCATTTTTTAGGTGTGGGAAGCGATGGTTAATCTTATTTGGGTAGCGATGGCTATAATCGGAATTGTGTTTGCGATGTTTCATGGCACGATGAATGAAGTGAACGAAGCAATTTTTAAAAGCGCGAAAGAAGCAGTCACGATCGCTATCGGCATGATCAGTATCCTGGTGTTTTGGCTTGGCTTGATGAGAATCGCAGAAGAAGCAGGGCTACTTGAGAGGCTCTCGCGTTTTTGCAAGCCGCTCGTCCGCCGCCTTTTTCCGGAAGTGCCGCCCAACCATCCCGCGCTCGGCTATATCGTCTCCAACATGATTGCCAATATGTTTGGGCTTGGCAACGCCGCCACTCCAATGGGAATTAAGGCGATGGAAGAATTAAAAAAGCTCAATGGCCATAAAGATGTAGCAAGCCGCTCGATGGTGACGTTTTTGGCGATTAATACTTCAAGTATTACCTTGATTCCGGCCACAGTCATTTCGATCCGCATGACATACGGCTCGGCATCGCCGGGAGAAATCATCGGCACGACGCTTGTCGCTTCGACGATTTCAACCATCGGGGCCGTGCTGATTGATCGTTATTATTACTGGAAGCGCACGCGGAAGGGCGGGAAGAGGTAATGACGTTTATTCAAATTATTTCTACTTGGCTTATTCCGGTAACGATCGCATTTATCCTTTTATATGGAACAATAAAAAAAGTGCCGACTTATGAAGCGTTTGTCGAAGGTGGAAAAGAAGGAATACAGATTGCGTTTTCGCTTATTCCGTATTTAGTCGGCATGCTGGTGTCCATTTCCATTTTCCGAGCGTCCGGCGCGCTTGATTATATGATGAACGGGATTAAGCCGCTTGCCGATGCGCTCGGTCTTCCGGCTGAAGTGGTGCCGCTGGCGATGATTCGCACCATTTCCGGCACCGCCGCGCTTGGAATGACAACCGATTTAATTGCTACCTATGGCCCGGATTCGTTTATCGGACGATTGGCTTCCACGATCCAGGGAAGCACGGAAACAACGCTGTATGTGCTAACGGTATATTTCGGAGCTGTTGGGATTAAAAAGATGGGAGATGCGCTGAAAGTCGGAATTTTAGCTGATATTCTCAGTTTTATTGTTTCCTTCTTTATTGTTTTGCTTGTCTTTGGCAAATAGGCCGCCTTTATTGAGGCGGCTTTTTGCTTTTGCTGTTTTTCTGTCGGTATAGCTTTTGTATTTGTCGAAAAAAAGCGAGTATGATAAAAATAATGAGAGGGCACGCTTGTATCTTTTTTACGGAAAGAGTAAGATGATGAAAGAGGTGAAACAGCGATGGAACGCTTGCAAAAAGTGATTGCCCATGCAGGAATCGCATCAAGGCGGAAGGCTGAACAACTTATCCTGCAAGGGAAAGTAAAAGTAAATGGGAAAGTCGTTACCGAACTTGGCGTGAAAGTAGGCCCGCAAGATAAAGTCGAAGTAGACGGAATACCGGTTGAACGGGAGGAGCCGGTATATTATCTTCTTTATAAACCGCGTGGAGTAATTTCGAGCGTGAAAGACGACAAAGGCCGCAAAGTGGTGACCGATTTTTTCAAAGATGTTGATAAACGTATTTATCCGATTGGACGTCTTGATTACGATACGTCGGGAATTCTTTTGCTGACGAACGATGGCGATTTTGCCAATTTATTAATGCATCCGCGCTATGAAATCGAGAAAGTATATATCGCAAAAGTGAAGGGAATTCCGACGCGGGAGCAATTAAAACAGCTTGAAAAAGGGATTATGCTGGAAGATGGCATGACGGCGCCGGCGAAAGTAAAAATGCTTTCTATCAATAAACAAAAGCAGACAGCGATTATTGAAATCCGCATTCATGAAGGGCGGAACCGTCAAGTGCGCCGCATGTTTGAAGCGATCGGCTGCAAAGTGATGAAATTGAAGAGGGAACGTTACGCGTTTCTTGATCTAAAGGGGCTGAATCCCGGGGATTACCGCGAACTGACGCCGCATGAAGTAAAACAGTTGCGCGCGCTCGCGTTATCAGGCGGCGGAAAGTAAAACATTGTCACATAACGTTCATACAATGACGGTTAGGATGGTAAACAACACTGTTATAATGAAAAATGGGATATTACGATTTCAAGGGGTTTGAAAGATGAAAAAACAGCAGCGGCTTATCATGAGAACGGTGATTTTATTACTGTTATTGGCGGCGGTGGGATATACGATTTACGCGAACTTTTTTACGGAAAAGGCGCGTGTCACCGTCGGTTCGACGGCACCTGATTTTGTTTTGACCGATTTAAACGGAAAAGAACACCGTCTGTCTGACTATCGCGGCAAAGGCGTATTTTTAAACTTCTGGGGAACGTGGTGCAAGCCATGTGAGAAAGAAATGCCGTACATTAACGCGCAATATGGCACCTATAAAAACGAAGGGGTTGAAGTGCTCGCAGTCAATGTCGGCGAGACGAAACTGAGCGTGCAAAAATTTGCCGATCGTTTTGGCCTGACGTTTCCGATTATGATCGACCGCGAAGATCAAGTGATGAACGCCTATGATGTCAATCAATTGCCGGCTACGTTTTTGATTGACAAAAACGGCAAGGTGAAAAAGATTATTACTGGAACGATGACAGAAGAAATGGTAAAGCAGTATATGGAAAGCATTAAACCGTAAGGAGTTTTGCCAAATGGAACATGTAAAATGCGAATGCGGCCATGTTAATCCGCATGGGACTGCTTTTTGCGAATCGTGCGGAAAGCCGCTCGAAGAACACTCGGAAACGAAAAAGCAACTGTTGGATATGCGCTATGAAGGAAGCGCGCGCCGTTCCCAAACGTACAATAAGACCATTATCGATAAAATTTGGGCGTTTTTCTCTTCGGTGAAGGTCGGAGTGACGCTTATTGTCATTACGCTCATCGCTTCGGCGATCGGAACGATTTTTCCGCAGGAAATGTATCTTCCGCCAAATGTCAGTCCCGCTGAATATTACGCGGACCAATACGGCTGGCTAGGAAAGTTATATTATCAGCTTGGTTTTAATAATTTGTACGGTTCATGGTGGTACATGCTTTTAATCGCGTCGATCGGCGTATCGCTCGTCATTTGCAGTTTAGACCGCGTCATTCCGCTTTATCGTGCTTTAAAACAGCAGGGGGTTACTCGACATCCAAACTTCTTGCGGCGGCAGCGGTTGTTTAGCGTTTCGCAAGTTGCCGATATGGACGGCGTGCTAAAGCGGGTAAAAGAGAATTTGGCGGAGCGCCGTTATCATATTCGTGAAGAGAATGGCAATATTTTAGCGGAAAAAGGCCGTTTTTCCCGCTGGGGGCCGTATGTCAACCATATCGGATTAATTATTTTTTTAATCGGAGCGATGCTTCGTTTTGTCCCTGGGATGTATGTTGATGAAGTGATGTGGATTCGCGAGGGGGAAACGAAGGAAATCCCGGGAACCCATGGGAAATACTTTTTAAAGAGCGAAAAATTTATTTTTGAAACATACCAAAAAGGAAAAGACAATGAAGTGTTCAACGCGGCCATCGACCGGGTCGGCAACGGTATGGTGGCGAAAAACTACCAAACGAACGTCGTGCTTTACAAACGCATCGGGCCGGTGATTGCCGGCGAAGAGCCGAAGCTGAAAAAAATCAAAGAGTATAAGATTCGCGTCAATGAACCATTAAAATATGACCATTATGCACTATATCAAGTCGATTTTAAACAAAATGAGCCATATAAAATGGCGTTTCAGTTAATGGATAAAACGTCGGGAAAAACGTTTGGCACGGTTGATATTAATTTGCACAATCCAGAAGCTTCCTATAACCTTGGTCACGGTTACCGCGTCGAACTATTAAGCTATTTTCCTGATTTTTATTTCGATGAAGACGGAAATCCAGCGACGAAGTCGAAAATTCCAAACAATCCGGCGTTTGTGTTTAAAATGTTTGCCCCGGACAAGCCAAAAGGGGAAGTGAGTTTTGTAGCGATTCAGCAAACGATTGAACCGTTTGGAAACAACAAGTATAAAATGGCGTTTGCTGGATTGGAAACGCGGAACGTATCTGGCCTTACAGTGCGCCGTGATTTTACGCTTTGGATTTTGGGATTGGGCGGCGCTGTTTTCATGATTGGCCTCATCCAAGGCATGTACTGGAACCACCGCCGCATATGGGTGCAGCGCATCAATGGCGAAGTATGGCTTGCCGCGCATACGAATAAAAACTGGTTCGGTTTAAAAAATGAAATTCGCCGCATCCTTGATGGAACCGGATTAGCGATGCCGGTGGATCAGGCGGATCGGGAGAAAAACGCGGGACAAGGAGGGCAAGCGCATGGCGCAGCTCAGTAGCACGTTACTATATATTGCTTTTATTCTTTACTTAATCGGGACGTTTTTTTTCGGCGGCGCGATTCGCGATAAAAGAAAAGAACGAACGGGAAAAAATCGCTGGTCACAACTTGGAATTACCACGGCGATTATCGGTTTTCTTTCTCAATTAGGCTACTTTATTACACGGTGGATTGCAGCGGGACATGCTCCGGTCAGCAATTTGTTTGAGTTTACCACCTTTTTCGGAATGATGCTTGTCGCCGCCTTTATCATTATTTATTTTATTTATAAAATAAGCATTCTCGGCTTATTCGCACTGCCAGTCGCGTTATTGGTGATTGCTTATGCCAGCATGTTTCCGCGCGAGATTACGCCGCTTATCCCTGCGCTGCAAAGCGATTGGCTGCAGATCCATGTCACAACAGCGGCGACGGGGGAAGCAATTTTGGCCGTTAGTTTTGTTGCCGGCCTCATTTATTTAATCCGTGTCGTCGACCAATCGAAGCCAAGCAAGCGCACGTTCTGGCTCGAAGTGGTGATGTTCTGTTTGATCACAACGCTTGGCTTTGTGCTTGTATCCACGTCATTTGGCCTTGCGGATTATGAAGCAAAATTTACGTGGATTGATAAAAACAAACAACAGGCGGAAGTCGTTTACGATATGCCTGCATTAGTCGGCCCGCACGAAGGAAAATTGACAAAAGAAAGCGCTGGCCGTTTCGAGCCGCTTGTTTATATGCCGGCAATTATCAATGCGAAAAAATTAAATACAGTCATTTGGTCGTTGATTGGGGGAATCGTGTTATACGTACTATTCCGCCTCGTGCTGCGGAAGCGCATTGCCGCGGCGTTGCAGCCGCTCGTGAAAAACGTCAATTTAGATTTAACGGATGAAATCAGCTATCGCGCGGTGGCGATCGGCTTTCCAGTATTCACACTCGGGGCGCTTATTTTCGCGATGATTTGGGCGCAAATTGCCTGGACGCGTTTTTGGGGCTGGGACCCGAAAGAAGTATGGGCACTCATTACATGGCTGTTTTACGCCGCATTTTTGCATCTTCGTTTATCAAAAGGCTGGCATGGCGAAAAATCGGCATGGCTTGCCGTGATTGGTTTTGCGATCATTATGTTTAACCTCGTAGCAGTGAATTTAGTGATCGCGGGGCTGCATTCTTATGCTGGAACATAATGGGGAGGACGATTTGCTTTATGAAAGGATGCCCCAATATTGGCGTGGGCATCCTTTTTTACAGTAAAATATATATGGGGGATTTTTTGTACAATAGTGAACTAGGGAGGATGTTCTATGGATAAACAAGTGAAGATTTTGGTGGTAGACGATGAAGAACGAATTCGCCGCTTGTTGAAAATGTATTTAGAGCGGGAAAATTATGTCATTGATGAGGCGGACAACGGGGATGATGCGCTAACGAAAGCGCTCGAAAATGACTACGACGTCATTTTGCTTGACTTGATGCTGCCGGGGAGGGACGGCATCGAGGTTTGTAAAGAAATCCGCGAAAAGAAAGCAACACCAATTATTATGCTGACGGCAAAGGGAGAAGAATCGAACCGCGTTCAAGGGTTTGAAGCGGGAACAGATGATTATATTGTAAAGCCATTTAGTCCGCGCGAGGTCGTATTGCGCGTGAAAGCGCTGTTGCGGCGCGCGGCCAATACCGCGTACGTTCTTACAGATACGACGGCAAAAGATGTGCTTGTGTTTCCGCATTTAACGATTGATAACGACGCCCACCGTGTCACTGCTGATGGAAAAGAAGTGAATTTAACGCCGAAAGAATACGAGCTGCTTCTGTTTTTAGCAAAGTCGCCGGATAAAGTATTTGACCGCGAGCAGCTGTTAAAAGAAGTATGGCATTATGAATTTTTCGGCGATTTACGCACCGTTGATACCCATATTAAACGATTGCGGGAAAAATTAAATAAGGTATCCCCGACCGCGGCAAAAATGATTGTTACGGTGTGGGGAGTCGGTTATAAATTTGAGGTAGTGAACGACTGATGTGGCTGTTTCGCAGTGTTGTCGGAAAATTATGGTTTACCATTCTCTTACTGGTGTCGTGTGTATTGTTCATTCTAACGATTCTCCTTTTAAAGTTTTTTGAAAACTATTATGTACAGGAAGCAGAAAAGGAGCTAACGCGGCTGGCGACGAAAGTGTCGGAAGTGATGCATGATTACGAAGATGAAAAACTGGCTCGTTCCATTGCCTGGACGCTTGTCGGTAATATGTCCAAAGCTGTTATTATCGTTGATTCATCACATTACTGGTATTCGCCAACGAACGATGAATTGCGCGATTTGCCGTTATCATTAATTAAGCAAGATAAAGATTTGCGAAAAGTATGGACGGAAGGAAAAAGCGTAAAAAAGAAAACATATTTGCCAAACGTACAAACTGGTAAAAGTCAATATAGTGATGTTATTATTGTTGGCGTGCCGTTTGAGGTGGCAGATGGAAAACAGGGCGCGGTATTTATTTACCAATCATTGCGGGCAATTGAAGATACGACAGAGCAAACGAAAAAGTTAATTTTTCTTGCCGCATTTATCGCGATTGTGTTAACAACCTTTTTTGCTTTTTTCTTGTCCACCCGCATTACCGCGCCGCTGCGAAAAATGCGGCAGGCGGCGTTTGAAGTGGCGCGCGGCAAGTTTGATACAAAAGTGCCGATTTTGACGCACGATGAAATCGGTGAACTGGCAATGGCGTTCAACCAGATGGGAAGACGGCTGCAGTTTAATATCAATGCCCTAAATCAGGAAAAAGAGCAGTTGGCAAGCATTTTAAGCAGCATGGCTGACGGGGTCATCACCTTTAACCGCGACGGCGAAATATTGATTACAAACCCGCCGGCGGAGCGGTTTTTGCAAGCGTGGTATTTCGAGCAAGGAAACGGCTCCGAAACAATTGCGCCGCTGCCGCCGCAAGTAAAAGAACTGTTTGTCCGTGTTGTCCGCGAGGAAAAAGAGCAGTCGATCGAATTGACGATCCAAGGGCGGACGTGGGTCATTTTAATGACCCCGCTCTACGGCAAAACAACCGTGCGCGGTGCGGTGGCAGTGCTTCGCGATATGACGGAGGAGCGCCGTTTAGACAAGTTGCGCAAAGACTTCATCGCCAACGTTTCCCACGAACTGCGCACGCCGATCGCCATGCTTCAAGGCTATAGTGAAGCGATTATCGACGATATTGCCGCCACCGATGAAGAAAAGAAAGAGATGGCGAAAGTGATTTACGACGAGTCGCTGCGCATGGGCCGCCTTGTCAATGACTTATTAGATTTGGCCCGCATGGAAGCGGGACATATTACGCTAAACTATGAAAATGTTCAGCTTGTACCTTATATCGGTCGGATTATCCGCAAATTTCAAGGTTTGGCGAGAGAAAAGCATATTGATTTGTCGGCCGAGTTTAAAGACGGGGATATCGACATCACGATCGACCCGGATCGAATCGAGCAAGTGCTGACGAATTTAATTGATAATGCGATTCGCCATACCGACCGAAACGGAATGGTCAAAATCATCGTCGAACGCAGCGGAGACGGCGTCACGATTCATGTGCGGGATTCCGGCTCCGGCATCCCAGAAGAAGATTTGCCGTTTGTGTTTGAACGCTTCTACAAAGCGGATAAGGCGCGTACGCGCGGCCGTTCGGGAACAGGATTAGGCCTTGCGATCGCGAAAAACATCGTTGAGGCGCATAAAGGGGTGATTTCCGTTCATAGCAAGCTTCATGAAGGCACGACGTTTACGTTTTATTTGCCAAACGGCCACATGAAAACTAATATGCCCTTGCGTTAAGCGAGGGCAGTTTTTTAGGCGGCAAAAATAGCCTGTGCGAAGGCAATGACACCACTTCATCCAAGCAAAAAACATTTATTGGAGTGTGTTGACTTTGTTATCGGCAATTAGGCAGTAAAAAGAGATGCTCGATTAGCACATCCGAACGTCCGCGGGCCGTTTGCGCCAACGCCGACCATTGTAGGGGAGGCCATCTTGCATGCGATTTTCGTTCAGTCGATTACCATCATGACAGAGCAAGGAAACGAGCCGCCAGTTTGGATGAGCGGAAACATAATCAAAAATGGTAAAAGAACAGCCTCTTTTCTTTATGAAGAAAACATATAGTGGTATAGATAACTAGATAATATAATGTTAATACCCGT
>NZ_BAWO01000020.1 GCF_000632715.1 Parageobacillus caldoxylosilyticus NBRC 107762 | reverse complement strand
GGCTCGCTGTCAGCGACGGCGCCCGTCGCACACCATTCCTTCCCTCGGTCCGTACACGACAACGATTTTAGCAACCAGGTCTACACCTCCTTCTGCAAGACGGGCGTTTCTGTTTACCATTGTACAGTGGCGGAAAAATAAGGACAAGGGAAAAACTTGTCCATGATTGTCATGAAAAAGCAGGATTTTTTGTCGAAAGAGCGAACATACATAATGTTCACATTATTTTAACAGCAAAGGGGATTGACAATGAACGTAAAAAAGGTTGATCATGTCGGCATCGCCGTTAAATCGCTTGAGAAAACGCTGCCATTTTATGTCGATATACTGCAGCTAAAATTTCTCGGCGTGGAGGAAGTAGAATCGGAAAAAGTAAAAGTCGCCTTTTTGAAAGCAGGAGAAACGAAAATCGAACTGCTTGAACCTACATCGCCGGAAAGCGCGATTGCAAAATTTATTGAAAAGCGCGGTGAAGGGATTCATCACGTCGCGCTTGGAGTGGACGATATACAAGAACGGATCAACGAGTTGAAAGAAAAAAGAATTCGCATGATTCAAGAAACGCCAAAACGCGGCGCCGGCGGTGCGCTTGTCGCCTTTATGCATCCGAAGTCAACCGGAGGAGTTTTGTACGAACTTTGCGAGAGAAAGGATGCGGAGGTGTAAGCGATGGCTGACATGTATGACAAAATTAATGAGCTGTATGACCGGCGCCGCGAAATCGAGCTTGGCGGCGGCGATGATAAAATTGAAAAGCAGCACGCCAAAGGAAAACTGACCGCGCGCGAACGCATTGATTTGCTTCTCGACGAAGGGACGTTTGTCGAGTTGAATCCGTTTATTGAACATCGCTGCACCGATTTTGGCCTTGATGGAAAAAAAGGCCCTGGAGACGGCGTTGTGACCGGATACGGGAAAATCAACGGCCGCACCGTATTTGTCTTTTCACAAGATTTCACGGTATTCGGCGGTGCGCTTGGAGAAATGCACGCGAAAAAAATCGCCAACATTATGGATTTAGCGGCTAAAACGGGAGCGCCAGTCATCGGTCTGAATGATTCCGGTGGCGCGCGCATTCAAGAAGGGGTATTGTCGTTAGACGGATATGGACATATCTTTTACCGCAACGCCATTTATTCCGGTGTCATTCCGCAAATTTCCGTCATTATGGGACCATGCGCGGGCGGCGCTGTCTATTCGCCGGCGATCACCGATTTTGTATTCATGGTCGAAAAGACGAGCCAAATGTTTATTACAGGTCCGAAAGTGATCGAAGCGGTGACGGGAGAAAAAATTAGCGCTGAAGATTTAGGCGGTGCCCGCGTCCATAACACGATCAGCGGCAACGCCCACTTTTCCGGAGCAACCGAGGAAGAAGTGCTCCATCAAGTACGGCAGCTATTAAGCTATTTGCCGCAAAACAGTCAAGAAAAACCGCCGTTTGGCCCGATTCCAAACGAAGACGACTATCGTCCCGATTTAGCCGATGTCGTGCCGATTGATGCGGTCCGGCCGTATGATGTGCGCAACGTTATTTTGCAGGTCGTCGATGAAGGCTCGTTTATGGAAGTACAAAAAGATTTCGCGAAAAACATCGTTGTTGGCTTTGCCCGCATCAAAGGCGAAGTCGTCGGGCTGGTGTGCAATCAGCCGAAATTTATGGCCGGCGGGCTTGACATTGATTCGTCTGACAAAGCAGCGCGCTTTATCCGCTTCTGCGATTCATTTAACATCCCGCTTATTACGTTTGAAGATGTCACCGGCTTTTTCCCAGGCGTCAAGCAGGAGCACGGCGGCATCATTCGCCACGGCGCGAAAATTTTGTATGCGTATTCTGAAGCGACGGTTCCAAAAATTACTGTCATTTTGCGGAAAGCATACGGCGGCGCGTATGTGGCGCTTAACAGCAAGTCGATCGGTGCCGACGTCGTTTACGCGTGGCCGAACGCCGAAATCGCCGTGATGGGGCCGCAAGGAGCGGCGAACATTATTTTTGCGAGCGAAATCGAAAACAGTCCGAATCCGGAAGAAACTCGCGCGCAAAAGATTGAAGAATATCGGCAAAAGTTTGCCAACCCATATGTCGCTGCCAAATACGGCATGATCGATGACGTCATCGACCCGCGCGACACGAGAATCAAGCTTATTCAGGCGCTGGAGATGCTCCGACATAAACACGAGGAACGCCCTCAGAAAAAGCATGGCAATATTCCGCTATAAAATAGTAAACCCCGCTGTCCATTCGTGGCAGCGGGGTTGATTCATTCGCTTCTTATTCTTCAAAAACAATTTTTCGCAATCATTGGCAAAATCGGTTATACTTTTAAGTGAGTACATACATAAGCAGGAGGAAGAATGAAGATGATCAATCAGCAACGTTTGGTCGACGAATTTTTGGAACTCGTGCAAATCGATTCGGAAACAAAGCATGAAGGAGAAATCGCCAAAGTATTAAAGCAAAAATTCGAAGCGCTTGGACTGCATGTCATCGAAGATGATGCCGCGGCAAAAACCGGACACGGCGCCGGCAATTTAATTTGTACGTTAGAGGCGACAAAAGAAGGTGTTGATCCGATTTATTTCACGTCGCACATGGATACAGTCGTGCCGGGAAAAGGCGTCAAGCCGTCGATTCAAGACGGATATGTCGTCACCGATGGAACAACGATTTTAGGAGCGGACGATAAAGCGGGCTTGGCGGCGATGTTTGAGGCGATTCGCGTCTTAAAAGAGCAAAACATTCCGCACGGCGTGATTCAATTTATTATTACTGTAGGGGAAGAATCTGGGCTTGTCGGGGCGAAAGCACTCGATTCGTCATTGATTCAAGCAAAATTTGGCTATGCGCTAGACAGCGACGGCAAAGTTGGCAACATTGTCGTTGCCGCTCCGACACAGGCGAAATTGAAAGTCGTCGTGCACGGCAAAACGGCGCATGCCGGTGTCGCTCCAGAAAAAGGAGTATCAGCGATTACGATTGCCGCAAAAGCGATTGCAAAAATGCCGCTTGGACGCATTGATGAAGAAACGACGGCAAACATCGGCCGCTTTGAAGGCGGAACACAAACAAATATCGTTTGCGACCGCGTCGATATTTTAGCAGAAGCGCGCTCCTTAGTGCCTGAAAAAATGGAAGCGCAAGTCGCGAAAATGAAGGAGGCATTTGAAACGGTTGCGGAAGAAATGGGCGGACGTGCGGAAGTAGAGGTTGAAGTCATGTATCCAGGCTTTAAGTTCGGCGACGGCGACCATGTTGTCGAAATTGCGAAACGTGCCGCGGCAAAAATCGGGCGTCCTTGTGAATTATTGCGCAGTGGCGGCGGCAGCGATGCGAACGTTATTGCCGGTTTCGGCATTCCGACGGTCAACTTGGCGGTCGGCTACGAAGACATTCATACGACGAATGAACGCATGCCGATTGAAGAGCTTGTCAAATTAACGGAAATGGTTGTCGCAATCGTTGAAGAAGTAGCGAAATAATAACGGGGCATCCATGTTTGGATGCTCCTTCTATATAAGAAGAGTTGTGAGCAATGAGGGGAGACGGTGGAATGAACAAGTTTGTTGTTTTTCAGCTCGAGCGCGAGCAATATGCGGTTCCGATCGAATATGTCATTTCCATTGAAAAAATGGTGGAGCCGACCATTATTCCGCAAATGCCTGACTATATGGTCGGGGTCGTTCGCATTCGCGGCGAGTTGGTGCCGGTGCTTGATACACGCAAACTGCTGTACGAGCGTTCATTTGAAGAAACGGACAAGACGCGACTGGTCGTCACCACGGCTGAAGATATTTCCGTTGCCTTTATTGTCGATGAGGCAAAAGAGATTCTCGATATTCCGGAAGAAGCGGTAAAGCAAGTCAATATGCTTGCCTATCAGCAAACACCTTATCTTGTCGGGGTCGCCAGCCTGCCGGAGCGGTTGATTATATTAATGGACCCGAACCGATTATTTGCCCATTTGGAAGAAGCAGACGAGATTAAGGAGCATATCCATAGTCACCAATGATTGGTGGCTTTTTCCTTAGACAGTGATGATATTGTGGTTCATGATGATCAGGCGATCAATTTGCAGATCGTTCGAATGATTGTCGAAAAACATCTGGAGGATTTTCGCGAGTATGCGAAGCAAGTGCTGGCGCAAGAAGACGAGGAATAGTGATGAGGGGTTGCTGTACGCAGCCTTTTTATTTTTAGGTGTTTGCCCATACATTTTTGTATTCCGCACATATCCTAGAAAAGGAGAGAACGAACTCCACTCGTTTTCTTGTCATTACCACGTGAAGTGCCAAAGGAGGATCTTAAATGGACGAAAGACAATTTGGAATGTATCCGGGTGGCGGATACTATCCGTATCATCATTATCCGTATCATCATTACCCGTATTATCCTTATTACTATCATCACCACTATCATTACCCGCACTATCCGCACTATCCATACGGCCATCAATACGGCGGATATGGCGGATATTAAGATTATCTTAAAGAGTCCTGGGTTCGGGACTCTTTTTTTATTTAAGAAATATCGTGTTACGTACGCGGCAAGCTTTTCTAAATCGCTCTAAATGTAATTCAAAACTTGATATGATAAAATGAACTGTGGTATGTTCTTTCATGAACAAATAAAAAGTTATAGAAAGGAACGTTTGACGATGGCAAAACAACAAATTGGCGTCATTGGGTTAGCAGTAATGGGAAAAAACCTTGCGTTAAATATTGAAAGCAAGGGATATTCAGTTGCCGTGTATAACCGTTCCCGCGAAAAGACGGATCAATTTTTACAAGAAGCGCAAGGAAAAAATATTGTTGGTACATATAGCATTGAAGAATTTGTCAATGCGCTTGAAAAACCGCGGAAAATTTTGTTGATGGTGAAAGCGGGCGCACCGACGGACGCAACCATTGAACAATTAAAGCCATATCTAGAAAAAGGCGATATTTTAATCGATGGCGGCAACACGTATTTCAAAGATACACAGCGCCGCAACAAAGAATTAGCCGAACTTGGCATTCATTTTATCGGCACGGGCGTTTCCGGCGGCGAAGAAGGCGCATTAAAAGGCCCGTCGATCATGCCGGGCGGTCAAAAAGAGGCGCATGAGCTTGTGCGCCCGATTTTCGAAGCGATCGCCGCGAAAGTGGACGGCGAGCCGTGCACGACGTACATCGGTCCGGACGGCGCCGGCCATTATGTAAAAATGGTGCATAACGGCATTGAATACGGCGATATGCAGCTCATTGCCGAAGCGTACTTCTTGCTGAAGCATGTGCTTGGCTTAAATGCCCAAGAATTGCACGAAGTATTTGCTGAATGGAATAAAGGCGAATTAAACAGCTATTTAATTGAAATTACGGCCGATATTTTCACGAAAATCGATGAAGAAACAGGCAAGCCGCTTGTCGATCTGATTTTAGATAAAGCCGGTCAAAAAGGAACAGGGAAATGGACAAGCCAAAATGCGCTTGATTTAGGAGTGCCGCTTCCAATCATCACGGAATCGGTGTTTGCCCGCTTTATTTCTGCAATGAAAGATGAGCGCGTGAAAGCGAGCAAGCTTCTTTCCGGTCCGGCGGTGAAACCGTTTGAAGGCGATCGCGCCCACTTTATCGAAGCGGTGCGCCGAGCGCTTTACATGAGCAAAATTTGTTCGTATGCCCAAGGTTTCGCACAAATGAGAGCAGCGTCTGAAGAGTATAATTGGAATTTGCAATACGGCAATATCGCGATGATTTTCCGCGGCGGCTGCATCATTCGCGCCCAATTTTTGCAAAAAATTAAAGAAGCATACGATCGTGATCCACAGCTGCCAAACTTATTGTTGGATCCGTATTTCAAAGACATCGTCGAAAATTATCAGGAAGCGCTGCGTGAAATTATTGCGATTGCCGTCATGCGCGGTATCCCAGTTCCGGCGTTCTCGAGTGCATTAGCTTATTACGACAGCTACCGGACAGAAACATTGCCGGCAAACTTAATTCAGGCGCAGCGCGATTATTTTGGTGCGCATACGTATGAGCGCGTCGATAAAGAAGGTATTTTCCACACAGAATGGCTGAAAAAATAATAGGTGAAAACCCCAACCGCCAAGCGGTTGGGGTTTTTGTTTTTTTTATATAGACGTTTTATCTAGTTATCTGTTATTATTTTAAATAGGTATATACATATTTAAATAAAATAATATATAAATTTATATGACAGAAGAGGGGTATAAAAATGATGGATCAATCACGTCGAAATATTATTCCAGATGGGTTTCTTTGGGGAGGCGCGGTTACCTCTTTCCAAACGGAAGGAGCATGGAATGAAGGGGGAAAAGGGCTGTCGATCGTCGATGCCAGACCGATACCGGAAGGGCACTCCGACTGGAAAGTCGCTGTTGACTTTTATCATCGCTACAAAGAAGATATCGCGTTGTTTAAAGAGTTAGGTTTTAATGCATACCGTACAAGCATCGCCTGGACTCGGATTTTCCCAGACGGCGAAGGGGAAGTAAACGAAGAGGGTCTGGGGTTTTACGATGCGGTGTTTGATGAACTATTGGCGAATGGGATTCAGCCGGTCATTACCCTTTACCACTTTGACTTGCCGCTTGCTTTGGCGAAAAAATATAACGGCTTTGCTTCGCGAAAAGTGGTCGACTTATTTGAAACGTATGCAAGAACGGTATTTGAACGCTATCGTGATAAAGTGAAATATTGGCTTACGTTTAATGAACAAAATCTCGTATTAACGAATCCGCATTTATGGGGCGCGACATTGCCGGAAGGGGAGGATCCTGAGGCCTTCGCCTATCAAGTATGCCATAACGTATTTGTCGCTCATGCGAAAGCGACAAAAGCGCTTCATGAAATCATTCCCGATGCAAAAATGGGCGGAATGGTCACCTATTTGACGACATATCCGGCGACGTGCAAGCCGGAGGATGCGCTGGCAAACATGAAAGCGAAAGAACTTTTAGTCGATTTTTATTTCGATGTGTTTGCCCGCGGCGCTTATCCGAAATATGTGACTCGCCGTTTGGAAGCGAAGGGGATCATGCCGGTATTTGAAGAAGGAGATGTAGAGCTGTTAAAAGAAAACACGGTTGATTATTTATCTTTCAGCTATTATCAAAGTCAAACGGTGCGCCATACGGAAGAAACGGGACAACTAATTTCCGGATTAACGCCAAATCCATATTTAGAAAAAACGGAGTGGGGCTGGGCCATCGACCCAATCGGACTACGCATCGCGTTAAAAGATATATACGCCCGCTACGAGATGCCGATTTTTATTACGGAAAACGGAATAGGAGTCAAGGAAGAATTGAACGAGCATGGCACCGTCGAAGACGATTACCGCATCGATTATTTGCGCAGACACATTGAACAAATGAAACTGGCGATGGAGGAAGGCGTCGAAGTCATCGGCTATTTAATGTGGGGATCAACTGATATTTTAAGTTCGAAAGGGGAAATGAAAAAACGGTACGGGGTTATTTTCGTCAACCGTGATGACACCGATTTGCGCGATTTAAAACGGTATAAGAAAAAAAGCTTTTACTGGTTCCAGCGCGTCATCGCGACCAATGGAGAAGAGCTGTAAAAAGAGAAAGCACCCTTGGCCCAGGCTAAGGGTGCTTAATGATTCTCTTATAAACTTTCCGTAAATAATAGCACACGCGCCGGTGCGGCGTCCGTGCCGACGAGTTTGAGCGGTGCGGCGACCATAAAATATGAACCTTCTGGCACCTCTTTTAGCCGCAGCCCTTCAATGACGATCACACCTGCGGAAAATAGCGTTTTATGCGTCGGATGCCCCGGCTGGCTTCGCTCAATGCCCAGAGCATCGATGCCGACGCCGCGGATCTTTTTATCGGCGAGGTATCGCGCCGCATCTTCGGCTACATAAATAAACTCAAAGTTAAACGCGTCTTCAAGCGAGTTTTTCGTCTTGAACAAGACAAAATCGTTTTCTTGAATGTCTAAAGCGGCGATGTCGTCTTTCGAAATTTTGTCGCTGACATGCGTTAGATCAAACAATTTGCATGGGCCGACGAGGCGGTCGAGAGAAATCGTTTCAAACGTTTCGCCGCCTTTGACCATATGAAGCGGCGCATCAATATGCGTGCCGGTATGCACGTCCATGTCGATGCGCGATTCCGTGACGTAGTCGTTTGTCACGCTTGTTAGTTTCGGCTGTTTTTCCGGCTTATTTTTATATACAGGCATTCCTTCAAAAATGGGTGCAGTAACATCATAAAACTTCATCACTAAGCGTTCTCCCTTCTTTATTGATGATAATGAATGGGCCACCAATGGAATCCATCTTTTTTCAGTAATGCATCAGAAGCTTTCGGTCCCATCGATCCGGCTTCATAGTTTGGAAAGTCGACTGCTTTTGTGTTTTCCCATACTTCTGAAATAGGGTCGACAAATTGCCATGACGCGGCTACTTCATCCCAGTGCGTAAAGTTGGTGGCGTCGCCGTGCATGCAGTCATACAACAGCTTTTCATACGCTTCCGGCGTGTTAATGCCGTCGATGCAGTTGTTGCAGTAATCTAGTTCGATCGGAGCCGTTTTCATGCTTTCGCCGCTTTTTTTGCCGTTTAAATGAAGGGTGATGCCTTCATCCGGCTGAATGTGGATGATTAACAGGTTTGGTTCGATTTTTTCATTTGTTCGGTAATACAAGTTCATTGGTACATCTTTAAATTGAACGACAATTTTCGTTGATTTTTCCGTCATCCGCTTGCCGGTGCGAATGTAAAACGGCACGCCGGCCCAGCGGAAATTGTCGATCATCAGCTTTCCGGCGACAAACGTTTCCGTGTTAGAATTCGGATCAACGTTGTTCTCCTCGCGATAGCCGACAACTTCTTTTCCATTCACAACGCCTCTGCCGTATTGTCCGCGTACAAAATATTGATCTACTTCCTCATGGGAAATTGGCCGAAGCGCGCGCAGCACTTTTACTTTTTCGCTGCGGATTTCGTCGGTCGTCAGTTTAATCGGCGGCTCCATCGCCAAGAGCGCAACCATCTGCAGCATATGGTTTTGCACCATATCGCGCAGCGCCCCTGAATGGTCGTAATAGCGGCCGCGGTCCTCCACGCCAAGCGTTTCGCTGGAGGTAATTTGAATGTTGGAAATAAAGCGGTTGTTCCAAAGAGGTTCGAAAATCGCGTTCGAAAAACGGATCACCTCGATGTTTTGCACCATTTCCTTGCCAAGATAATGGTCGATCCGGTAAATTTCGTTCTCCGAAAACACTTGGCGAATTTCTTCATTCAGTTTTCGGGCGCTTTCAAAATCATGGCCAAACGGTTTTTCAATGACGAGGCGCTTCCAGCCGTTGGTTGCCGTAAGGCCTTCCGATTTTAGGCGCGATGTAACCGTACCGAAAAATTCCGGCGCCATCGCTAAATAAAAAATGCGGTTGCCATTGCTATGGTATGTGTCATCAAGCTCCTCAAGCAGCGACTTTAGCTGCCGATAGGAGGCGGTATCGGTCACATCAAATGGATGATAATAAAAATGGGATACGAATTGTTCATTGTTTAGCTCTTGCCGGAGCGCGTTTTCTATCGATTCGCGGACATAGTTGCGAAATTCATCGTTTGACAGCGGTCGGCGTGCGACTCCGACAACGGCAAACTCCTCAGACAAATTTCCTTTTTCATATAAACGGTAAATGGAGGGGAACAGTTTGCGCTTTGCCAAATCTCCCGTAGCGCCAAAAATCACGATTAATGATTTCGGATTCATGTTGTTCACGGTATGTACCTCGCTTTAGCCAAATTTGTCTCTTCAAGTAAATAATTGTAGAGATTTATGGCGGTGAACGCAAACATTTTAGCGTTTTGTTATAAAAGAGTGTTGAAATCATCCGGCAACCATTGGTACGCTAACAACAGGCGACCATCATAGATCGTTTTGCATAAGGAGTGGGTGTTTTGGAGCTATTGTTTTTAGGTACAGGGGCGGGAGTGCCGGCAAAGGAACGAAATGTTACAGCGATTGCGCTGCAGCTGTTGGAAGAACGCGGGGCGACATGGCTGTTTGACTGCGGCGAGGCGACACAGCATCAAATCTTGCGCACATCCATTCGTCCGCGTCGCATTGAAAATATTTTTATTACTCATCTTCACGGCGATCATATTTTCGGATTGCCGGGACTGCTTGGCAGCCGTTCTTTTCAAGGCGGGGAAACGCCGTTAACGGTGTACGGACCGAAAGGAATTCGCGCGTTTATAGAAACGGCGATTTCCGTTAGCTTCACCCGGCTGAAATATAATTTGCAAGTGGTAGAAATCGAGGAAGGAACGGTGTTTGAAGATGAACGGTTTGCGGTCATCGCCAAACAGCTTGATCACGGCGTTCCTTCCTATGGTTTTCGCGTTGTGGAAAAAGATTTGCCTGGCACGCTTTTAGTTGATAAATTAAAGGCGCTCGGCATTCGTCCAGGTCCGATTTATCAGGAAATTAAGCTTGGGAAAACGGTGAAGCTAGAAGATGGGACGGTCATTGACGGCCGCGAGTTTGTCGGTCCGCCGCAAAAAGGAAGAATAGTTGCGATCCTTGGCGATACGCGCTATTGCGAAGCAAGCATCGAGCTGGCCAAAGAGGCGGACGTGCTGGTGCATGAAGCGACGTTTGCCGCGGAAGAAAGCGATTTGGCGCACGATTATTTTCATTCCACCGCCGTGCAGGCAGCGGAAGTGGCAGTGCGCGCCGGCGCCAAAAAACTGATTTTAACGCATATCAGTTCACGTTATCAAGGAATGCTAAGCGAACAATTGCTCGTAGAGGCAAGAAACGTGTTTCCAAACACAGAATTGGCTGCCGATTTTTCTTCCTTTGCTATTGCCCGCAAAAAATAAGGCTGCCGAACATCGGCAGCCTTAAAAACGCCATCCTCGTTCGTATTGCACCGGCGCAGGGATCGTCGTTCCCAACTCTTTGGCGGCGGCGTATGGCCAATATGGATTGCGCAGCAATTCGCGTGCGAGAAACACTAAATCGGCGCGTCCGTTGCGCAAAATTTCTTCCGCCTGCCATCCGGAAGTAATCAAGCCGACCGCTCCAGTAGCGATTTCTGCTTCGCGGCGAATCAATTCGGCAAACGGAACTTGGTACCCCGGATACGCGTTAATCGTTGCCGGAACGACCGCACCGGAGCTGACGTCGATCAAATCGACGCCTTGTTCTTTCATGCGCTTGGCGTATGGAATGTAATCTTTCGCCGTCAATCCCTCCGGATGATAATCGGAAGCGGAAATGCGGACAAAGAGCGGTCCGTCCCATACTTGCCTTACCGCATCGATCACTTCCCCTAAAAAGCGGTAGCGGTTTTCCGAGGAACCGCCGTATTCATCTTGCCGTTTGTTGGCAAGCGGCGATAAAAATTCATTAATCAAATAGCCGTGGGCGCCGTGAATTTCAATGACGTCAAAGCCGGCCTCCTTCGCGCGGCGCGCTCCGTTTTGAAACGCTTGAATCGTTTCTTCAATGTCCGTTTTCGTCATTTCTTTTGGCGTCCGTGTTTTTTCATTAAACGGAATCGCCGAAGGAGCGATAATTTCTCCTTCCACCTCCGCTTTGCGCCCGGCGTGGGCAAGCTGAATGCCGATTTTCGCGCCGTGTTCTTTCACTAGCGAAACTAATTCGCGCAAGCCGTCTACATGTTCATCGCTCCAAATGCCTAAATCGCGGGCGGAAATTCTTCCTTGCGCTGTAACGGCCGTCGCTTCGACGATAATCAGCCCGACTTGGCCAACCGCACGTGTCGGATAGTGGATTTTATGCCAAGTTCGCACTTTCCCGTCTTCCGTGTCGCACGAATACATGCACATCGGGGACATGACAATCCGGTTTTTCAGCGTCACGCCGCGGATCGTATACGGTGAAAAAAGCATCGTTTCCATTTGGCTATTCTCCCTCCAAGTCTTGTATCATTCTTCCAATTGAATGATAGCACGTTTTTTGAGGGAAACAAAATCAAACGCCTTATCATGTCATGATTGCATAGCCGCGGAAGAAAGTAACGCTTTTCCTAATTCCTCCGACCGCTCCGTCGCCCGTTTAATGCAAGCAGCGACCGCCTCTTGAAAACGGTATTGTTCCAGCACTTGGATGCCGGCTTCCGTTGTTCCGCCCGGGCTTGTGACTTCTTTGCGCAAGATGGATGGATGTTTGCTGGTTGACTGCAGCATGTGCGCGGCGCCGATAATCGTTTGCAAAATTAATGGTTTCGCTACAGAGCGGTCAAGGCCAATTTCTTCGGCTGCTTTTTCCATCGCTTCGACTAAATAATATACGTAGGCAGGACCGCTCCCGGAAAGGCCGGTGACGGCATGCAGATCCTGTTCGGGAACGATCGCAACGATGCCGACGGTCTCAAACAGTTTTTTGGCAATCGCTACATGGGCGGCTGTTGCAAAGCGGCCTTGGGAAATGGCCGTAGCGGATTGGCCGATGGCGGCCGATGTATTCGGCATTGCCCGAATGACAGCCACATTTTTGCCGACTAAAGAAACAATCGTGTCGGTGGTGACGCCGGCTAACAAGGAAATGATCAACTGATGCCCGTGGATTGCTGAGGCGACAGCGCCCATTGCCTCCGCTACATCTTTTGGTTTCATCGCTAAAATAATAATATCCGCCTCTTTGACTGCTTTTCTTTTATCCGTTTCGCTGCGAACCCCGTATGTTTTGTTCATGTATTCAAGCCGTGTTCGGTCGCAGCGGTTGGTCACGATAATTTGTTCAGGCACGTACAGCGTCTTTGTCATCCCGGAAATAAGCGATTCCGCCATGGAGCCAGCTCCGATAAACGTAATGGTTGGTCTGTTTTTCATCGCTGCATTCCTCCTTCTTGTTTAGAAAATAAAAAAGACCTTCATCCCCAAAAAGGACGGAAGGTCTTTTATTCCGCGGTACCACCTTTTTTGGCTCTGCCGGCAACTATCCCGAAAAAGAGCCCACCTCTGCACCGATAACGCCGGTGATGCGTTTAGGTTTTCCTAACAGCTCATAGGGTAGGTTCAACCATGAAGAGGGTAATGAAACCTTCCAGCCCCTGGGTTTCACTCTCTGGCTACCATTCATGGTTTACTGGCCCTACTCATCGCCCATTTGCAAATATTAATTTGTTTGCAATTATGCAATGAAATAAAGGGTGTTGTCAATAGAAAAGAGACAAAATTTTTTATATTTTTTTGCGAATTGTTTAAAAAAAATGACAAACAGCGAAAATCAGTGTAAACTGTAAAATAATGAATAACGATTCATTTTTTATTGCTGGAAAGAAGGGGAATGCAATCATGAAGGAACGCGTTTACCGCATTACTGTGCCAACACCGTTTCCGGTCGGAAATGTAAACATGTATGTTATTGAAGGCGACAACTTGACGCTGATTGATGCCGGAGTGAAAACGGAGGAGGCGTGGCAGTCGTTTCAACAGCAACTTCGCGAATTAGGCTACACTCCTCGAGACATTGATCAAGTCGTGATTACGCATCATCATCCTGATCATGTCGGACTGATTGATTATTTGTCTGAGGAAATTCCGGTCATCGGGCATAAAAAAGCGGACCGCTGGGTTCGCCAAGACGAGACGTTTTTTCAGCAGCAACAGCAGTTTTTTGCGCAGTTTTTAGTCGAGTGCGGCGTTGACCAGTCATTTATTGCTCAGTTGCCTCAGTTGCGCCGCTCTCTTCGCTACGCATGCCGCCGTCCGCTTGCCGGTACGGTCCAAGAAGGGGATTCTTTGCCGGGGCTGCCGCATTGGAAAGTAATCGAAACGCCGGGGCATGCGCAAAGCCATGTTGTATTTTATCGGGAAACGGATGGGGTGATGATCGGCGGCGATCATTTATTGCTCCATATTTCGCCGAATCCGATGATGGAGCCGCCTTTTGTCGGGGAGACGGAGCGGCCGAAGCCGCTATTGCAGTATAACGACTCCTTGCGGAAAATGCTCCGTTATGATATTGCTTATTGCATGACAGGGCATGGGGAAGACGTGACCGACGTACCCGCTTTAGTGGAAAAGCGGCTCCGCAAACAGCGGGAGCGCGCCGAGCAAGTGCTAGAAATGATCAAGCAAGGTCCGCATACCGTATTCCAAGTTTGCCAAAAGCTATTTCCTGCCGTCTACCGGCAAGAGTTTATGCTGACGATGTCGGAAACGATCGGGCAGCTGGATTACTTGGAAGCAAACGGTGCGGTGAAAAAGAGACAGACAGGGGATTATTACGTGTATGAAGCGGTGGAGGTGTCTGTTTGAAACTAGAGGGAAAACATATTGTCATCACTGGAGCGTCGGGCGGCATCGGTGAGCAAATCGCCTATGAAGCGGCGCGGCAAAAAGCGGTTCCGATCCTCTTGGCCAGAAATGTAGAAAAGCTGCAAGCGATCGCACAACAAATTGAACGTACATATCGCGTGCCATGCCATTATTTCCGTCTGGACGTAAGCGACATAGCCGCGGTGGAAGATGTATTTCAACAGTTGTTCGATCAGCTCGGCGCCGTCGATGTATTGGTGAACAATGCCGGTTTTGGCGTGTTCCGCTATGTGGAGGATATCGATGTTGAGGAAATGAAGGCGATGTTTGCCGTCAATGTGTTTGGCTTAATCGCCTGTACGAAAGCGGTATATTCCCATATGAAGGCGCGGCGCAGCGGCCATATTATCAATATCGCTTCGCAGGCGGGAAAATTAGCCACGCCAAAATCAAGCGTATATGCCGCCACCAAGCATGCCGTGCTTGGGTTTACGGACAGTCTGCGTATGGAAGCGGAACGATATGGGATTTTTGTAACGGCAGTCAATCCTGGGCCGATCCGCACCAATTTTTTTCAAGTCGCCGACCAATCAGGGGAATATGTGAAAAATGTGGAGCGCTGGATGCTTGCTCCGGAGAAAGTAGCGAAACGGGTGGTGTCCGTCATGATGACGCCGACACGAGAAGTCAATATGCCGCGCTGGATGAACGCAGGCAGCCAGCTGCATCGATTATTTCCATCACTCTTCGAAAAAGTGGCTAAACGGGCGTTTTTCAAAAAATAGCACTCCTTGCCAAAAAGCAAGGAGTGCTATTTCGTAATATAGTCGTAAATGACATCGTGGACGATTTCGTACAGATCCATGTCACCATCGTCCGTTTTTTTCGCTAAAATTTTCGCACATAACTGTTTCCATTCTTCGTTATTTAGCGGCAGTGATTCGTTGTCATATCCATATTGCAAAAAACAATTGCGAATGAGTTTACGCAGCCATTTTTCCTCCAATTGTGCCACTTCCTGAGCTTATTGCGATTCGGATTCAGAAGGGGTAGCGCGGACAACGGAATGGAATTTTCCTTTATGCGCGCCGTCGCAAAATGGTTTGTTATTCGACAATCCACAACGGCAGAGGGAAAACGTCTGTTTTGTTACGAATTTATTCCCTTCCGCATCAATCAGCTCGACATCGCCTGTCACCCGATACGATCCGTTGTCATTGACTTTAATTTGCACTTTGGCCATGATCCGTTCCTCCTTTTTATTTTGACAGCATCTTGCTTAAGTAGGTACAATAAAAGCAAAAACGAGAAGGAAAAGGAGCATCATTCGGCGTGAACATCACATTTACCGAGAAAGCAATCCAGCAACTTACTCCTATTTTAACGCAATCAAAGCGAATGTTAAAGCTAAAATATGACACAGATGGATGTGGCTGCCTTGTTGACGGCGTCATTGCCTTATGGCTCGTCGATGAGACGGATGAGGACGATCTTGTCATCGAAACGAACTTTGTTCCTATTCTCATCGAAAAGTCCCGTCTTGTCTTTTATGATGATGTAATGACGATTGATGCCGGACAAGGGGCGAACGTATTTCAGCTGAAAAGCCCTAGGCAAATTTTAAATCCGCGCATGGCGCTTGTCGAAGCGAGTGAACAGCATGAACGATAAATTAAAGCAACTAAAAGATGTAGCAAAGCAGAAAACGTGGGTGTCGTTTTTGCATGGAAGCGACCCGTACAGTTTGCTGCATTGGTCGATCGCCGGCCCTTATCACGAGCCAAAAGACGTTTGGCTTTTGCAGAATGAAATGACGTTTGAAACGAAAGAATTTGCCACGCTCGACGAGGCGGTGTCGTGGATAGATGAACATATGCCGCATATTACAGAAATTTTATAAAAACCGTAACCATTCCGGTTACGGTTTTTCTGCTCGCCTCCGCTTTTCCGATTGTCTAGCTACAGCGCCTAGCCTTCTTCTGCCAAATAACCTTCGCCCTCGGGGTGGCAAGCACCCCTGCGGTCGAAGAACATTTGGCTTCGAAAGCTAAACACGGCGCTTCCGCTTTTCGTTATTGTGGGGTGTTTTGCCGCTTGGTCGGATGGACCGCTTTTTCTAGTTCTTCTTTGGCGATTGTTGGTTTGACGGTATCTGCGGTCGGTTTTCCTTTTTGGGCGCGATTTTCTGCCATTTTCTTTCGCTCCTTTGCGTAAAATTGGTTCGTTTTTATCATGCAGGAAGAAATAATGTTTTATTCATGGGGGGATGGATATGAATAAACGGAAAAAAGATCGGGGCAAGCAAGAAGAAGAGCCGCTTTTGCTAAAGGATCGTTTGAATGACGAATTATTTATGAGGCTAAAGAAGAAAAAAGAGGAGCTCATGCATCAAGAAGAGCGGCGGAAAGCGGAAGAAGAAGCGCGGAAGCGGGAGGAGGCGCGGAGGAGGGAGCAACAGAAAACGTTTGCCCAGCTGCTGGATGAGAGCGACTTAGTTTGGCGCCAATTTAAGTAAAAGTCGAAAAAAGGAAGGAGATTGCCATGGACGCTCATTCGATGGAAAGAACGGGTGAGTCGCGTCGTAAAGCCGCATGGATCTTTTTAGCGGTCGGCGTCGTTTTTCTTGCCACCAACTTGCGCGCCCCGATTACCGCGGTCGGGCCGCTTGTTCCATCCATTCAGCAAAGCCTGCATCTTTTCAATACGGCGGCCGGCATATTGACAACCATTCCGCTGCTGGCATTTGCGGTTCTGTCTCCGTTTGCTTCGCGGCTGGCGCGAAGGTTCGGCATGGAGGCTGTTTTGTTATATTCCCTTCTTTTCCTGCTGATTGGGCATATCATGCGCCCGCTGGACAGCGCCTTTTTCCTGTTTGCCGGGACGATTTTCATTGGCACTGCGATTGCGGTAGATAATGTATTGATGCCGGCGCTAATAAAAGAAAAGTTTGCAAACCAGCTTGGCGCGATGATGGGAACGTATACGGTGGCGATGAATCTTAGCGCGGCGCTCGCTTCTGGATTCAGCATTCCGCTGGCGGAAACATGGGGGCTTGGCTGGAGAGGTTCGCTTCGCTTTTGGGCGGTGCTGACGATTGCCGCCTTCCTATTATGGGCGCCGCAAGTCCGCTATCGCAAAAAAGTTCCGCTGCTGCCGGCGGCACATACAGGAAGAGCGCCGCTCTGGAAGTCGCTATTGGCCTGGCAAGTGACGATATTTATGGGAGTGCAGTCATTTTTGTTTTATTCGTTGATCACATGGCTTCCTGTTCTGCTGCAGGGCAAAGGAATGAATGAGGAAATGGCGGGATGGATGCTGTTTTTGTTTCAATTCGCCCAGCTGCCATTTATGTTTATCGTTCCGGTGATGGCAGAGAAAATGGAAAATCAAAAGCTGCTTGTGTTCCTTACTTTTTTGTTAATGGCAGCGGGAATAGTCGGCTGTTTGTTCCAAAGCGCATCGTTCATGTGGCTGTCGGCGGTTTTATTAGGGATAGGAGCAGGCTTTGCTTTTTCGCTAGCGATGATGTTTTTTACGCTTCGTACGCGTCATGCCATGCAGGCGGCTGATTTATCGGCGATGGCACAATCGTTCGGCTATTTGCTGGCCGCGTTTGGGCCGCCGGCGTTTGGGTGGCTTTACGACATCACGAAAGGATGGACCGCTCCGCTGGGCTTGCTGCTCTTCGCTTCTGGCTGTTTGCTTTTCTCCGGCCTCGGTGCGGCGCGAAACAAATATATCTCATAAAAACGAAAGCGGAAAGAACGCTGCTCTTTCCGCTTTTTGGCCGTTAACTTATCGATGCGCTTGATAGGTGGACGCTTTTGTTTGCTGGCGCAACCATTCGTATTCCTCTTCACTCAAAGGCGGCGCAGAAGCGGCATGGACATTTTCGATAAGCTGTTCAACGCTGCTTGCTCCTGGAATGACGGCGGCGACAACCGGGTCATACAAGCAAAACTGCAGCGCCGTTGCCGTAAGTGAGCGGCGTTCGCCTGTTTTCTCCTTCAGTTTTGGGAGCAGTGTCTTCAATTCCTCATATGTATAATCAAGATAGCCGTTTTCTTTGACGGAATCGCTTGCCGCCTCTAATGGCCGCTCCGTCAGCAGCCCTTTGGCCACAGGTCCGCGGACGATGACGCTGATATGATGCTCGCTTAGTAGCGGAAACCACTCTTCCGGACGGCGATCAAGCAAGCTGTATTGCATCATGACGCTGACGATGTTTGAGCGCTTGACGTATTCGCGGATGACATTGGGACGAATCGAGGAAATGCCGTAGTAGCGGATTACTCCTTCTTGTTTTAATTCTTCAAATGCTTCAATCGTTTCATCGATCGGATCGTCGATTGTGCCGCCATGGAGCTGGTATAAATCGATGTAATCCGTTTGCAGGCGGCGCAAGCTTTCTTTTACTTCCGCTTTAATGTATTGTTTCGATGGATCCCAAAACCAGCCGTCTTTTCCTTCTTCCCAGCGGTTGCCGACTTTTGTTGCGATGATGACTTGGTCGCGTTTCCCTTTGACCGCCTTGCCGACGAATTCTTCATTCAGTCCGCGGTCATACAAATCCGCCGTATCCAAATAGTTAATGCCCCGTTCGAGCGCCTCGTGAATAATGCGGATCGCTTTTTTCTCATCTGTGCCAAGCGACATGCAGCCAAGCCCGATTTCGCTCACATATAAATCGGATAAGCCGATGCGGCGTTTTTTCATGATAGGCATCCTCCCTTAATGGTTTTTTTTTTCATTAGTATACTGTAAAGTAAAACTTTCTCAAATGATGTAGTACAATAAATGGGAAAATAATTATTTTGACGGGAGAGAAGAACATGGACCATTTAGTAGAAAAAACGATTCGCAAAGAAAAAATATTTAGCGGCAAAGTTGTTCAACTATATGTGGAAGACGTACAACTGCCAAACGGAAAAACGAGCAAGCGGGAAGTCATTAAACATCCAGGAGCGGTGGCGGTGATTCCGATTACCAAAGACGGGAAGCTCGTGCTTGTCCGCCAATACCGTAAAGCGCTTGAACGAGTATTAGTGGAAATTCCGGCGGGCAAGTTAGAAAAAGGGGAAGAGCCGTTTGCCTCAGCACAGCGTGAATTAGAAGAGGAAACAGGCTACCGCGCCCAGTCGATGCGCCATATCGTGTCATTTTATACGTCGCCGGGATTTGCCGATGAACTGATTCATTTATATGTGGCGGAAGGGCTGGAGAAATTGGAAGATGCCGCATCGCTCGATGAAGATGAATTCGTTGATGTTTTAGAAGTGACGTTGGAGGAGGCGTTGAAAATGCTGGAGAAGCAAGAAATTTATGATGCGAAAACGGCGTACGCCTTGCAATATTTGCAACTGCGCCGTGTCACGGGAGAAAAACATGCATAACTATTATGTCGATTTACATATTCACATCGGCCGTACTGCTTCCGGCCGGCCGGTCAAAATTACCGGCGCGAAATCATTAACGCTGACGAACATTTTGTACGAGGCGGCGCATGTCAAAGGACTGAATATGGTCGGCATCATTGACTGCCACGTTCCTGAAGTGCTCGATGAATTAGAACAAGGGATGAACACAAAAGGCTGGTACGAGCATAAGGACGGTGGTGTCATCGCCGGCGAGGTGACGCTTTTATTAGGAAGCGAAATCGAAGTTTATGACGAACATTGTCAAGGACCGATTCATGTGCTTGCTTTTTTGCCGACGGTTCTGGCGATGCGCGCATTTTCCGGGTGGCTGAAGGAGCGGGTGAAAAACATTTCACTCAGCTCGCAGCGCATGTACGGCACGGGTCGCGAGCTGCAAGGCGTCGTTAAACAATTAGGCGGATTGTTTATTCCCGCCCATGCGTTTACGCCGTTTAAAAGCTTGTACGGCAAAGGAGTGAAGAAAAGCTTAACGGAAGTGTTTGCACCTGATTGGATTGACGCCATCGAATTGGGGTTAAGTGCGGATACAGAGATGGCAGATCAAATCGCCGAATTGCACCGCTACCCATACCTTTCCAATTCCGATGCTCATTCGCTGCGGAAAATCGCGCGAGAGTACCAAGAGGTGCGCATGAACGCCCCGACATTTGCCGAGCTGAAAAAAGCGCTGCAACAACAGGATGGGCGAGGCGTCGCCGCCAATTATGGTTTAAATCCAAAACTCGGCAAATACCACCAAACGACATGCGAACGATGCTTTCAGCCGATGAATCCCGATGATGAACGCTGCCCAGCCTGCGGCCATCATCGGAAAGTGAAAGGGGTATTTGACCGGCTGCAAGAGCTGAAAACAGGCGGCGTTCCGCCAAAGCGCCCGCCATATATTTATCAAGTGCCGCTTGAGTTTATCCCTGGTCTTGGTCCGAAAACGTATAAAAAACTGCTCGATCGCTTCGGCACGGAAATGTACGTGCTTCATCAAGCGACAGAGGAAGAGCTGGAACAGGCCGTCGGGGAAAAGCTAGCGAAAGTTATTATTCTCGCGCGCCGGGGAGATCTCTCGATTCAAGCCGGGGGTGGCGGAAAATATGGAAAAGTTTTTTCCGAATAGTACAAGCTACGCATTTTCTACAAGGCTCGTCTTTTGTCAGACGGGCTTTTCTTTTTGCCGAAAATGTGTCATACATACAAGACTTGCACATACAATCTACTAAGAGAAAAATAGGAGGACGGAAAAAGATGAGAAGACATCCGCTGAAATCAATCGTTGCTGTACATATGCGCGAGCATGCGTCCATGTATTTATTTGTCATCGTCCTATTTTTAATGGGAGTTATTTTCGGTTCAATTGTTGTTAACAGCCTTAATTTCAGCCAAAAGCAAGATTTGTACTATTATTTGACGCAATTTTTTGGACAAGTGTCGAAAGGAAACCTTGCCAGCGCGCAGGATATGTTTCAACAAAGCTATTTTCATAATTTAAAATATATCGGTTTAATGTGGGTGTTGGGCATTTCCATTATCGGTCTTCCGATCATTTTAATTTTGCTATTTTTAAAAGGGATTGTCGTCGGGTTTACGGTTGGATTTTTAGTAAATCAAATGGGGTGGCAAGGCTTTCTATTGTCCTTTGTCTCGGTCATGCCGCAAAATTTAATTATCATTCCTGCTTTTATTGTCATGGGAGTCATTTCTGTGTCGTTCTCCCTGCAGATGGTGCGCAACCAGTTTATGAAGCGGACGCATGAACCGATTTTCCCAATGATTATGCGCTATACGATGGCAATGCTCGTCATTAGCGTCAGTTTGTTTGTTTCCTCTTCGTTAGAGGCGTATGTTTCCCCATTTTTTATGAAGCAAATTATTCAACTTATCGGCAATTAATAATTATTTTTATATAATAATCATTTTTATTCTCTTGTAATAATAACTTTATTTTGATACTTCCCTCTTTCTTTTGTTATAATGGTAGTTGAATGGCGAGGGAGGGAATAAAACATGGAAGATCGAGTTGAACGAATTAAGAAGCAGTTGCATACGGCTGGCTACAAGTTAACACCGCAGCGGGAAGCGACGGTGCGTGTTTTATTAGAGCATGAGGAAGATCATTTAAGTGCAGAAGACGTCTACCTCCTCGTTAAAGAGAAATCCCCGGAAATCGGGTTAGCTACTGTGTATCGGACGCTTGAGCTATTAACCGAGCTGAAAATTGTCGATAAAATTAATTTTGGAGATGGGGTGTCCCGCTACGACCTTCGCAAAGAAGGGGCAGCGCATTTTCATCATCACTTGGTGTGCATCGAATGCGGTTCGGTAGCGGAAATTGAAGAGGATTTATTAGAGGAAGTAGAAGCGATTGTGGAGCGAGATTGGAAGTTTAAAATTAAAGATCACCGCTTAACATTCCACGGCATTTGTTATCGCTGCCAGCAAAAACATATGGAAGAACAAAATGAAAAATAAAAAACCTTTTCCAGCGGGAAAGGTTTTTTATGTATAAACAGGAAAAATCATGGCATATCCTCATAGTAAGCATATATTTGAAAATGAGGAGGAGCGCCATGAGAACGTTATGGCAGATGGTGAAAGTATTTCTTTTATTTACGGGGTGTACAATTTTATTTTATTATAGTCTTGTATGGTTTAACCACGAATACGACAATTACCACCGTTACGATGAACCGCAGGGATCGGCCATAAAAGTTTCGACCGTTGAAAGCCCGTCATTCGACTGGCTTAGTCGGCTACTATTTTTTTATCGCGATGGGGAGTAGAGAGCGTTGGAACATGAAATGAAAGATTTCCTTCATTATTTAACAGTGGAGCGGAATTTGGCGAACAATACCATTGTTTCCTATGAAAGAGATTTAAAGAAGTATGCGCACTATTTGCGCCACGTCGAGCAAATTCATTCGTGGAACGATGTATCGCGTCTGCATATTATGCAATTTTTAAAGTTTTTAAAAGAAAAGGGGAGCTCGGCGAAAACGATTGCCCGCCATATCGCTTCCATCCGTTCGTTCCATCAGTTTCTTCTGCGCGAAAAAATAGCGGAGCAAGATCCGTCGGTACATATTGAATCGCCGCAGATGGAACGGACGCTGCCAAAGGTGCTGTCCATGGAGGAAGTAGAGGCGCTGCTCGAGGCGCCGAAGACGAATACACCGTTTGGCATTCGCGACAAGGCGATGCTTGAGCTATTGTATGCGACCGGCATGCGCGTCAGCGAGCTCGTAAACTTAAATCTTTCCGATGTGCATTTGACGATGGGATTTGTCCGCTGCTACGGAAAAGGAAATAAAGAGCGCATCGTACCGATCGGCAGCATGGCGATTAAAGCCTTAAAAGAATATTTGGAACACGCGCGCCCGCAGCTCATCGATCCAAAAAAACGGACAACCGATGCCTTGTTTTTAAACCATCATGGACAGCGCTTGACGCGGCAAGGGTTTTGGAAAATTTTGAAGAAACTTGCGAAAGAAGCAAACATTGAAAAAGAACTGACGCCGCATACGCTAAGGCATTCATTTGCGACGCATCTCCTTGAAAACGGTGCCGATTTGCGCGCCGTGCAAGAGCTGTTAGGACATGCTGATATTTCCACAACGCAAATTTATACGCATGTCACAAAAACACGCTTAAAAGATGTATATAAGCAGTACCATCCGCGCGCATAGCTTTCCGTCCCTGCAAGAAACGCCCGCTTAGTACGAGCGGGTTTTTTAGTTTGGCCATAAACAGGCTAATCAGTTGGAGAATGCGGCAGCTTCTGCATTCTTTGCCGATTTTTTTATTGCGTGTATTGTTGAAAACGTTTTATAATATAGTTGTCAGACTTCTGACCAATATAACATGGATGTGTTTCTTATTGCTGTTTCGGGAATGATAAGGAAAAATAGTTTTATGATGCTAGGAGGCATAGTAGATGGTTCATACATATAAACGCGTATTTTTAATTGTCATGGATTCGGTCGGGATTGGCGAGGCGCCCGACGCCGAAAAATATAACGATAAAGGCGCGGATACGCTCGGTCATATCGCCGAGCATCGCGGCGGTCTATACATGCCGAACATGGCAAAGCTCGGTTTAAGCAACATCCGCGAGATTAAAGGAGTACCGAAAGCAGAAAAACCACTTGCTTATTATACAAAAATGCAAGAAGCATCTGCCGGAAAAGATACAATGACGGGCCATTGGGAAATTATGGGCCTTCGTATTGACAAACCGTTTCAAGTGTTTCCAAACGGGTTCCCAAAAGAGCTGATTGATGAACTAGAAAAACGGACAGGGCGCAAAGTGATCGGCAACAAACCGGCAAGCGGTACGGCGATTATTGAAGAGCTTGGCAAAGAGCATATGGAAACAGGAGCGATCATCGTTTATACTTCGGCGGACTCCGTATTGCAAATTGCCGCTCATGAAGAAATTGTGCCGCTTGAGGAGCTGTATCATATTTGCAAAATCGCCCGTGAATTGACGCTTGATGAAAAATATATGGTCGGCCGCGTCATCGCGCGCCCGTTTATCGGTACGCCGGGCAACTTTAAACGTACGGCGAACCGCCATGATTATGCGTTAAAGCCGTTCGGCCGCACGGTCATGAATGAGCTGAAAGACGCGGGCTATGAAGTGATTGCGATCGGGAAAATTTCTGATATTTACGATAATGAAGGAGTAACGCAGTCGCTCCGCACCAAATCGAATATGGACGGCATGGATAAGTTAGTGGATACGTTGAAAATGGATTTCACCGGACTCAGTTTCGTCAATCTCGTTGATTTTGACGCGCTATACGGCCATCGCCGCGACCCAGAAGGATACGGGGATGCGCTCGAGGAGTTTGACGCCCGCCTTTCCGACGTGTTTCCGCTTTTAGAAGACGATGATTTATTGATCATTACGGCGGATCATGGAAACGATCCGGTTCACCACGGGACCGATCATACGCGCGAATACGTCCCGCTTCTTGTTTACAGTCCAAGCATGAACGGC
Organism: Parageobacillus caldoxylosilyticus NBRC 107762; assembly: GCF_000632715.1. Classification (GTDB taxonomy): domain Bacteria; phylum Bacillota; class Bacilli; order Bacillales; family Anoxybacillaceae; genus Saccharococcus; species Saccharococcus caldoxylosilyticus. The sequence continues at coordinate 17,553 of NZ_BAWO01000020.1, read as the reverse complement.
GGCAAAGAACTGCCGGTCCGCAAAACGTTTGCCGATGTCGGCGCAACGATTGCAGATAATTTCCAAGTCAAGATGCCGCCCCACGGAACAAGCTTTTTAGCCGATCTAAAGTAGGAGGAAGAAGCGATGAATAAACAAGCGATTGAAAAAGCAGCGAGCTATTTGCGAGACAAAATTTCGACACCGCCGCGCATCGGCTTGATTCTTGGCTCTGGTCTCGGCGTACTCGCCGATGAAATCGAAGAAGCAGTGAAAATTCCGTACGAGAAGATTCCTGGGTTTCCTGTTTCCACTGTGGAAGGGCATGCCGGCCAGCTTGTTTATGGCCGGCTTGAAGGTGCGATGGTTGTCGCCATGCAAGGCCGTTTTCACTACTATGAAGGGTACCGCATGGATCAAGTGACATTCCCGGTTCGGGTCATGAAAGCGCTTGGCGTCAAAGAACTGATTGTCACCAACGCGGCCGGCGGAGTGAATGAGCGCTTTCAGCCGGGGGATTTAATGATTATTACTGACCATATCAACAATATGGGGAACAATCCGTTAATTGGCCCGAACGATCCGGAGCTTGGCGTCCGCTTCCCGGATATGACGGAAGCGTACAGCAAGCGGCTGCGCAACATTGCAAAAGAAGTAGCAGCAAATCTTGGCATTCCGATTCAAGAAGGGGTGTATGTTGCCAACACGGGTCCGTCTTATGAAACGCCGGCGGAAATCCGTATGATTCGCGCGTTCGGCGGCGATGCGGTCGGGATGTCGACCGTTCCCGAAGTAATTGTTGCGCGTCATGCGCAAATCGAAGTGTTAGGGATTTCGTGCATATCGAATATGGCGGCCGGGATTTTAGATCAGCCGCTTACCCACGACGAAGTCATGGAAACGACGGAACGAGTGAAAGCCAACTTTTTGCGGCTTGTCAAGGGAATTATCGCGGAAATGGCGAAACAATAGAAAAAGGTGATAAAGATGAGAATGGTCGATTTAATTGCGAAAAAACGAGATGGCCACGCGCTTTCAAAAGAAGAAATTGATTTTATCATCCGCGGCTACACCAACGGCGACATTCCTGATTATCAAATGAGCGCACTAGCAATGGCGGTGTTTTTCCGCGGCATGACCGAAGAAGAAACGGCCGCGCTGACGATGGCGATGGTTCATTCCGGAGATGTCATTGATTTATCGAAAATTGACGGAATTAAAGTCGATAAGCACTCGACTGGCGGCGTCGGCGATACGACGACGCTTGTGTTAGGCCCGCTTGTTGCGTCTGTCGGTGTGCCGGTCGCGAAAATGTCCGGCCGCGGCCTCGGGCATACAGGCGGGACGATCGATAAGCTGGAATCCGTTCCTGGGTTTCACGTGGAAATTGATAACGAGCAATTCATTGAACTGGTCAATAAAAACAAAATCGCCATTATCGGGCAGACCGGCAATTTAACCCCAGCCGATAAAAAATTGTATGCGCTTCGCGATGTGACTGCGACGGTTAACAGCATTCCGCTTATTGCTTCGTCGATTATGAGCAAAAAAATCGCGGCTGGCGCCGACGCGATTGTCTTAGATGTTAAAACGGGCACCGGCGCGTTTATGAAAGATTTAGAGGGAGCGAAACAGCTGGCAAAAGCGATGGTGGATATCGGCAAGCGTGTCGGCCGGAAAACGATGGCGGTCATTTCTGATATGAGCCAACCGCTTGGCTTTGCCATCGGCAATGCGCTTGAAGTGAAAGAAGCGATTGATACGCTCAAAGGAAAAGGGCCGGAAGATTTACAAGAGTTATGCTTGACGCTTGGAAGCTATATGGTATATCTAGCGGAAAAAGCGTCTTCATTAGAGGAAGCGAGAGCGTTATTAGAGAATTCGATTCAAGCAGGAAAGGCGCTAGAAACGTTCAAAGTGTTTCTCGAGGCACAAGGCGGCGATGCCACCGTTGTCGATAATCCGGAGAAACTGCCGCAGGCGAAATATCAATGGGAGTTGGAAGCGGCGGAAGATGGATATGTCGCGGAAATTGTCGCCGACGAAGTCGGAACGGCCGCGATGCTGCTTGGAGCCGGACGGGCGACAAAAGAATCGACGATCGATCTTTCCGTTGGGCTTGTCTTGCGCAAAAAAGTTGGCGATCCAGTGAAAAAAGGGGAATCGCTTGCGACGATCCACAGCAATACGGAAAACATTGAAGAAGTAAAAGAAAAGCTGCAAAAAAATATCCGCATCTCCCCAACTCCTGTCCGTAAACCGACGCTGATTTACGAAACGATTTCTTAGTAGAGAGGCTGAATCCCAGCCTCTTTTTTTTTTATGGCTAAAAATGGTTGAATTTCACTGCTCCTCTTGTATAAAAATATCTCTTTTGGAAAAAATGGCATGTATAAAGAATGGAGGTTTGGGAGATGAACAAGACACTGACTCGCTTACTAATATTTATCCTTGTTTTTCTCGTTCCTTTTTCCGCAAACGTCCATGCGGAAGAAAAGAAAACAGAAGCAAAAGGCCTTGAGCTAGCTGATGATGCGAAATCTGCCATTTTAATTGAACGTGATACAGGAGCTATATTGTATCAAAAAAACGCCCATGAAAAACTGCCGCCGGCTAGTATGACAAAAATTATGACCATGCTTTTGATTATGGAAGCGATTGATAAAGGAGAGCTTTCTTATAAGGAAAAAGTACGGGCGAGCGAATATGCCGCGTCGATGGGCGGATCACAAATCTTTTTAGAGCCCGGCGAAGAAATGACGGTAGATGAGCTGCTGCGCGGCATTGCCATCGGCTCTGCGAATGACGCTTCCGTCGCCATGGCGGAACGAATTGCGGGGTCAGAAGAAGCTTTTGTAAAAATGATGAATAAAAAAGCAAAAGAGCTCGGCCTGAAAGATACGATGTTTCAAAACGCGACAGGATTGCCTGCCGAAAAGCATTACAGCAGCGCCTATGATATGGCAATGCTGGCGCGCGAATTGCTGAAATATGAAGATATTACGAAGTATACCAGAATGTATGAAGATTATTTGCGCGAAAACACGGATAAAAAGTTTTGGCTTGTCAATACAAACCGGCTTGTGAAATTTTATCCAGGAGTGGATGGGTTAAAAACCGGATTCACAAGCCAAGCGAAATACTGCTTAACCGCAACGGCGAAAAAGAACGGCATGCGCGTCATTGCCGTTGTCTTCGGCGCATCGACGCCAAAATCACGAAACGCGCAAATTACAAAAATGCTTGATTATGCGTTTAGCCAGTATAAAACCCATCCTGTTTATAAACGGAATGAAGTATTAACCCGTGTCCACATCAATAAAGGGAAGAAAAGAACGGTCGCGCTCGTTACTTCCGAACCGATTTCTGTATTAACAAAAAAGGGGCAGTCGATCGATCAAATTGAAAAAGTGATTAAAGTCAAGGACGGCGTAAAAGCGCCGATTCAAAAAGGTGATGAGCTCGGGGTCCTTATTTTGAAGCAGGATGGAAAAGAGATATTGCGTAGCCCGATTGTTGCTAAGGAAAGTGTCGCGGAAGCTAGCTGGTGGGATTTGTTTAAGCGGACATTGCAAAATTTTACGAAATCCGCATAAGTGCTGTCAGTTTTTGCAGCAAGCGTTCTACATTTAGCGAATCGCCACTAGTTTTGTCGTAAAGCAGGATTTTTAGCGGGATGCAGCGAAACTTCTCCTTATCCGAAATGAATAAGGAGGAAAACGCTGTGAGTCTAATGATGGACTTTGAAGTAAAACGAGATGTGCTAATCATTCGACTGTCAGGCGAGCTGGACCATCATACAGCGGAAGAGCTCCGCGAAAAAGTAACGGACACGCTGGAAAGGGAAGCGATCCGCCACATTGTGTTGAATTTAGAGGGTCTAACGTTCATGGATAGCTCGGGGCTTGGCGTCATTTTAGGACGCTACAAACAAATAAAAAACCTTGGCGGGGAAATGATCGTATGCGCTGTTTCTCCGACGGTAAAGCGTCTGTTTGATATGTCGGGGCTGTTTAAAATTATCCGCTTAGAAAACAATGAACAGTTCGCATTACAGACATTGGGGGTGGCATAAATGCGCAACGAAATGCACCTCCAATTCTCCGCCCTCAGTCAAAATGAATCATTTGCCCGCGTTACAGTTGCCGCGTTTGTCGCGCAGCTGGATCCGACGATGGATGAATTAACGGAAATTAAAACGGTTGTTTCCGAAGCGGTGACAAACGCAATTATTCATGGCTACAATAACGACCCGAACGGAATTGTCTATATTTCCGTCGTCATTGAAGACGGAGTCGTCCATTTGACGATTAAAGATGAAGGGGTTGGCATTGCCAATATTGAAGAGGCGCGCCAGCCATTGTTTACGACAAAGCCGGAGTTGGAACGGTCCGGAATGGGATTTACCATCATGGAAAATTTTATGGACGAAGTCGTTGTTCAGTCGGAAGTCAACAAAGGCACAACTGTTTACCTAAAGAAGTATATAACGAAGAGCAAAGCCTTGTGTAACTAAGGGAGACATGCCTATGGATGTCGATGTCAAGCAAGATCAGTCGCAAATCAAAGATCATGAAATGAAGGAGCTGATTCGTCGCAGCCAACAAGGGGACCAAGAGGCGCGCGATGAAATTATTGAAAAAAACATGCGCCTCGTTTGGTCCGTCGTCCAGCGTTTTTTAAACCGCGGTTATGAGCCGGACGATTTATTTCAGATTGGCTGCATCGGCTTGCTCAAGTCTGTTGATAAGTTTGATTTGTCGTATGATGTGAAGTTTTCCACCTATGCGGTGCCGATGATCATCGGTGAAATTCAGCGTTTTATTCGCGATGACGGAACGGTAAAGGTGAGCCGTTCCTTAAAAGAGATGGGGAATAAAATCCGCAAGGCGAAAGACGAGCTTGCAAAAAAGCATGGGCGGGCGCCGACAGTGACAGAAATCGCCGGTTATTTGGAAATTTCCCCGGAAGATGTTGTGCTCGCCCAAGAGGCGGTCCGTTCTCCCGCTTCGATTCATGAGACGGTATATGAAAACGACGGCGATCCGATTACGCTTCTTGACCAAATCGCCGATTCCGACGAAGTTTCGTGGTTTGATAAAATCGCGCTAAAAAAAGCGATTGAGGAACTTGATGAACGGGAGCGGCTCATTGTCTATTTGCGCTATTACAAAGACCAGACCCAATCAGAAGTGGCATCTAGATTAGGCATCTCTCAAGTGCAAGTATCCCGGCTTGAAAAAAAAATATTGCAGCAAATAAAAGAGAGAATGGATGGATAGCCATCCATTCTTTTTTATTTTTATGAAATTGGTGGTAAGGGCTGCACGGCCGCATGATTCCTTTTTTGGCCAAACATACTAAAGAAAAGCGAAGGGGCAACTTTAATATACAAAAAAATTACAAATTAAGGTGTGAGGCAGATGGGAGAAACTGTCTTTATCAAGTTGCGGCATCGTGTCCAAGTAAAACCCAACGCCGCTATCACTGTCGGCGATGTTGCGCAAGTCATGGCAACGGATAGCGGTATGGCGAAGCAATTGCAGACAATCCCGCTGTATCAAATTCAGCCGAGCGATAAAAATATCGTCATTATCGATGTCATGAAAGTAGTGAGAGCTGTGTTGCAAGCAGATCGTTCTCTTGATGTGCAAACGGTCGGACCATCGCAGACGATTATCGAGGTCGTCTACGAAAAGAGACGTTTTTCCACTGCTTATTTCCTTTTGATATGGTTGTTGCTTTTTGTTGGCTCGGCTATGGCTATTATGAACTTCCATGAAGATGTCAGCATGCAGCAAGTGCATCAGCATCTTTACGAAATAATCACGGGAAAAAAAGTCGATAAGCCGTTGTTGCTGCAAATTCCATATTCGCTTGGATTGGGGATCGGCATGATTTTATTCTTTAATTATGTGTTTCGTAAACGAATTAATGAGGAGCCTAGCCCTTTGGAAGTCGAGATGTTTAATTATCAGCAATCGATTGATCAATATGTCATTTTACATGAAAACAAAGAAAGTATGAGAAAAATTGATGACGATTGAGATTTTAACGGTGATCTTTGTCGGCTTCGCAGGAGGGCTGGCTGTTGGAACAGGGTTTGTTGCCTTTTTAGTCGTTCTTGGCGTCATTCCCCGCTTAACGCAATTAACGAAAACGATGAAACGAATTCATGCTTATGAATGGAGCGCAGTAGTCGGCGCGGTTGTAGGCGGGTGGATGAGTTTGCGTCACTCTATTTTATATGTATCCAAATATTGGCTGATTCCGATCGGCTTGCTCCATGGAGTATTTATCGGAATGCTTGCTGCTGCGTTAACGGAAGTGCTGAACGTATGGCCGATTTTAGCGAAACGAATCGGGGTGGAGGATAAAATTGTCATTTTATTGATGGCGATTGCTTTTGGCAAGGTCGTCGGCTCGCTGTTTCACTGGATTTATTTTGTCGATTACTTTCAATAAGGGGGGAAGGAAAGATGAGCTTAAAAACAAATTATCGCCAGGCAGTAAAAGCGTTTCAGCCTGCTCCCCCGTATTTTTTCAACAGCGTGAAAGCATTTGTTGTCGGCGGTTTGCTTTGTGCACTGGCAGAATGGCTGGCAAAATGGTACAGCAGTTTCTTCTCTATTTCCGCTATTTCCGCACAGCAGCTGGCGGTGATGACGATGATGTTTTTCGCGATTGTCCTCACGGGAGCAGGAAAGTATGACGATTTCAGCCAGTTTGCCGGTGCGGGGGCCACGATGCTGATGACAGGGTTGGCGAATGCGCTGGCAAGCGCGGCGATCGAGCATCGCAGTGAAGGATGGACGGCAGGAATTGCTAGCCAAATGTTTAAATCAGGCGGTGCGGCGATTGTCTATGGCATTGTTGCTGCCTATTTGCTCGGTCTTTTCTATTACATCGTGTCTTGAGGAGAAAGAGGGATTTCTCATGAAGCTGGTTGGAAAACAAACATGGGTGTTTGAACATGGCATTTATATTCAAGAGGCGGGAACGGCAGTCGGGCCGTTAGAAGCAGAAGGGCCGCTGCGCGACAGTTTTGATATCGTGCACGATGACTTGTATTGCGGGGAGAAAACATGGGAGTTGGCTGAGCGGCGTTTAATGCAGGAAGCGATCCAAATTTGCCTAGAAAAAGCGCGCCTTTCTTTCGCTGATATTGATTTGTTTCTCGCTGGGGACTTGCTGAATCAAAACGTAACTGCCAACTACGTGGCTCGGGAGATTCCTGTCCCGTTTTTGTGTATGTTCGGTGCTTGTTCGACTTCCATGCAAACCATAGCGGCTGCTGCTGCTTTTATTGATGGAGGTTTCGCCCGATCGGTGCTGGCGGCAACAAGCAGCCATAATGCTACTGCGGAGCGGCAGTTCCGTTATCCGACCGAGCTGGGCATTCAAAAGCCGAAGACGGCGACGTTTACGGTGACCGGAGCAGGAGCGGTGGTACTTGGACGCAAGCCGGGACGATGGCGCATCGCCGCAGCGACGATCGGCAAAGTCGTGGACGCTGGAATGACGAATCCTTTAGATATGGGCTCGGCGATGGCCCCCGCTGCGGCAAGCACGATTGAGCAGCATTTTAACGATTTAGGCATTTCTCCTAGTGATTATGACTTGATTGTCACCGGTGATTTATCCAGGGTCGGAAGCGTGATCGTCAGACAGCTGCTTGCCGAATCAGGATATGATGTCACAAACAACTATAATGACTGCGGTTTAATGATTTACAATCCCGATCAAAAAATATTTGCCGGTGGAAGCGGCTGTGCTTGCTGTGCGGTCGTCACTTATGGGCATTTGTTGAAAGAAATGGAACGCGGGGCGTTTCGCAAAATTTTCGTTGTCGCAACCGGGGCGCTATTAAGCCAGACGATGGTACAGCAAAAACAGTCGATTCCAGCGATCGCCCATGGTGTGGTCATTGAAGCAGCGAAGGAGGAATGAGGAATGGATTATGTAGTGGCGTTTATGGCTGGAGGGGGGATTTGCGCGCTGGCACAGTTGGCCATGGATGTGGGCAAACTGCCACAACTGCATGTCATGAGCTTGCTTGTGGCCGTTGGCGTCATTTTGGGAATCAGCGGGATTTATGATCGAATTGTTGCGTTTGCCGGGGCAGGCGCGACGCTGCCGCTTAGCGGTTTTGGCTATTTTCTCACCAAAGGTATATTGTCGCAAAAAGAGCTGGACGGATGGCTGACGATCGGCGCGGCGATGTTTCAATTTACCGGCGCCATTCTTTCCTTTGCTATTGTCCTTTCCTTTTTCACTGCGCTTATATGCAAGCCGAAAGGATAATCGCTATGAAAAAAAGACGGGTCATATTAGTAACCGATGGGGATGAGTTCGCCTATCGAACAATTCAATATATTGCTGGGCAAATCGGCGGACGCTGTATTTCTCGCTCTCATGGCAATCCCACCAGATTAGCCGGCAAAGAGCTGGTGCAGCTGATTTTACAAACTCCATATGATCCTGTATTCGTCATGTTTGACGATTGTGGTGCTATTGGTGAAGGAGCGGGGGAACAGGCGCTCAAATATGTGGCAACCCATGAGCAAATAGAAGTGTTAGGAGCGCTTGCCGTCGCTTCCAATACACGTAAGCATGAATGGGCAAAAGTGCATGTCAGCATCGACCGTGACGGAAATGTAACAGAGTATGGGGTAGATAAAGAAGGAATTCGCGAGCTGGAAGTCGGACGGATTAACGGAGATACCGTCTATTGTTTGGATCAATTAAAGATTCCGATCATCGTCGGAATCGGCGATATTGGCAAAATGGGATACCGCGATCATATTAAATACGGTTCACCGATTACGCGAAAAGCAGTGGAGTTGATCCTGGAAAGGAGTGGTTATCATGCCGACCAAAACGAATAACATTCCTATTTTCGAAAAACTAGTCGACAACGAAAAATTTTTTAGAGAAAAAATTGGTATTGGGACAAGTTTTGATTTAGGAGTACGGAAGGTTCATGTATTAAACCGCGAAGTACATATTTACTATTGCAACGGTTTATGTGACACGCAATATTTAATGGAGCTGCTCAAACAAATTGTCCGCATTAATGACAATGAACGGCAGACGGAGCGGGCAAAGCAAATTATTGAAAATCGCCTTGTTCATCAGCAGGTAAGTCCAGTCACTAATTTAGACGAAGCAGTGGATAAGCTTCTGTCTGGTTTAATTGTCATTTTAATTGAAGGGGAATCAACAGGGTTCGTCGTTGACGTGCGTAGCTATCCGGGGCGGCAGCCGGAAGAACCAGATACAGAAAAAGTGGTGCGCGGGGCGCGGGACGGCTATGTCGAAAATATTATCGTCAATACTGCGTTGACGCGGCGGCGCATCCGTGATGAGCGGCTTCGTTTTGAAATCCTGCAGGTTGGCGAGCGTTCAAAAACCGATGTTTGCATCGCTTATATTAAAGATGTAGCTGACCCAGGACTGGTGGAGCTAGTAAAACAGGAGCTGCAACAAATGAGTGTTGACGGATTGACAATGGGGGATAAAACGATAGAAGAGTTTTTAGTGAAACAAGGATATAATCCGTATCCGCTCGTTCGGTATACGGAACGGCCGGACGTGGCTGCCACCCATTTGCTTGAGGGGCACGTTTTGATCATGGTCGATACATCGCCAAGCGTCATTATTACTCCGACGACATTTTTTCACCATGTGCAGCATGCCGAAGAATACCGGCAGTCTCCTGCGGTCGGAACATTCGTGCGCTGGGTGCGTTTTTTAGGAATCCTGACATCGCTGTTTTTGCTTCCGCTTTGGGTATTGTTTGTCCTTGAACCATCTTTATTGCCGGATTCGTGGGCATTTATCGGGCCCAACAAACACACGAATATCCCAGTTTTTATTCAAGTTTTATTGGCGGATTTCGGGATTGAGTTTTTGCGCATGGCCGCGATTCATACGCCAACGCCGCTTTCTACCGCGATGGGGTTAATTGCTGCTGTGTTAATCGGAGAAATTGCGATTGAAGTCGGACTGTTCGTTCCGGAAGTAATTTTATATGTTTCTGTCTCCGCCATCGGCTCGTTTGCGACACCAAGTTACGAATTGAGTATTGCGAATAAAATATCACGCCTAATTCTTGTCATTCTAGTGGAGATGTTTAAAGTGCCGGGACTTGTGATCGGCACAACGGTCTACTTGCTTTGGCTCGCTCATATTCGTTCCTTAAACACGCCGTATTTATGGCCGTTTATTCCGTTTAACCCGGCGGCGTTTATGCAAATTATCGTCCGTCGTTCTGTTGCAGGCGCTAAAGTAAGGCCAAGTATTGTTCATCCGCAAAACCAACGCAAGCAACCGTCCTAAATTTGCGAAAATGACGCGTGTGAATGATCCATATTGCAGCTGTCCCGCCGGCAAAGCGCAAAGCTGGCGGGCTTTAGCATGATCGATGCATAACTGGTTTTTATTAGTTCATCCACACACATGTTGCAACTTTTTTATAATTATGATAAGTTATACGTAATCTTTTCTCTGCAAAAAGGCAGTTATCCTGGATGTTAACTGTCTTTTTTGCTTTCGATATGCGTAAAAATTTCTTATATTGAATAATTTTATTTTTGGGGAATGAGGGATTTGTATGTTCTTTCATGGGACAAGCCGAGTCAATGACAAAGGGCATTTGGAAATCGGCGGTGTCGATGCGGTCGAGCTAGCGAAAGAATACGGGACGCCGCTGTATATTTATGATGTGGCTTTAATCCGTGCGCGGGCGCGCGCGTTTAAAGAAGCATTTCGTAAACAAGGCGTCGCAGCGCAAGTCGCTTACGCAAGTAAAGCATTTTCTTCGATTGCAATGGTTCAGTTAGCCGAAGAAGAAGGGCTGTCGCTCGATGTCGTATCAGGCGGGGAATTGTATACAGCGATACAAGCAGGATTTCCGCCCAAGCGCATCCATTTCCATGGAAACAATAAAAGCCGCGAAGAGTTAATGATGGCGCTGGACCATGGAGTTGGCTGCATCGTTGTCGATAATTTTTACGAACTGGAATTGCTAGAACAGCTCGGAAAACAATACGGAAAAACGATTGCCATTTTGATACGCGTTACTCCTGGAGTTGAAGCCCATACACACGATTATATTTTAACCGGTCAAGAAGATTCGAAATTTGGTTTTGATTTAAACAACGGTCAAGCGGAGCAGGCGCTTGTGAGAACATTATCTTCTTCCTCTTTTTCTGTATTAGGCATTCACTGCCATATCGGTTCGCAAATTTTTGAAACAACGGGGTTTGTGTTGGCAGCGCAGAAAATTTTCCAAAAAATTGCTCATTGGAAAGAAGCATACGGGTTTGTCCCTGCCGTTGTCAACCTCGGCGGCGGCTTTGGCATCCGTTACACCGAGGAAGATGATCCGATTCCGGTTTCCGAATATGTGGATCAAATCGTCAGTGAAGTGAAAAAACAAGTGAGCAAACAAGGCATCGCGATGCCAGAAATTTGGATTGAGCCGGGCCGTTCCCTTGTCGGTGATGCCGGGACGACGATTTATTCGATCGGTTCGCGCAAAGACGTACCGAACGTCCGGCATTATGTGGCCGTCGACGGCGGCATGAGCGACAATATCCGTCCAGCTCTGTATGAAGCGAAGTATGAAGCGGTGCTGGCGAATCGGGTGCTCGATGAAAAAAATGAAATTGTCTCCATCGCAGGGAAGTGCTGCGAATCAGGAGATATGCTGATTTGGGATTTGCCGCTTCCAAAAGCCAAGCCAGGGGACTATTTAGCCGTTTTTTGTACGGGTGCATACGGCTATTCGATGGCAAACAACTATAACCGCATTCCGCGCCCGGCTGTTGTGTTTGTCGAAAACGGCGAAGCGCAGCTCGTGGTGAAGCGGGAAACGTATGAAGATTTAGTGCGGCTGGATTTACCGCTAAAGACAAAAGTGAATAAGTAAGCAGACGAAAAAGGCGCCCTGTTTCCTTGGGCGCCTTTTTCGCTATTGATTGTTTTGCGGCTCGGAAGAAGAAAAGGCTGATTTAATGGCGTTCCAAATTTCCTTTAAAATGTCGATAATGTTTTGGATAAACGTTTTTCCCTCGTCTGATTGCAGAAAAGCGGATAGTTTGTCTTTCGCCTTGCTTAATTGATCATTTACTTGATTCCAATCAATATTAGCGTTTTTCATTTTATTGAATAATGAAATTAAACTGTTTATTTCATCTTCCGTTAACGTAATTCCAAGGTCCTTTGCTACTTTTTCAATAAGCGCTCGCAAATCGGCATCCGTTTGCGGCGGATTGTTGGCGATTTCCTCTTTTATTTTGGCAAGGAGAGCCACTGCTTTATCCTGTCCGATGGAATCACCAAGCTTTGCGGTTTTTACCATTTCTTCCGTTGCTACTTTTTTCACCTCATCAGGAATCACTTTATCGGAAGAAACTTCATACGCTTTCATCAACCCGGTCAATGCAGCTGTGCCGGATACCGGAGACGGAGCGGTGACATAAATTTTCGCGTCTTTTACCCCGGCTGTAATCAGCGCGTTTGTATACATCTCTTTTGTTACCCATGTAATGTTATGCGTTTCCACGTCCAATCCGGAACCTTGGGCGCCGATCGTGATCATCGCTGATGAAATCGCCCGCGTTCCAATTTGCGCTTTCGGGATTAGCCCATCGAGATATTTATGTTCTTCAGCGTTGGAAACGGTGATGATTTGCGCGTTATCCGGCGCGTTCATCTCTTCTAATACTTTTTGCTTTTGCGGCTCGGTCAAGTTCTCGCCCAACGTAATAATGACATCACCTTCCGCGGCATCGGCAGCCGCCATCGCCGGGAATGTAAAGAACAGCGCTGCAAGCAAGCAACTTGCCAATATTCGTTTCATAACGACATATCCCCCTTTGGTAAAGGTAAATTGATTATAACGTTTTCCGCCATTTTTTTCTACTAAAATGCCGTCTCTTGCATTTCCCTCACCATCCATTTTGTAAGTTTAACGTTTATAGGAGCAGGAGGGGTATGTAAGCGAGAATACCATAGCTTCCATCATTATATTAAAATATATGCGTTTTTAGTGCTATCATTTTATTGTATCATATGCGTTTGGCTATATTGCTTGCTGGATCTGCCAATATCAATGTGCTATGTGAAGTTTCTTGCTTTTTTTATATCAACTATAATAGTATGATAATGATGCGTAAGTCAAAAAAGGAGTTGGAATGTATGGCGAAAAAAGGATATATTTTAATGGAAAATGGCGGAAAAATAGAGTTTGAACTGTTTCCAAATGAAGCGCCGATTACGGTTGCTAACTTTGAAAAATTAGCGAATGAAGGTTTTTATAATGGGCTAACGTTCCATCGCGTCATTCCTGGGTTTGTCAGCCAAGGCGGATGTCCGTATGGCAACGGCATGGGGGATGCAGGCTATACGATTCCATGCGAAACGGACAACAATCCACATAAGCATGTGACTGGTGCGATTTCGATGGCGCACCGTGGACGAGATACAGGAAGCTGCCAGTTTTTTATTGTGCATGAACCGCAGCCGCACCTTGATGGCATCCACACGGTGTTTGGCCAAGTGACATCGGGAATGGATGTAGTAAAATCCATGAAAAACGGGGATGTCATGAAAGAAGTTAAAGTGTTTGATGAGGAATAAACAGGCGGAAAAAAGACTTGGCAGACGGCGGGGCTGTTAAGTCTTTTTTCCATGTCGTGTTCAGATCATAGCAAGAGGTGAAAAAATGAAGCGAAGAAATTGGCTTTTATTTTTTCTTCTGCTCGGAGCAAGCCTGCTGTGGGGAGCGATTTACTGGATATTCATTGCCAAATAACGACAATGCTATGGAAGAATGGACAAACGGTTATCATGTGATATAATAATTAAAAATTAAAAAATTTCAATTTCATACCGGTGTATCCTTCGGGGCAGGGTGAAATTCCCGACCGGCGGTGATGAAGCGATGCGCTTCTCAGCCCGCGAGCCGTATAGGCACGATCCGGTGCGATTCCGGAGCCGACAGTATAGTCTGGATGGGAGAAGGATCACAACGTATAAATGATTGCCTGTTCGTGTTGCGTAGGCATTTTTTCCCTGCGCGGTTTCTGCCTTTGTTGCAGGATGTCAAGGCATTTCGAACGGCAGCTGTTTAAGCGGGGAAACATCGCTTTTCGCAGTTCATTTTTCGTTTTTTTACGGATAGACGGCAACCAGTTTGTTAAAAATATCCATAGACGATATTTGTTTTTATGTCGGTCGGTTTATCTAAAAAAGAAACGAGCCCCGCTTTACGGTTTTTTACATACGTTGCTGATGATTCTGCATAACTTTGCCCCAGGATGTTGCGCCTGGGGCTTTTCTTTATGAAAAAAAGGAGGCAAACATGGTGCGAAGCGATGAACAATATATGCGCATGGCCCTTGAAATCGCCAAAGCAGGGATCGGGCAGACGTCTCCTAATCCGGTTGTCGGGGCGGTGGTCGTGAAAGATGGAGAAGTGGTCGGATTGGGCGCCCATTTAAAAGCAGGGGAGCCGCATGCGGAAGTACATGCCGTCCGCATGGCCGGCGAAAAGGCGAAGGGTGCGACGGTCTATGTCACATTGGAGCCGTGCAGCCATTACGGGAAGACGCCGCCCTGCGCCGATTTGTTGATCGAAACGGGCGTCCGCCGCGTCGTCATCGCTACGACGGATCCGAATCCGCTTGTGGCCGGAAAGGGAATCGAAAAGCTACAAAAGGCGGGAATTGAGGTACAGCTTGGCGTGCTGAAAGAAGAAGCAGATGAATTAAACCGCGTATTTTTCCACTATGTTGCAACGAAAACGCCGTTTGTGACGCTCAAATATGCAAGCAGCCTGGACGGAAAAATCGCGACGTCGACCGGGGAAAGCAAATGGATTACATCGGAAGCGGCCCGGGAAGACGTGCATCGTTACCGGGCGCTGCACGATGCGATTCTTGTCGGGGTCAATACGGTGATTGCCGACAATCCGAGCTTGACAGTAAGGCTTGTGGAGGGCGGAAAAAACCCGATCCGCATCGTCTTGGATACGCATTTGCGCACCCCGCTCGATGCCAACGTGATCCGTGACGGCGCGGCGGAAACGTGGATCGTTGTCGGCAGTGAGGCCAGTGAGAAAAAAAAGAGACAGTATGAGAAAGAATATGTAAAAGTGATTTCCATGGATAAACCTTACATCGATATCAAAGAATTATTGCGCGTGCTTGGCGGAAAACGAATTACTTCGCTTTTTGTCGAAGGTGGGTCGCATGTGCATGACAGCTTTATCCGCGCGGGGGCAGTAAATGAAATTGTCGCCTATTTTGCCCCGAAAATCATCGGCGGAAAACAGGCGCCGACGCCAATCGGCGGGGTCGGTTTTGCCAATATGGCGGAGGTGATGGAGCTTCAAATCCGCCAAGTGGAAAGGATCGGTCCCGATATAAAAATCGTTGCCATACCGAACATATAAAGGGTGAATGAAGGATGTTTACCGGAATTGTGGAAGAAATCGGCACGATCGAACAAATACAGCAGTCGGGTGAAGCGATTGTGATGATGATCGGTGCAAAAAAAATTTTGACGGATGTCCATCTTGGAGACAGCATTGCGGTCAACGGGGTTTGTTTGACGGTCACGTCCTTTACCGACCGTACGTTTACGGTCGATGTGATGCCGGAAACAGTCAAAGCGACGTCGCTCCGCACATTAACAAAAGGGTCCAAAGTCAATCTGGAACGGGCGATGGCGGCGAATGGACGTTTCGGCGGCCATTTCGTTTCCGGGCATGTGGACGGCATCGGCCGGATTGTCCGCAAATGGCCGTCGGCCAATGCGGTATACTACGAAATTGAAATTCCAAAAGAACTGCGCAAATATATGATTTTAAAAGGATCGGTCGCGGTCGACGGCACAAGTTTAACGATTTTTGGGCTGACGGATCATACGTTTACGATTTCCCTCATCCCCCATACGCGTGCGGAAACGATTTTAGGGGAAAAACATCCAGGGGATATTGTCAACATTGAGTGCGATATGATCGGGAAATATGTTGCCCAATTTATGGAAGAAAAAAAGGAAGCAACGCAATCGGCCATTACGCTCGAATTTTTGGAACGGCACGGCTATAAGTAAAGCTAAAAAGGGGGCACAAACAGATGTTTGATACGATTGAAGCAGCACTTGAGGCATTGAAGCAAGGAGAAGTAATTATCGTATGCGATGACGAAGACCGGGAAAATGAAGGGGATTTCGTGGCACTGGCCGAAAAAGCGACGCCGGAAGTGATCAATTTTATGATTAAATACGGGCGCGGGCTTGTTTGCGTGCCGATTACCGAAGAATTGGCGGACAAGATGGACCTTGCGCCGATGGTGAACCATAATACCGATTCCCATGGCACGGCGTTTACCGTCAGCATCGATTATAAATCGACGACGACGGGAATCAGCGCCTATGAACGTTCGATGACAATTCAGGCGCTGCTCGATCCTGACGCCAAAGCAAGCGATTTTAAACGGCCGGGACATGTGTTTCCGCTCGTCGCGAAAAAAGGCGGTGTATTGCGGCGCGCCGGCCATACGGAAGCGGCGGTGGATTTAGCTCGGTTATGCGGAGCAAAGCCGGCCGGAGTGATTTGCGAGATTATTAAAGAAGACGGCACGATGGCACGCGTTCCGGATTTGCGCAACATCGCGGATGAGTTTGGATTGAAAATGATTACGATTAAAGATTTAATTCAATATCGCAGCCAGAGAGAAAAGCTTGTAAAACGCGAAGTGGAAGTGATGCTGCCGACAGAATTCGGTCGGTTTAAAGCGGTCGGCTATACCAATGTAGTTGACGGAAAAGAACATGTGGCGCTCGTAAAAGGCGAAATTGTTCCGGACGAACCGATTCTTGTCCGCGTGCATTCTGAATGTTTAACAGGAGATGTGTTTGGCTCGTATCGCTGCGATTGCGGACCGCAGCTTCATGCAGCACTCCGCCAAATTGAAGAAGAAGGGCGCGGCGTTCTCTTATATATGCGCCAAGAAGGGCGCGGCATTGGATTAATGAATAAACTGCGCGCGTATAAGCTGCAAGAGCAAGGCTATGATACGGTAGAAGCCAATGAAAAGCTCGGGTTTCCTGCCGATTTGCGCGATTATGGCATCGGCGCGCAAATTTTAAAAGACCTCGGTGTGACAAAAATACGTTTATTGACGAACAATCCGCGCAAAATCGCCGGCTTAAAAGGACACGGCCTTGAGGTAGTCGAACGCGTTCCGCTGCAAATGCCGATGAAAAAAGAAAATGAAAAATATTTGCGCACCAAGTATGAAAAGTTAGGGCATATGCTCCATTTATAAGCAATAGTTCGTGTCTTTTGCTGTTTTGGATTATGATAAAACCGATGGGTGGAAAAGATAGGAGGTATAAGCAGTTTGTTAAACATCTATAAAAAGGTATAAAATCATGTAAATATCTCCTGTTATTGAACGTAAAGAGGCGGATGTTCTCCATCTTTTCCATCGTCTCCTGTCTTAGGATAAAAAATCCTCTCCCCCTTCCGCATATAAAAAGGAAAGGAAGAAGAGTTGG
>NZ_BAWO01000021.1 GCF_000632715.1 Parageobacillus caldoxylosilyticus NBRC 107762 | reverse complement strand
TATAGAGGGAGGAATGGTATGAACGAATGAATGAGATTGAATATTTGGCGGACCGTCTTCTCATGGAAGCGGGGTTGCTTCGCGTCTCGGATATTCATATCGTTCCGCGGAAGAACGATGCGGTAGTGCGTTTTCGCTTAGATGGACTGCTGATGGAAAAAGCAACGCTGACAAAAGAAACATGCGAGCGGCTTATTACCCATTTTAAATTTTTAGCAGGCATGGACATTGGCGAACGCCGTCGTCCGCAAAGCGGAGCAATGGAGACAAACCAGCAAGGGGAAATCATTTCTTTACGCCTTTCCACATTGCCGACATTCTACGATGAAAGCCTCGTCATCCGGCTTCTTCCACAAAGTTTTTTCCTGCCACAGTCACAAATTTCCCTATTTGCCCACTCTACCAACATATTGCTTTCCCTGTTTCAACAGCCGCAAGGATTAATCATTTGTACCGGACCGACCGGATCGGGAAAAACGACGACTTTATATGCCTTGCTGCGGATTTGCCAGGAAAAGTGGCATCGCAATGTCATCACCTTGGAAGATCCGGTCGAAAAGCGGATTGACAATCTATTGCAAGTGCAGATTAACGAAAAAGCGGGAATTACGTATGCGGTTGGCTTGAAAGCCGCGTTGCGCCATGATCCGGATGTTATTATGGTCGGGGAAATCCGCGATGCCGAAACGGCAAAAATTGCGGTGCGCTCTGCCATGACAGGACATTTGATCGTTTCGACGATGCATACGAAAAATGCGGTTGGCGCGATTTACCGTTTGCGTGAATTCGGCATTCCGCTCGAAGATATTGAGCAAACGTTGCTCGCCGTAACGGCGCAGCGGCTTGTTGATTTGCTATGTCCGTTTTGCGGTGAACATTGCATGCCCGTTTGCCGCCAATATCGAAAAGTACGCCGCGTCGCTGTGCATGAACTGCTGTATGGAAGTGCATTATCCGACGCTATTTGCTCCGTGCAAACAGGGAACAAAGTATGCCGTTACTATACGTTGGAAAATATCATTCGCAAAGGGATGGCGCTTGGGTTTTTGCCGGCGCACACTCTCACGGTCGTTAAGGGAGGGGAAAAATGAAAAAACGAAAATGGACGCTACATCAGCAAGGAACGTTTTTAGTGCGGCTAGGAAGCCTGTTAGAAAGAGGGTATTCGCTGTCACAAGCGCTCGAATTTTTAGAGATTCAAGAGCCGCTTTCCCGCCGCCATGATTTGCAGCAATGCCTTTCCCGGCTTCGTTCGGGACTGCCTTTTTACCAATCGCTTGCTTCGCTTCCTTTTCATCACGAAGCAATCGGCTATTTGTTTTTCGCAGAGCAGCACGGAGATTTGCCGCGCGGCATTATTGAAGCGGGAAAAATGCTGATACAGAAGGCAGAATATATGCAAAGGCTGCGCAAAACGAGCAGCTACCCGCTCATGCTGCTGTGTTTTATGGTATTAATGTTGACTGCTGTTGGGCATCTGTTGCTGCCGCGGTTTTCCCAAGTTTCTTCCACTTTATCCTCTTCGCCATCTTCTGCATCCATTGTTTTTATGCACATCGTTTCCATTGTCCCTAATGTGTTTGCTGTTGTTTTTGTTTTATGTATCGTTTGTTTTCTTTTTTATATCGGCTCGTTTCGAAAATGGACGGTCGCTGCCAAGATCCACGCTGCGATGAAAATTCCGCTTCTTCGTTCTTTGGTCAAGCTTTATGTCACCCATCTGTTTGCGCTGCAGCTTGGCCATTTACTGCAGGGAGGAATGTCGATATATGAGGCGCTCCAAGCTTTTGAACGACAAGAATCACTGCCGTTTTTACGAGCGGAAGGAAGAAGGATCAAAGACGAGCTGGCGAAAGGGCTTCCGCTAGATGACGTTATCGGTGTCTGCAACTATTACGAACAAGAGCTGGTGCTCGTGATCCGTCATGGCCAGTCTAATGGGGAATTGGGCAAAGAGTTAAATCATTATGGTGAAATATTGTTTCAGGCGTTCGAGGAACGACTGGAAACGTTGTTGAAATTCATTCAGCCGCTGCTGCTATCTTTTGTTGGTTTGCTTGTCGTTTGCATGTATTTGGCGATTTTGCTGCCGCTGTTTTCCATGATGAATCATTTATAGGAGGGAAGGACAATGAAGAATGAAAAGGGGTTTACGTTAATCGAAATGCTAATCGTATTAATGGTTATTTCTGTCTTATTGTTGATTGTCATTCCAAATATAACCAAACATAACGGAATGATTAACAATAAAGGATGCGCGGCGTTTGTCAATACCGTCCAAGCGCAGGTTAAGGCTTATGAGATGGAGAATAACAAAATTCCTACTGTACAGGAGCTGATCGATGGAAAGTACATTAAGTCCGATAAATGCCCAAACGGCCACTCCATTCAAATTAATAGCGACGGGGAAGTAAGCGAAAGTGGAACGTGATCGCGGGTTTACCTTTACCGAAATGCTTCTCGTTTTATCCGCCGTCACCGTGTTGATGGCGGTTTCACTTCCTTCATTAAGCAGCTTGGTGCGGCAGAAAACAGAAACATATGTCATTACGCAGCTGCGTGATGATTTACTATACGCGCAGCAATATGCGATGACGCATAAAACGCCGGTGGCAGTGACATTTTCGGAAAGCCGCCCCGAGTATCAGATGATGGAAGCGAAAACCGGAAAAATGATTTTCACCCGCACGCTTCCGAATCCATGGGAGTTTCAGATGACGACGCTGACGCTACCGCTTCTCTTTTTGGAAAACGGAAATGTGAATAAAGCGGGAGCGCTTTTATTAAAAGGAAAAGACAGTACCTATAAAATTATATTTTTGCTTGGGAAAGGGAGGTTTTATGTGCAAAAAATGTAGTGGATTTACGTTAATGGAAGCGGTTTTTGCCCTCGCGCTGCTGCTTGCTGTAACAACGGTATTGCTGCCGTTGTTTACGCAAATGGTGATGGAGCGGCAAAATATAGCGCTAAAAGCTAAAGCGCAGCAATTATTGTCTGTCGCCCTGCATGAAGAACATATGAAACCGGAAGCAACGGTAGTAGATGGAAGGACTACGTTTGTCCTTCATTCGTACTATGAAGAAAATGACATGTGGAAAGTGTGCGTGCGCTGGAATGACTATGCAGGTCGTAACGTGGAAAGGTGTGGGTATGGAAAACGATGATTCATGCAAAAAAAGGCTTTACATTTTTAGAAATGATTGCCGTATTATCTATCGTTTTATTGGTCACCTCGCTGTTGCCGTTTTTGTTCGATGCCCGTTTATTTACCTATGATAATGTGAACGGATTTCACCGTACGGAGTGGCACATTTTCCTGCAGCAACTGCACGGGGAGCTGAACGAATCGAAACGATGGAAAAGCAGCGGGACGGTGTTATATTTAGAAAAGTTTACAGGGGAGCAAGTCAGTTTTGATCTATACAAATCGACCATCCGCCGGCAAGTAAACGGAACCGGCAACGAAACGGCATTGCAGTCTGTAAAGAGTGTCGCCTATACCTCGACAAATAACGGAATTTTTCTTCGTGTAATGGCGACGGACGGAAAAACGTATGAAGCATTTCTTTCCCGACTTTTTTAGCAAGGTGGCGGTGTGCATGCGCAAGCAGAGTGGTGTCATTTTTCCGCTGACGGTCGTGGTTTCGTTTTTCTTTCTTCTTATGCTTGCTCACGTTCTCGCGCTGTATGAGGTAGAAATGGAAACGATGAAGTATGAGCAACAATCTTCTGAAGTGGAGTCTGTTATGCAAATGGCTGTCTTTGACATCAAAAAACAGCTGGCCTCCTTTTCTGATTTACAGCCGGGAAATGAAGGGACATTTTTGTACCCGATTGGAAAAGCGGATTATCAGTGGAAAAGGATAGATGAAACGACCATCCATGCAACGGTTTCCGCCTATTCCAGCGGAGGAATCCGCTATAACGCCACTTTTCTCGTGCTGCTTCCGTCGCTCGATATTATCGAGTGGACGGAGAATGACGAATCATGATTAAAAAATGACAGCAATGGAAAGGATAATATAAAAAGGGGGGTGGCATCGATGGCGGCAAACGATTATGTAAAGTTTGTCACCCAACAATTGGTCGCTTATATGGATTTGCCGAAGGAAGAGCGAAAAAAGAAACGAATGCAACGAAAACAAGAAAAACCGCCGCTAGCGTATCACTGGTTTGGGATGATTCCCCTTTCCCTTCGCCTCCTGTTTCGGCGTCATTCTTAAAGGAGCGCTCTCGTATAGAGGGACGCTCCTTTTTTTTACATAAAAACCGTTAAGAACGAGGAAGCAAATAAAATATTCCTCCGTTAATGACGGAAACGATAATGCGCGGCTTGTACTGCTGTTCCAGCGCCTCTTTTTCAATATAATAACATTCCGGCTTCTCTTCGATTCCTTCATAAAAGTGGTCAAGAAGCGCCAAGTCTTCCTTCCAGCGTTCTTTTGCTTTTTCCGCCCATGTATGATCGTCCGCGGCAATGCGGCTGCGAATATATTGTTCTAAACGACCAATCCCGCTTTTCGGTTTGATGAGCGGCGAAATCGTAAAACAGTAATCAGGAATTTTCGGCGTGAGCTTCCGTTTTTGCAGCCGCTCATGAAATGATTCGATAATGGTCCCGCCAATTAAGTGCAAACCGAGCGATAAAATTTGATCTTTTTTGCGATCGCATTGATACGAAATTTTTACATTCAAGCCAAGCCAGGGATGGAGCGGAACGTGTTTGTGCTGGAAAGCATCGGGTTCTTCATAAAGACGGATGAAGCTGCCGCGTTTTTGCGCAGAGCGGAAAATTTGATGCAATCGCGGTGAGCCGAAATGCAGCCGCTCCCCCTGCAGAGTTTTTGTCTTTTCCGTTGGTTTTGTAATCAGCGTCAGCTGCATCGGTTGCGGCGTGCCGCCAGTCCGTTCGATATAGTGCCAATAAAACGGCCGGTTCATTAACTCTTTGTCCATTTCGACCGTCAGCTGCACTGTCATATATTCGTCGTTCGCTTCAAGAATTGCGCATTCATTAGCGCGGAAATACCGCTCGACAAAGTGACGTATTTCATGTTGCTGCATACTGCTCTCCTCCTTTGGCAAGCTGGTCGGCTAATTCAATCATGGCTGTGATATTTTCCATTTTGATTTTCATTTCTCCTTCGCTTCTAGAGTGAACTAACGCATCTTGCAAATAACGCTCCAAGTTGGCAAAGTTCATTTTCGCCAAGATGTCGTCGAGTTCGCCGATGACCCGCTCAAACAGGCGGATTTTTTCATATAGGAGCGTTAAAATATGTTCTTCGACCGTGTTTTTAACTGCGAAATTATAAATATAGACGTCGTCCGTCTGGCCGAGGCGATGAACGCGGCCAATCCGCTGTTCAAGCCGCATCGGGTTCCAAGGCAGGTCATAGTTAATGACATGGCGGCAAAACTGCAAGTTGATTCCTTCCCCGCCCGCCTCGGTGGCGATAAAAACTTGGGCATGGTTTTTAAACAGCTCTTTCATCCAATCTTTTTTTCCGCGTTTAAAGCCGCCGCGAAACGGGACGGAAGAGATGCCGTGCTGCTTTAAAAACCATTGCAAATACAGCTGGGTTGCCCGGTATTCAGTAAAAATAATGACTTTGTCATTAATGGAGCGAATCAGCTCCAGCGCTTTTTCCGCTTTCGAATTGGTGGTGACGGCATTGATTTTTTCCATCAGTTTATGGAACGAATCCGGAACATCGCCTTCGTATTTGTCCATCATATTTTTGACGGTGAGAAACAGGGCTTCCCGGCTGCTGCACGCCTCCCTTAGCATCGTGATAAGGGAAAATTGACTGCCAAATAACAATTCCCCATCATGCTTTAATGCTTGCACCGCCTCATACAATTCACGTTCTTCTTTTGTAAATTCGATGAGCACCGGCTCTACATGGCGTTTCGACCATTCGATGCCGGTATCGGCGCGGCGATTGCGGATCATGACTTTATTGACTAGCGCTTTTAAATGTTCGTTGGTTTGCAGGGAGCGCGTTTTGCCGTACGTTTTTGCGAAATATTCGGCATTCCCTAAATGGCCGGGCTTCAGCAAAGAAACAAGGTTGAAAATCTCCTCGATCCGATTTTGAATCGGGGTGGCGGTCAGCAATAAACAAAACTTCTTTTTTAAATTTTGTACGAATTCATAGTTTTTGGTTTTGTTATTTTTCAGCTTATGCGCCTCATCAATGATGACCATGTCGTATTGCTGTTTGTAAATGATTTCGCGGTGCGGGCTTTTTTTGGCGGTGTCGAGCGAGGAGACGACGACATCGCATTGTTCCCATACATAGCTTTTTTTCTGCTGCACGGCGGGAATAAAGAACTTTTCATTCAATTCTTTCACCCATTGCGATACGAGGGAGGCGGGAACGAGAATGAGCACCTTCTTTACCAGCCCGCGGATCATATATTCTTTTAAAATTAGTCCAGCTTCAATCGTTTTGCCGAGTCCGACTTCATCGGCAAGGATCGCTTTTCCGTTCATATTCTCGACGACCTGTCTTGCGACTTCGAGCTGATGCGGAAGCGGCGTTAAGTGCGGCAAATGCTTTGGCGCCTGCAGACCGTCAAATTCAGGCACGCTTAAATGCATAGCCGCCTCCAATGCGAGCTGGTACATTTCCCAGCTCGCCCATGGACCATCTTTTTCAAACCGCTCGATAAATTCTTCCTTCCACGTCTCATCCATTTCAATGTCTAGCATCACATTCATCTCCTTCCCTTACTACGAATATTTATTTTTTTGTTTATGTAAACATCCCAGTAATTACTAACGTTTATTATTTATTAATATTTAAAAGTTCGTTTATTTTGTTATTGCCCTTCTCTGTTTGTTAATGGTAGTATAAAGTTAGAAAGTTAAAAGTTATTTTTCGATTTTTACCTTCATTAGTTTGCCCGTTTTCTTGAAAATTATATATGCGGCGGATGAGAACAAGGGGAGAGACTACGTGATGTAGCGCCGAAGGAGCAAGCGGAAACGCGAATCTCTCAGGCAAAAAGACTCTTGTTTGACGCAGCTCTGGAGAGCGTTCACCACCGGTGAACCACCCAAGAGGAAACCTATTTTAAATAGGGAAACTTTCAGGTGCCAGGACAGAGCCCACCACTCATGATGATGAGGGGGGAGTCTGTCCTTTTTGCGTTGATGGAAAAACGAGGAGGGAACAAAATGTTAAAACGCACGCCGCTATTTCCTGTTTACGAGCGCTATGGCGCAAAAACGATCGATTTTGGCGGATGGGAACTTCCTGTCCAATTTACGAGCATTAAAGAAGAGCATGAAGCAGTGCGCACACGCGCAGGTCTATTCGATGTATCGCATATGGGCGAGTTGGTCGTCAAAGGGAGAGACAGCCTTGCGTTTTTGCAAAAAATGATGACGAACGATGTTGCGAAATTGACAGACGGCCGTGCGCAATATACGTTAATGTGCTATGAAGACGGCGGTACCGTTGATGATTTATTAATTTATAAAAAAGCGGACGAGGAATATCTTCTTGTTGTAAATGCCGCAAATATAGAGAAAGATTTTGCCTGGTTGAATAAGCACGCATTTGGCGGCGTGCAGTTAGAAAACGTTTCAGCGGAAATTGCCCAGCTTGCGCTGCAGGGACCGCTTGCGGAACAAGTGCTGCAAAAATTAATCAATCTGGATTTATCCGCACTCAAGTTTTTTGCGTTTCAAGATAATGTCGACCTCCAAGGAGTGAAAGCGCTTATTTCCCGCACCGGCTATACGGGGGAAGACGGATTTGAAATTTATTGCCGCGCTGAAGATGCGATCGCCCTTTGGGAAGCGATTTTAGAAGCGGGAAAAGAAGAAGGCGTTATTCCGTGCGGGCTTGGTGCGCGCGATACGCTTCGTTTTGAAGCGGCATTGCCGCTTTACGGCCAAGAGTTGTCAAAAGATATTACGCCAATCGAGGCAGGACTTGGATTTGCGGTGAAAACGAATAAAGAAATAGATTTTATCGGAAAAGATGTGTTGAAAAAACAAAAAGAAGAGGGAACCGCGCGAAAACTGGTCGGTATTGAAATGATTGACAAAGGCATTCCGCGCCACGGCTATAAAGTATTTGCCAAGGGGGAAGAAATCGGCTTTATTACGACAGGAACGCAATCGCCGACGTTAAAGAAAAATATCGGCTTGGCGCTGGTGAAAACGGAATTTGCCGGACTTGGCAGCAAAGTAGAAGTGGAAATCCGCAACAAACGCCTAAAAGCAAAAGTCATTGCGACGCCGTTTTATAAGCGGGCAAAGTAATAGAAAAGGGGAGAATGAAACGTGCTGCATCGATATTTGCCGATGACGGAAGAAGATAAGAAGGAAATGTTAAAAGTAATTGGCGTTGACTCGATTGACGATTTGTTTGCCGATATTCCGGAAAGCGTGCGCTTCCGCGGCGAGTTAAATATAAAAAAAGCGAAGTCGGAGCCGGAGTTGTTCAAAGAATTGGCCGGACTTGCCGCGAAGAACGCCGATGCGAAAAAATACGTCTCCTTTTTAGGAGCGGGAGTGTATGACCATTATATTCCGGCCATTGTCGACCATGTTATTTCCCGTTCTGAGTTTTATACGGCATATACCCCGTATCAGCCGGAAATTTCGCAAGGCGAGCTACAGGCGATTTTTGAATTTCAAACGATGATCTGCGAGCTGACCGGCATGGACGTGGCTAACTCGTCGATGTATGACGGCGGAACGGCGCTGGCGGAAGCGATGCTGTTAAGCGCTGCGCACACGAAACGGAAAAAAATATTGCTGTCGAAAGCCGTTCATCCGGAATATCGCGATGTCGTGAAAACGTATGCGAAAGGACAGCGTCTTGAGGTGGTTGAAATTCCGTTTGCAGGCGGCATTACTGATTTAGAAGCGCTAAAGTCGGAAATGGCTGGCGATGTAGCTTGCGTCATCGTCCAATATCCGAACTTTTTCGGACAAATTGAACCGCTAAAAGACATTGAGCCGATTGTGCACGCTGAAAAAAGCATGTTTGTTGTTGCCAGCAATCCGCTCGCGCTTGGCGTGCTCACCCCGCCGGGACAGTTTGACGCCGACATTGTCGTCGGTGATGTGCAGCCGTTTGGCATTCCGATGCAATTTGGCGGACCGCATTGCGGCTATTTTGCCGTCAAAGCGGCGCTGATGCGGAAAATTCCGGGCCGGCTTGTCGGGCAGACGACCGATGAAGAAGGACGAAGAGGGTTCGTATTGACGCTACAGGCGCGCGAGCAGCACATTCGCCGCGATAAGGCGACGTCCAACATTTGCTCGAACCAGGCGCTAAACGCGCTTGCTGCATCGGTGGCGATGACGGCGCTCGGCAAAAAAGGCGTTAAAGAAATGGCGACGATGAACATTCAAAAAGCGCAGTATGCGAAAAATGAATTGGCAAAACGCGGCTTTGCCGTGCCGTTTACCGGTCCGTTCTTTAACGAATTTGTCATCCGCCTGTCTAAACAGGTGGGAGAAGTCAACAAACATCTTTTGACAAAAGGCATCATCGGCGGATACGACCTCGGCCGCGACTATCCGGAATTGGCGAACCATATGCTTATCGCTGTCACGGAATTGCGGACAAAAGAGGAAATCGACACGCTTGTGAAAGAATTGGGGGATTGCCATGCATAAAGATCAGCCGCTTATTTTTGAAATCAGCAAACCAGGACGCATCGGGTACAGCTTGCCGGAATTGGACGTTCCGGCGGTCGATATCGGCGAAATCGTGCCGGCAGATTATATACGCATGCAAGAACCGGAGCTTCCGGAAGTATCGGAACTCGATATTATGCGCCATTACACGGCTTTATCGAAACGAAACCATGGCGTCGATTCCGGTTTTTACCCACTCGGCTCATGCACGATGAAATACAATCCGAAAATCAATGAAAACGTCGCCCGCTTGGCAGGGTTTGTCCATATCCACCCGCTCCAGCCGGAAGAAACGGTGCAGGGCGCGCTTGAATTAATGTACGACCTGCAGGAGCATTTAAAGGAAATTACCGGCATGGACGCCGTGACATTGCAGCCGGCCGCAGGCGCCCACGGCGAATGGACGGGGCTGATGATGATTCGCGCCTATCATGAGGCAAACGGTGATTTCCAGCGGACGAAAGTAATCGTTCCTGACTCGGCCCACGGCACCAATCCGGCTTCGGCGACAGTCGCTGGCTTTGACACGGTGACGGTCAAGTCGACAGAGGATGGGCTTGTCGATTTGGAAGATTTAAAACGGGTCGTCGGTCCGGATACAGCAGCATTGATGCTGACAAACCCGAACACGCTCGGCTTGTTTGAAGAAAACATTTTAGAAATGGCGAATATCGTTCACGAAGCCGGCGGAAAGCTGTATTATGATGGAGCGAACTTAAACGCGGTGTTAAGCAAAGCAAGGCCGGGGGACATGGGTTTTGATGTCGTCCATCTCAACTTGCATAAAACGTTTACCGGTCCGCACGGCGGCGGCGGTCCAGGCTCCGGCCCAGTCGGGGTCAAAGCCGACCTTATTCCGTTTTTGCCGAAGCCGGTCGTGGAAAAAGGAGAAAGCGGCTATTATCTCGATTATGACCGCCCGCAGTCCATCGGCCGTGTGAAGCCGTTTTACGGCAACTTCGGCATTAACGTCCGCGCCTACACATATATTCGTTCGATGGGACCGGACGGGCTGAAAGCGGTCACCGAATACGCGGTATTAAACGCCAACTACATGATGCGCCGTCTCGCAGAATATTATGATTTGCCGTATGACCGCCATTGCAAGCATGAATTTGTGTTGTCGGGCAAACGGCAAAAGAAACTCGGCGTCCGCACGCTTGATATCGCGAAGCGTTTGCTAGATTTCGGCTTCCATCCGCCGACGGTTTATTTCCCGCTTATTGTCGAGGAATGCATGATGATCGAGCCGACGGAAACGGAATCGAAAGAAACGCTCGATGCGTTTATCGACGCGATGATTCAAATCGCCAAAGAAGCGGAAGAAAATCCGGAAATCGTACAAGAGGCGCCGCATACAACCGTTGTCAAACGCCTCGACGAAACGACAGCGGCGCGCAAGCCGATTTTGCGCTACCAAAAACAATAAAGCGAATGCTGCAGGCGATTCATTCTGCTGGGAATGGATCGCTTGTTTTTGTATATTAATGATAAACAGAAAAATGAGAAAATAAATGAAGGAAGTGAAAAGATGCTCATCGGTTACATACAGGAAATCATGCGTTATCCTGTCAAATCGTTTCAAGGAGAAAGTGTACAAAAAACGAGAGTAATGAATTATGGGCTGTACGGTGATCGAAGCCATGCATTTTTGGATGAAACGAGGCCGGGAAAGTTTTTAACGATTACGCAATTTCCGGAAATGATCCAGTACCGCCCGAAATTTATCGGTGAAGAAAGTTTAGAGGAATATCCGGCTGTAGAAATCATTGCTCCAGACGGAACCTGCTATCAATGGGGCGATAAAGAACTGATAAAAGAAATCGAAAGAAAATCAAACCGGAAAGTCTCCCTCATTCGTTATACTCCTGATCACGTTCCTTTTGGGGCAATTGAAGAAGAACATATTCAATTAGTAACGGACGCTTCTGTACAAAAGCTGGAGGAAATATGGGGAAAACCGGTAGATTATCGGCGATTTCGGCCGAATTTATTGCTGTCATTAGTTCATAAAGCTCCTTTTATCGAAGAAACGTGGTTTGGCCGCCGACTGAAAATTGGACAAGAGGTAGAAATTCAGCTAAAAAGGCATTGCGAACGGTGCATGATTATCACCGTTGAACCGGAAACAGGAGAAAAGGATCCTTCACTATTAAGAACGGTCGTTCAACATCGAAATAATTATTTTGGCGTTTATGCTTCTGTCATCAAGACGGGAGAAATTCATGTCGGCGACGAAGTGCATCTTTTAGATTAATGAAAGTAATGCTTCATAACTTCAAACAGATAGTTTCTTTCTCTGCAAAGAAGATAAATTCATCTGTTTTTTATTGACATAAAAACTATGTTAGTTTAGTATATAAACTAACATTATGAAACAGAAGCAGTAAGTCGTTTTTATTTTGCACATCACAGAGGAAAGAAAAAGATAAAATATAGAAGACTGGGGAACACCGATTTAGTAGGGAGTGGAATCAGCTTTGGCCGTGGGCGATCGGCGGATCGTGGAAAAAATAAACGATAAAGGATTGCTGCGTGCGTTTGCATATGTCATGGATCACGGGATAAATTTTTTTAATACAGCCGATATCGATGATATTGGCTAGAGGCTCATCCGCCTATTTGCGCGGCATGCTAAAAAAGTTTGCAGAAGGAATGGCTGTATATGGTGCGAACAGGAAATATAGGACTCGTCAAAAAAATCAATAAACATATCGTATTAAAGCTGATTCGTGAAAAAAATAATATTTCACGGGCGGAGATCGCCAAAATCACCGGATTAAACAAGGCGACGGTATCAGCGTTAGTCGATGAATTAATTTCCGAACATTTTGTCAGCGAAAGCGGAATTGGCGTTTCCACCGGCGGCCGCCGGCCGCTCATGCTCCGCTTTAACGAAGCGGCTGGCTCATTAATTGGCATAGAGTTAGGGGTCAACTACATTTATGCTGTGTTAACTGACTTAAACGCTGAGATTATTTGGGAAAAGATGTGCCATTTCCGCGCCAATGAAAAGCAGGAAGCAATCATTGAAAAAATGATCGCGATGATTCACGAAGCCATTCGCCATGCGCCAACGACTCCGTATGGAATAATGGGCATCGGCATTGGCGTGCCGGGGATTGTGAATACAGAGGAAGGACTTGTCATATTTGCCCCAAACCTTCATTGGGATCATGTTGCTCTTGCTTCCATTCTTCAAAAGCAATGGCCAAATTATCCGATTATTATCGAAAACGAAGCAAAGCTGGCGGCGCTTGGCGAGAAATGGTTTGGCGCCGGCAAAGAGTTTGCGAATTTTGTATATGTCAGCGCCGGAATCGGGATCGGCGCCGGAGTCATCATTCACAACCAGCTATACCGCGGGATTGATGGCATTGCCGGCGAAATCGGCCATCATGTCATTGACATTCACGGCGTTCGCTGCAACTGCGGCAATAACGGATGCTGGGAGATGTACGCATCAGAAAAGTATATTCAGCGCCGGCTCGAGCAAGAACATCATCATTCCATGCTAGAAGACTTTTCCATAGAAAAAGTGCGCGCATTGGCTGAACGCGGCGACAAGCAAATGGCGCAAATATTGGCGGAGGCCGGCCGCTACCTGGGAATTGGCATTTTACATATCATTTATGCGTATAACCCGGAAGCCGTCATCGTTGGCAGTACGATTGGCAAGGCGGGCAAATGGGTGCTGGAGCCGGCACGGGATGAAGTCGAAAAAAGGATATTGGTAAAAAACGGGAACGGCCCGTTCATTATTCCATCGCAGTTATTGGAAAAAAGCTGTGCGATCGGCGCTGTGGCTTCCGTATTAGAAAAAGTAGTGATGCCTTCGGAGTTAGAAGTCATTTCCTAGCAGTCTAAACCAGGTGCCCTAAAAGTTTTTTGGGACACCTTATTTTTGTATCATAAATTCTTCACTTTGGCAGAAAGTAAAGAGGTGCCTGCTGTTTTCTTTATATGACAACGAGAAAAAAGGATAGATGAAAGCAGTTTATGGCTTCCATCTATCCTTTCTAACGATCATTAAGCTTTTTTCTTAATTTTCCCTGTCCACGTTTTAAAACCGCCTTTTAAATGGTACAAATCGCGGTAGCCTTTGCGGTACAGCATTTGCGCGGCGCGGCCGCTGCGCAGCCCGTTTTGGCAATATAAGTAAATTGGCTGATCTTTTCGCAGCTCTTTCATGCGCATGCGTAGTTGGGTCAAAGGAATATTGCGCGCCCCTAAAATATGTCCAGCCGCAAACTCATCCGGTTCGCGGACGTCAATTAATTGTGCTTTGCGATAACCGGCGCGGAATTCTTCTTCCGTCAACGCTTTCACCATTTTTCGCTGCATCAAGTAGGTGACGACCGAATAAATGACAATCGCGCCGAGAATGATCAATAGTACTTTCACAAGCCAGTCCTCCTTTTTGTACATTCGCTAACATCTATTATATAAAGGTTGCTATTTGGAAGCAAAGCATTTTCATAGCAACGCCATGAAAGGAAAGAGGAACTTTTTTCACGATATAGCGTTTTTCTTTCCATGTTCCGTTTTGTTTGCTAAACTAGTAAACGCGAACTTAAAAAAAGAAGGGTTGAAAGATGGCAAAAGAAGTATGGCGCTTTATTGATTCGGGCTATTGTTCCCCATCGTTTAATATGGCGCTTGATGAAGCGCTGCTCGATTGGCATAGCGAAGGAAAAATTCCGCCGACAATTCGTTTTTACGGCTGGAATCCGCCGACGCTATCGATCGGTTACTTTCAAAAAGTCGAAAAGGAAATTGATTTAGAAGCGGTAAA
This sequence comes from Parageobacillus caldoxylosilyticus NBRC 107762, assembly GCF_000632715.1. Classification (GTDB taxonomy): domain Bacteria; phylum Bacillota; class Bacilli; order Bacillales; family Anoxybacillaceae; genus Saccharococcus; species Saccharococcus caldoxylosilyticus. The sequence continues at coordinate 56,237 of NZ_BAWO01000021.1, read as the reverse complement.
ACGCCATGGCCTCGGATTTGTGAGACGGCCGACAGGAGGACGCGGCGTTCTCCATGATAAAGAGCTGACGTACAGCGTGATTGTTTCCGAGGAGCATCCAGATATGCCAAAAACGGTAACCGAGGCGTATCGGGTGATTTCGCAAGGAATTTTAGAAGGATTTCGTTTTCTCGGCTTAAATGCCTATTTTGCCGTGCCAAGAACGGAAGAGGAAAAAGCCGATTTAAGAAGCCCAAGATCCGCCGTCTGTTTTGATGCGCCGTCATGGTACGAGCTCGTCGTCGAAGGCCGCAAAATTGCCGGCAGCGCACAGACTCGGCAAAAAGGGGTTATTTTGCAGCACGGCTCGATTTTGCTTGACTTAGATGAAGATTTGCTTTTCAGTTTGTTTAAATATCCAAACGAACGGGTAAAAGAGCGCCTGCAGCGAAATTTTAAAAACAAGGCGGTGGCGATTAACGAATTGACCGACCGCAAGATTACGATCGAAGAAGCGAAAGAAGCGTTTTATAAAGGATTTGAGAAAGGGCTCAATATCGTGCTGGAACCGTATACGTTATCGCCGGAAGAGCTCGAATATGTTCATAAGTTGGCGCGTACGAAATATGAAAGCGATGAATGGAATTTCAAACGCTGATTGGCAACATGGAAAATCATTCATTTATCGGCAAAAAAGGCGGGATTTTTCCGTTTCTCTCCCTTTTTCGCCGTTTTCTATTGTTTTTTTTATTTGACAAAATGAAAAACAGTTGACCTAAACACAATATATAGTATGTTTTTTAGTAAAAACCATACTATATATTGTTTTTTTATGGTTAATATGGTAAGGTAGAAAAGACAGAACATGCAGGCAGAAAAGTGATGAAGAAATAGAAAGAAGAGGAGAGATTGAAGAATGACGGTCGCGTCTTCAGAAAAAATGAAAATTGATATCGAAAAGCTGAATGAGGATATTCGCCTTTTTCCACAAGTGCATCCGATTACGGAGGACATGAAAATTACGCATAAAGGTGTTTCTCGTTTAGTGATGTTGGATCGCTACTCATTTAAAGATACGGAAAAATTAACGCTGGGAGTCGGCGATTTTGTCGTATTGACGATTAAAGAAGATCCGAAATTTCCGGCTCGCGGCTTGGGGTTTATCGTCGATATCGATTGGGAGACGAAAAAAGCGAAAGTGCTCGTTGAGGAAGAATATCGGCACGTGCTTGAAGGAGAAGAAGCAGAGACGGGAATCGTCGTCCGCTCGCTTGATGTGATCGACAAACCGCTCGAAATCTTTTATGAACAAATTGCCAAACGCAATGCGACAGGTTTGGCGGCGGTGGAAAAAACGGAGGAAAAACGGAAAGAGTGGTTTGAAAAGTTTTATCAAGAACTTGTCAGCTTAAACTTTGTGCCGGCGGGACGCGTATTGTACGGCGCTGGGTCTGGCAAAGAGGTAACGTATTTTAACTGCTATGTCATGCCGTTTATAAAAGATTCGCGTGAAGGGATTTCCGAGCATCGCAAACAAGTGATGGAGATTATGAGCCGCGGCGGCGGCGTCGGCACGAACGGTTCGACATTGCGTCCGCGCAACACGCTGGCGCGCGGGGTAAACGGCAAATCGTCCGGGTCGGTCTCCTGGCTTGATGATATTGCGAAATTGACCCACCTGGTTGAACAAGGTGGCTCCCGCCGTGGCGCGCAGATGATCATGCTTGCTGACTGGCATCCGGACATTATCGAATTTATCGTATCGAAAATGCAAAATCCGCGCATTTTGCGCTACTTGATTGAAAATATGGAAGACGAAGGCATTAAAAAAGCGGCACAAGACAAATTGAAATTCACGCCGCTTACCGAGCGGGAACGCGCGATGTACCAGGCCATCGTTAACTACAAAAACGTTCCGGGTTACGGCGGCTTCAGTGAAGAAATTATTAAAGAAGCCGAAGAAAAATTACGGACAGGCGGGACATACACGGTACATAACCCGGACTTTTTAACGGGCGCCAACATTTCCGTCTGCCTGACGAAAGAGTTTATGGAAGCCGTCGAAAAAGATGAAGAGTACGAACTGCGCTTCCCGGATGTTGAAACGTATTCCGAAGAAGAAATGCGGATTTACAATGAAAAATGGCACGAAGTCGGCGATGTGCGTGAATGGGAGAAAATGGGATACCGCGTGCGCGTGTACCGCAAAATTCGCGCCCGCGAGCTTTGGAAGCTGATTAATATTTGCGCAACGTACTCCGCGGAACCAGGCATTTTCTTTATCGATAACGCCAACGAAATGACAAACGCCCGCGCGTACGGTCAAAAAGTGGTTGCGACCAACCCGTGTGGTGAATAATCGCCTCACGTAAAAAACTGCGGAATTAAGCGGGGAGGCTGAGATGCTAACCCGAACCGAAGGCTGAGCCTAAAAACTCAGTCAGGGGCAACGCATAGGTGGTGAACCTGCGAAAGCAGAATATAATCCACCCACGAGGCCGCAGCATTGCACACGCTTATGAAAAATGTGTGCAATGAAGATGTATGCTGAGCTAACGGGAAATGAACCGTTAGAACTAGGGGATAAAAAGCCCCTAGGGTAACATAACTGGAACAACCTCTCGCACCATATTCCGTCTGCAACCTGGCCGCCATTAACTTAGCGAATATGGTCGATAAAGAAAAGAAAGTCGTCGACTATGAAAAATTAAAACGCACCGTCGAAATCGGCGTAAGAATGCAGGACAACGTCATTGACGCAACACCGTATTTCCTGGAAGAAAACAAAAAACAAGCGCTCGGGGAGCGCCGCATCGGCCTTGGCGTCATGGGATTGGCTGATTTGCTTATTTATTGCGAAAAAGAATACGGTTCCGAAGAAGGGAACAAGCTGGTCGATGAATTGTTCAAAACGATTGCGACGACCGCTTACCGGGCGTCGATTGAACTGGCCAAAGAAAAAGGCAGTTTCCCGTTCCTTGTCGGGGAAACGGAAGAGGAAACGCAAAAACTGCGGGAAGCGTTTATTAACACCGGCTATATGAAACGGATGCCGGAAGATATTCGTCAAGACATTTTAAAATACGGCATTCGCAATTCGCATTTGCTGACTGTGGCTCCGACAGGATCCACTGGGACGATGGTCGGGGTTTCTACAGGACTTGAACCATATTTTTCCTTTTCTTACTATCGGAGCGGCCGCCTCGGCAAGTTTATTGAGGTGAAAGCCGATATCGTTCAAGAGTATTTAGACAAGCATCCAGAAGCGGATCCGAACAACTTGCCGCACTGGTTTGTGACCGCGATGGACCTATCGCCGGAAGCGCATGCCGATGTGCAATGCATCATTCAGCGTTGGGTCGACTCGAGTCTATCGAAAACGGTGAATGCGCCGAAAGGATATACCGTTGAGCAAGTGCAAAAGGTATACGAACGTTTATGGCGCGGCGGCGCAAAAGGCGGCACGGTCTATGTGGACGGAAGCCGCGATGCGCAAGTATTGACGCTGAAAGCAGAAGAAAATACGCTCGAAGAGCAGCTCGAACTGCTTCCGGAAGAGGGAGAGGATAAAGAAACAAAACGCGCCGTTGTTCTCGTCGATACGATTCAAGACTTACGCGCGACTGATGTAACGATCGGCTCTGAAGTCGGCAACATTTGTCCCGTTTGCCGCGAGGGTACGGTCGAAGAAATCGGCGGCTGCAACACGTGCACGAGCTGCGGTGCGCAGCTAAAATGCGGGCTGTAAGCAAAATTAAGTAGAGAAAGCTGGCTTCAACCATGAGGCCGGCTTTTTTTCATTCATGAAAGCATGGAAAAGAAAATATAGTAATATAAGGCGTAATTACTGACTAAGGGGGATAACAATGCTGATCCATGTTGTGCAGCGAGGGGAAACGCTTTGGGCGATTGCCCAACGCTACAGGGTGCCGCTTGACCAGGTCGTCGCGGCCAATGGGCTGAAAGATGCTAACCGTCTCGCGGTCGGTCAGGCGCTCGTCATTCCGGTTCCGTATCGCTATCATACCGTTCGTCCGGGAGAAACATTATGGGCTATCGCCAGACGATACGGCGTTTCGTTGGATGCGATTGTTCAGGCCAACCGAATCAGCAACCCTTCCGTCCTTTATCCAGGAACGGTTCTTTTTATTCCGCCTAGGACCCATACGGTGCAGCGGGGGGAAACGTTGTCGCAAATCGCCGCGCGATATGGGACGACCGTGCAAGACATCCTGAGAGTCAATCGGATTGCTGATCCGAATGTGATTTCCCCTGGCATGGTATTAACGATTCCTCATTCTAAGCCGATCATTGAAGTGAATGCGTTTACGATTGATCCAGGGGAAAAAGGAGCGCAGCAAGTCCGGGAAGTAGGCCGCCATTTAACGTACGCATCTGCGTTTGCGTACACGATCAGAGCAGATGGCGGACTCGATCCGTTCAATGATTCGGCCATCATTCAGGCAGCAACGGCAGAAAGGGTCGTTCCGATGATGGCGATCACCAATTTTACGTATAAAGATCCGGGGTCAAGATTGGCTCAGACGGTCCTTTCCAATACACAGTTGCAAAACCGGCTGCTTGACAATGTTGTCCGTACGATGCGGGAAAAAGGATATCGCGGGTTGAACATTGATTTTGAAAATGTCTATCCTTCTGATCGTGAGCGGTATAATCAATTTTTGCAGCGCGCTGTGGAGCGGCTTCATCGGGAAGGATACTTTGTTTCGACTTCTCTCGCCCCAAAAACAAGCGGGGAGCAAAAAGGACTGTTATATGAGGCTCATGACTACCCGGCACATGGGAGAATTGTCGACTTTGTCGTGCTGATGACGTATGAATGGGGATACCGGCTCGGGCCGCCGCAGGCGATTTCCCCGATTCATCAAATTAGAAGAGTGCTCGATTACGCGGTCAGCGTGATACCAAGAAACAAAATTTTTATGGGGTTTCAAATTTACGCGCGCGACTGGGTGCTTCCGCATGTACAAGGGCAAGAGGCGGAAACGTTCAGTCCGCAGGAAGCAGTAGAACGCGCCATTCGTTATGGAGCAACGATTCAATACGATCCAATCGCCGCATCGCCGTTTTACCGCTATGTCGACAGCCAAGGGCGGGCGCATGAAGTTTGGTTTGAGGATGCCCGCAGCGCCCAGGCGAAATTTGAGTTGGTGAAAGAATATCAGCTAAGGGGAATTAGCTATTGGGTGCTTGGTTATTCTTACCCGGAAAATTGGGTATTATTAGAAGATAATTTTCGCGTTCGTAAGTTATGATAAATGGCTTTTTCAGGCGAGGTGCGTGTAAGCGGGCTACTCCGGCAGCACGCGCTTTTTTGTTTGAAATATTCCGTTTTCCTTTTTTGACTGTGAAGGATGGACGATGGAAGAAATGCTCGAGGCAACCTATGATATTTATACGAAAGAGAAGGGGAAGTCGGCCATCCATATACCATTGCTAGAGGAATTAGAAAAAGAGAGGAGAAGACAAAGATGTCGTTAGAGGTTATTTCTGAACGGTTTCGCCGTTTTGCTATTCGTGAATGCCGAGACTCTAGTGAACTATATGAACAGTTGGCATTAAATATCGCCGAAGATGACGAACTATTGCGCCTTGCTTCAGCCGCTCGAAGCGGTCAGCCGATTCCGAACTTGTTATTTGGTGCGGTACACTATTTATTGCTTAAAGGATATAGGCATGAGCTGCGTGAATTTTATGGAAGTATAGTTGATCAGCCGCGAAACCCGCAACACGCTTTCCCTTATTTCCGTGATTTCTGTATCCACTATCAAGAAGACATTACAGCGATGTTGACAAGTAAACTTGTGCAGACGAATGAGGTTCGGCGTTGCGCGTATTTATATCCTAGTTTTTGTTTTATTTATAATATAGCCAAAAAGCCTCTATCGCTCATTGAAATTGGCACAAGCGCCGGTTTGCAGCTGGCGTGGGACAAGTACCGATATGATTACGGTTTGCACGAGACATACGGAAACCCGCATTCCAATGTTGTGATTACCTCCGAAATTCGCGGAGAGCGTTTGCCATTTTTGCTGCCGAAAAGTCCTCCTGCTTATGATTCGCCAATCGGCAAGATAACAGTGATCGCCGTTCCATTTCCTTTGCTGTTTACATTTCTATGGCACATGATGCATGAGCCCTAATCCACTTCCGCCTGAACGGTCCGCTTTATAGAATCGTTTAAACGTGCGCATTGTGAAAGATGAACAAAGGTTTTGCTATATAGTTGCAAGGCAACATCAATACGATATTTTTCCATTTTCCGTTCATACTAACGGTGGGTGAGTATGAATGGAAATGAGGTGAACGGATGAAACCTTTTGTTCCGCAGCTTGTTTATTTTGAGCCAGAAGCGCTTTCATATCCACTTGGAAAAGAATTGAAAGAGAAATTTGAAAACATGAACATTGAAATTCGCGAAACGACGTCACACAATCAAGTGCGCGGCATTCCAGGAGAAAATGAATTGCAGCGCTATCGGAACGCAAAATCCACGCTTGTCGTGGGGGTGAGGCGGACGCTGAAATTTGATACATCAAAGCCATCAGCGGAATATGCGATTCCGCTGGCAACTGGCTGTATGGGCCATTGTCATTATTGTTATTTGCAAACGACTTTAGGAAGCAAACCGTACATTCGTGTCTATGTCAACTTGGACGATATTTTTGCGCAAGCAGAAAGGTATATTAACGAACGAGCCCCGCAAATTACCCGCTTTGAGGCAGCTTGTACGTCCGATATTGTCGGTATTGACCATCTGACCCACTCGCTTAAAAAAGCAATTGAATTTATTGGCGCGACCGAATATGGACGCTTGCGTTTTGTCACGAAATATGAGCATGTGGATCATTTACTTGATGCGAAACATAACGGAAAAACTCGCTTTCGCTTCAGCGTGAATTCCCGCTATGTCATTAAAAACTTTGAACCGGGCACGTCATCGTTCGAGGCGAGGATCGAAGCGGCGCGCAAAGTGGCGAACGCGGGATATAAACTTGGATTTGTCATTGCGCCGATTTATATGCACGAAGGCTGGGAAGAAGGGTATTTGGAGCTGTTTAAACGTTTGTCCGAACAGCTCCAAGGTGTTGATTTGTCTGACTTGACGTTTGAATTGATTCAACATCGTTTTACGAAGCCGGCTAAGGCGGTGATCCAAAGACGTTATCCAAAAACCAAGCTCGATCTTGATGAAAGCAAACGCAAGTATAAATGGGGGAGGTACGGAATCGGCAAATACGTGTACCCGGATGATGATGCCCAGCGGCTGGAGATGACAATGCGCCGCTATATCGCCGAATTTTTCCCGGAAGCAGCGGTGCAATATTTTACGTAATCCTTGTCATTTTGCGCCTCCATGATATAATAATACTGATTGCTATTTTTTTCTTACAATGGTTTACGGGAGGGGACAGAAATTGCCGACACCAAGCATGGAAGATTATATTGAACAAATATATATTTTAATTGAAGAAAAAGGATATGCCCGCGTATCTGATATCGCAGAGGCATTGTCCGTACATCCCTCCTCGGTGACAAAAATGGTGCAAAAATTGGACAAGGATGAATATTTGGTTTATGAAAAATACCGCGGTTTAGTGTTGACGGCGAAAGGTAAGAAAATCGGCAAGCGGCTTGTATATCGCCACGAACTGCTCGAACAGTTTCTGCGCATTATCGGCGTGGATGAGGAAAATATTTATCGCGACGTCGAGGGAATTGAACATCACTTAAGCTGGAATGCAATCGACCGCATCGGCGATTTAGTGCAATATTTTCAGGAAGATCCAAACCGCATTGAGACGCTTCGAAACATTCAAAAACGTAATGAACAGGCAGAAGAGTAAGAGAGAATCTTACTCTTTTTTTATTGCTGTACTAAATCGAGGTTCTCTCTCTTACATATATACAAACGGCAAGTAAGGGGGAGACAAGGTTGGACATTGACATCGTATTTTCCGGAGGTGGAATAAAAGGATTTGCGTTCCTTGGCGCTTATGAAGCGATTGAAGCCAAAGGACTGCGATGGAGACGGCTTGCTGGGACGAGCGCGGGGGCGCTCATTGCCACGTTGATTGCCGCGGGTTACACAAGCAAGGAAATGATTGACTTGTTGGATGGATTGGAACTGCAGTATTTTTTGGATGAGCGGAAATGTCTTTTGCCATTTCCTGTATGGAAATGGGTGCGAATTTATTGGCGAATGGGATTGTATAAAGGCGAAGCATTGGAGCAATGGTTGGAAGGGGTATTAGCGGCACGGGGCATAAAAACGTTTGCTGATTTGCCAAAAGAAAGTTTATATCTTGTTGCATCGGATGTAACAAATGGACGAATGCTAATTTTGCCGGATGATTTGCCGCAATACGGGATGGATCCGTCATCGTTTTCTGTCGCAAAGGCGGTGCGGATGAGCATTAGCATTCCGTACTTTTTCGAACCGGTCAAACTGCAGACGAAGAAAGGAAAATATATTATCGTCGACGGAGGCGTGCTTAGCAACTTCCCTCTATTTTTATTCGATGAAGAAAAAAAGGTAAAAAAACGGCCTGTCCTTGGCATACAGTTAAGCGCAAAGCTGGCGGAAAGGCCAAAGCGGAAAATTAACAATGCGATTGATTTATATGAAGCGCTGTTTGTCGCCATGAAAGAAGCTCATGATGCCCGTTACATCTCACGGCGCCATGAAAAAAATATTGTCTTTCTCCCCGTCGAAAACGTTTTATCCACGGAATTTTCCGTCACCCCTGATACGAGAGACCGCTTAATTCAATATGGAAGAGAAAGAACGGAACAATTTTTAAAAACATGGCCATAATGAAACAGGAGGCGAGCACGACGGCTTCACCCGGCATCGTGTTGCTGTATTTGTTCTATGCCGCAGAAAACAAAGGCGAAAATAAAAAAGAATCAAGCTAGAAAGACGCTCGATTCTTTTTTTTGCCTTTTTTTCCGTCGATGACCGTTAAATGGGTCGTTGTCGCCCGTTTTCTCGACGGCCGTTTCATTTTTAAATGCGCATGGTTTGTTTTTTGCTTTCTCACCGCTTGGGGATGGAGTTTTTTCGATTGACGCACCGCTTTTAAATAGGCAAGATGGTCTTTGTTTGTACGGCGTTTATAGATAAAGTGATAGAAAACGGATATTGCTGCGATGACAAGCATGACGAACACGATTTTGCGAAATAGAGCAGTTGGATGTGCGAAAAGCGTGTATAGGATGCCGAACACTCCGAGAAAAAGGGTAATCCCGACAAGCGGATGAATGGTACCGCGCCGCAATGAGTCCACCCCCTTACATGTTACTGGACAGCTTTTGTTTCCATTTCGATGTTTTCTTCTAAGCGGAGCAGCTCTTGGAAGGAAGCAATTGCCACTTCCACTTGGTCATCGGTCGGCTCTTTGGTTGTCAAAAGCTGCAGCCATAACCCCGGATAGCCGAGCCAGCGTAAAACGGGGATATCCCTCAATTTATTTGTAAACTGTAACACCTCAAATGAAACACCAAGCACGACCGGAATGAGGGCGATCCGGTTAACGACTCTTAGCCAAAGCGGATCTGTCGGCACAAACATATAGACAAAGATGCCGACGATGACGGTGAATAGAATAAAGCTGCTGCCGCAACGGTAGTGAAGCCGTGATGAACGCTGAACATTTTCCACCGTAAGCGGCAGTCCCGCTTCATAGGCGTTGATGACTTTATGTTCTGCGCCATGATATTGGAAAACGCGTTTAATAAGCGGCGTCATCGAAATAAAGTAAATGTACGCGAGAAGCAAAGCGAGCTTAAATGCTCCCTCGATCAAAATTTGTGCCATTTTCCCCGGAAACAGCGGCTTAAAGCATGCTGCTAAAAAGACGGGAACGAGCGTAAAAATCGTTTTGGCAAACAGAAAGGACAACACGCCGACGACCGCCACACCAAGAACGAGAGAAAGTTTGGACGAATCCGCTTTCGCTGTTTGCAATGCTTCCTCTTCACCTGGATCGAGATCATAGCGTTCGCTAGCAAACTGCAAATGTTTTGCTCCATTTGCGCTCGCTTCAATAATCGCGACGATGCCGCGAACAAACGGAATTTTTTTGAGAAACGCGAGCGTCGGATTTGCCTGGCGCGGCAAACGAAAGTATTCAATGGTATGATCTTTGCGGCGAACGGCAGTGACAGAATGGGTTTTTCCAGCAAACATGACCCCTTCGATTACTGCTTGACCGCCGTACATTGGTTTTGCGGTTTTTTCCATTGCTGACACCAACCTATTCTTTATCTTTATTATTTTATTCTACAAAAAACGTCTAGAAACCTCTAGGTTGATGTTATTATTATCATTTCCAAAAATTTCAACGTTTACACCTGCGGCTGTTGCACTTTTTTGCCGCTTTATTCATGACTTTGCAAATAACCGGTCATACTACGTACAAGGAGGTGCAAAACAAAATGGCGGAAAATCAAGAGCAGCTCGAACAAAATAAGAAAGAACGGCCGATGTCTCTTTTGTTGAAAACAGTCATTACAGGATTTGTTGGTGGCGTGTTTTGGAGCTTAATTGGATATTTAGCGTATTTTTTCCATTTCAGCGAAATAAGCCCGAATATGATTTTGATCCCATGGGTTGCCGGTGATTGGAAATATGGAAAGCTTGGCAATTATATCGCCATTTTGCTCATTGGATTATTATCCATATTAGTCGCCCTCATTTATTATGCTGCACTAAGGCGAATAAAAGGAATGTGGGCGGGCATATTGTATGGCGTTGCCTGGTGGCTGCTTGTATTTTACGTATTGAATCCTCTCTTCCCTAATTTAGAAACTGTTTCCCATTTACAGCGGAATACCATCATTACGACGCTTTGCTTGTACATTTTATATGGCGTTTTCATCGGGTACTCGATTTCATTTGAAACGGAGGAAATGAATCGGCAAACGCAATCAACATCAACACCATCAACATCATCAAATAAGTAGTGGGAAGCGCCGGCTTTATGGTAAAATAAAGAATGTTTCAATATTTCTTTCGCTGGGTTAAAGGAGTTAAGAATATGGTGCATCTTCTTCTCATTAACGGTCCGAACTTGAATCTTCTCGGCAAGCGGGAGCCGCATATTTACGGAAGCACAACGCTTCATGAGCTTGAGCAAGAACTGATGTCGTTTGCAGGCGAACAAGGGGCGGAACTGACAAAGCAATCATGAAGGCGCGATTATGACCGAATTCATGAGGCGGAAGGAAAATACGACGGCATCGTTTTAAATGCCGGCGCGCTTACGCATTTATAGTTATGCGATTCGCGACGCGATTGCCAGTGTCAGCATCCCAGTGGTGGAAGTACATATTTCCAATATTCATGCGCGCGAGCCCTTTCGCCATCAGTCTGTGATTGCTCCGGTTGTTGCCGGATAAATTGTCGGTTTTGGATTAATGGGTTATCGGCTAACCATTTTAGCATTATTACAAATACAGGGAAGAGGAGATTGAAAGATGGAAAAACTCGAAAAATTACGCGCATTGTTTGACGAACATGATATTGACGGCCTGCTTGTCACCAATCCGTACAACCGCCGCTATATTACCGGTTTTACGGGAACGGCCGGCGTCGCGGTTATTAGCCGGGACAAAGCTGTGTTTATTACTGATTTCCGCTATGTCGAGCAAGCATCCCAGCAAGTGAAAGGCTTTGAAATTGTCCAACATACCGGCCCGATTGTCGACGAGGCTGCGAAGCAAGTCGCCCGCCTTGGCATTCAAAAGCTCGGCTTCGAGCAGGAAGATGTTTCGTATGCGACGTTTAGGGCGTATGAAAGCGCCGTAAAGGCGGAACTCGTCCCAACTTCGCATGTCATTGAAAAGTTGCGCTTGATTAAGTCGGAATCAGAGATTAAGATATTAAAGGAAGCAGCGGAAATTGCCGATGCGGCATTTGAACACATTCTTTCCTTTATTCGTCCAGGTGTAAAAGAAATTGACGTGGCGAATGAGCTGGAATTTTTTATGCGTAAACAGGGTGCGACTTCCTCTTCGTTTGATATCATTGTCGCATCTGGCTACCGCTCTGCATTGCCGCACGGAGTGGCGACGGAGAAATCCATCGAAAAAGGCGAACTCGTCACCTTGGATTTTGGCGCCTATTACAAAGGATATTGTTCCGACATTACAAGAACGATTGCCGTCGGTGCCATTAGCGAGGAGCTAAAAACGATTTATGACATTGTGCTTCAAGCGCAATTGCGCGGCATGGAAGGAATCAAGCCGGGAATGACCGGAAAAGAAGCGGATGCGCTGACGCGCGATTACATTAGCGAAAAAGGCTATGGCGAATATTTCGGACATTCCACCGGCCATGGAATCGGCCTTGAGATTCACGAGGGACCGGCGTTATCCGTCCGTTCCGATGTCGTGCTGGCGCCGGGCATGGTAGTCACCGTGGAGCCGGGGATTTATATCCCAGGACTTGGCGGCGTGCGCATTGAAGACGATACGGTTGTCACGGAAAACGGCAATGAATCGCTGACTCATTCGCCAAAAGAACTGATTATTTTATAAATTTATCGTGTGGGAGGATTTTAACGGATGATTTCAGTGAACGATTTTCGTACAGGATTAACGATTGAAGTAGATGGCGACATTTGGCGCGTCATCGAATTCCAGCACGTCAAACCAGGAAAAGGGGCAGCGTTCGTCCGCTCGAAGCTTCGCAACCTTCGCACAGGTGCGATTCAAGAAAAAACGTTCCGCGCCGGCGAAAAAGTAAACCGCGCCCAAATCGATACGCGCAAAATGCAGTATTTATATGCCAACGGCGATCAGCACGTATTTATGGATATGGAAACATATGAGCAAATCGAACTTCCAGCGAAACAAATCGAACATGAATTGAAATTTTTAAAAGAAAACATGGAAGTTTACATCATGATGTACCAAGGCGAAACGATTGGGATAGAACTTCCGAACACCGTCGAATTAAAAGTAGTAGAAACAGAACCGGGCATTAAAGGCGATACCGCTTCTGGCGGATCGAAGCCAGCGAAGCTGGAAACCGGTCTTGTTGTACAAGTTCCGTTCTTTGTCAACGAAGGCGATACGCTTATTATCAATACGTCAGACGGCACATACGTGTCCCGTGCGTAACGTTGTTTGCCCCTTGCGCTTGACGCAAGGGGCTTTTTTGCTGCGATGAAGCCTTTTTCAGCTAAGGTTTTTCTGAACCTTTTTTCTTTTCGTATAAAAATGATGTACTGATGAGCATGATGCCAATCAAGACATAACTAATCGATGCCGGTGTATCTCCCGATAGCAAAAAAACATGGAACAGACCAAGAATTCCGAGGACCGCAAATATACATCCAACCCAAAATGTCATTTTCCCGAACGTAGAGAGTTTTCTCATGATTTTCCCCCTTTACAACCTGCCTCTATTTCCATTATGAAACTATTTCCGCAAACATGGCCATATATTTCCTCTTAAGGGTTCTTTGCCACAAAAGAAAAAAATCCCTTCTGAAATTCCCTGTTCCGGCATACGTTTGTACTAACCATCTCATTTTTATATTAGGAGGAATATATGAAACGGTGGCTACCATTCATTGAACCAGCCGTTTTGTCAATGGCAGGAATGCGGTTGCTGTCAGCGACTCTGGAGATGATCGCTGCGCTTGCCATGCTGCTGTTCAATGATGTCAAAAAAGCGTTGGCCGTCAATGCGCTTCTTGCGGTGATTGGACCGACTATTTTTATCGTCACGATGACGATTGGGCTGCTTTCTTTAGCGGACGAGCTTTCTTATACGAAATTAGGTTTGATCGCTTTAGGAATCATTCTTATTCTCATCGGCATTTATAAGTAAGTCATAAATTCGTTTTCCATCCCATACATATGAACTAGTCCAGCAGGGAGGGGAATAAAATGCAAGCGATATGGGATATACTTCCGAAAACGATTGCCGCCATACTGCAGCAACAGCCTCCTTCATGGCATGAACAGATGGAAGAAATTCGCATAAGGGTTCTTCGGCCATTAGAAATTATTGTGAAAGGAAAGTCTCAATTTCTCCCATATAAAGTGACTTGCGAAGATGGAATGCATTTGCTTAATAAATTGAGTCAATATTCGATTTATGCAATAGAAGAAGAATTGAAACGAGGGTTTATTACCGTACAGGGAGGCCATCGTGTTGGACTAGCAGGAAAAGTCGTAACCGAGGGCGGAAGCGTGAAAGCGATTCGTCATGTGACTTCTTTCAATATCCGTATTGCGAAACAGAAAATCGGCATCGCTGAATCGCTTGTGCCGTATGTGTATGACGGGCGCTGGCATAATACGATGATCATCGGTTCGCCGCAGACAGGGAAAACGACGCTGCTGCGCGACGCGGCGCGAATGATCAGCACTGGGGTTCGCGCGAAACATATTCCATCACAAAAAGTAGGGATTGTCGATGAACGTTCGGAAATTGCCGGGTGTGTGAAAGGCATTCCGCAATTTGAATTAGGCGACCGCATCGATGTGCTCGATGCATGCCCGAAAGCAGAGGGAATGATGATGATGATCCGCTCGATGAGCCCGGATGTGTTGATCGTTGATGAAATTGGCCGCGCCGAAGATAGCGAAGCAATTTTAGAGGCGGTGAACGCTGGGGTATGCATATGGACGACAGTCCACGGAAGAAGTTGGAAGGATGTGCTGCAGCGCCCGACATTGCGCCCCATCATTGAGCAAGGGGTATTTGAACGGTTTGTTGAACTGACGAACGAGTTCGGTCCGGGCACGGTAAGACGCATTACAGATGCGTATGGAACGGCGCTGTATGAGCGGATGGTGAAAAGCAGATGAAGCTGATCGGCGCAATGTTGATTCTCCTTACGACAACGTGGTTTGGATTTGAATCGGCGCGAATGCTAAAGGAGCGTCCGAGACAGCTGCGCCAGTTGAAAGCGGCGCTCAAGGTGCTAGAAGCAGAAATTATGTATGCGCACACTCCGCTATCTGAAGCCGCGTTGCATATTAGCAAGCAAATATCGCTGCCGCTTTCCAAACTGTTCGAGCAATTCGCCGCCAAGCTGCAAAAAGGAGAAACGAGCGTTCAACAAGCGTGGGAAGAAAGCCTGCAAACGGTATGGAGTTCGACGGCGCTCAAGCAAGGGGAATTAGAGATTATGAGGCAATTCGGAGATACGCTTGGGCAGTACGACCGCTTGACACAGCAGAAACAAATCACGCTGGCGCTCGTTCATTTGGAGCGGCAAGAGGCCGAGGCACTCGAACGGCAGGCACGCTATGAAAAAATGGCGAAAAGCCTAGGAATTCTTACAGGATTGTTGCTTGTGATTTTACTGATTTGAACAGGAGGCAGAACGAAATGGGCATTGATGTCGATATTATTTTTAAAATTGCTGGCGTTGGAATCGTGGTGGCCTTTTTGCATACGGTGCTTGACCAAATGGGGAAAAAGGAGTATGCCCAATGGGTTACGCTGCTTGGCTTTATTTATATTTTGTTTATGGTCGCCTCGATTGTGAGCGACTTGTTTCAAAAAATTAAAGACGTATTTTTATTTCGCGGTTAGGAGGGATGGGCGATTGAAATTTTACAAATTGTCGGTCTTGGTTTGATTGCGACGTTTTTAGTCGTGCTCCTGAAAGAACATAAGTCGAGTGTTGCCTTTTTGCTAACGGTATTTGTCGGCTGTCTCATTTTCCTGTTTCTTGTCGACAAAATCAGCGCGATTTTAAATATGCTGCAAAAAATGGCAGCTAGCACCAAAATCAATATGGTTTATTTGGAAACGATTTTGAAAATTATTGGCATTGCCTATATTGCGGAATTTGCTGCGCAAATTTCCAAAGACGCCGGTCAAGGAGCGATTGCCTCGAAAATTGAATTGGGGGGGAAAATTATTATTTTGGCGCTGGCGATCCCGATTTTAACAGCGATTATTGAAACGGTCATCGGCTTGATTCCTGCGTCGTGACGGGAGAATGGGGGTGATGAATTGATCCGAAAAATCATAACAGCGGCAAGTTTCTTTTTCTTCTTTTTATCCCCGTTTGTTGTACAAGCTGCCACTTCTAATGAGCAGTTGGTGCAAAAGCAAATCGAACAGCTGGATGTCAGCGAAATTCGTCAATTTTGGGAAGATATTGTGACGAAATACGGCGGCTTTTTGCCGGAAAGCCAAAAAGGATCGCTTATGGATTTTTTAAGGGGCGAAAAAGAATTGTCGTTAAAAGAATGGCTTGTCGCGTTGATGAAATTTCTCTTTTACGAATTGCAAGTAAACGGAAAATTGCTAGGAACGTTAATTGTATTAACGGTGTTTAGCATGGTGCTGCAATCATTGCAAAACGCGTTTGCGCAACAAACCGTCAGCAAAGTCGCCTATGCCGTTGTTTACATGGTGTTGCTGATTATTGCGTTAAACAGTTTTCGTCTCGCAATGGACTATGCGCTCGACGCTGTAAGGACGATGAGCCATTTTATGATCGCGATGATTCCTCTGTTGTTGGCGCTGCTCGCGTCTTCCGGAGGAGTGATATCGGCGGCGTTTTTTCATCCGATTATTCTATTTCTGATGAATATGACAGGAACGATTGTTGAATATGTAACGTTGCCGCTTTTGTTTTTGGCCGCACTTTTAAGCATTGTCAGCACGCTCACGGATCATTATAAAGTCACACAGCTAGCGGGGCTGCTGACGAAAATCGGCGTCGGGATACTCGGAGTCATTTTGACGGTTTTTCTTGGAGTCATGTCGGTAAAAGGAACGACATCGGCGATTGCCGACGGGATTGCGCTGCGGACGGCGAAGTTTGTGACGGGAAACTTCATTCCTGTTGTCGGCAAAATGTTTACCGATGCGGCCGATACCGTCGTGGCTGCCTCGATGTTATTGAAAAATACGGTCGGCATAGTCGGAGTTGCCATTTTATTGATGATCGCCGTGTTCCCAGCGCTGAAAATTTTTGCCATTGCGTTGGTGTACAAAATTTCCGCAGCGATCATGCAGCCCTTAGGGGGAGGGCCAGTCATTTCTTGCCTCAGCATTATGAGCAAAAGCATTGCCTATGTATTTGCAGCGCTGGCCATCGTCTCGCTGATGTTTTTCCTCAGTTTGACTATTATTATTACGGCCGGAAATATTACAATGATGGTTCGATAGGGGGAAAACGATGCAATTTGTAACGGAATGGATCACCAATATTCTTATTTTTATTTTATTTGCGACCATCATTGATTTTCTGCTTCCCTCTAGCAACATGCAGAAGTACGTAAAAATGGTAGTGGGACTCATTTTGCTGTTGCTCATGCTATCACCGATTTTGCAGCTTATGTCCATCCATCCTGACCGTCTCGTCGCCTCTGCCATATCCAGTCTATCGGAAAAGGGGAATGAACAAGGAATGATAAAAAATGAAATGGAAATGAAGAAAAAAGAAATACAAGCCTCACAACGTGCATATATTTTAGAACAAATGGCTGTCCAGATGAAAAAACAGGTAGATGGGGAGTTGATGAAGGAATATGGATTAAGCGTGGAAGACGTCTCTCTGCAAGTAAAAGAAAAAGAGGATTTACAAATTCCGAGAGACATTGAAACGATTGAAGTAGTGCTTTCCAAACAAGAGACGCCGGAAAGGATTCAGCCTGTGGTAATTGACACATCAAGGCCGGTCCATTCACCAGATAGCAATCTTCAACTAGAAAAAGAACTACGCACTTTTTTAGCAGGCAAATGGGAAGTCGATGAAAATAAAATTGCGGTGGTAGTCAAAGGGAGGGAATGGGGGGATGCGCGAGCTCATTAAACGTTTTTTCTCATCGCCAAAAAAAGAAGCAGACGAACAGAAGAAAACGCCTTTTTCGTATATCGTCTTGCTGTTATTAGTAGGGATTGGGCTTATGGTGATGAGCCATTTTTCGAAGGAAGAGGAAGTGGCATCCGTTCATAAAGAAACAGCCGCGCCATCATCGCAGCAAGCAGAACCTGCTTTTGGAATCAAACAAGAGACAAAATCGAAAGCGATCGCCGCTTATGAAGAACGCTATGAAAAAGAGCTAAAAACAGCGCTCGAAGCGATTGAGGGAGTAGAAGATGTCACCGTTGTCGTCAATCTCGATACAACAGAAACGAAAATATTAGAGAAAAACCGCGTTTCTCAGCAACAAACGACCGAAGAAACGGACCGTGAAGGAGGAAAACGGAAGATTGAAAACAACTCTACGAATGACGAAGTTGTCATTGTCCGTGATGGCGATAACGAAACACCGATCGTCTTGACAACGAAAAAGCCGGAAATTCGCGGAGTGTTAGTAGTCGCGAAAGGTGCGGATAACTTGCAAATAAAGAAATGGATTGTCGAGGCAGTGACGCGCGTGTTAAACGTTCCAAGCTACCGCGTTGCCGTATTGCCGAAAAAATAATAGGATTTGGGGGAGGATGGTTATGATGTTAAGAAAACAGACGGTTTGGCTATTAACGATGTTAAGTTTAGTTGTTGTTTTGTCGGTGTATTATGTAACAGCGCCAAAAGATATGAATGACAATATCGCTTTTACGAGCCATGAAGATGCAACGAAACAAAAAGAAAGCAATAAAGATCAAGCCGATGTGGCGGTAGAAGAAATGGAAACGACAGATGGAAAAGTCACTTCCAGCACTTCCAGTGATGATATGTTTACTGCGCTCCGCATGCAAATTGAGGATGAGCGCAGCCGTCTGCGCGACCAATTAAATGCTATTGTTGCTTCCGCCAATGCCACCGCACAACAAAAAAGCGAAGCGATGGATAAAATTGAAAAGCTTCAGGCGTTAGCGGAAAAAGAGGCAACGTTAGAAACATTAATCAAATCGAAAGGCGGCTATGAGGATGTATTGGTGCGCGCGGAAGATGACCAAGTGCGAGTAACGATTAAAGCAAAAGAGCATTCCAAGAAATCGGCCAACGAAGTGATCCATATGGTAAAAAGTGAAATTCCGGAAGCCAATGATGTAGCGGTTGAATTTCAGCCGGCTGGATAATGAAAAGCTGCTCTTACCAAGGGCAGCTTCTTTTTTATGATAAAAAACCTTTTTATTGTGTGATTATTATGTGTATAATCGTTATGAGTAGATTTTATAACTAGCAGACAAAAAACTTAACACTTTGTATCGTAGAAAGGTGTGAGGAAAATGAAAATCCAAGAAATCCGCGAATTGATCCGTTTAATTGATCAATCAAGCATTGACGAATTTGTTTATGAACAAGATGGAACGAAAGTACATATGAAAAAAGCTGCGGCAGGAGCACCAGTCCAGGCAGTGGTTGCGGCACCGCCGGCAGAGCCGATAGCGAAGCCGGCAGCAGAAGAAGCAAAACCACAGGTGCAGGCGCCAGTGCAAGCGGCTAATGTGCAAGTGGAAACAATACCACAAGAAGCGCCGAAGCCAAAGACGGAAAATACAGAAAACTTACATAAAATCACTTCGCCGATGGTCGGTACGTTTTACGCTGCGCCGTCCCCAGATGCCCCTCCATACGTCAAAGTGGGAGATAAAGTGCAAAAAGATACGGTCGTCTGCATTATTGAAGCGATGAAGCTATTTAATGAAATCGAGGCAGAGGTAAACGGGGAGATTGTCGAAGTGCTTGTCCAAAATGGACAGCTTGTTGAGTATGGACAACCTCTATTTTTGGTAAAGCCTGAATAAGGGAGAGAACGAGCGATGATCAAAAAAGTATTAATTGCCAACCGCGGGGAAATCGCCGTTCGCATTATTCGCGCCTGCAAAGAGCTGGGAATTGAAACGGTGGCTGTTTTCTCTGAAGCAGACCGCGAGGCGCTGCACGTCCAGCTCGCCGATGAAGCGTACTGCATCGGACCGACCGCTTCCAAGGACAGCTATTTAAATTTCACCAACATCATGAGCGTCGCTACATTAACAGGATGCGATGCGATTCATCCGGGATACGGGTTTTTGGCAGAAAACGCGGCGTTTGCCGAACTTTGCCGTGAATGCAATATCACGTTTATCGGTCCGAGTCCGGAAGCGATTACAAAAATGGGGATTAAAGATATTGCCCGCGAGACGATGCGGGAAGCAGGAGTGCCGGTCGTTCCTGGATCAAAGGGCGTTATTGAAAATATCGACGAAGCGCTTGCCATTGCCAATGAGATTGGCTATCCGGTCATTATTAAAGCGACGGCAGGCGGCGGCGGCAAAGGCATTCGCGTAGCCAGAAATGAGCAAGAACTCATTAAAGGCATTAACATTACACAGCAGGAAGCGGCTACCGCATTTGGCAATCCGGGCGTATATATTGAAAAATATATTGAAGACTTCCGCCATGTGGAAATTCAAGTGCTGGCTGACTCCTACGGAAATGTGATTCATCTTGGCGAGCGGGATTGCTCGATTCAACGCCGCCTGCAAAAGCTGGTCGAAGAGGCGCCGTCGCCGGCGCTTGATGAAGAAACTCGCAAGCAGATGGGAGAAGCGGCGGTACAGGCGGCCCGCGCGGTGAACTACACCGGCGCCGGCACGGTAGAATTTATTTTTGACCATAATGCGAAAAAATTTTACTTTATGGAAATGAACACACGCATTCAAGTAGAACACCCAGTGACGGAATTAATTACGGGGGTGGATTTAGTAAAAGAACAAATCCGCATCGCCTCCGGCGAAAAACTGTCGCTGACCCAAGAGGAAGTCACCTTTAACGGCTGGGCGATCGAATGCCGGATTAATGCGGAAAATCCAGCGAAAAACTTTATGCCATCACCGGGCAAAATAGAAATGTATTTGCCGCCGGGAGGCTTGGGAGTACGGGTCGATTCCGCTGCGTACCCTGGCTATACGATCCCGCCTTATTACGACTCGATGATCGCGAAACTGATTGTGCACGCCCCTACGCGTGAGGAAGCGATCGCCCGTATGAAACGGGCGTTAAGCGAGTTTATTATCGATGGCATTCATACAACGATTCCGTTTCACATAAAATTATTTGAACACGAAAAATTTGTGAGTGGCGAGTTTAATACAAAGTTTTTGGAGTTATATGATATTATGAAGTCATGACGGGAGGTGGTATCATGTCAGAACATATTTTTGAGATGGAGCAAGATCATGGCACATTAGGAAAAGTGGAAATCGCCCCGGAAGTGATTGAAGTGATCGCGGGAATCGCCGCCAGCGAGGTGGAAGGAATCGCGCAAATGCGAGGCAACTTTGCCGCTGGTGTTGTCGAGCGGTTTGGCAAGAAAAATCATGGCAAAGGCGTCAAAGTCGATTTACGGGATGACGGCGTGGCCATTGATATTTACTGTCTTGTTCAATTTGGCGCATCGATTCCGAATGTAGCCAAAAAAGTGCAGGAAAACGTCCGCCAAGCATTGTTTAACATGACGGGGCTGGAAACGAGCGAAGTCAACGTTCATATTGTCGGTATTCAGTTTGAAACAGCAAAGCAGGAACAGGAAGTGGAGCAGGGATAAATCGGAAAAGGGCGCATTCGCTTGAGGCGATCGTGCCCTTTTGTTTTTGTATTTTTGCCGAAAGTTTGTTATTGTATTGAACGAGCCTTTTTGCAAAGAGGCCTCGAAGCATAAGGAGACGAATGGATGTTCCAAAATAAATAAAAAAATCAAGGCTAATGATTTGTGCGTAGGGGAGTGCCTTTTATCCGAAAAATATGGTATGATTCTGATATAAATGTTCGTGTTTGGAAAGGAGGAGCAAAATGAAGAGGCATGAAGCTCGGGAAAAGGCGCTGCAGGCATTATTTCAAGTCGATGTAGGCCACATCCCTCCGGAGGAGGCGCTGCAAAACGTGACAGGAGGAAAAGAAGCGGACCCGTTTTTGCAGCAGCTTGTGTATGGCGTGGTGGAACATCAGCAAGAAATTGACGAATTGCTGCGCGCCAACCTGGAAAAATGGACATTAGAGCGGGTAGCGAATGTCGACCGCGCGATTTTGCGCATGGCCACTTATGAAATGAAATATGTCGATGATGTTCCTGTCAAAGTGAGCCTAGATGAGGCTGTTGAATTAGCCAAAAAATTTGGCGATACGAAATCAGGGAGTTTTGTCAACGGTGTGCTTTCGAAAGTAAAAGATGCATTGCATATTCAAGAATAGAAAGGAGAAAGGTTGCCCATGACAGCACAAATCATTAGCGGCGCCGAGCTGGCAAAGGAAATAAGAGGACAATTGGCAAAAGAAGTAGAGGTGCTAAAGCAAAAAGGAATCGAGCCGGGGCTTGCGGTCATTCTTGTCGGCGATGATCCCGCTTCCCATTCTTACGTAAAAGGAAAGCAAAAAGCGTGTGCGGAAGTCGGCATTCGTTCAACACTGTTGACGTTTCCGGCGACGATTACGGAACAATTTTTATTAGAAAAAATTCAAGAATTGAACGCCGATCCATCCGTGCACGGCATTTTAGTGCAGCTTCCGCTTCCTAGCCATATTAACGAGCTAAAAGTGATTGAAACAATCTCTCCAGAAAAAGATGTGGATGGGTTTCATCCTATTAACGTCGGCAGAATGATGGTCGGACAAAAAGCGTTTCTCCCTTGTACGCCATATGGTATTTTAGTAATGGTGAAATCGATCGGCGTGGATATTGCAGGGAAACATGTGGTTGTTGTCGGCCGCAGCAACATTGTCGGTAAGCCGGTTGGACAGCTGTTTTTGCGCGAGCATGCGACGGTGACGTATTGCCATTCGAAAACAAACAATTTAGCTGCCATTACGCGTCAGGCCGATATTTTAATCGTTGCTGTCGGCAAAGCACGGTTGATTGGCGCTGATTATGTCAAACCAGGGGCGGTGGTCATTGATGTCGGCGTAAACCGGCTGGAAAATGGAAAGCTGTGCGGAGATGTCAATTTCGATGAAGTAAAGGAAGTAGCAAGTTACATTACACCGGTTCCAAAAGGGGTCGGGCCGATGACGATTACGATGCTGCTTCATAATACGATTGAAGCGGCAAAGGAGCTTATGCACCGGTAAAGTTCATTCCATAAGAGAGGGTTAAAGCGGTGGCAGAGATAAAATATGTAACCGTCGGAGCGCTGACGAAATACATTAAACGCAAGTTTGATGTGGATCCGCATTTGCGCGATTTGTGGATTAAAGGGGAAATTTCCAATTTTAAATATCATTCTCGCGGCCATATGTATTTTACGCTGAAAGATGAACAAGCCCGCATTCAGGCGGTCATGTTTGCCGGATATAATCAATATTTGCATTTTCGTCCGGAAGATGGCATGAAAGTGCTCGTTCGCGGCGAGATTTCCGTTTACGAGCCGAGCGGAAACTATCAAATTTACGTAAAAGAAATGCAGCCGGAAGGAATCGGAAATTTATATTTGGCGTATGAACAGCTAAAAAAGCGGCTTGAGGCGGAAGGATTGTTTTCGCCGCAGCATAAAAAGCCGCTTCCCGCCTTCCCACGCTATATCGGAGTCGCCACTTCGCCGACCGGAGCGGCGATCCGCGATATTATCACAACGATTCGGCGCCGTTATCCGATTGCCACGATCATTTTATTTCCGACGCTCGTTCAAGGGGAACATGCGGCAGAATCAATCGTCCGTTCCATCGAAAAAGCGAATGAACTTGGCTATATTGATGTTCTGATTGTCGGTCGCGGAGGCGGCTCGATTGAAGAATTATGGGCGTTTAATGAGGAAATCGTCGCCCGCGCCATTTTTGCCTCCGAAGTGCCGATTATTTCTGCGGTTGGCCATGAGACTGACTTTACGATCGCTGATTTTGTTGCCGACTTGCGCGCACCAACCCCAACGGGTGCGGCGGAATTGGCCGTACCGCATATAACCGAGCTGATTGAACGTATTTCCCAGAGAAGAGTTCGGCTTATACGCGCCATGAAAGAAAAAATAGCGATGGAATCAGAACGGCTGTCACGTGTGCAAAAGTCCTACGCCTTTCGATACCCGGAAAAACTGTATGAACAAAAAGAACAGCAGCTAGACGCTTTGCTGGAACGATTGCAGCGTCATACCGAGCGGATGTTCGATAAACAGCGCGAACGGCTTGAACAGCTGCGCTTGACTTTGTTGCGCTACCATCCGGCTGAACAGCTTTCGAGAATGAAAGAAAAACAGCAATCATTGGCGAAAACACTGGAAAAAGAGATGCGTACGATTATGCATCAACACGAGCTTCGTTTTGCATCGCTTGTTTCCCATTTGCATGCGCTTAGTCCGCTGAAAATTATGGAGCGAGGGTATAGCTTAGTTTATAATGAAAAAAAGGAACTTGTAAAAAGCATTCGCCAGCTTCAGATCGGAGATATGATTCAAGTACGCTTGCAAGATGGACAAATTGACTGCCACGTATGGGGAATGGAGGAGAAGCAGCTACATGAGTGAGGAAAAAGAACTGACGTTTGAAGAAGCAATACAAAAGTTAGAAGAGATCGTCGAAAAATTAGAAGAAGGAAATGTGCCGCTGGAACAGGCGATTTCTTTTTTTCAAGAAGGAATGAGACTTTCCAAGCTTTGTCACGATAAACTGCAGCATGTCGAAAAGCAGATGGAATATATTTTGCGAGAGGATGGACAGCTCGCTCCTTTCTCGATGCAGGAGGAGGAATAACGCTTGAACCGGATGGCAGTAGAACAATTTTTGCAGCAGCAAAAACAGCGTTTGGAAGCAACGCTGCCGCGTTATATTGCAAGGCTGCAAGCGCCTGATACGCTGAAACAGGCGATGGCGTACTCGCTGGAAGCAGGCGGGAAGCGGATTCGACCGCTGCTTCTGTTTGCCACTTTGCATTCGTTTGAAAAAGATCCGGATATTGGCCTTCCCGTCGCCTGTGCGATTGAGATGCTCCATACATACTCATTAATTCATGATGACTTGCCGAGCATGGATGACGACGATTTGCGGCGCGGCAAACCGACAAACCATAAAGTGTTTGGCGAGGCGATGGCGATTTTGGCTGGAGACGGATTGCTGACATACGCGTTTCAGGTTATCGCAGAGATGAAGGATGACCGCATCGCACCGGAAGTCCAAATTCGTTTAATCGAAGAGCTGGCGAAAGCGGCGGGGCCGGAAGGAATGGTCGCGGGACAAGTTGCTGATATCGAAGGAGAAGGTCGGGAACTGTCGCTTGCACAGCTCGAATATATCCATCGCCATAAAACCGGAAAAATGCTGCAATACAGCGTATTGGCAGGCGCATTGCTTGCTGGGGCTAGCGAAAGACAGCAACGTGATTTATATGAATTTGCCTCCCATCTTGGCCTTGCTTTTCAAATTCGCGATGATATTCTCGATATTGAAGGTTCGGAAGATAAGATTGGCAAACGGGTCGGCAGCGATGTGGAAAAGAAAAAAGTGACATATCCGTCGTTATTGACGATGGAGGGAGCGAAAGGGAAGTTAGCTTTGCACATTGCCGAGGCAAAGCGCTGTTTGCAAAAAGCAGGAGTGAAGGATGACGTATTGCAATATATTTGTGATTTAGTTGCTACACGCGACCATTAACACAGTGTTCATTGCTGATTGCAAACTAATATGTTATAGTGAAATAATGAGAGTTTTTCCTTGTATGCCGTTATCACATTCGTGTTAGCGGCTCTTTTTCTCTTACTAACAAAAATCGATTTTTTATGTCCAATCATGTATAATAATAACTAACTTCTTATTATAGCAACGTGGTTAGAGGAAAGGATAAAAACGAAAGCGAGTGATCTCGTTTGGATGTTACGAAAATCGAAAATCCGCGCTTTTTAAAAAATATGTCGACAAAGCAACTCATTGAGCTAAGCGCTGATATTCGCAAATTTTTAATTGAAAAGCTGTCGAAAACAGGCGGGCATATCGGCCCAAACCTAGGCGTCGTCGAGCTGACGATTGCGCTTCATAAAGAGTTTGACAGTCCAAAGGACAAGCTAATTTGGGACGTCGGCCATCAGGCATATGTTCATAAAATTTTAACGGGACGTGCCGCCGAATTTGATACATTGCGGCAGTACAAGGGGCTGTCCGGATTTCCAAAACGAAGCGAAAGCGAACATGACGTATGGGAAACGGGTCATAGTTCCACATCGCTATCCGCAGCGATGGGAATGGCCATTGCCCGCGATTTGAAGGGAACGGATGAATATATCGTTCCGATTATCGGTGATGGGGCGCTGACGGGCGGCATGGCGCTTGAGGCGCTCAATCATATCGGGCATGAGAAAAAAGATATTATTGTCGTTTTAAACGATAATGAGATGTCGATCGCTCCGAATGTTGGCGCGCTTCACAATGTGCTTGGGCGTCTGCGGACAGCAGGGAAATATCAATGGGTCAAAGATGAATTAGAGTTGTTATTAAAACGAATTCCGGCTGTCGGCGGCAAATTGGCGGCAACGGCGGAGCGCATTAAAGACAGCCTGAAATATTTGCTTGTTTCCGGTGTTTTTTTTGAGGAATTAGGATTTACGTACCTTGGCCCTGTTGATGGCCATAATTTCGATGATTTGTTCGAAAATTTGCGTTACGCCAAAAAGACAAAAGGCCCGGTGCTTCTCCATGTGATTACGAAAAAAGGAAAAGGGTATAGTCCGGCAGAAAATGATAAAGTAGGAACTTGGCACGGCACCGGCCCGTATAAAATCGAAACTGGCGATTTTCTAAAACCGGTGGAGACGGCCCCGTCGTGGAGCGAACTTGTCAGCGAAACGGTGCGGAAGCTGGCGCGCACCGATAAGCGAATTGTCGCGATTACACCGGCGATGCCGGTCGGCTCGAAATTAGAAGGGTTTGCAAGCGAATTCCCGGATCGGATGTTTGATGTCGGAATTGCCGAACAGCATGCGACAACGCTCGCGGCAGGTCTGGCGACGCAAGGAATGAAGCCGTTTTTGGCGATTTATTCGACATTTTTGCAGCGGGCGTATGACCAAGTTGTTCATGATGTGTGCCGGCAAAACTTAAACGTCTTTTTTGCGATTGACCGTGCCGGGCTTGTCGGTGCGGACGGGGAAACGCATCAAGGAGTGTTTGATATCGCCTTTTTGCGACACATTCCGAACCTTGTCATTATGATGCCAAAAGACGAAAACGAAGGCCAGCACATGGTATATACGGCCATCCAATATGACGACGGGCCGATCGCACTTCGCTTTCCGCGCGGCAATGGGCTTGGCGTGAAATTGGATGAGGAACTCAAGGAAATTCCGATCGGCACATGGGAAGTATTGCGTGAAGGCAGCGATCTGGCGATTTTAACATTCGGTACGACGATTTCCATGGCGCTTGAGGCGGCGGAGAAGTTGGCGAAAGAAAATGTTTCTGTAAAGGTCGTCAATGCCCGCTTCATTAAGCCAATGGATGAAAAAATGCTGCACGATTTGCTGGAAAGCAATGTACCGATTTTAACAATTGAAGAAGCGGTACTACAGGGCGGATTTGGCAGCGCTGTTTTGGAGTTTGCCCATGATCATGGCTACCATCAAGCAGTGATTAACCGCATGGGCATTCCTGATCGTTTTATTGAACATGGCAGTGTCAAAGAGCTGCTCAATGAAATCGGCTTAACCACTTCTCATATTATTGATCGAGTCAAAACGATCATACCAAAAAAGCAAAAAAGGGCATGAGAGATGAAAGCGAAAAAAGAACGTCTAGATGTGCTATTGGTAGAACGCGGCTTAATGGAAACACGGGAAAAAGCAAAACGTGCGATTATGGCTGGACTTGTTTATTCGAATGAAGTCCGCTTAGACAAGCCCGGAGAAAAGGTGCCCGTAGACATCCCGCTAACGGTGAAAGGAAACGCTATTCCGTATGTCAGCCGCGGCGGCTTAAAATTGGAAAAAGCGCTGCGTACGTTTGACGTCAGCGTCAAAGATAAAATTGTTTTAGATATTGGGGCATCTACCGGTGGGTTTACCGATTGCGCCTTGCAGCACGGCGCAAAACTATCTTACGCGCTTGATGTCGGCTATAATCAATTGGCGTGGAAACTGCGCCAAGACGAGCGCGTCGTCGTGATGGAGCGGACCAATTTCCGCTACGTTACGCCGGATTATTTTACGAAAGGGCTTCCACAATTTGCGACGATCGATGTTTCCTTTATTTCTTTGAAATTAATATTGCCGGTATTAAAAACGGTACTGGTACCCGGCAGCGACGTCATCGCGCTGGTAAAGCCGCAGTTTGAAGCGGGGCGGGAAAAAGTCGGCAAAAAGGGGATCGTTCGCGATCCGGCCGTGCACGAGGAAGTGTTGGAGTCGATCATAGCGTTTGCCCTTCGTGAAGGATTTGATGTCATGGATATATCTTATTCTCCGATTACCGGCGGCGATGGCAATATTGAATTTTTGCTCCACCTTCGCTTTCCGGGAAATCATGAAGAAGGAGAGAATCATTTGGTAGAGACGGTCGCTGAAGTGGTAAAAGAAGCCCATGTACAGCTAAAAAACAGTTCTGCTTAAGAAAAGGGAATAACGGTTGTTGTTATTCCCGTTTTTACCGTGACATTATTTTGGTGAGGTGGCGGATTTGAACAAAGGACAAAGGCACATTAAAATTCGCGAAATTATTATGACTCACGACATCGAAACGCAAGATGAATTAGTCGATATGCTGAAGAAAGCAGGGTTTAACGTAACGCAGGCGACGGTATCAAGGGATATCAAAGAAATGCAGCTTGTCAAGGTGCCGATGGCCAACGGGCGCTATAAATACAGCCTGCCTTCTGATCAGCGCTTCAATCCGGTGCAAAAACTCAAACGCGTTTTAGTAGATGTGTTTGTCAAATTGGATGGGGCCGGAAACTTGCTTGTTTTAAAAACGTTGCCGGGGAATGCGCATGCCATCGGTGTTTTATTGGATAATTTGGATTGGAACGAAATCGTCGGCACGATTTGCGGCGATGATACATGCCTCATTATTTGCCGCACGGAAAAAGATGCAAAAAAGGTGTCAAAACAGTTGATGGAAATGCTTTAAATAGAGGTGGTGATTCCCTTTGCTTGCGGAATTATCCATAAAAAATTTCGCCATTATCGAATCGCTGTCGATTTCGTTTGAGAAAGGGCTAACAGTATTAACAGGGGAAACGGGAGCAGGAAAATCGATTATTATTGATGCCATTTATTTGCTGATTGGCGGCCGCGGTTCCGCAGAATTTGTCCGTTATGGAGAAGAAAAGGCGGAAATAGAGGGACTTTTTTTATTAAACGATGAAACTCATCCGTGTTATGGCAAATGCGCCGAAGTCGGCATCGATATTAGCGAGGGAATGGTCGTGCTACGCCGCGAAATTTTCGCGACCGGAAAAAGCGTATGCCGCGTAAACGGAAAATTAGTAACGACAGCGGTATTGCGGGAGATTGGTTCGACGCTCGTTGATATTCACGGGCAGCATGAACATCAAGAATTGATGGATCCGGCCCGGCATCTTCCGCTACTGGATGAATTCGGGGGAGCGGAAATTGCAGAAGCGCTTGCCGAATACCGCTCGGTTTATGAGAAATATGAACAATTGCGGAAGAAGCTGAAAAAATTAAATGAAAATGAACAGCAAATGGCCCATCGACTTGATTTGTTGACGTTCCAGCTTAATGAAATTCAGCAGGCGAATTTGCAGCCAAATGAAGACGAACAATTGATGGAGGAAAAAGTAAAAATCGTTAATTTCCAAAAAATTTACGAAGCCTTGAAACATAGCTATGAAGCGCTGTCTGGCGAGCAGCGCGGCCTCGATTGGATAGGGCTGGCGATGAGCCATTTAGACGATGTTGCTTCCATTGATCCGGAGCTAAAGGAAGTGTATGAAACGATCGCCAATAGCTATTATTTATTAGAAGACATCATGTATAAATTGCGCGATCAACTTGAACAATTAGAATATGATCCATACCGTCTCGACCTCATCGAAAGCCGCCTAGGCGAGATTAATCAATTAAAACGAAAATACGGCCCGACGATTGAAGAAATTTTGCAATACGCGGAAAAAATTAGCGAAGAAATTGATACGATTCGAAACCGGGAAATCCATGTTGATGAGTTGCAGAAAGAACTAAAATCGGTGACGGAAGATTTATTAATTGAAGCAAAAAACGTAACCAATGTCCGCAAAAAATATGCAAAAATGTTAATCGACCGTATCCATCAGGAACTAAAAGATCTATATATGGAAAAAACGCAGTTTGACATCGTATTTGCCAAGCGGGAAGGGCCGCTCGATGCGCCGCTTTTGGACGGGGTGCCCGTCAAGTTCCATGAAGACGGCGTGGATGTGGTCGAATTTTATATTTCCACCAATGTCGGCGAACCACTTAAACCGCTTGCCAAAATTGCTTCCGGCGGTGAGCTGTCGCGCATCATGCTGGCGCTAAAAAGCATTTTCTCGAAACACCAGGGGGTTACATCGATCATTTTTGATGAAGTGGATACAGGCGTCAGCGGCCGTGTGGCTCAAGCGATTGCCGAAAAGATTTACCGCATTTCCATCGATTCGCAAGTGCTCTGCATTTCCCACTTGCCGCAAGTAGCAGCAATGGCAGATACGCATCTGTTTATCGCAAAAGAAACGGACGGAACCCGAACGAAAACGCTTGTGAAAGCATTGACAGAGGAAGAAAAAGTAAAAGAAATTGGGCGGATGATTTCCGGTGTGGAAATTACGGAGCTGACAAAAAAACATGCAAAAGAATTGCTTGAGCTAGCAACAAAAATCAAACAATGAAGGGCTATCCATTATGGGTAGCTTTTTTTATAGACCCATCGATTATATTTCCACTGTTTAAGGCAAAATTAAAACTGTAGCCGCCTTTTAAAGGGTGTAGGTGGGAGCGAGGAGAGTGAACAAGATTGAATACAGAAACCATCCGAAAAATCGTTGGGATGTTTCTCCTTATTTTATTAATGATTATTGGCATGTCTAAACCGATGAAGGAATATTTACAAATTCCAAAACAAATCGTTCTGTTTGAAGGAGAAGCGGTACGATTTCCTACCGCAGCACTTCCAGTTCAGGCAACGGTAAAAAACGCTCCCAAATCAATAGAAGTTCAGCGACAGACTCATTCGCTTTCTATAAAGGCAAAACAAAGTGGAGAAAAGAAAATGGTATTAGAAGTTGCCGGAGTGCCGATCAAACAAGTGGATGTAAAAGTACTGCCGACGTTAAAGGTCATTCCTGGCGGTCAATCGATTGGCGTTAAGTTAAATACGGTAGGAGTTCTGGTTGTCGGCTACCATCTCGTCGAAACCGAAAACGGCAAAAAATCGCCGGGAGAAATAGCCGGAATTAAAGTAGGAGATATAATTACAGGTATTAATGGCAAAAAAATTGAAAAGATGAGCGATCTCTCCCCTTTCATTGAGGAAGCAGGAAAAACAGGAAAACCGCTTCATCTCCAAGTTCTGCGTGACCAACACTCCTTTACGACTAAATTGATTCCGCTCAAGGATAAACATGACCACGCTTATCGTATTGGTCTATATATCCGCGATTCCGCAGCGGGAATTGGCACGATGACCTTTTATGATCCTATTTCGAAAAAATACGGAGCACTCGGCCATGTCATTTCTGACATGGATACGAAAAAGCCGATTGTCGTGCAAAATGGGCAAATTATGAAATCAACGGTTACGTCGATTGAAAAAGGAAGCAGCGGCAATCCCGGGGAGAAATTAGCACGATTTTCTGAGAATGAAGAAGTCATTGGAAATATTACAGAAAACAGCCCGTTCGGCATTTTTGGGACGCTGACGAAACCAGTGGAAAACGGAATTTTTACCAAACCGATCCCCATTGCTTTAGCGAACCAAGTAAAAGAAGGTCCAGCGAAAATATTGACGGTGGTGGAAGACAACAAAGTCGAGCAATTTGATATTGAAATTGTCAGCACCATTCCGCAAAAGTTTCCGGCCACTAAAGGTTTGGTTATCCGCGTTACCGACCCGCGGCTATTGAAAAAGACGGGTGGAATCGTTCAAGGAATGAGCGGAAGCCCGATCATTCAAGACGGGAAATTAGTTGGCGCTGTTACACACGTATTTGTGAATGATCCGACTTCAGGATATGGCGTTCATATTGAATGGATGCTGAACGAAGCGGGAATTGATATATATGGCAAGCAGAACAAAAAGGCAAGCTGATCGATTCAGCTTGCCTTTTTCCAATTCAGTAAAAAATTTTATAAAAAACGTCAATAAATTCATTTTTTTTGCATAGATATTTGGTGAAACATTATATAAAATGAATGTATAAGGATTTTTCGACAAAAATGTAAAGATTTCCATTTACAATTGTCAAATTCACTCAATTTTTGTTATAATTTTTTGATCATTTGTTTTTTGATATTTTGTAAAAAATAAAAGGATTTTGTTATCCTATTGTCGAATGTACCTAAATGGAATTTTTCTACACAGCATGAAAAATAGGGAGTGGGGAGGAAGATATTCTTGAAAATTAAAGTATGTATCGCCGACGATAATCGCGAATTAGTTAGCCTGCTCGAGGAATATATTTCCAGCCAAAGCGATATGGAAGTAATCGGCACGGCTTATAATGGCCAAGATTGCTTATATATGCTCGAAGAAAAGCAACCGGATATTTTGCTGTTAGATATTATTATGCCACATTTAGACGGGTTGGCGGTGCTGGAAAAAATCCGCACGAAGCTGAAGCAGCAGCCGAACGTCATTATGCTAACGGCATTTGGCCAGGAGGATGTAACAAAAAAAGCAGTTGAACTTGGCGCCTCTTACTTTATTTTAAAACCGTTTGATATGGAAAATTTGGTGCATCATATCCGACAAATTCATGGAAAAACAACGCCGCTCATGAAAAAGACAGCTCCATCTTACCAGGCGCGCGACAACAAGCCGAAAAACTTGGATGCCAGCATTACGAGCATCATCCATGAAATCGGCGTTCCCGCTCATATTAAAGGGTATTTATATTTACGCGAAGCAATTGCCATGGTGTATCATGATATTGAATTGCTCGGCTCGATTACAAAAGTGCTCTATCCGGATATCGCGAAAAAATACAACACCACTGCTAGCCGTGTCGAACGGGCGATCCGCCATGCGATTGAAGTTGCCTGGAGTCGCGGCAATCTTGAATCCATTTCTTCCTTATTCGGCTACACTGTAAGCATGTCAAAAGCAAAACCGACGAACTCGGAATTTATCGCGATGGTGGCAGATAAGTTAAGATTGGAACATAAGGCTTCTTAAAGGCGCTAATTATCAAAGGTTTTATGGCTTCGAGTGATCAATATCGAAATGAAGCCAGATAAATATTTATACGTACGCATACGAAAGGAAAACACCTCTTATTGCCGGCAAAACAACGGTAAGTAGGAGGTGTTTTGATTTTGTCCGATTTTGATATGGAATTAGACAGATGGTGGTGAGACAACTGGCGGATTTGTTAAGTTTATCATTGCCGTAAAATAAAAAACATCTCTCGCAGAAGCAAACGAGAGATGTTTTTATACGTCGTCTGATGCGAAATTCAACGCTTTGTAAAAATAATTTATCGATTTATATTTTTTAACCTTCGGAAGCATGATATAATATGATATGTGTGTGTCAACACCACAGTTTAAGTCAATCGCACGTCACAAGATGAGCGATTGGCAAAACTTCATTGGGATTTTTAGGAAAAGTAATCCACCCTCCGTCCGCCAAACACAGGGTGGGTTACTTTTTTATTTTATCGATCAGCAACACGACCAACGTTACCAACGAGATCATAAACATTGCTGTCGGCATGTCCATCGGATTCCCCTCCTTATTGGAGGCTCAACCGCCCACCCTGCTCGCACGATTGACCTTAAGTTAATAATACCCCAAATTAGGTAAAAAAGCGACTATTTCCCATTATTTTCCCGATGAAATACGAAGAAAATGGTGTTAATACGCGGTGAGTCTTCCGCATCTCTTGACTTAGTCACTTTGCTAATCCTTCTTGTTTGAAATACGTTACTGACGTGATATGATGAGTAGTAGTCAAATTTTTTTCTCTGGCAGGAAAAGAACAAAAAAAGAGTGGGACTTCCCTGAGAGATGATTTGTTTGCTTAGTATAAGTGTCGAAATCGGGGCCAAGATTAGGAACATAAGGCTTTCTAATAAAAAGGCAGTCCGATGTGGACTGCCTTTTTTATGATTGCTCATTTTGCTTTTTTTCGAGTTCGAGCAATTTTTGCACTAAAATATGCTGCGGCATGTGCATGATTCGTTCGATCGGCATTCCTAGCGCTTTGGCCAGCTTTTGCGCCGTTTCCAAAGAAATTTTCAGCGGCTGCATCGTATCACCTCGCTTGCTTATAAAAAGTATAGCAACTTTTTGTTTTCTCGCATATATTTTTATGATCGCTTTTGCATCGGGAACGGAAAGGAGTAACAAACAGATGACGAAAATTTTCGCGCACCGCGGTTCCGCCGGCACGCATCCGGAAAATACGATGATTGCTTTTTATGAAGCAGAGAGGGTGGGAGCAGACGGCATTGAATTAGATGTGCAACTGACAAAAGACGGACAAATTGTCGTCATTCATGATGAAACGATCGATCGCACGACCGATGGGACAGGATGGGTCAAAGACTTTACGTACCATGAACTGCAGCAGTTTAATGCAGCATATAAATTTGCCGATCAATATGGCGTCTGCCGCATTCCGTTGTTAGAGGAAGTGCTTGCCTGGATTTGTTCGAAACCCCTCCTATTGAATATCGAATTAAAAAACAGCCTGATTGCCTACGAAAAGTTGGAACAAAAAGTGATTGACATGATCCGTCACTACCATCTTGAGGATAGGACCGTTCTCTCGTCCTTTAACCATAACAGCATGGCGTTGTGCCACCGCCTTGCTCCCGTGATCGAAACGGCTTTGTTGTATATCGAGCCGTTATATGAACCGTGGCACTATGTCCGCGTTATGCAGGCAAAGGGGCTGCACCCTTATCATCGCACGGTGACAGAGGCGTTTATCCGCCAAGCCCGCCATCACCAAATTGCTGTTCGCCCTTTTACCATTAACGGAGAATCTTTAATGAAAAAAATGTTCCAATACAAAGTCGATGCCATTTTTACCGATTATCCGCGCCAGGCAAGGGAAGTATTAAAAAAAACGCCTTAAACAAAAATGTTTAAGGTGTTTTTTTCTTGTTTTGAAACCGCGGCTGCACTTTATTGCGCTTGCGGTCGCGATGTAAAATAAATCCGCCGATAAATGCCAGACCGCCTGCAAACAAAAGGAAACCTGCTAAAAACTGCAGGGAAAGAAATGGAAATGGTGAATGCAAAATACCAAATAAGGTGTCGCGCATCCATTTAATTCCAAGCGCCGCCAATAAGCCGGGAATCACTAAAATAAGAAGAGCGATCATTCGTACCATCGTCATCGTGATCCTTTCGCGAAAAGGTAGTTTCATGAACCATCTTAACTGTTCCTCTGCGTTTGTCAAGCAAGGAAAAAACCGTTATGATAAAAATGCCTGCAAAAAATTGCATATGCCAAAGCGTGGTGAAGAACGATGAAAAAAGTATTAATTGTTGGCGCTGGAACTGGGGGAACGGCGCTGCTAAAACTGCTGCATAAAACGGCGGTGTTTCAAGTAACAGCCGTAGTAGATATCGATGAGATGGCTCCAGGAATCAAACTGGCGCGAGAGATGGATATCGCTGTCGGCACGGATTGGCGTGCTTTTATTAATAAAGAAATTGATCTCGTGATTGAAGCAACAGGGAAGCAGGAAGTGTTGGATGACATTCGCAGGGAGTGCGCTCCTAACATCACTGTCGTACCAGGAGCCGTTGCCCATATGATGGCAGAACTGGTGAAAGAAAAGGAAATGTTGATTGCAAAGTTGAAAAGCGAAACGACGAGACGCGGCTTAATTTTTAACGCTTCGCATGATGGCATGATTGTCGTGGATGAATATGCTTACATTACCGATATTAATAACAGCGCCGCCGAAATGATTGAAGTGGACAAGGAAAAAGTAATCGGGAAACACATTTTAGAAGTTCTGCCGACAAGCGGGCTGCCGCGGGTATTAAAAACGAAACAGACGGAATTTCACCAAGAAGTAAAGCTAGCCAACGGGAAAAAAGTTATCACGACAAGAATTCCGATGATCGATGAGACCGGGAAACTGTTCGGCGCTCTGGCGATTTTTAAAGATATTACCGAATTGGTGAAACTGGCCGAGGAAATTACCGATTTAAAAGAAATGCGCATGATGCTCGAAGCGATTATTCATTCATCAGAGGAAGCGATTTCCGTTGTCGATGAGCATGGAAACGGCATTTTAATTAACCCGGCGTATACGCGCATTACCGGCCTGTCGGAAGAAGAAGTAATCGGCAAGCCGGCGACAGCCGATATTGCCGAAGGGGAAAGCATGCATATGCAAGTGCTAAAAACGCGACGGCCTGTCCGCGGGGTGCGCATGAAGGTCGGCCCGAAAAACCGCGATGTGGTCGTGAATGTGGCGCCGATTATTGTCGACGGAGTGCTGAAAGGCAGCGTCGGGGTGATTCATGACGTATCCGAGATTCAGCGGCTGACAGCGGAGCTCAATCGGGCAAGGCAAATTATCCGCACGCTTGAAGCGAAATATTCGTTTGCCGATATTATCGGCACGTCGGAGGAAATAAAGGTAGCAATTGAACAAGCGAAAGTGGCCGCAAAAACGCCGGCGACGATATTGCTGCGCGGTGAATCCGGCACGGGAAAAGAATTGTTCGCCCATGCGATTCATAATGCAAGTGATAGAAAATACAACAAATTTATCCGTGTCAATTGTGCGGCCATTTCTGAAACACTGTTGGAGAGCGAGCTATTTGGTTATGAAGAAGGAGCATTTTCCGGGGCAAAACGCGGCGGCAAACGCGGTTTATTTGAAGAGGCGAACAACGGCAGCATTTTCCTTGATGAAATCGGCGAGCTTTCCGCGAATACACAGGCGAAATTGCTTCGCGTTCTGCAAGAAGGGGAAATCGTCCGTGTCGGCGGCACAAAGCCAATACCGATTAACGTCCGCGTCATTGCCGCCACGAATGTCAACTTAGAGAAAGCGATTGCCGAAGGGACATTCCGCGAAGATTTATATTACCGCTTAAACCGCATGCCGATTTACATTCCGCCACTGCGGGCAAGGAAGGAAGATATCCCGGCGTTGTGCCAGCATTTAATTCAGAAGCTGAACCAAGATTACGGGCGCAACGTCGAAGGAGTCACACCGGCCGCTCTTGATCGCTTGCTCGCTTACGATTGGCCGGGGAATGTGCGTGAATTGGAAAACGTATTAGGCAGGGCGATGATTTTTATGAAGTTTAATGAAGTGATGATCGATGTTCATCATATTCCGCCCCTTGATATTTCGCGGGCCGATTCCCCTTTCCGCAAAAATGAAAAGGAGCTGGAAATTCGTCCGCTTGAAGAGATGGTAGAGCAATACGAAGCGGGCATTATCGAGCAGGCGCTGCGAAAATACAACAACAATAAAACGGCGACAGCGCGGGCGCTTGGCATTTCTATTCGTAATTTATATTACAAGCTGGAGAAATATGGAATTGACAAAAATAGCACGCAATAATTTGCACGGTATGCAAATTATTGCGTATAACCAGCAAAATAAAATCCGAAAAAATAAAGCGCTTTCAATTTTTTGGGTTGGCACGCTTTTTGCATGTTAATAAAGTGCCACCGTAAATTTTGACGAAGAGGTTGGTGTATAAGATGAAGCTGCAATCGTTGATCGATCATGCAACCAAATATGCCGATATGACGGTAGCTGTCGCGGCAGCGGAAGATGAAGAAGTGATTGATGCCGTGACGATGGCGCTCGATCGCCATTTCGGAAAGTTTGTGTTGTATGGAGACCGTGAACAAATTGTGCAACTGTTAAGGCGAAAAGGCTATGCGGATTCCGGCCATATTCAAATCGTTCATGCCAATTCTACTGTGCAAGCAGCTGAGCTGGCGGTAAAATCTGTTCACTTAAATGAGGCAAATGTCCTGATGAAAGGGAACATCCCAACCGCTACGTTGTTAAAAGCAGTGTTAAACAAGGAGTACGGCTTGCGGACGGGAAAGGTGCTTTCCCATGTGGCTGTATTTGAAGTTCCTGGCTATGACCGTTTCATCATGGTGACGGATGCGGCAATGAACATTTCGCCGGATTTGGAACAAAAAGTACAAATTGTGGCGAATGCCGTTGCTGTAGCACGGTCGATTGGCATTGCCACACCGAAAGTGGCGCCGCTGGCGGCGGTGGAAGTAGTCAATCCGGCGATGCCGGCCACTGTTGATGCGGCAGCGCTGACCATGATGCAAAAACGCGGACAAATAAAAGATTGCATCATTGATGGACCACTTGCCCTCGATAATGCTGTTTCGTCTATAGCGGCGGAACATAAGCGCATTGACAGTGAAGTGGCAGGCAGGGCAGATATTTTGCTCGTTCCTGACATTGAAGCGGGAAACATGCTGTATAAATCGCTTGTTTATTTTGCCAATGCCAAAGTCGGGGCCGTCATCGCTGGAGCGAAGGCGCCGATTGTCCTTACATCACGCGCCGATTCGGCGGAAAGCAAACTGTATTCGTTAGCGCTCGCGGTTTGTTCCGCGTCCAAATAAACCATTAGGGAGGAAGTCATCATGGAATTGTTTAAATACATGGAAAAATACGATTATGAACAATTGTTGTTTTGCCAAGATAAAGAATCGGGATTGAAAGCGATTATCGCTATTCACGATACAACGCTCGGCCCAGCATTAGGCGGTACGCGCATGTGGATGTATAACTCGGAAGAAGAAGCGATTGAAGACGCGCTCCGCTTAGCGCGCGGCATGACGTATAAAAACGCTGCGGCAGGACTCAATCTTGGCGGCGGGAAAACGGTCATTATCGGCGATCCGCGCAAAGATAAAAATGAAGCAATGTTCCGCGCGTTCGGCCGCTTTATTCAGGGATTAAACGGCCGCTATATCACCGCGGAAGATGTCGGCACCACCGTTGCCGATATGGATATCATCTACCAAGAAACAGATTATGTGACAGGCATTTCACCAGAATTCGGCTCATCAGGCAATCCGTCTCCAGCAACGGCATATGGGGTGTACCGCGGCATGAAGGCAGCGGCAAAAGAAGCGTTTGGAAGCGATTCATTGGAAGGAAAAGTCATTGCCGTGCAAGGGGTTGGCAATGTCGCCTATCATTTATGCCGTCATCTTCATGAAGAAGGGGCGCAACTTATTGTCACTGACATTAACAAAGAAGCGGTGCAGCGCGCCGTTGAAGAGTTTGGCGCCAAAGCGGTGGACCCGAACGATATTTACGGCGTCGATTGCGATATTTTTGCCCCATGTGCGCTTGGTGGCATCATTAACGATCAAACGATTCCGCAATTAAAAGCGAAAGTCATTGCCGGTTCGGCGAACAACCAGCTAAAAGAGCCGAGACATGGCGATATCATTCATGAAATGGGCATCGTGTATGCGCCGGATTATGTCATCAATGCCGGCGGTGTCATTAACGTCGCGGATGAGTTGTATGGCTACAACCGGGAACGGGCGATGAAAAAAATTGAGCAAATTTACGACAACATCGAAAAAGTATTTGCCATTGCGAAACGCGACGGCATTCCGACGTATCAAGCGGCAGACCGTCTTGCGGAGGAACGCATTGAAACGATGCGCAAGTCCCGCAGCCAATTTTTGCAAAACGGTCATCATATTTTAAGCCGTCGTCGCGGTCGTTAAGGACAATATAAGCGGAAGCGGAAAAGCATGAAAATATTTTCTGCTTCCGCCCCCAGAATGGAGGTAGCAACCGTTGCAAGAGCAGAAGTTTCGCATCTTAACCATTAATCCCGGGTCGACCTCGACAAAAATTGGCGTGTTTGAAAATGAACGCTCCATTTTTGAAAAAACGATTCGCCATGACGCAGAAACGCTGCAGCGCTATCCATCGATTATTGATCAATATGAATTTCGCAAACAAACGATTCTAGACGCGCTCGATGAAGAGGGAATTAATCTTTCCAAGTTAAGTGCTGTTTGTGGCCGCGGCGGGCTTTTGCGCCCAATTGAGGGCGGCACGTACCGCGTCAATGAACAGATGCTCGAAGATTTGCGCAAAGGCTATTCCGGCCAGCATGCTTCGAATCTTGGCGGCATTTTAGCTCATGAAATTGCTTCGGCGTTAAATATTCCTGCCTTTATCGTTGATCCTGTTGTCGTCGATGAACTTGAGCCAATCGCCCGCATTTCTGGATTTGCGCTCATTGAACGGAGAAGTATTTTTCACGCGCTCAATCAAAAGGCGGTAGCGCGCCGCGTCGCCAAGCAGCTCGGCAAATCGTATGAAGAGCTCAACCTCATTGTCGCTCATATGGGCGGCGGAATTACTGTTGGCGCTCATAAAAAAGGCCGGGTAGTCGATGTCAATAACGGATTGGATGGCGAAGGCCCATTTAGCCCGGAACGCGCCGGAACTGTACCAGCAGGCGACCTCGTTTCTTTATGCTTTTCCGGCGAATACTTCCGTGATGAAGTGATGAGCATGCTCGTCGGCAAAGGCGGATTAGTCGGTTATCTCGGCACCAACGATGCGGTAAAAGTCGAAAAAATGATTGAAGCGGGCGATGAGAAGGCGAAGCTCGTATATAGTGCCATGGCCTATCAAGTCGCAAAAGAAATCGGAGCGGCAAGTGCTGTATTGGAGGGACAAGTCGACGCGATTATTTTAACAGGCGGTCTTGCTTACGGAAAACAGTTTGTGAAGGAAATTAGCGATCGCGTTTACTGGATTGCCGACGTCATTGTCCATCCCGGCGAAAACGAATTGCAAGCGCTTGCGGAAGGAGCGTTGCGCGTGTTGAGCGGCGAAGAAAAAGAAA
Source organism: Parageobacillus caldoxylosilyticus NBRC 107762 (assembly GCF_000632715.1). GTDB lineage: Bacteria > Bacillota > Bacilli > Bacillales > Anoxybacillaceae > Saccharococcus > Saccharococcus caldoxylosilyticus. Next base: position 15,360 of record NZ_BAWO01000021.1, on the reverse strand, counting down.
AAGTATATCCAAGCGGAAATGTGGTACACACAACCGTTTTGCGATAGAAAGGAGAAAAGGATATGGCAAAAGAATATGATCTCGTCATCCTTGGCGGCGGAACTGGAGGATATGTGGCGGCGATTCGTGCTTCCCAGTTAGGGTTAAAAACAGCCGTTGTCGAAAAAGGAAAGCTGGGCGGAACATGTCTGCATGCGGGCTGCATTCCAAGCAAGGCGCTGCTGCGGAGTGCGGAAGTATATGCGCAAACGAAAAACGGCGAAACGTTCGGCGTCGTGGCAAACGATGTGCGCCTTGACTTCGCCAAAGTGCAGGCGCGCAAAGCAGCCATTATCGAACAGCTCCATAAAGGCGTCCAACACCTGATGAAAAAAGGAAAAATTGACGTCTATGCCGGCACTGGTCGCATTTTAGGACCATCGATTTTCTCGCCAATGCCGGGAACGATTTCCGTGGAAATGAATGATGGTTCGGAAAATGAGATGCTCGTGCCCAAAAATGTCATCATCGCCACGGGTTCGCGCCCGCGGACGCTGCCGGGTCTTGACATTGACGGCAAATTGGTCATGACATCCGATGAAGCGTTGCAAATGGAAACTCTTCCTTCTTCGATTATTATCGTCGGCGGCGGTGTCATTGGCATTGAATGGGCATCAATGCTGAATGATTTCGGCGTTGACGTGACGGTGCTAGAATACGCCGACCGCATTTTGCCGACGGAAGATCACGACGTCTCCAAAGAAGTGGAAAAGCTCTTAAAACGCCGCGGCATTACGATTGTGACAGAGGCGAAAGTGCTTTCAGAAACATTGGAAAAAGGAAACGGGGTCACGATTAAAGCGGAATATAAAGGCGAACAAAAAACATTTACCGCCGAAAAAATGCTCGTTTCCGTCGGCCGGCAGGCAAACATTGAAGGAATCGGCATCGAAAATACAGATATTGTCGTAGAAAAGGGATTTATTCAAACGAACGAGTTTTATCAAACGAAAGAGTCGCATATTTATGCGATTGGCGATGTCATTGGCGGTTTGCAGCTAGCGCACGTAGCGTCTCATGAAGGAATCGTTGCTGTAGAGCATATCGCTGGCCAAAATCCATCACCAATCGACTATACCATGATTTCGAAATGCGTCTACAGCCGTCCGGAAGTCGCAAGTGTCGGCTTGACGGAAGAAGAAGCGAAAGCAAAAGGATATGAAGTAAAAGTCGGCAAATTCCCGTTTAAAGCGATCGGCAAAGCGCTCGTGTTTGGCGAAGCGGAAGGATTTGTGAAAATCATAGCCGATCAAAAAACGAACGACTTGCTTGGTGTTCATATGGTCGGTCCTCACGTAACCGATATGATTTCCGAAGCGGGACTCGCCCGCGTCCTCGACGCGACGCCATGGGAGGTCGCGCATACGATTCATCCGCATCCGACGTTATCAGAGGCGATGGCAGAAGCGGCGCTTGCTGTGGATGGAAAAGCGATTCATTTTTAAGCGAATAAAGGGAGGTTGTTTCGATGGCAGAAAATCGTCACCAAGCGCTAGGCTTAAGCGATGAAACGGTATTGCAAATGTATGAAACGATGTTGTTGGCTCGCAAAATCGACGAGCGTATGTGGTTATTAAACCGCGCTGGAAAAATTCCGTTCGTTATCTCTTGCCAAGGACAAGAAGCGGCGCAAGTCGGCGCGGCATTTGCCCTTGACCGCACGAAAGATTACGTTTTGCCTTATTACCGTGATATGGGCGTTGTTTTAACATTTGGAATGACACCGACGGAATTAATGCTTTCCGCGTTTGCAAAAGCCGAAGATCCGAACTCTGGCGGCCGGCAAATGCCGGGTCACTTCGGGAAAAAGAAAAATCGCATCGTCACCGGCTCATCTCCAGTAACGACGCAAGTGCCGCATGCAGTTGGCATCGCGCTGGCGGCGAAAATGGAAAAGAAAGATTTTGTCGCTTTTGTGACGTTCGGGGAAGGATCATCGAACCAAGGCGATTTCCATGAAGGTGCCAACTTTGCCGGCGTGCATAAATTGCCTGTCATTTTCATGTGCGAAAACAACAAATACGCGATTTCCGTGCCAATTTCAAAACAATTGGCATGCGAAAAAGTATCGGACCGCGCCATCGGCTACGGCATGCCGGGCTATACGGTAGACGGAAACGATCCGCTTGAAGTGTACAGAGTTGTCAAAGAAGCAGCGGACCGCGCCCGCCGCGGCGAAGGACCGACATTGATTGAAACGGTTTCCTATCGTTTAACCTCGCATTCTTCCGACGACGACCAACGCGCATACCGTTCCGAAGAAGAGTTGGAAGAAGCGCGCGCCAAAGATCCGATTATTTCGTTTGCGAAATATTTGAAAGAAGTCGGTGTATTGACAGATGAACTGGAGAAAGAAATTCACGACCGCGTCATGAAGCAGGTGAACGAAGCGACGGATTATGCAGAAAAAGCGCCGTATGCAGAACCAGAACATGCCTTAAAGTACGTATACGCAGAGAAGTAAGGGGGAATGGACGATGCCAGTGATTTCCTATATTGATGCTGTGACGATGGCGATTCGTGAGGAAATGGAACGCGACCCGCGCGTTTTCGTATTAGGGGAAGACGTGGGCAAAAAGGGCGGAGTATTTAAAGCGACGCAAGGATTGTATGAACAGTTCGGCGAAGAGCGAGTCATTGACACTCCGCTGGCCGAATCCGCGATCGTTGGCGTCGGCATTGGCGCGGCGATGTACGGACTGCGCCCGATTGCCGAAATTCAATTTGCCGATTTCATCATGCCGGCGGTCAACCAAATTATTTCTGAAGCGGCCCGCATTCGCTACCGTTCAAACAACGACTGGAACTGCCCGATCGTCATCCGCGCCCCGTACGGCGGCGGCGTTCACGGCGCATTATATCATTCACAATCGGTGGAAGCGATTTTTGCGAATCAGCCAGGTTTAAAAATTGTCATGCCATCGACTCCGTATGATGTGAAGGGGCTTTTGAAAGCGGCGATTCGCGATGAAGATCCGGTTCTTTTCTTTGAACATAAGCGCGCGTATCGTCTGATTAAAGGTGAAGTGCCGGAAGACGATTACGTATTGCCAATCGGCAAAGCCGACGTTAAACGCGAGGGCGACGATATTACCGTTATTACGTATGGGTTATGCGTTCATTTTGCGCTGCAAGCGGCAGAACGGGTAGCGCAAGACGGCATTTCCGTTCATATTCTTGATTTGCGTACGGTATATCCGTTAGATAAAGAAGCGATTATTGAAGCAGCAAGCAAAACAGGAAAAGTGCTTCTGATTACGGAAGATAACAAAGAAGGAAGCGTCATGAGCGAAGTGGCCGCCATTATCGCTGAACATTGCTTGTTTGATTTAGATGCGCCAATTATGCGCCTTGCCGGTCCAGACGTTCCGGCGATGCCATACGCGCCAACGATGGAAAAATTCTTTATGGTCAACCCGGATAAAGTGGAAAAAGCGATGCGCAAGCTAGCAGCGTTTTAAGCAGGCGGATTTTTGCGATTCAAAATGCAGATTTGAACGGAGATAGGAGGTCATCTACGTGGCAATTGAACAACTTACCATGCCCCAGCTTGGGGAAAGCGTCACCGAAGGCACGATCAGCAAATGGCTCGTTTCCGTCGGCGACAAAGTCAATAAATACGATCCGATCGCCGAAGTCATGACCGATAAAGTAAACGCGGAAATTCCTTCGTCATTTACGGGCGTGATCAAAGAAATTATCGCGAAGGAAGGAGAAACGCTGCCGGTTGGCGCCGTGATTTGTACGATGGAAGTGGAAGGAGAAGGAACAGCAGCGGAAACGAAACAAGAGGAAGCACCGAAAGCAGAAGAAACAAAGGAAGAAGCTGCCCAAGCTCCGAAAAAAGCGGATCGGGCCAATAAAGGGCGCTATTCGCCAGCCGTTCTTCGCCTCGCTCAAGAACATAATATTGATTTGGAGCAAGTGCAAGGAACGGGGCTGGGCGGACGGATTACGCGCAAAGATTTGTTAAAACTCATCGAATCCGGAAATATCCCGAAAGCCGGTGGGCAGCCAGCCGCTTCGGCCCAGCCTGCACCGCAGCCGACACCAGCGCAGGAAGCGCCAAAAGCAGAACCAGCAGCTGCTCCAAAACAACCAACGGCTCCAAACGTCCCTGTTCAAGCAGGAGACATCGAAATTCCGGTCACACCGGTGCGCAAAGCGATCGCCGCGAACATGCTTCGCAGCAAGCACGAAGCGCCGCACGCCTGGACGATGGTCGAAGTCGATGTCACAAACTTGGTTGCGTATCGCGACTCAATCAAAGACGAATTCAAAAAACGCGAAGGCTTCAATTTAACGTATTTTGCCTTCTTCGTCAAAGCGGTCGCCCAGGCGCTCAAAGAATTCCCGCAGCTCAACTCGATGTGGGCGGGCGACAAAATCGTGCAGAAAAAAGATATCAATATCTCAATCGCCGTTGCAACAGATGATGCGTTATTCGTGCCAGTCATTAAGCACGCCGACGAAAAATCAATCAAAGGCATCGCCCGTGAAATCGCCGAGCTCGCCGCCAAAGTGCGCGCCGGCAAACTCCGCCCGGAAGACATGCAAGGCGGCACGTTTACAGTGAACAACACCGGCTCTTTCGGTTCGGTGCAATCGATGGGCATCATCAACTATCCGCAAGCAGCGATTTTGCAGGTCGAATCGATTGTCAAACGCCCGGTTGTCAAAGACGGCATGATCGCGATCCGCGACATGGTGAACTTATGTTTATCGCTTGACCACCGCGTTTTAGACGGTCTCATTTGCGGCCGCTTCCTGGCGCGTGTCAAAGAGATTTTGGAAAACGTATCGAAAGACAATACGCCGATTTATTAATATAGGAGAACCTCACCGCAAATTCGTTTGTGGTGAGGTTTTTCGTGTTATAATACTCTTTAATAGAAATTTCTCTTAGAAAAAATGATTTATTATTACTGAAGTGATGGAACAGGAAAAATGAAAGCCGATAATTGTTGGTATGCATTGCAAGAATATACGGCCCATGGCATTGTTTTTGTTTTAGCGTCTATGAAAAAGCAAATGGAATTTGATCGATTTTAGGCTTTGTCTTTTCGCAAAAGTTTTTTGTTCGTTGCTAGAACGATGCACATGTACTACAATAAAAAATATCAGTAATATTTTTAAAAGTGCAAAAGAAAGCGGTTTCTATGGATGGGAGAAAGCACTGAAAAGGGGGAAAACATAGTGAGCGATATTTCAACGATGAAAAATGTGACGTTTCCCGCTCCAAGCTTTGCGGAGTGGAAGCAGGAAGTGGAAAAGTCATTAAAAGGGAAACCGTTCGAAAAATTGTATTCGACTACATATGAGAATATCACGATTCAGCCTATTTATACGCGCCATGATGTAGAGAAGCTTGCCTATATCGAACAGTATCCAGGTTTTGCTAATTATATCCGCGGCACCAGGCCAAATGGATATATCAAAGAACCTTGGAAAGTAAGCCAGGAAATTTCCGCAAGCAGTCCAACCGAGTGGAACGAGATCGTCAAGCATGATTTGGAAAAAGGGCAAACGGAAATCCATATCGTATTGGAGCGGTTAGGGTTTCCAGTTACATCACTTGACGATATCGAAGCTATGTTTTCCGGTATTTCATTGGATACGTATTCGCTTCGCGTCGATGCGGGAGCACAGTCGCTTTCATTTTTAGCGCTGTTCGCCGCTTATTTGCAACAACGGCAAATACCGTTTAATACGGTGCGCGGAACGATTGGCATGGATCCCATCGGCGCGCTGGCGGAAACAGGAAAGCTCTCTCCATCGGTTGCGGCTTTGTATGATGTCATGGCGGATGTAACGAAGTGGGCGCAAGAACATATGCCAAACGTAAAAACGGTGATCGTCCGCGGCGAGCCGTATCATAATGGCGGAGCGAACGCAGTGCAAGAGCTGGCTTTCGCCTTTGCAACAGCAGTGGAATATATCCGTGCTTGCTTGGAAAGAGGAGTGGCGGTTGATGCCATTGCGCCGCGAATCCAGTTTTCGTTCTCTGTCGGCTCCAACTTTTTTATGGAAATCGCCAAGCTTCGCGCGGCAAGGCTCATTTGGTCCAATATTGTCAAAGCGTTTGGCGGCAGTGAGTCATCGCAAAAAATCGCGATGCATGCACGCACGTCCTATTTTACGAAAACGGTGTACGATCCGTATGTCAACATGCTTCGCGCGGCGGCCGAGGCGTTTGCGGCAACGGTTGGCGGCACAGACAGCCTTCATGTTTCTCCGTTTGACGAAGCGATCGGCCCAGCTGATGAATTTTCGCGGAGAATTGCCCGCAACACGCAGCTGATTTTGTTGGAAGAAGCGCATATCGCCAATGTCATTGACCCGGCTGGCGGTTCGTACTATGTGGAAACGTTGACGGCTCAAGTGGCGGAAGAAGCGTGGAAGCTGTTCCAGCAAATTGAAGCAAGAGGCGGCATCGTTCAGGCGCTCGCGGACGGCTTTGTGCAGGAGCAAGTGGAAGCAGTCGCAAGGCAGCGCAAGAAAAACGTCGAAACGAGAAAAGAAAAAATTGTCGGCACCAATTTTTACGCGAACTTGGCGGAAGCACCGGTTGAAAAAACGAATATAAGCAACGAACATCAGCGGTCTTCATCCGTCATCAACAAAGAGCATGCTGCCGCGCTGCAGGCGGGCTTTGCCAATCAGCAATGGATCGAAACGGCAGTTGACATGGCTTTGCGCCGAGCAACCGCTCGGGAAATCGAAGCAGCATTGAAAACAGAGGAAGCGTCCATCCATGTCAAGCCGATTACACAATGGCGCCTTGCCGAACCGTTCGAACGGCTGCGCAAAGCTTCGGAAGCCTATCTGAAAAAATACGGTTCTCGCCCTGCCGTTCATCTCATCAATATCGGAAATATTCCAAACTATAAAGCGCGCGCCGATTTTATTACCGGCTTTTTTGAAGCCGGCGGGATGGCTGTTGAAAAAAGCGAAGGCGTTCATAGCGCTGAGGAAGCGGTGTCAGAAGCAATCAATGCAAACGGGACGCATTATGTTATTTGCGGCTCGGATGAAAGCTACACTGATATTGTTCCGGCGATCGCCAAAGCGTTCAAGCAGGCAAAGCCAAACGTGAAGCTGTATGTCGCCGGAAAACAGCCGGCCGATATCGAACAGACTTTCATCGAGGCTGGGGTCGATGGCTTTATCCATATCGGTTCGAACTGTTATGAAATGATTGTATCGTTTATGAAAGAGATGGGGGTGGCCCTCAATGAATAAACAAGTTGATTTTACCAATCTTTCGCTAGAAATCACAAAACAAACGGCAGATGAGCGACAATGGAAACAGGCGATCGAAGACAAGGTGCGGGCATCCATCGATGACCTGCTGTTTCAGACGAATGAGCATATCGCCATTAAGCCGCTTTATACGAAAAAAGATATCGAAGATTATGATTTTCTTGATTATATGCCGGGAATCCCACCGTATTTGCGCGGGCCGTATCCGTCGATGTACGTGAATCGGCCGTGGACGATCCGGCAATATGCGGGGTTTTCGACAGCGGAAGAAAGCAATGCCTTTTACCGCCGCAATTTGGCGATGGGGCAAAAAGGGCTGTCCGTTGCCTTTGACCTTGCCACCCACCGCGGCTATGACTCCGATCATCCACGCGTCGTCGGCGACGTCGGCAAAGCAGGGGTGGCGATCGATTCGGTTTTGGATATGAAGATTTTGTTTGACGGCATTCCGCTTGACCAAATGTCGGTGTCGATGACAATGAACGGTGCAGTGCTGCCGATTATGGCGTTTTATATTGTCACGGCCGAAGAGCAAGGCGTCACGCAAGACAAGCTTTCCGGGACGATTCAAAACGATATTTTAAAAGAATATATGGTGCGCAACACTTACATTTATCCTCCGGAAACGTCGATGCGCATCATTGCGGATATTTTTGAGTACACTTCAAAATACATGCCAAAGTTTAACAGCATCAGCATTTCCGGCTACCATATGCAAGAAGCGGGGGCGCCGGCCGATATTGAATTGGCGTATACGCTCGCTGACGGATTGGAGTACGTGCGCACTGGCTTAAAAGCAGGAATTGATATCGACTCCTTTGCGCCACGGCTTTCCTTCTTCTGGGCGATCGGCATGAATTATTTCATGGAAGTTGCGAAAATGCGCGCGGCGCGCATCATGTGGGCGAAAATGATGAAAACGTTCAACCCGAAAAACCCGAAATCGCTCGCATTGCGGACGCACTCGCAAACATCGGGATGGAGCTTGACCGAACAAGATCCGTTTAACAATGTCGTGCGCACATTGATCGAAGCGCATGCGGCGGCGCTTGGCCATACGCAGTCGCTCCATACGAACGCGCTCGATGAAGCGATCGCGCTTCCGACCGATTTCTCGGCGCGCATTGCCCGTAATACACAGCTTTACTTGCAAGATGAAACGGGGATTTGCAATGTCATTGACCCATGGGCAGGTTCTTATTATGTAGAAACGTTAACGAACGAATTGATGAAACGGGCGTGGAAGCATATTGAAGAAATCGAAAGCCTTGGCGGCATGGCCAAAGCAATTGAAACGGGGATTCCGAAAATGCGCATTGAAGAAGCGGCGGCAAGACGCCAAGCACGCATTGACTCCGGGGCGGAAACGATCATCGGCGTCAACAAATACCGTCCGGAAAAAGAAGAGCCGATTGAAATTTTAGAAGTCGACAATACGGCGGTGCGGATGCGCCAGATTGAAAGATTAAAACAGCTGCGCGCCTCCCGCGATGAGCAAAAAGTACAAGAGGCGCTTGACGCGATTACGAAAGCGACGGAAACAGGAGAAGGAAATTTGCTTGAATTGGCCGTGCAGGCGGCGCGCGTCCGTGCGACATTGGGCGAAATTTCGTATGCGATTGAAAAAGTGGCGAAGCGCCATAAAGCGGTGATCCGCTCGATTAGCGGCGTGTACAGCTCCGAATTCCAAAATGAAGAGCAATTTGAACGCGTCAAAAAAATGACCGATGAATTTTATGAATTGGAAGGGCGTCGCCCGCGGATTATGATTGCGAAAATGGGGCAGGACGGCCATGACCGCGGGGCGAAAGTGATCGCGACGGCGTTTGCCGATTTAGGATTTGACGTTGACATCGGCCCGCTGTTCCAGACGCCGGAAGAAACGGCGCGCCAAGCGGTTGAAAACGATGTCCATGTCGTCGGCATCAGCTCGCTCGCCGGCGGTCATAAAACGTTGCTGCCGCAATTGGTGGAAGAACTGCGCAAGCTTGGCCGCGAAGATATTATCGTTGTTGTCGGCGGCGTCATTCCGCCGCAAGATTATGAGTTTTTATATCAACACGGCGCATCTGCCATTTTCGGGCCGGGAACAGTTATTCCAGTTGCCGCCGAAAAAGTGATCGAAGAAATTTATAAACGTCTCGGTTACGAGGAAGTGAGCCAATGAGCGACGAACGAACACAGCGTCCCGAATGGGTGGAAGAGGACAGGAAAGACGAATTTGCCACTACGTATGTGAAAGCGGCTCCTCCGTCCGCCCCGAAGCGGTGGGTGAAACGAAAAGAACGGTCCGTGGAGGAGTATGTCGCCGGCGTGCTAAACAATGACCGTACGATTTTGGCGCAGGCGATCACCTTGGTGGAAAGCAATGCCGCGAAGCATATGGACATCGCCCAGCAAGTGCTAAATAAACTTTTGCCGCACGTCGGCAAGTCGATCCGCATCGGCATCACCGGTGTGCCGGGAGCGGGGAAGAGCACGTTCATCGAAGCGTTTGGCACGTTTTTATGTGAAAAGGGACATCGCGTCGCTGTGCTGGCGGTCGATCCGAGCAGCTCCATTACCGGCGGCAGCATCCTCGGCGATAAAACACGGATGGAAACACTGGCCCGCCATCCGCGCGCCTTTATTCGTCCGTCCCCATCAGGCGGAGCGCTTGGCGGGGTGCACCGCAAAACGCGGGAAACGATGATGCTTTGCGAAGCGGCGGGATATGACATCATATTGGTGGAAACGGTCGGCGTCGGGCAAAGCGAGTTTGTCGTCCGCGGCATGGTCGATTTCTTTTTAATGCTGGTGTTGACCGGAGCAGGTGACGAATTGCAAGGAATGAAGCGCGGAATTATGGAATTAACCGATGCGATTGTGATTAACAAAGCGGATGGCGACAATAAGCCGAAAGCGTTGGCGGCCCAAAAAGAATACAATCAATTTCTCCACTATTTGCGTCCAGCAACGCCGGGCTGGGAAACAAAAGCGTATACGTGCTCGGCGCTTTTAGGAGAAGGCATCGAAGAGATTTGGAACGTGATTGAGAAGTTTGTGGAAACGACGAAACAGTCGGGCGTGTTTGATATGCGCCGGCGCCATCAACAAAAAGATTGGATTTACTCGATGATTAAAGATTATTTAGAAACAAGTTTCTTTTCCCATCCTGCGGTAAAAGAGAAGCTGCCGGTCATTGAAAATAAGGTTATTTCTGGAACACAATCCGTTACTTCCGCGGTACGGGAACTCATTAAGATATATGAAAGTAGGTCATAATGGAAAAATGTGATACGATAGGAGAAGGAGGTGCTTAGCATGTTTCAATTTCCACTATTTAATGATATTGTGGAACAATCACGCCGCGAAATCGTGGAGGCTGGCTTTGAAGAGTTGCGTACTCCTGAAGAAGTTGATGCGGCATTCAAGCGTCCAGGCACAACGCTTGTGATGATTAACTCGGTATGCGGTTGTGCGGGGGGCATTGCTCGTCCTGCAGCGGCACACGCGATTCATTATGACAAACGTCCAGACCATCTTGTAACCGTATTTGCCGGACAAGATAAAGAGGCAACGGCGCGGGCAAGGGAATATTTTGAAGGACAGCCGCCTTCTTCTCCATCTTTCGCTTTATTAAAGGATGGCAAGCTTTGTATGATGATTCATCGCCATGAAATCGAAGGGCATGAGCCGATTGAAGTCGTTCAAAAGCTGCAGGCGGCATTTGATCAATATTGTGATGAAGTATAACGGAGCTGAATTTTTCAGCTCCGTTATTTATTTGCTTGTTATTTTCAAAAAGTAAAAATGATTTATTTATATGAATTGCATAATTATTACTTAATGTGTTAATATACAAAACGTAGAATATATATTCAAAAACAAAGTGTGTATTATTAATTAATCTTTAAAACTTATTCATAATATTATAAAAATTATTTAATTTTTTTGAGCAGAGAGGGAGAGACACCGTATGAAAAAATCGTTGTTGCTTTTTATTGCTAGCATTCTATTAATTGGTTTGCTCTCGGCGTGTGGCACAGGGGGGCAGAAAAACGGAAGCGGAGAGCAAAAGAAAGTATTAAAAATGGGCACTTCCGCCGACTATGCGCCATTTGAATATATTGATACGGCGAAAGGGAATGACATTATTGGCTTTGATGTCGATTTGGCGAAAATGATTGCGAAAGAATTGGGATATGAAATTCAAATCGTGGATATGGATTTTACTGGTCTTATCCCAGCACTGCAGTCGGGAAAAGTCGATTTTGTGTTGGCGGGAATGACACCGACGGAAAAACGCAAGAAAAGCGTTGATTTCTCGGATGTGTATTATGTAGCGCGAAACATGATCGTTTCCAAAAAAGGAAGCGGCATTAAAACGGTCGAAGATTTAAAAGGAAAAACGGTTGGTGTTCAAACTGGCTCGATTCAAGAAGGAGAAGCAAATAAAATTGCAAAGACAGTTGACATGAAAATTGAAAGCCGCAACCGCATTCCGGAGTTAATTCAAGAGATTCAAGCAGGGCGCTTTGATGCAGCGATTATCGAAGATACAGTCGCAAAAGGGTATTTGAAAAATAGCAATGGCAAATTAGAAGGGCACACGATGCCAACAAGCGAACAAGAAGCAGGCTCCGCTATCGCCTTCCCGAAAGGCAGCAAGCTGCGCGATGAGTTTAACAAAGTATTGCAAGAAAAAATGAAAAACGGCGAAGTGGACAAGTTGATTAAAAAATGGTTTGACCAGTAAAGTTATGCGTTCAAAAAGGATCTGATCTCCTTTTTGAACGTTTTCACTATGTTGCAAGGAAGGATGAAGGCTCACGTGAATTTAGATTTTTCGCAAATTGTTCCATCAATTCCGTATATATTGCAAGGAATCGCAGTTACGTTAAAAATTGTCGTTTTTGCGGCGTTGTTAGGGTTTGTGTTTGGAGTTATTTTAGCGTTAATGAAGATTGGCGGAATGAAGGTTTTGACATGGTTTGCCGATGCCTATACATCCGTGTTTCGCGGCACGCCGCTTGTATTACAGCTTGTTCTTATTTATTTTGGAATACCGCAGCTTACCGGTTTTGAAATTGACGCGTTTCCCGCAGCGGTCATCGCGTTCGGGTTAAACTCCGCCGCCTATGTCTCTGAAATTATCCGTGCCGGCATTTTAGCCGTTGATAAAGGACAGCGGGAAGCGGCGCTGGCGCTTGGTGTTCCGTATAAGCTAATGATGCGAGACATTATTTTGCCGCAAGCGCTGAAAAATATTTTGCCGGCATTGATGAATGAATTGATTACATTGACGAAAGAATCTGCGGTTGTAACGGTAATTGGAGCAATGGATGTCATGCGGCGGGCTTACATCGTTGGCGGACAAGTTTATCGGTATATTGAGCCGCTATTGATTGCTGGATGTATTTACTATGTTTTAGTCATGCTTCTTACGCTGCTTGGCAAAGCGTTAGAAGGGAGATTGAGAAAAAGTGATTAAAGTCGAGGATTTGCATAAATCGTTTGGGAAATTAGAAGTATTAAAAGGAATTACGACAACGATTAAGCAAGGCGAGGTAGTGGCGGTGATCGGTCCATCCGGGTCGGGAAAATCGACGTTTTTACGCTGCTTAAACTTGTTGGAGGAACCGACGCGGGGGAGAATTTGGATTGGTGACCAGGAAATTACGGATAAAAAGACAAACATTATGAAAGTGCGCCAGCATGTCGGCATGGTGTTTCAACATTTTCATTTGTTTCCTCATATGACCGTGCTTGAAAATGTCACGTATGCCCCGATTAAAGTAAAAGGAATGACGAAAGCCGAAGCGGAGGCAAAAGGCATCGAGTTGTTGAAAAAGGTCGGATTGGAACAAAAGGCAAACGAATATCCAAGCCGGCTGTCGGGCGGGCAAAAGCAGCGCGTGGCGATTGCAAGGGCGCTTGCTATGTCGCCGGATGTGATGCTGTTTGACGAACCAACGTCAGCGCTTGACCCGGAAATGGTCAAAGAAGTTCTTGAAGTAATGAAGTCGCTTGCCCATACGGGAATGACGATGGCGATTGTCACTCATGAAATGGGCTTTGCCCGTGAAGTCGCTGACCGGGTGTTGTTTTTAGACGGCGGCCAGCTTGTCGAGGACGCGCCGCCACATGAATTTTTTGCATCTCCGAAAAGCAAGCGGGCTCAAGAATTTCTTGAAAAGATGTTATAATGAAGTACAATAAAAAGATGATCTTTGGATCATCTTTTTTAATTTTGGTCAGGGGAATGAAGAAATGGTGAAAATCGGATACCGCACAGCGAAAACAGCAATAGGCACCGCGCTTTCGATTAGCATCGCCCAGCTAGCAGGGTTACATAATTTTGCCTCTGCCGGCATTATTACGATTTTATGCATTCAAGTCACAAAAAAACGATCGCTGCAAACGGCATGGGCTCGCTTTGTCGCCTGTGTCGTAGCGATGTTGTTTTCTTATATCTTTTTCCGAGGGATCGGCTATTATCCGTTTACGGTCGGACTATTGCTTCTCTTTTTTATTCCGACGACCGTATGGCTGAAGGTAAATGAGGGGATCGTCACCAGCTCGGTCATTATTCTCCATTTGTACGCAGCAAGGCAGTTTACATGGTCCATTATTTTCAATGAACTGCTGCTGATTGCCATCGGTATGAGCGTGGCGCTGTTGATGAATATGTATATGCCAAGCGCAGAAAAGAAGCTAAAGGAATATCAGCGCATTGTCGAAGATTTATTCCGCATTATTTTAAAAGAGATTGTCCGCTATTTGCGCACAAATGAAACGGATTGGGACGGAAAAGAATTGCCGCTTGCGGCCGAGACGCTGCAGCAGGCAAAGCAATTGGCGCTGCGCAATGTCGAAAATCGCATGCTGCGGTACGAGGACGAATATGTTCATTATTTTCGCATGCGGGAAAGACAGCTGGAAATTATAGAAAGAGTGCTGCCGCTTGTTACTTCGCTGACGTATACGGTAGAGCAACGCATGATGATCGCCGATTTTATCGACAAATTAAGCGATGCCATTCATCCGGGCAATACGGCCGACCGTTTTCTCCGCGAGCTTTATGATATGCGAAAACGGTTTGAAACGATGCCGCTTCCAAAAACACGCGAAGAATTTGAGGAACGCGCCGCGCTATTGCATTTAGTAAAAGAGTTGGAGCAATATTTGATTATTAAAAGTCAGTTTGGTGTATCGGAAAGGAAAAAATAAACTTCCGCTGCGATGGGCGAACGATGCATGCTTGCACTGCGTTTGTTTCACACTATAATAAAAACAACGGAAAAAGGGTGAAACAAAATGGTACGCTTTCTGCTAGCAGCCATGTTGTTCGTTTCTTCGTTCTTGTCGTTTCTTGACTTTTCCGCAGCGGAGATAACTCCGTTGATCATTATCAATAAGACAACCAATAAAATGGCCTTTATCCGTAACGGAAGAATTGAATCAGTATATCCAGTGGCGACGGGCGTCAATGCGTCATTAACGCCGGAAGGGCTGTTTACCGTGACGGTGAAAGCGAAAAATCCGTATTACCGCAAAAAAAACATTCCAGGCGGTGCGCCAAACAATCCGCTTGGAACGCGATGGATCGGTTTTAATGCGCGAGGAACGGGCGGCCGCATATATGGAATCCACGGCACCAACAACCCAGCCTCCATCGGAAAATATGTCTCGCTAGGCTGTGTGCGCATGTATAATCAAGACGTCGAACAGGTATACGAAAAAGTGCCGATCGGCACAAAAGTGCTGATTATCCGCAGCAATGAATCGTTTTATTCGATTGCCAAGCGATATGGGGCGCTTTGATGAAAAGGCAAGCTTCCTCATCACGGAGCTTGCCTTTTTCGTGCAGACAAGCGACCTGTTGAAAAACGGATGACCCCGCCGCCTCCGCTTTTCTAATTAAAACCACATGCTAATGCCGGCTAAAATCGTGGTAATGAGCATGGAAATCAACATTAAATAAACGACGAACTTTTGTGTTTTCCGGGACATTGTATTTCCTGGTTACTAAAATCTATAAAAATCGACTCCTCGCGATGGAACCGGGAAACACCT
>NZ_BAWO01000022.1 GCF_000632715.1 Parageobacillus caldoxylosilyticus NBRC 107762 | reverse complement strand
CAGGAATGCTCCTTTTTGATCACAGCCATATAATTAAATTTATCTGCTTTTGTGTCCATCATACGGAAATGAAAAAAGAATGTTTGTGAATTTCATCACATTTTTTGGTAGTGTCACATAATTGTAAAAAGTGGATTTCCATCTTTATCATTTCCTGTTTATTTATAAACATGCCTAGAAAACCATTTCTGTGAACGCGTAAATAAAAAACTGGCTCCCATAAAAGAGAGCCAGTGAACATGGTGATTAAGATAAACGCTTGCCTTTTTGCCGCAATGCTTTTGGAATGTATACGCAATACGGTTCACTTTCTAAGTAATCGCCGGTAACAGCATACGCCCGCGAGCGCGAGCCGCCGCAAACGTAGCGGAATTCGCATACGCCGCATTTTCCTTTATATTTATCAGGGCTGCGCAAGTCTTGGAAAATCGGCGAATTCCGGTAAATTTCCGCGAGCGGCGTTTCCCGGACGTTTCCGGCTTTTACCGGAAGCAGTCCGCTCGGATAGACATCACCAATATGAGAAATAAAAACAAATCCGTTGCCGTCGTTGACTCCTTTTGGCGCACGGCCAAGACCGTCGACTTGACCGGTCAGCCCTTTGGCCAGCACGTCTTCATAGCGGATTCCGTCGCTGGCTATTTGATTTTCCCGCATTTTCGCTTGCAAAACAACACGGCGGTAATGCTGTCCTGCCGTTGTTTTTATGTCAAACGGGACGCGCTTGCTCGTTTCATAAAGCCAGCGAAACACTTTTTCATGCTCTACCGGGGAAATCATGTCCGATTCTTTTCCCCGCCCGGTCGGTACAAGGAAAAAGACGCTCCAAAGCACACATTTTAGTTTTTCAACCAACTCTGCCATTTCATCAAGGGCATGAACATTGTAACGGGAAATAACGGTGTTAATTTGCACCGGGATATCAAGCTCATGCAAATATTCAATCGCTTTGATCGTTAAATCAAAGGAACCAGGCGTTCCGCGGAAATGGTCATGAATTTCCGCGTTTGGCCCGTCCAAACTAAACGCCCAACGGGAAAGCCCAACTTCCTTCGCTTTTCGAATTGCTTCTTTTGTCACGTTCGGTGTCGCGCTCGGCGTCATTGAAACATGAAGGCCTTTGTCAATCGCATATTTCGCAAGATCATATACATCCGGACGCATGAGCGGATCCCCGCCGGTAAACACGAGAAGCGGCTGATCCATCTCATATATATCATCAATTAACTTTTTCCCTTCTTCAAATGTCAATTCGCGCGGATCGCGATGGTATTGCGCCTCGGCCCGGCAATGAAGACATTTTAATTGACATGCCCTTGTTAATTCCCAAATCACAATAAACGGATTTTCGTTAAAGTCCCTCACTATGTTCCCCTCCTTGCTTTCATTGTACTGCATAGGGGGAAACACTCATGTGACATATATCACAAAGCGATTTATGTCACAATATCGTCAAACTCATTCGGTTTATTTACATTGCGAAATACGATCTCATTTTCCCAAAAATCTTGCTCCGTCACATAGCGAACATGACAACGATGAAGCAACGACTTCATTCTGTTATCCTTTGCTTGCAGCAGCTTTTCGATTTGCTCGAATGTCCGTCGATGATACATGCCAACTAACGGCTGAATTCGGCCGAAATGCGCGCATATAATCGCATCAAACTTCTCGTTCGCATATTTAGCAAGTTTTTCCGCAACTTCCGGCCGCATATACGGCATATCGCACGGAAGCACAAATATCCATTCCGCTTCGCTTTTTTTCATAACCGTATAGATTCCCGCCAGCGGCCCTTGCCCACGATACCGTTCATCGTCCATGATCACTTTTTCCACTGTCTTTTGCCGAAAACAGTCTACTAGTGAAGGATGGCTAACAATATAAATATCCTCTGCCACTGTGCGTAATGTTTCTACAGCAATTTCAAAAAAATATTTTCCTTTAAACTTGGCAAACGCTTTCGGGCTGCCAAAACGCCGCGACTGACCCCCTGCAAGAACAACCCCTGTCATTCCTTTCACCGTCTGTCCCCTTTCTCCAACTCTTTGTTTCACTGTATCATGAAGGCAGCGAAAAGAAAAGATTCCCGTAATTTTTCGGGAATCTTTTCTAAAAATCTGATTTATTTTTTGCCGATGGCAACTCGCCAAATTTCCGGTCCTTCTTCTAAGTACTCCCAAGTAAATTGATCTGGACGTTCCATCATAAACTGATAATGCAGCGGACGCGGATCATGATCGTTTGTTAATTCCATCACTTCACCTGGCTTCAGGCTATCGAATAAACGAAAGATCGCAGGATGTCTTTCGCGCGGTTCATAATCAGGTGCATGAATTTTTGCAGCAAATTGACTCATAATTGTTGCCTCCTTTATAGTATAATGAATTATATACACATCATAATCGCTTTTGTCGTTTGTCGTAGTGATGAACATCACAACTTACGAATGATAATTTTCAATCGTTTATGAAAGGAGAAATGATGTTGGAAGAGCTTGTTGGCTTTTGTTCGCAGTGCGGCAAACCGATACATTGTTTGCATGGGTTTTTAAACGGCATCATTAGCGATGAAAAAGAAACGTTGTATTGTTTTCAATGTTACGAAGAAAAAGAAGAAGCGAAGAAGAGTTAACAACGAACAAGATAGAAAGCGCTATCATACGAAGATAAAAAGAATCACAGCGATTTGTGCTGTGATTCTTTTTTATTTATTCTTCTTTGGTTAAATCGACCACCGGAAGCGCTTCTTCCTCACCGTGTGTCGGTTTGCGCAAATGGAATAGCGATTTGACGCTGAACACCATCATCACAATGACACCAATTAAGAAAATCGTATCTGGAACAGCACGGATCGTAAGCAAGGTTTGCACAAGATCCTGTTGTAAAAACGCTGGAGAACGCGATGCCCAATAGCCATGTTCAAACGCTTCTTTTATTTGCAGAATACCGATTGGCAATAGCGTCACTGCAATCATCCCTGCAAGCCCGATATTGAGCATCCAGCATGCGAATTTTAACCATTTATCGTTCCATGCTTCCGGCTTGACGATATTGCGCAGCGAATACAGCAACACCGCAATGGCGAACATGCCGTATACTCCCATCATCGCCCCATGGCCGTGAGTCGGCGTTAAAAATTGTCCGTGTTCGAAATAACTTACGGCTGGCAAATTGATGAGGAATCCAAGAACACCGGCGCCGACTAGGTTCCAAATCGCTGTAGAAATCAAAAACCAGAACGTCGACTTATAAGGGAAGTTGACGCCGCCGTCGCGCATCATTTTGTATTGCTCATATGCTTCTAAAATAAGCAATGTAAGCGGAATGACTTCGAGCGCCGAGAAGACGGCACCAAGCGCAATCCATATTTCCGCCGAACCGTTGTAATAATAGTGGTGGCCAATTCCAATGACCCCGCTGCCAAGCAAGATCGTAAATTGGAAATATAACGCTCTTACTGTAGAGCTTTTTGTGACAAGTTTCATTTGCACCAACAAAAAGCCGATTACAACAACCGCAAACACTTCAAAAATTCCTTCCACCCACAAGTGGATAATCCACCAGCGCCAGTAATCGGCCATCGTAAAGTTTGTGTCCGGTTTCATAAAGAACGCAAAGATGTAAAAGAACGGCACCGCAATCGCCGAGTAGAACAATAAGTGAATTAATCCGCCTTTATCGCTCTCCCGTTTTAAGCCGCTCTTAATGCCGCGAAAGACGATAAACAGCCAAATGAGCATGCCCACTACCAAGATGATTTGCCAAATGCGGCCAAGCTCAATGTACTCCCATCCTTGATGGCCAAGCAAGAACCAGCTGTTTCCTAAATATCCGTTCACACCGAGCCATTGGCCGATCATGCTGCCGCCGACAAGAACAACGAGGGCCCAGAACAAAATATCAACGAGAAGCCCTTGTTTTTTCGGCTCATGTCCGCCGACAAGCGGCGCGATAAAAATCCCCATGCCCAGCCATGATGTCGCAATCCAGAAAATCGCTAACTGTAAATGGTAGCCTTTCGCAATGTTAAACGGCAATAAATCATGAATCCATTTGATGCCGAAAAAGCTGTCTGGCTCTACATAATAATGGGCAAGCAACGCACCAAACATCGATTGAACGAAAAACAGCACAGCAACAATCGCAAAGTATTTTCCTGATTTCACTTGCGAAGAAGTCAAAGGCTGCTTACGCAAATCGATAACCGGGAATTGCCCTTCTTTATATGCTTCCTGCATGCTTAATTGATAGCGGTAGAAGAAGAACAAAATAATCCCGACGAATAAAATTAAGATGGTCACGCTTGCTCCGCTCCACCACATGGCGGAAAACGACATCGTATTCCCTGCATCTTCATAATATGGCCAGTTGTTTGTATACGTAATGTGGTCCCCAATTCTTGGAGTGCTTGATAACCAAGCTGTCCAGAAGAAGAAGTCGGCGATTTGCTGAATTTGGTCGCTGTCCGCTACCCAGGCGCGATGTGCTTTTGGCATGTCTGATTCTTTAATTAACCCTTTTTTCAATCCCCAGCCGTCACCGTTGGTGAATACATCGCGATAATAATCGCGGACTTTTTCCAGTCCATACACTTGCGCATCGGTTAGCACAAGCACATCAGTAACAGGGTTGTAGCGGTTTTTCCGCATTTCTTTAATTACTTTATCACGAATGATCGTTTTTTCATCTTTGGATAGTTGCGAGAATGGTTTATTATAAAGTTCTTTTGCTTTATACTCTTGCATCCCTTCCGTGTAAATCTTCAACGCCTCTGCCGTATAATCCGGACCCATGTAAGATCCGTGCCCAAGTACGGTACCGTAATCCATCAAGCCATACTTTTGAAATACTGCCTGTCCGCCGATAATCGTTTCTTTTGTCATCAACACTTTGCCGCTTTCGCTCCGCACTTCTTTCGGCCGCGGCGCCATTTCTTTAAAAATCCAATATCCGCCGACAAGCAGGACGGTAAAACTGATTAAAATCGTAAAAATTAATATTGATTTAAGGAAACTATTTTGTGTCCGCCGTTCGGGACGTAAAGACGGACGGACTGATGGGTTCACTTCCATCTATCCTCAACCTCCTATCTTTGATTCATCCTCATTGTAACGCTGCAAAAATAAAAAAAATGTGAGTCATGACAAACGCATACTATGATTTATGTCACAGCTCGCATATGAAGAAACTCATAAAATGGTAGTATAGAAATAACGGAAAGCCTTACAGTTTCTTTATCCTTGTCAAAAGGAACTCCACTTGGTGAAAGACACATTTTCGCAAAATTTATGTAAGGAGATGGAATAATGACAAATGATTGGATGAAAGAGAGACTAAAAAATGTTCCGCTTTTTCGCGAGTTATCCGATCATGAACTGGAATCACTCGTATCGATTTCCCATGTACGCGTCTATAAACCGCGGACATTTGTTTTTATGCAAGGAGATCCGTTAGAACGCGTCTATTTCATCCATTCCGGAACGGTAAAAATTTATAAAACCGATATGAGCGGAAAAGAACAAATTGTTTCGATTTTGCAGACAGGTGAAATGTTTCCGCATACCGGTTTTTTCTTAAAAGGTACGTATCCTGCGCACGCGGAAGTCATTGACGAAGCGACGTTAATTGCGATTCCAATCGCGGACTTCGAACAAACGTTAATTTGCTATCCAGAGTTATGCATTAAATTATTTCGCGTCATGGGCGAAAAAATCGTTGACTTGCAAAATCGTTTAGAAGAACAAATTCTCCATAACACGTATGAACAAATTATTATGCTTCTGCTGCGCTTAACGAAAACAAATGCAGTGCGTCAAGGAAAGCTTTACCGTTTGACTGCGCATGTGACGAACCGAGAGCTCGCCAATATGATCGGCACCTCGCGGGAAACAGTAAGCCGAACGCTCAGTCAATTAAAACGAAAAGGATTGATCGATATTAATGAAGATGGATTTTACCTTATTGATAAAGAAGGATTAGAAAAAGAAATCTTTTTCTAACCAATGTGACGCAAATCACAACATATGAAAATGAAAATTACTATCATAGCAGTAAAGGAGGGATGATGGTGGGAACGATCGTAGAGTTGGATGTCCGTGAGGATTTACAAAAGAAAATCGAACCGTTTGAAAAAATTATGAATGCCGTTAAGCCGCTGCAGCCCGGAGACATCTTTATTTTGCATGCGCCATTTAAACCGATCCCGCTGTTTCCGGTTATGAAGGCAAAAGGCTTTACGTATGAAACGGAACAGATCGAGAAAAAACATTGGAAGGTTACGTTCGTCAAACAGGGGTGAGAATGATGATTCTTGATAATCGCGGACTAGAGCCGCCGCAGCCGATGATGCGGACATTAACCGCGCTTTCGAAACTCCAGCCTGGAGAAACATTGACGATTATTAACGACCGCCGCCCGATGTTTTTATACGAACAGCTTGACGAACTTGGCTATAAATATGAAACAGTAGAGCGGCAAGACGGCAGCTTTCAAATTACGATTACAAAAGGATGACAGCAATGATCCCAACCAATACGGCATATGAAACGAATATTCGCCTTCCCCTTTTGTTCATCGTGTTTGGTGTCGTTGCTTTTGTTGCGGCACAGGCGATATTGCTTGCCGCCGGACCCGCGGCAGCAAGCGGCGTGTTTCGCCTGCCGAGCATCTGGGCGGCAGCTCATTTGGCAGTGCTCGGCTTTGCCTTAATGATCGCGATGGGAGCAATGTACCAGCTCGTCCCAGTCGCGTTTTTGACGCCGATTTGGAGCGAGCAGCTAGGATTTGTGCAGTTTTTTATCACAGCAGCCGGAATCATCGCATTTTCCATGAGCTTGGCATTTTATGCCCATGTGGCATTGTTCCCGGGGGTACTGCTTGTACTCGGCATTATTCTTTTCCTTTTCCAAATGGGGATGACGCTGCGGAAACAGGCGAAAAAAAATATCATGACATTGTTCGTCGGTTCCGCGCTTTTGTTTTTACTATTGACCATCCTGTTTGGACTGACGCTTGCCCTTCATTTTTGGAGCGGCAACGAAGCGGCCGATCACCTTTTCATCCTGAAAACACACATTTTATTTGGGATGTGTGGCTGGTTTTCCCTGCTGATTATGGGATTTTCGTATAAAATGGTGCCAATGTTCTCTCTCGCGCACGGATTTTCGATGAAGCTGGCGCGATATGTATATGTCTTCTATGTAACGGGACTGATCGTCACCTTCATCAGCTTTTTCCAGGATGGGCGCGGCCCATTTGCCGCTGGTGCCGGCCTTTTATTGACCGGATTTGCCTTATTTGCTTACCATATATGGACGATCCTGCAGAAACGGGTAAAGAAAAAACTGGACCGGCCGTTTCAATTCGCTTTACTGGCGATCGGCATTGCCTTAATCTTGCACACGGCGGCATTCCTCTTGCCGCTTTCCGGCAACGATCACGGCATGGCGATCGTCATTTACGCTTATGTGTTCGGATGGATTATGTTCAGCATTATCGGCTATCTATATAAAATCGTCCCGTTTTTATGGTGGACACACCGCTACAGCAAAAAAATCGGACAAGAAAATGTGCCGACGCTGAAGCAAATGATCAATGAAAAATGGACGATCGTCCAATGCATATTATTTACCGTTAGTCTCGTCGGAGTGGTCATAGCGCTAACGGTTTCCAGTCTGCCGCTCTTTTACGCTGCCCAAAGCGCCATGACATTATTTTCTCTTTTCTTTGCGAGTACAATGATTTCTGTTTTATGGAAATGATAAGGGGGCTATGGCGATGGATATTCGCGAATTAGTACTTGAGCAACTGCGAACGGTGATTGACCCTGAATTAGGGATCAATATCGTTGATTTAGGATTAATTTATGATTTGCAAATTAACGATGGCAACATATATATTTTAATGACGCTTACGACACCAGGATGTCCGCTTCACGACTCGATCGTCGGCGGTGTGAAGCGGGCACTGGAACATATCGACGGAATCCGCGATGTACAAGTGCAAATTACATGGAACCCGCCTTGGACACCGGAACGAATGAGTGAAGAAGCGCTGCGGCAATTAGGATATTTTTGATCAAAATGAAGGCCGTTCCTCTTCCACTTTTTTCCTTCCCAAAACGTGCAATGAGGCTGATGCAAAAGGCTCGCTAAACAAGCCTTTGCACAACAGCCTCACTTTTTTATACATGCTTTGTAAACCATTTTACCGTTTCCAAAAACGCTTCCCTCGTCACTTTATGCCCGGCTATATCGTCAGAAATAAATTTTAAGTTTTCTTCTTTCCCTTGATAAAGAGGTTTTATCTGCTCATAAAACTCATATGTATAAGAATAAGGCACAACTTGGTCGCACTTTCCGTGCCAAATAAGAAGCGGGCGGCCCGCTAATTTCTCCGGCTGTTTAGAGAGATCATATTTCATTAATCGTGCCTTTTCCCGTTCCAGTTGTTCATCGGAAAGCGGTATCGTCACTTCCATTTTTTTGCCTGCTTCTATTAAGGCGTCAAAAAATGCTTCATACATTGGACTTCCCATCAGCGAAACGGCCGCCTTAATCCATGGATACACGGCAAGCGCCCCAAATGTGACAATTCCGCCCATCGAGGTACCGGCAAGCCCGACTCGGTCCGGCTGAATGAGCCTGCGAAGTTCCAATTCCTCTTTAATTTGTCTAATTTCCGTAATCGTACGCGTCACAATCTTCCAAAACGCCAATTGCAGCTGAGTCTCGGTCAACGCTTGTTCTCTTTCGCCATGATGCAGCGCATCCGGCAAAACCACGCGGTACCCCGCCTCGGCAAGCAAATAGCCAAAATGCAAATTATGTTCTTTTGCGCTTGTAAATCCATGAATAAACAAAATGAACGGCAATCGTTCTTCTCTCTTTTCTTTTTTTACGACATGCAATACAGGCACTTGGGCAATATTTTCTTTTTCAATAATGACCATAATCGGCAAAACTCCTTTTTTCTTTTTCTCATCATGTATAGTAACATGTAGACAAAAATTTTGGAAAAGAGTTACACTATAATGTAACAAAAACTAAAATTACCGCAGCAATCTCATTAATCATATGTCCATTCACTAAAAAATGAAAGTAAAGGAGCCATTATGGAACGATATTTAATTGCCTTAGATTTAGACGGTACATTGCTAAAAGATGACAAAACGATTTCCCCATTTACAAAGGAAATGATTTTGCGCGCCAAAGAAGAAGGGCACCTTGTCGTGATCGCCACGGGAAGACCGTACCGCGCCAGCAAAATGTATTACGAAGAGCTTGGGCTGGCAACACCGATCGTCAACTTTAACGGTGCATTCGTGCACCATCCCCGCAACCATTCGTGGGGAATCCGCCATTTTCCGCTCCCGCTCCCAACGGTGAAAGACATTATCGAAGCCAGCGAAACGTACGCGATTAAAAATATTTTAGCCGAAGTGATGGATGACGTATACTTTCATGAACATGATGAAGTGCTGCTTGACATTGTCCGGCTTGGCAACCCAACCATCGAAATCGGCGACTTGCGCTATGCATTAAAAGATGATCCAACGAGCATCCTTATTCATACGGACAAACAACATATCGAACAAATTCAATCATATTTATCGGACGTGCATGCGAACGTATTGCACCATAGACGTTGGAATGAGCCGTGGCATATCATTGAAATTATCCGCAATGGCGTCCATAAAGCGTTTGGTCTGAAACAAATCGCTGATTATTTTCACATTCCAAAGGAGCGGGTCATTGCGTTTGGCGACGAAGATAACGATTTAGAGATGATCGAATGGGCAGGCCATGGCATCGCGATGGGCAACGCCATTGAGCCGTTGAAACAAATCGCTGACGATGTAACGGCCACCAATGAAGAAGACGGCATCGGCGTGTACTTAAAATCGATGTTAAAGCTGTAACGAATTGCCTTACTACAATCCCCCCTATCCGGTTACACTATCAATGACGCAACGCTGCGTCTTTACTTTTCCAAAGGGGGAATACGTCTTGGGCAAACGAAACAAATCGAAACGCTTCATCCAGCAAAGCGTGGATGCGGTAGAAAAGCATGATGAACGGATCCCTTATCATATGACGTACGCCGAAGCGGAAGAGCGCAAGGCGCAAAAAGCGTTCGAAACATCGCTTGGAGGCGAATAGCGATGGCGAACCGATTGTTTCAAGAAGCGCGCAAAGCGGTAATGCAGGCGAAACAAGCGGCAAGCGGCCAGGCCGATATAGACCTAGACCGTGCGATTGCTATCGCCAAAAACGCCTTATCGTCGGCCTACGCGCATTCCAATACGGCGGAAAAAGCGCAGTTGCGTCAATTTCAAGAAGAACTCGATCAACTCACTCCATAACGGTTGCGGTGCTCGTCCGCAACCTTTTTCGTGAAAGAAAAATTGTCTTTTTTCCTCATCATCGCTACACTAAAAATATGTTGTTATCTTAACTTTGCAAGAGGTGGATACAGTGTTCATTCAAATTATTACAGACAGTGGCTGTGATCTTCCATATTCTTATTTGCAGGAGCGCGGCATCGCGTTTTTGCCGCTTCTTGTCCATTTCAATGGCGAAGAATATGAAGACTTTATCACCATCGAACCAAAACAAGTATATGACGCGATGCGAAACGGCCAAATCGTGAAAACCGCGCAAGCGAATCCGCTGAAAATGAAAGAGTTGTTTACGCAATATGCGAAAGAAAACCGCCCTTGCCTATATATCGCGTTTTCCTCGCAATTGTCGGGTACATATCAAACCGCGATGTCGATTCGCAATGAATTGCTCGAAGAATATCCTGAATTTCAGCTAACGATTATCGATTCGAAATGCGCGTCGCTCGGACAAGGACTGGCGGTGATAAAAGCGGCGGAGCTTGCCGAAAAAGGCATGCCTTACAATTTGCTATGTGAAACGATTGCCTCCTATTGCCATCATATGGAACATATTTTTACGGTTGATAATCTTGAGTACCTGGCGCGCGGCGGGCGCATCAGCAAAGCATCGGCAATGGTCGGAGGCCTTTTGAACATTAAGCCGCTCCTCCATGTCGAAGACGGCAAACTGATTCCGCTTGAGAAATTACGCGGCCGCAAAAAAGTGTTAAAGCGCATGGTCGAAATCATGGGCGAACGCGGCGATGATCTGCAAAAACAAATGATCGGCATCAGCCATGGCGATGATGAAGAAGCCGCCTTGGAATTAAAGCAGCTTATTGAAAAAACATATGGCTGCACGCGCTTTTTCATTACCGAAATCGGCGGTGCGATCGGCGCCCACGCCGGTCCGGGCACATTGGCGCTCTTTTTCCTAAACAAGTATATCGAAGTTTGACCAATCCCCATGCCTAAAGGCATGGGGATTCTTGGGTAATCCCTTCTACCGAAGGGAAATTGAGAAGTTAGTCAAAGAGTATTTACAAAAAACGGCGGACTTGTGGGAGGGTTCATCCCCTCCCTCGTCCGACGCTCACTCTCATCTCCTTCGCTGAAAGCTAGGAGTTTTCCCGCTCGCATTCTATAAATGCTGTTTATCTTTTCCAGGAAAACAATGACTGATCTGGCAACATTGATTCATCCAAACTCCTTCTATCGAAGCATAAAATCGCTTCGTTTCGAAAACACTATTAGTGTACATCTTATATAAAAGGAGTGCACACCGCTATGTCCCGTACGAGCGACAACGATAAAAAAGCGCGCGACAACAACGCGAAACGCCATGAAAAAAACATGCTTCGCGAAAAAAACCGCCAGGCGGGGAAATTTGCGTACTCGAAGGAGACGGATCATCTGTAAAAAACGGGCTGTCCTTTTATGCTGGACAGCCTTTATTTTCATTCCATCCGAAACTTTGCCATCACCTCATGCAGCTCATCAGTCAATTGTCTTAGTTTCGTCACCTTCTCTACCATTTTTTCAAATGCCGTCAGCTGTTCGGCCATCGATGCGGCGATTTCTTCGCTGCCGGCCGCCGATTGTTCGACGACAGCACTGATGCTTTCCACATTTTGCAATACTTTTTCTTCCAATTGTTTTGACATGCTGACACTATCGACAAGCGCTTGAATATCGGCGGAAATGCCGGCGACTTTGCCCTCGATTTCAGCAAATGCCCTCGTTGTCGTTTCAATCGTTTGCGATTGCTGCTCGGCGATTTTCACTCCTTGGGCGACAGCTGCGGAAACCGAGGAAATGCCCTGCTTAATCAGCGAAACTGTTTCAAAAATTTGCTTTGTCGCCTGTGCGGATTGCTCGGCAAGCTTGCGCACTTCATCAGCGACAACGGCAAATCCTTTTCCCGCTTCTCCCGCTCTTGCGGCTTCGATGGCCGCGTTTAACGCCAGCAAATTCGTTTGTTCCGCAATATCGGATACCGCCTTTGCCATTTGTTCAATGTTGACGGCATAGCTCGTAAATTCATTCGTCGCTTTTTCAATCAACAACGTCGCTTCATTGCTTTCACGGATGAAGTGCATTTGTTGTTCCATCGCTTTTTGGCCATGTTGAATCGCTTCGACCGCTGCCTCGCTGTAATGCGCTGTCTGCTTGGTTCGCTCCGCTGTTTTGGCAAACGTGTCATCCATTTTTTCAATCTGCTGTACCGCTTGCTGCAATTCTTCAGAGATGCTTTGCGCTCCGGCGGACAGCTCATTGGTGGATAGCGCAACTTGCTGGTTAATCTCTGTAAGCATTTGGTTGTCTGCTTCAATTTCTTTGGCAAATGTTTCGACTTTTTGACTAACCACCTCTACCGAGCGAAGCAGCCGCTTCAGCTCCTCGACCATTGTATGAAATGCTACATTTAATGCGCCTAGCTCATCGTTTTGTTTATAGTCAATGCGCTCGACAAGCAAATTGCCCCCTGCAATTTCGGCCGCGTTGTTGGCAAGACGCTTGAGCGGATTCGTAATCGAGCGCGTCAGGCGCAAGCTTATCGCTCCCGACAGCACGATGAGGGCAATGCTGCCGATGACCGCCGTCCAAATGACAAAATGAATTTGCCCCTGCAAATCGCGCTGAAGCTCTTTGTAATAATCGTTTGCATATAATTGCAGCGTGTAAACGTCATTGACCGCCCCTTCGATTCGCATTGCCTGCCGTCTCGCTTCCGATGCATCGCGATGCTCAAGAGCGGCAATCGACTTGGTGTGTACATCGGCAAATTTTTGTTTCGCTTTCGCTAATAGAGAGCGGAATTCCTTTTGTTTCAACGATTTTTCCAATTTGCCAATCAGCTTTTCTGTCGCTTCGATTTGCGTCAAAACTTCTTGTTTATTTCCTTCTGTCATACTATAAGCGGCATTGTTTAAGCTTTGCTTTGCCGATTTCATGCTTGCCTCGAGCTTTTCTACCGTCAGCAAAACCGGAACGATATCTTTATTCGTTGCCTGAATCGACAACATATTGGCGATAATGAACCCCATCAATATGATCGATGCAATAAGCGAAAGAAACGAATGAAGCCATAATTTTCTGCGAATTGTCATTCTAATCCCCTTTTCTGTGCTACTTGGTTGTCACTTTGCCGTCCACAATGTTTTGTTTCCACTGTTCAAGCAGCTGTTGTTTTTGCTCATCCCATGGCACAACGCGAATCGGCGCGAGCCCGACTCCATTTTCCGCCAACCCCAGCTGAACGGTACCGGTTGGCAATTCCCCTTTTTCCACGTATTGTTTTAACACGCGAAACAAAGCGACATCGACATTTTTGACCATCGACGTCACCACTGCTTTTTCCGCGTAAAAATATTGGTCGCTGTCTACACCAATGGCATACACACCGCGCGCCTCCGCTTCCCGAAGCGCGCCGACTCCGGTAAACCCAGCCGCCGTATACACGACGTCGCACTGTTTGGCAAACATATCTTTGGCGATATTGGCGCCGAGCTTGTCATTGCCAAAATCGCCGGCATAGACAATTTGAACAGAAGCGGATGGCTTTACGGCGTGAACCCCCTTTTCGAATCCCGTTGCAAATTTATGAATCAACGGCACATCCGCCCCGCCGATAAACCCGAGGCGGTTTGTTTTCGTCGTCAGCGCCGCCACCACTCCGGCAAGAAAGCTTCCTTCATCTTCTTTAAACGCAATAGATGTCACGTTTGGCAAATCAGAAACAGCGTCAACTAAAATAAAACGCTGCTTCGGATATTGTTTCGCCACTTTTTCCAATTCTTCTTGCACCATGAAGCCAAGGCCGATGATGATATCATTGCCATCTGCAACAAGCTCTTTTAACCCTTGTTCATACGTTTTCGTATCTTTCAATTCACGGTAATCAAAAATAATGCCTAGTTCATCTCGTGCTTTCATTAATCCGCGAAACGCGGAGTCGCTAAACGATTGATCCCCAAGTCCGACGTCCGACAGCATAATCCCGACTTTGATCCTGTCTTTCTTTGCCACTGCCTCTTCCGGCGAACAGCCGGACATCATCACAAACATAGCCAATAACGCGATAACAAGATGCCATATACGTCTTTGTTGTTTCATGTATTCGTCCCCTTCTTTTCATAGTGTCCATTATTGTTTATCGGCATGGTTCGACATTTATTAAGTTTTTGGAACGAAAAAAAGCAAAGCCGGACTGGCTCTGCCCCCTTTATTCCTTCTTATACGTCCAACCATTTTCTTGATATACTTTTCCTTCCTTCATCAAGCGGCCTAAAGCACGTTTAAAGGCGGCCTTGCTCATATGAAAGCGCGCTTGAATATCAGTGGGATCGCTTTTGTCATGATATGGCATCGCCCCTCCACGGCTTTCTAAATAGGCATAAATGGCCGCCGCGTCTTCGTCGATGCTTTCATGCTTGCGCGGCAACAGTGATACGTTCACCGTCCCGTCCTCTTTGACGGCGATAATCCGTCCTTCCACTGCTTCCCCAAGCCTCGGTGCGTTTCGCCACTGGGATTCATGAACAAAACCGAGATAGCCGACATAGGAGATAAGAAACGCTCCTACTTTAATCACGCGGTAGACACGCCCGCGGATATTCTGGTTAAATGCTGATTCCGGCGCGCTCACAGCGATTTGTTTCATCGTTTCCTCATCAGCAAGCCTAGCAAGAAGGCGGCCGCGTTTATCCGTTTTTAACGAACAATATAATTGATCCCCTCGCTTTGGCCATAACGAGCGAAGCGGCGGCAAATCATCGATGGACACGAGCAAATCTTTAGAAATGCCAATATCGACAAAAACGCCCAATCTTGGAACGACGTCCACCACTTCAACCCAGTCGTAGCGGTTGTTCGTGATTTTTGGCATTTTCATAGTGGCGCATAGCCGCCCGTCGTGGTCATGATATAAAAATACGGTTGCCTCATCGTCCACCGCAAGCGTTGTATTCGCTTCGCTTTTGTGCAGCAGCACTTCCTCCATGCCGTTCGTTAAAACGTAGCCAAACGGCATTTCCCGTTTTACCGTTAATGTCATGATTTCTCCAGGAATGAATCGTTTCATTGCAGCCTCTTCCTTTGTCTATATTTTCACTCTTATTATTCCCCACTCCAATTGACAGTTCCGCGCAAAACGTCGTTTTTCCCTGCATCACAAGAACGCTGCTATCCGTGTTTGGTTCCCCACTCCTTTTCTTGTTGTGTCCCTTGCCACATTTTACTATAATGAAAATTAAATAACGAAAGTGCTGGAGGTTGTGTATGTCGAAAGAAAGTTCCTTTGATATTGTATCCAAAATCGACTTATCCGAAGTCACCAATGCGATCAACATCGCACTGAAAGAAATTAAAAACCGCTATGACTTTAAAGGCAGCAAAAGCGACATTTCCTTAGAAAAAGACGAACTCGTTCTCATTTCCGACGATGAATTTAAATTGGAACAGCTTAAAGACGTGCTGATCGGCAAGCTCATTAGACGAGGCGTGCCGACGAAAAACATTCAATACGGCAAAATTGAGCCGGCATCAGGCGGTACGGTGCGCCAGCGCGCCAAACTCGTACAAGGCATCGACAAGGAAAACGCGAAAAAAATCAACACGATCATTAAAAACACCGGCCTAAAAGTGAAAAGCCAAGTACAGGATGATCAAATCCGCGTCAGCGGCAAAAGCAAAGACGATTTGCAAAAGGTCATCGCCGCAATTCGCGAAGCTGATCTGCCAATTGATGTGCAATTTGTCAACTATCGATAAAAAAGATGTTACGGCACTAAGTGCCCGTAACATTTTTTTATGCTCTTCCCCTCTATTTCCACATTTATAAATTCCAATCATTCACGTTCACTATAGTGAATGACACTGTTTTCATTAAATATCAAGCACTAATGCTTTTTCCATGTAAGGATGGGATATTTTCTTGAAAACGATTCCATTATATTGAATATTTTCAGAAAATGCTTTACATTATATATTAATATCAAAACTATATCGTTGAAACGTTTGGCTACAACTTCATAGCGAATTTCTTATCAAGAGAGGGGGAGGGACTGGCCCAGTGAACCCTCAGCAACCTGGCGGAAGCCAAGGTGCTAAATCCAGACAGGCGAAAGCGCCTGGAAGATAAGAAGAGACGATACATAAAAAGTCTTCTTCTTATAGAAGGCTTTTTTCTTTTACCATTTTCATAGAACGGGGGAATGAGCGTGGGACTTTTGCAAGACTTAAAAGAACGCATCCTCATCGCCGATGGCGCGATGGGAACGCTATTATACTCGCACGGCGTCGACCGATGTTTTGAAGAACTAAATTTATCGAAGCCGGAAGAGATCATTCATATTCATGAAGCATATATCGCCGCAGGCGCCGAGGTCATTCAAACGAATACATATGGCGCCAACTACGTCAAACTCGCCCGCTATGGACTCGAAGACGAGGTGCCGGCGATTAACCGCGCGGCGGTAAGGCTCGCCAAACAGGCGGCGGGAAATAAAGCCTACGTGCTTGGAACGATCGGCGGGTTGCGCAGCATCAATAAAAGCGCCGTTTCCATCGAAGAGGTAAAGC
The DNA here is from genome assembly GCF_000632715.1 of Parageobacillus caldoxylosilyticus NBRC 107762. Lineage (GTDB taxonomy): Bacteria > Bacillota > Bacilli > Bacillales > Anoxybacillaceae > Saccharococcus > Saccharococcus caldoxylosilyticus. The sequence goes on along the minus strand of NZ_BAWO01000022.1, from coordinate 94,472 downwards.
GGACGTTTCGCGAGCAATTGTTTGTGCTGTTAAATGAGGATGTCGACGGCTTGTTGCTCGAAACGTATTACGATTTAGAAGAATTAGAGACAGTGCTTGCGATCGCGCGCAAAGAAACGGATAAGCCGATTATCGCGCACGTCTCCCTCCATGAAGTCGGCGTCTTGCAAGATGGCACTCCGCTTGCCGAAGCATTGGCGCGCCTGGAACAGTTGGGAGCCGATGTCGTCGGTCTAAACTGCCGTCTCGGCCCGTACCATATGATCCGCTCGCTGGAGGAAGTGCCGCTGCCAAACAGAGCGTTTCTTTCCGCGTATCCGAACGCAAGCCTGCCGGATTATCGCGACGGACGGCTTGTCTATGAAACAAACACGGATTATTTTAAAGAAACAGCGCTTGCCTTCCGTGAGCAAGGCGTGCGCCTGATTGGCGGGTGCTGCGGCACGACGCCGAAACATATCGAAGCGATGGCAAACGCCTTAACCGATCGGACGCCGGTGCAAACGAAAACAGTCAAACAGCGCCATATTTCCGTTTCCATATCATCAAACGAGCCAAACGCGGCGCCGCCGCTGCAAGACATCGTCCGCGAGCGCCGTTCGGTGATCGTCGAGCTCGATCCGCCAAAAAAATTAGGGATCGCCAAATTTTTAGAAGGCGCCAAAGCGCTGAAAGAGGCAAACATTGATGCCCTGACACTGGCTGACAACTCGCTGGCTACCCCACGAATCAGCAACATGGCGCTCGGCTCCATCGTCAAACAGCAGCTCGGCATCCGTCCGCTTATTCATATCACCTGCCGCGACCGCAATTTGATCGGGCTGCAGTCGCATCTGATGGGCTTGCATGCGCTCGGCATCACCGATGTGCTCGCCATTACCGGCGATCCATCGAAAATCGGCGATTTTCCTGGGGCGACATCGGTCTACGACTTATCGTCTTTCGACTTGATTCGGCTCATTCGCCAATTTAACGAAGGACTGTCGTATTCGGGAAAACCGCTCGGACAAAAAACGAATTTTTCGATCGCCGCGGCCTTTAATCCGAACGTCCGCCATTTGGATAAGGCCGTAGAGCGCCTGGAGAAAAAAATTCAATGCGGCGCCCACTATTTTATTACCCAGCCGCTTTATTCCGAACGGCAAATCGAGGAAGTGTACGAAGCGACGAAACATCTCGAAACGCCGATTTACATCGGCATTATGCCGCTTGTGAGCGCGCGCAACGCCGATTTCCTTCACCATGAAGTGCCGGGCATTACGCTGTCGGAAGAAATCCGCGCGCGCATGGCGGCATGCGCCAACGACCCAGTGCAAGCGGCGCGCGAAGGGATCGCGATTGCCAAATCGCTCATTGACGCCGCTTTTGACTTATTTAACGGCATCTACCTCATTACGCCGTTTTTACGCTATGAAATGACAGCCGAACTCGTCCGCTATATTCACGAAAAAGAAAAAGCCGCACAAGAAAGGAAGGTACTCCATGGCTAACGCAACACTCGAACAACAGCTTTCCAAAAAGATTCTCGTCATTGACGGCGCAATGGGAACGATGATTCAAAGCGCAAAGCTCTCGGCCGACGATTTCGGCGGCGAGCAATACGAAGGATGCAACGAATATTTGACGCTCACCGCCCCGCATGTGATCAAACACATTCATGATGCGTATTTGCAGGCGGGCGCGGATATTATTGAAACGAACACGTTTGGCGCGACAAGCATCGTGTTAGAGGAATATCGGCTCGGCCATTTAGCGCTCGAATTAAACATCGAAGCGGCCAAGCTTGCGCGCAAAGCCGCCGACGCCTACTCGACTTCCGATTGGCCGCGCTTTGTCGCCGGTTCAATGGGACCGACGACAAAAACGCTGTCCGTCACGGGCGGCGTGACGTTTGACCAATTAGTCGCCGCCTACGAAGAACAAGCGCGCGGGTTATTGCTTGGCGGCGTCGACTTGCTGCTTTTGGAAACGTGCCAGGACACCTTAAACGTTAAAGCCGGCTTTATCGGCATTTCCAAGGCGTTTGAAGCGGTCGGCAAACGGGTGCCGATCATGATTTCCGGCACGATTGAACCGATGGGCACGACGCTGGCCGGGCAGACGATCGAGTCGTTTTTCATCTCCGTTCAGCATATGAAACCGTTTGCCGTCGGTTTAAACTGCGCGACCGGCCCGGAGTTTATGACCGACCATTTGCGCACGCTCGCTTCCCTCGCCAATACGGCGGTCAGCTGCTACCCAAACGCCGGTCTTCCCGATGAGGAAGGGAATTACCATGAGACGCCGGAAATGCTGGCGAAAAAAGTTCAGCGTTTCGCCGAAAAAGGCTGGATCAACATTGTCGGCGGCTGCTGCGGAACGACGCCGGAACATATCCGCGCCATCGCTGAAGCAGTCCGCGATATTCCGCCGCGGCCGATTCCGAAGTCTTTTTCCATTCATGCCGTCTCCGGCATCGATCCGCTTATTTACGATGAAACGATGCGGCCATTGTTTGTCGGCGAGCGGACGAACGTGATCGGTTCTCGCAAATTTAAACGACTCATCGCTGAAGGAAAATACGAAGAAGCGGCGGAAATCGCCCGCGCGCAAGTGAAAAACGGCGCCCACGTCATCGACATCTGCCTGGCCGACCCGGACCGCAATGAACAAGAGGATATGGAAAAATTTATTCAGCAAGTTGTCAAAAAAGTCAAAGTACCGCTTGTCATCGATTCAACCGACGAACAGGTCATTGAGCGCGCCCTCACCTATTCGCAAGGAAAAGCGATCATTAACTCAATCAACCTGGAAGATGGCGAAGAACGGTTTGCCAAAGTCGTGCCCCTTATTCACAAATACGGCGCCGCCGTTGTTGTCGGCACGATTGATGAACAAGGAATGGCGGTGAAGGCCGAGCGGAAGCTGGAAATCGCTTTGCGCTCGTATGACCTGCTTGTCAACAAATACGGGGTATCCCCGCATGACATTATTTTCGACCCGCTTGTGTTCCCGGTCGGCACCGGCGATGAACAATACATCGGCTCCGCTAAAGAAACGATCGAAGGCATCCGCCTTATTAAAGAGAAGCTGCCCCACTGTTTAACGATGCTCGGCATCAGCAACGTCTCGTTCGGGCTTCCGCCGGTCGGACGGGAAATTTTAAACTCCGTCTTTTTATATCATTGCACGCAGGCCGGTCTTGATTACGCGATCGTCAACACGGAAAAATTGCAACGCTTCGCCTCGATTCCGGAAGAAGAAGTGCGGTTAGCGGAAGAATTGCTGTTTAACACAAACGATGAAACATTAAATACGTTTATCCAATTTTACCGCGACAAAACAAAAGAGCCGAAAAAAGCGAAAGTAGAACTTAGCTTAGAAGAGCGGCTCGCGGGCTATGTCGTCGAAGGCACGAAAGAAGGGCTGTTTGCCGATTTAAAACAGGCTCTGCAAGTTTATCCTGACCCGCTTGCCATTATTAACGGCCCGCTGATGGCCGGGATGGACGAAGTCGGCCGGCTCTTTAACAACAACCAGCTCATTGTCGCCGAAGTATTGCAAAGCGCGGAAGTGATGAAAGCGGCGGTCGCCTTTTTAGAGCCATACATGGAGAAAAAAGAAGGCAGCACAAAAGGAAAGGTCATTCTCGCCACTGTGAAAGGCGATGTGCATGACATCGGTAAAAACTTGGTCGACATTATTTTAAGCAACAACGGCTTTCATGTCATTGACTTAGGCATTAAAGTGGCGCCGCAGCAGCTCATCGAAGCTGTTCAGGCGGAAAAGCCGGATATCATCGGCTTATCCGGCCTGCTTGTCAAATCGGCGCAGCAAATGGTCGTCACCGCGCAAGATTTGCGGCAGGCGGGCATTTCGACGCCGATTTTAGTCGGCGGCGCCGCGCTGACGCGTAAATTTACAGAAAACAAAATCGCTCCGGAATACGATGGAATTGTCCTATACGCCAAAGACGCCATGGAAGGGCTGGCGCTGGCAAACCAATTGCAGCAAAACGAAATCGAATATACAAAAACAGAAAAACGGGAAGTGGCATGGGAACAAGCCGCACCTGCCGTCATGACAGCGAAATCCAATGTTTCTACGGACGTGCCGGTATTTGTCCCAACCGATTTGGAGCGCCACATATTAAAAGAGATTCCGCTGTCCCATATTATTCCGTATGTCAACTGGCAAATGGTGCTCGGACACCATCTCGGATTAAAAGGAAAAGTGAAACGGCTTTTGGAAGAAAAAGATGAAAAGGCTCTGATGCTAAAAGGAGTCGTGGATGAACTGCTTGAAGAAACCAAGCAGCACGGCTGGATTACGCCAGCGGCGGTATATCAATTTTTCCCGGCGCAAAGTGATGGAAATCGCATTTACATTTATTCTCCAGAAGACAAGAAGACGGTGATCGAAACGTTTGAATTTCCAAGACAACCGCGGGCCCCGTATCTTTGCCTCGCTGATTATTTAAAATCAATAGACAGCGGGCAAATCGACTATGTCGGCTTTTTTGCCGTCACCGCTGGCAAAGGCATCCGCGAACTGGCACAACAGTGGAAAGAAAGCGGCGAGTTTTTAAAAAGCCATGCGATTCAGGCATTGGCGCTCGAAATCGCGGAAGGATTTGCGGAACGCATTCACCAAATTATGCGCGACCGCTGGGGCTTTCCAGATGACCCGGATTTTACGATGGAAGAGCGCTTTGCCGCCAAATACCAGGGGCAGCGCTACTCGTTCGGCTACCCGGCCTGTCCAAACTTAGAGGATCAAGAAAAACTGTTCCGCCTTCTGCATCCAGAAGAAATCGGCATTCATTTAACAGACGGATATATGATGGAGCCGGAAGCATCCGTCTCCGCGATCGTCTTCGCCCATCCGGAAGCGCGCTATTTCAACGTGTTGTAAAAAAGCTGGCCAAAATCGGCCAGCTTTTTTATGCAATATGGTCAGCAACGATTGTTTGCCAACATTACATTATTTCCCTTTCCTTATTCCATACTAACGATGACAAATGATAACATAGGGAGGAATGGAAAATGGTCACGAAACAACAGGCAACGCTGCCGCCGCAGCACCAAGACCGACAGCCCGGACTGCAAACGGAGATGAACCCGCAGCCGGTCTCGATTAGCGAAACGTATAAAGGAAGCGGGAAGCTGCAGAACAAAGTCGCCATCATTAGCGGCGGCGACAGCGGCATCGGCAGGGCGGTCGCGATTCATTTCGCCAAAGAAGGCGCCGATGTCGCGATTATTTATTTAAACGAACATGAAGATGCCGAAGAGACAAAGCGGCTTGTCGAGCAGGAAGGAAAAACATGCTTGCTGATCGCTGGCGATGTCGGCGATGAAAACTTTTGCAAGCAAGCGGTCAAACAAACGATCGATCAATTTGGCAAACTAGACATCGTCGTCAATAACGCCGCCGAGCAGCATCCGCAAAACAGCTTGCTCCATATCACTGCGCAACAGCTGGAAAAAACGTTCCGCACGAACGTCTTCGGCTATTTTTATTTGACAAAAGCAGCGCTTCCATACTTGCAAAAAGGCAGCGCCATTATTAATACGGCGTCGATCACCGCTTATGAAGGCAACGAGCAATTGATTGACTATTCGGCCACAAAAGGCGCGATCGTCGCCTTTACGCGTTCGCTGGCAAAATCACTCGCCGGGCAAGGCATCCGCGTCAACGGCGTCGCGCCGGGACCGATTTGGACGCCGCTTATTCCATCGACATTCACAAGCGACCAAGTCGCCACCTTCGGCTCCAACACCCCACTGAAACGGCCGGGCCAGCCGAGCGAAGTCGCCCCGAGCTATGTCTTTTTGGCAAGCGAGGAGTCATCCTATATTACGGGGCAAATGATACATGTGAATGGAGGGAAGATTGTCAATGGGTAGAAAGCAGCGGAAACGGAATATTCTTCATCGCCATGTAAATTTTATGTAATATTTTCTGACATGTTTGTTGAGCGGTCTGTATATAGCAGCTATGATAAAAATACATGCTGCTTCTGATCCAAGTTCCTCAGCCTTTTGCACATATAGCAAAAGGCACCCTCTCTTCCTTGACTTGCAACAATTTGTTGCAAGTTTTTTTGTGTGTATGGCAATGGCTCCAATAGCGGCAACCTTAGTTATGAATAGCCTGTCTTCGGCAATGTAAGATATGGAAAAACCAAGCTGACTTCCAACGATTGATGACAACATGATTTCATTATTGTTGAATTTTAGACAAACATTTTCGACAGCTTTTTGAACTTATCGTACTGTAGCTTTATGCAAAAAGCCAAATCACTTATGATAATTTACGAAAGGGCTTCCTGTTGGAAAGAACATGGGAGGGATAGTTATGAAAGCTGCTGTAGTAGAACAATTTAAAGAGCCTTTAAAAATCAAAGAAGTAGAAAAACCAACGATTTCATATGGAGAAGTATTAGTCCGCATTAAAGCCTGCGGTGTTTGCCATACTGACTTGCATGCCGCACACGGAGATTGGCCGGTAAAACCAAAACTTCCTCTCATTCCTGGTCATGAAGGAGTTGGCATTATTGAAGAAGTAGGACCGGGTGTTACTCATTTAAAAGTGGGCGATCGCGTTGGCATTCCTTGGTTATATTCGGCATGCGGCCATTGTGAATATTGTTTAAGCGGACAAGAAACATTATGTGAGCACCAAAAAAACGCCGGCTACTCGGTCGATGGGGGTTATGCAGAGTATTGCAGGGCCGCGGCAGACTATGTGGTGAAAATTCCTGACAACTTATCGTTTGAAGAAGCTGCACCAATTTTCTGCGCCGGAGTTACTACCTATAAAGCGTTAAAAGTAACAGGTGCAAAACCAGGAGAATGGGTGGCGATTTACGGTATCGGCGGTCTTGGACACGTTGCCGTTCAATACGCGAAAGCGATGGGTCTTCATGTCGTTGCTGTTGATATAGGTGATGAGAAACTTGAACTTGCAAAAGAGCTTGGCGCTGATCTTGTTGTAAATCCTCTGAAAGAAGATGCGGCAAAATTTATGAAAGAGAAAGTTGGCGGGGTACACGCGGCTGTTGTAACAGCTGTATCTAAACCAGCCTTTAAATCTGCGTACAATTCTATTCGCCGAGGCGGCGCATGCGTTCTTGTCGGGTTGCCACCGGAAGAAATGCCTATTCCGATTTTTGATACGGTATTAAATGGAATCAAAATCATCGGTTCCATTGTCGGCACGCGTAAAGACTTGCAAGAAGCGCTCCAATTCGCAGCCGAAGGTAAAGTAAAAACCATTATTGAAGTGCAACCTCTTGAAAAAATTAATGAAGTATTTGACAGAATGCTAAAAGGTGAAATTAACGGGCGTGTCGTTTTAACATTAGAAAACAAATAAAATTGAACACTGTTTTTTCGCGCAACCAACAAATAAAATTCGGCGTTTTAGGGCTGTCTCACAAAGATGAGATAGCCCTTTTTACATATGGTTTGACAAAGAAACAGTTCTTCAGTTAATGCCACAAGCAATGGATAGCATATTGCTTTTCTTATTTTTTGGCCATTTCAAAATAAAATTTGGCTGGAAATGGAGAGCCCCTCTTTCCAAGTTACATTCAAGAGTATAAATAATAACCAATAGTATATTTTTTGACACTATGTAAAAATAAAGTGCGTACTTTTAAAGATAAAACATACATAGTATACTCATCAGTGTGTAAGAGATAAACACAAAAAATACTGCTGCTTATGCAACCAACAATAAATTTTTATGAGAGGTGAAGGATTCATGGAATTACAATTAGCATTGGATCTCGTAAACATTCCAGAAGCGAAAAAGCTGGTAAAAGAAGTCGAAGAGTATGTGGATATTGTAGAAATCGGCACTCCAGTTATCATTAATGAAGGCCTTAGAGCCGTAAAGGAAATCAAACAAGAATTCCCTCACTTAAAAGTATTGGCAGACTTAAAAATCATGGATGCAGCCGCATATGAAGTCATGAAAGCATCCGAAGCTGGTGCTGACATTATCACTATCCTTGGAGTTGCTGAAGATTTGTCCATCAAAGGTGCCGTGGAAGAAGCCAAAAAACAAGGCAAAAAAATCTTGGTGGACATGATCGGGGTTAAAAATTTAGAAGAACGAGCGAAAGAAGTAGATGAGTTTGGAGTCGACTATATTTGCGTACACACAGGGTATGACCTTCAAGCAGTCGGCAAAAACTCTCTTGAAGACCTTGCCACAATCAAACGTGTCGTGAAAAACGCAAAAACTGCGATCGCAGGCGGCATTAAATTAAACACATTGCCTGAAGTCATTAAAGCAAAACCTGATCTTATCATTGTGGGTGGCGGTATTACTGGCCAAGAAGATAAACGAGCTGCAGCTGCTGAAATGAAAAAAATGATCCAACAAGGTGAATGAAGTGATGCAGGCTACGCAATATTTAGGTGAAATCATCAAAGAGTTAAATCGGACAGCCGATTTCATCGCTGATGAAGAAGCGGAAAAATTGGTAAATGGGATTCTCGAAGCAAAGAAAATTTTTGTAGCTGGCGCAGGCAGATCTGGATTTATGTCCAAATCTTTTGCGATGCGAATGATGCACATGGGGTTGGACGCCTATGTAGTAGGCGAAACCATAACCCCTAACCTAGAACAAGATGACATTTTGATCATCGGGTCGGGTTCAGGGGAAACGAGAAGTTTAGTTTCCATGGCTGAGAAAGCCAAAAGCTTAGGTGCAACCGTAGCGTTAGTGACCATTTTCCCTGAATCGACCATTGGACAATTGGCTGATATCACGGTCAAATTGCCTGGCTCGCCTAAAGACCAGTCAGACAATGGATACAAAACCATACAGCCAATGGGATCGCTATTTGAGCAAACCCTCTTGCTATTCTATGATGCCATCATATTAAGATGTATGGAGAAAAAAGGATTGGACTCCAATACCATGTTTAAAAGACATGCCAATCTAGAATAAAGTTTAAGGAACTCTTGCGCAGACAATCTTCAACCATTCAAAATTTTAAACTATTCAAACGGAATTTTCAACTTAAACACGGGGGAAAGGAGAAAAGACCGCAAAGCATCCTTAAGAAACGCTTTGCGGTCTTTTAATGGCATAATTAAAAGTCGATTTTTCCATGGCGTAGGAAAAACCAACTTTTTTGTCTTATCTTGTGTCTTTCCAAGAGACTGAAATAGTAAGTCACTTAAATATCTAAAAGCAATATCGTATCCTTGGCTTCCAGATTTTCAATCATATCATACCAAGACTTCGGCTTGTTCGATAAGACAGAATAATAACGTTTCAAAAACTTCACAACAAGATCCGCTGGAAGTTCATTCACGCTATCGTCCATCGGAAGGAAACAAAGATCAAGCCCGGTTACGGCTTCTCCATCATTGTTCCAAGATGGATGGACATAAGGGAAGTCAAGCCGCTTATATCCCAAATGAGATAATACCTCACGACGAACATATGGATCCATCGGCTTAATCCCGCCAAATTCATAATGCTCCACCCGGTAAGGATCATAAATCTCGGCGAACATGCCATACAACTGCTTTCCGTTTGCAGCGGCCCAATTTTGCAAATCCTCTAGCCGCTTTTTGGCTAAAAATCGACCGATCCCCAGACCTGCTTGGCCGATAATGGTGAAATCTGTCATCGCGACATTTAAATCTTCATAATAGCGGTACTCAGTCGCGCCTACTACCTCTCCTTCGTGAACAGCAACGCACACACGAATTCCCGGATCTTCCAGAGGCTCTTTCCACAAATCAAATGCCAATACTTCTTCCGGAGGAAATACATTTTGCATCAATTGATGCATTTTCTTAAACAAAGGGTCTTCAATGCTCGTAATTCTGCGATACTCCATCTTCATCATTCTCCTTTTAAGATTTTGAGCGATAAAAAGGATTTTTCCACTCCATCAGTGCAGCATAATTGCACGATTCTTCATCTTCTAAATAGTTCGCCACTACTTTGACAGGTGTGCGGCCGCAGCGAAGCAGGAAGGTAATAACAGGATCTTTCAATTCGCCTTTTACTACCGCTTCGAGATATTGCTCCGCTGTCATCTCATGCGCTTTTTTATGATAGCCAGGCATCCTCCCTCCGCCTAACAGCCGCTCTAGTCCCAAATGAACAACCACTTCATACATGGATAGCATCAGCCATTTTCCCAGCCCCAATTTGCGGTAGGCAGGGCGCACGCCAATATCAACGACATAAAGCGTATTCCCGTTTGGGTTATGGTTACGGATATATCCATTATCCGTGATCTCTTCCCATGTATGGTCCGGATGGCTGGGATCAAAGTCGACAATAAGCCCTGTCATTGACCCCGCAATTTCGCCATTCACCTCAACACATAAGGCTCCCTCTGGAAAGAGTGTCACATGGTTTTTCAGCTGTTCCGTATTCCACCATAATTCAGACGGGAATGGCGGAGGAAAACTTTCCTGTTGAATGCGGATTAATCCAGGAAAGTCCTTTTCTTCATAATTTCGGATCACCGCTGGAACAGGACGATCTTGGTCAAAGACATAAAACTCCTTTCGATACATTCTTACCCCTCCTCTCTCGTTATCCATCTAGCAATGTATCGCCCATTCATGTAGCGATACTGATATTATTAGGCACATCATTCCATTTAACAAGTAGATACTTTCGTGTTACATAGTGTGAAAAATTATACCTAAAAATAAAAAAAGAAATTCGGAATATTTTTTTCCAGACCTTCCTCGCATTCGAACAGCCATGCCTAGTCCTCATTATTGTGTAAAATCCATTCTCCATCCAGTGAACTTGGATCACTGGAAAACAAAAGCACTTTTTTGCCGTTTTTCTTTTTACGCCATTTTCGGGACTCAATCAACAGTCATCAACGTATATACAGAAAAACCAACGGACAGCGGATCTTTCATAAAGATGGTTGTCCGTTGGTTTTTCGCGTCTAATATAAAACTTATAAAACTTATAAAACTTATTGCTTTCCTCATCATCTTCATGTGTGTATTTCTTTGTTTACCAGCAAAAAAAGAAAAGTAGATATGCATACACGCAGAGTGTTTTCGAAGCTTTCATAACGGAGAAAGCTTTCTACTTGGCGGCTTCATTGATTTTTACTTGGCCCTTTACGACCGTCTCCATATAGTTTTTGCCCCATTCATACATCGCATCAAGAATTGGCATCAAACTTTTCCCATGTTCGGTCAATGAATATTCCACTTTTGGCGGAACAACCGGATAGACTTCGCGATGAACAATTTGATCTTGCTCCAGCTCCCGCAGCTGGTTAACAAGCATTCTTTGGGTGATCCCAGGCATGAGGGCTTTTAGTTCGCTAAACCGCTTCTTTCCCCCTTTTCCTAGATGCCATAAAATAAGCATTTTCCATTTACCGCCAATAACAGCGAGTGTTAATTCTTTTTCACAATTATACGTCTTGCCACAAACGTGCCCCATCGTTTCACCCCCCATGTTGATTATAACCTATGGTATACTTTTTGTCACTTTATGATCATAAAGCACATACTGTCAAATAAATGTTATACATATTTAATATTTTATTTTCACTCATAGCAGACGGCATTCATTCCTTCTGGATGAGTAAAGGCCTTTTTATGATACATTCCGTTCATTGTACCTATAATACCTTTTATATCATTAAGTATATTTTTTTGCACTATATTGTATTTTTGTCACTACATGATAATAAAGTGCGTACTTCTCAATAAGTTTTATACACATTATACTAGCATCTGTAAACAAATCACGAGTACTGGAGGGAGCAGCATGAATCGTTTTACTATTCCTCGCGATATTTATTTTGGAGAGAATGCTCTCGATGTTTTAAAAACACTGGAAGGAACAAAAGCTGCCCTCGTCATTGGCGGCAGCTCCGTCAAGAAAAACGGAAATCTTGATAAAATTCAGCAACTTCTTTCAGAAGCCAATATAGAAACAAAAGTGATTGATGGAATTACGACAGAACCAACAACCCAAATGGTAAAAAAAGGAGTGCGCATTCTTAATGATTTTCAGCCAGATTGGGTGATCGGGATTGGCGGCGGATCAGTAATGGATGCAGCAAAAGCGATGTGGTTGTTCTACGAACATCCAGAATTGACATTTGAAGAAGCTACACGTCCATTTAGCCTGCCACGCTTACGCACAAGGGCAAAGTTCGTGGGGATCCCAACGACAAGCGGAAGTGCATCGGAAATATCCAATTTATCGGTTATTACTGATGCAGAAACAGGGGTCAAATATCCACTGGCTGATTTTGAACTGACGCCAGACATGGCGATTATTGATCCGATTATGGTCCAATCCATGCCGAAGCACGTTACAGCCTACAGCGGGATGGACGCAATCACACATAGCATTGAAGCATACGTAGCAAAGCCTCGTACGATTTTCACAGATTCTCTGGCTATTGAAGCAGCTCAAGTACTGAAAGAAAATCTTCTTGCTTCTTACCACGGAGATGCTAAAGCCCGCGAACAAGTTCATGATGCTCAGGCGATGGCTGGAATGGCATTTGCTAACGCGGTGCTAGGAAATGTGCACAGTCTTTCACACAAAAGCGGCCCAATATTTAACATTCCACATGGATGTGCCAACGCGATTTATTTACCATATGTAATCCAATTTAATCGCACGGTAGTCGAGGAACGTTATGCAGCAATTGCCAAGCGGCTCGGTCTGAATGGGGAAAACAACAAAGAATTGGTGGATTCACTCATTGCTTGGATTCGTGACTTGAATAATAAGATGAATATTCCAAATACACTTCAAGAATACGGAGTGTCCGAAGAAACGTTCACCGCACACGTGGATGAAATGGCGGCCAATGCCGTAAAAGATCCTTGTACAAGCACAAATCCGCGTGAAACCTCTGTAGAAGAAATGAAAAAATTATATATCGCAGCGTTTTATGGTCTAGATGTCAACTTCTAAACAAATAAAAAAAGCAAAGCCTGTCACTAACATTCTTACCAGCGATAAAAAGATCGGATTCCATTGAATCTGATCTTTTTATCCCATAGTTTGCTTCTAAATTTATATTATCATAGATGCCTTAAAAAAGGTACTAGGTTATTTTAATCATTGCCTTTTAGCGGATGTATTTTGTTTAAACGTTCATGAACGAAAAAATACAAGAACAAGACTTTCTCCCTGAAATGGGCATTATTCATAAAAATACCAATTCGAGCAATGTGGTAAACGTCGTTATATCTGCTCTATCAACTTTATTCTTTTTGAAAAATGTTTCGAAAAGTCAGGGGGGATCACATTGGATTCAATGACCTTTATCTTGTTTGGAGCAACAGGTGATTTAGCGAAACGAAAAATTTTCCCTGCATTATATAATTTATTTCTTGATCAAAAAATGCCGCAGCCATTTTCCATTATTGGCGTAAGCAAAAGAGAATTATCCGATGAGGCATTTCAAATATATGTGGAAAATTCGGTAAAAACCTTTTCCAGACGTTTGACAAATGACCGTTCCAAAATGAAGGAGTTTCTCCGCGCGTTTCGCTATATTTCTTTAGATGTAACGAATGCACAAGGGTACAAAAAGTTGCTTGAAATGGTTCAACAACGGGAAAAAGAATTGAATATTCCTGAAAACCGCATGTTTTATTTATCTGTTGCGCCGGAATTTTTCGATGTGATCGCGTCGAACATCAAGGAAAGCGGATTAGGATCCACAAAAGGTTGGAAACGTCTGATTATCGAAAAACCGTTTGGCCACGATATCAAATCGGCCCAAGATTTAAACGAAAAATTAAGCCAAGCTTTCGAAGAAGAAGAAATTTATCGGGTAGATCATTACCTTGGAAAGCCGATGGTCCAAAACCTTGAAGCTTTAAAATTTGCCAACCCTGTGTTTCAAGCAATATGGAATAATCAATTTATAGCCAATGTGCAAATTACAGCTAGCGAGACCGTTGGGGTAGAACAAAGAGCAAGCTACTATGATCAGGCAGGCGCCATTCGCGACATGTTTCAAAACCATATGTTGCAACTGTTGATGATGACAGCCATGCACCTGCCAAAACAAATTAGCGCAAAAGACATCCGTAACGAGAAAAGAAAAATCATGGAATCTCTTCGACCAATACAGAAGGAAAAAGTAGGTTTGCACGTCGTTCGCGGCCAATACGGTCCTGGAGAAATCGATGGCAAACCAGTGGTTGGATATAAAGAAGAACCTGGCATCGATGCTTCTTCGACAACGGAGACATTTGTTGCGGCCCGTTTGTGGATTGATGATGAAAACTGGAGAGGGGTGCCATTCTACATCCGTACAGGTAAAAGAATGAAGGAAAAGTCCACACGTATCGTGATTGAGTTTAAAAATCCATTAAAGGAATGGTACTTGCCAAAAAACGAAGAAACAGCTCCTAATCTTTTGGCAATTCAAATCAATCCGAACGAAGGTGTTTCGCTGCAATTCAATAGTAAAAATGTATTCAACAACGGAAAGATGGAGCCTGTCCATATGGACTTCACGACGAATCAGAAAGAGGTGCCTGAAGCGTATGAACTCTTAATTTTTGACGCTTTACACGGCGATTCGACTTTCTTTGCCCATTGGAAAGAGGTCGAACTATCTTGGAAATGGATGCAACCTATTTTAGAGGCATTTGCGGAAAACCTCCTTCCTCTTTACTCCTATCGTTCAGGATCGATGGGGCCAGAGGCTTCTTATCAATTATTGAAAGAAGACGGATTTTATTGGCGGTAAATAAGCTCTTCCGGAGCAAACCCGAAAACATAATTTCTGGATAAACTAACTATGAAATAGGAATAGCTAATCTTCTTTGACCAAGATATTTTTAGGAGGTAGTCAGCATGAGAGTCGGGCTAGTCGGTTTAGGAAAAATGGGATTAAACTTAGGCAAAAATCTCATGGACCATAAGCACGAAGTAGTGGCGTTCGATATAAATGCAAATGCGGTTGAAGAAATAAAAAAATACGGTGCTAAAGGCGTATCCACTTTAAAGGAACTCGCCCTATCATTAGAAAAACCGAGAATTGTCTGGATAATGGTTCCCCACACCGTTGTTGATTCGGTGATTAGTGAAATTGCACCATTTTTAAGCAAAGGAGACATTGTGATTGATGGTGGCAATTCTCACTACAAAGAATCGATTCGTCGCTATAACGAGCTAAAGGAGATTGGAATTCACTTTATGGATGCGGGAACTTCTGGCGGAGTCGAAGGTGCTCGAAACGGAGCATGTTACATGGTTGGAGGCGATCCCGAAGCTTGGAACATGGTCGAGCCTCTTTTCCGCGACACCGCTGTAAAAAATGGGTATTTATATACTGGAAAAGCAGGTAGCGGCCACTTCTTAAAAATGGTCCACAATGGGATTGAATATGGAATGATGGCTGCCATTGGCGAAGGATTCGAAATATTAGAAAAAAGCGAATTCGATTACGACTATGAAAAAGTGGCGAGAGTGTGGAACAATGGTTCGGTTATTCGTTCATGGCTCATGGAATTAACAGAACGCGCGTTTTCAAAAGATGCAAAATTAGAGGAAATCAAAGGAATTATGCATTCTTCCGGCGAAGGAAAATGGACAGTCGAGACAGCTTTAGATCTGCAAACTGCCACTCCTGTCATCGCCATGGCCTTATTGATGCGGTATCGTTCATTAGAAAGCGATACATTTACAGGAAAAGTGGTAGCCGCTCTACGCAATGAATTCGGCGGACATGCTGTAGAAAAAAATGAGAAGAAATAACATAAAATCCCCTTGCAGTAAAACCCAAAGTGAACAATGGACATGCGCCGCAAAATGGAATGAGAAAGGAGAAGTGTATATGGCTATCTCTTTTGATTACTCCCATGCCTTGCCATTTATGAAAGAGAGTGAACTACATTATTTAAGCGAATTTGTAAAAGCGGCTCATCATATGCTTCATGAAAAGAAAGGCCCAGGATCCAATTTTCTTGGTTGGGTGGATTGGCCGATTCACTATGATAAGGACGAATTTGCGCGAATCAAGCAAGCAGCCGAAAAAATCCGGAATCATTCAGACGCTCTTGTCGTTATCGGCATTGGCGGATCTTATTTAGGGGCAAGGGCCGCTATTGAAGCATTATCCCATGCCTTTCATAACCAAATGAACGATATGACGCAAATTTATTTCGCTGGCCAAAATATCAGTTCCACTTATCTTTCTCATTTATTAGATGTACTAGAAGGCAAAGATCTCTCTATCAACGTCATTTCTAAATCAGGAACAACGACAGAGCCAGCCATTGCTTTCCGGATTTTCCGCGACTACATGGAGAAAAAATATGGAAAAGAGGAAGCAAGAAAACGGATTTACGTTACTACCGATCACGCAAAAGGAGCATTAAAAAAGCTCGCTGATCAAGAAGGCTACGAAACTTTCGTCATTCCGGATGACATAGGCGGAAGATATTCTGTGCTGACAGCAGTTGGCCTGTTGCCAATCGCCGTAGCTGGATTGAATATTGATCGAATGATGGAAGGCGCAGCATCGGCATATTATAAATATAACAATCCTGATCTTTCAACCAATGAAAGTTATCAGTATGCTGCCGTGCGAAATATTCTCTATCGCAAAGGCAAAGCGATCGAATTATTGGTGAACTATGAGCCATCCCTTCATTATGTATCTGAGTGGTGGAAACAGCTGTTTGGCGAAAGCGAAGGGAAAGATCAAAAAGGACTCTTTCCTGCATCCGTTGACTTTACAACAGATTTACATTCCATGGGGCAATACGTTCAGGAAGGCCGCCGCAATCTGATCGAAACAGTGCTGCAAGTTAAAAAACAGCGAATCGAACTGACGATTCAAGAAGACCCAGAAAATATCGATGGATTGAATTTCTTGGCTGGCAAGACACTGGATGAAGTAAACAAAAAAGCTTTCCAAGGCACGCTATTAGCACACGTAGACGGCGGAGTGCCTAACTTAATTGTTGAACTGGATGAAATGAATGAATACACCTTTGGGGAAATGGTATACTTCTTCGAAAAAGCTTGCGGCATCAGCGGCCATTTGCTCGGTGTAAATCCATTTGACCAACCGGGAGTGGAAGCATACAAAAACAATATGTTTGCCTTACTTGGCAAACCGGGCTTTGAAGCGGAAAAAGCGGCTCTCATGAAACGGTTGTCTAAATAACGTTTTCCCGCTTGTTATCATGCAACTATCTTTGAAATGAGGCTCTGCATCTAAACTACCTGTTTTCCTGAACTCTACAGGAAACAGGTAGTTTCATTTTTCCTGAAATTTGATGATCATCTTTTTTCGCATGCAGACCATGTTCAGCAGGCAAGGTCGACTCTTCTAATCAGTATTTCTAATACAGAGCGATCATCTCCATTTCTTTTGCCAAAACTTACTGACTCAACTTTTGGAAATGGAATGACTAAGCATCTTTCAGTGCGAAGACGAGAGATATTTATTGCATGCTATGTGCTCTGATTTGCCATTCCCTTTATCCCCTACTGTAAGACGGGTTCATTTCCCCATAAAAATTCCTTTTCCCGAACCGCATGCCATTGCTAATAAAGTCCTTCTCCCTCCTATTCCTCCCACTAACCTAATTCTCGACCAAAAACATACAATCTATCTACTTCCCCAATTAAAAAAGCCGACGCCAAACGACCGAGTGCAGTCGTTTGGGCCAGCTTTTTATTTCTTCCGATAGCAATCACACGAAAACCGTTCGACAATGCGGTGCGGAATAATAATGCGCTTGACCGGTTCGTTGGGGTTGCTGATTTTTTCAATCAAACTTTTCGCCGCTTCATAGCCAAGCTGGAAAATTCTTAACATAATGCCAACAATACAGAGGAAGTTGATGCAATTTGGAATTTCATATTTATCGAAAGTTCCTTGCTTATTTGATCACTATCTCTACATTAATCTCGCATTTTACAGACTGATCCTCCAAAGTGAACGCCAAACAACCTTCTTCTTGCTTGGTAGAATGCACAGGTTTCCCGTTCATTCTTACCTCGGAAGCGGTGACACCTGGTATCAGAATGTGGTAGGTTCGTTGTTCAACCTGCTCAGGATAGAAACCGGTTCCTGCCCCAATATTTACAATTATCTTATCGTCCAAGTTCTTCTGACTGAACAACGTAGTGCGGTATTCTCCCCGTTTATAAGCTGTTGTCTTTCCATCATCTTCATATAGCAGAAACTCACCGTTCCACCCTGGGTAGACGATAATGGTCATCTCATCCCATGATCGTTCCTCTGTATGTTTCATTACCGGCAATGTAGGGATGATCGATCCCGCTTTGGCATAGATAGGGATACGATCCAGAGGAGCATCAGCTTCGATCGTTCTCCCCCCCTCAACTGATTGCCACGTCCAAACATCATACCAAAGACCTTCCGGTAGGTAAACCTTGCGGGTTGTTGCACCTTCTTCCAAAACCGGAGCCACCAGCAAATTGGATCCAAAGAAGAATTGATCACAGATCTCGGTACAATTGAGATCCTCCGGCACCTCCATAACCATTGGACGCATGTAAGGTATCCCGGTGCGATAGGTTTCAAATGCACAGGAATAGATGTAAGGCAGAAAGCGGTAACGCCACTCGATGAAATTCTTTACGATTTTTTCCGTTTCTTCACCAAAAGCCCAAGGCTCACGATTTTGATGAGCACCATGGGGGCGCATGATAGGGGTAAAGGCTCCAAATTGTATCCAGCGCACATAGAGTTCAGGTGACGGTTCATTCCCTTTAAATCCACCGATGTCGCTGTTCCAGAGTGGGAGGCCGACAAGGCTCATGCTTAAAGCTACAGACAGTTGCTTCTTCAAGTCGGTCCAAGTGCTCTCCACATCGCCGGACCAGACCCCCACGCCATAACGCTGACTGCCTGCCCATCCCGAGCGACTCATGATAAACAGTCGGCGCTCTGGACAGTTTTGTTCATGCGCCAAGGCCAATGATTTATGCATTTCCAAGGCAAAAATGTTATGGACCTTTTGAGCAGGGCCGTCATGATGGACCATATCCGGGAAGTGAACCTCCGGCTCGTTCAAGTCGGTCCACCAACCCTCTATACCCATCTCAATCAATTCCTTGTGTTGGTCGGCCCACCACTGTTTGGCAAGCGGATCTGTGAAATCAACCAACGCCGATTCTCCTGCCCAAAATGGGAATAGATAGGTTTCTCCATTTTGCTTTTTGGCAAATACTTTAATCCTGTCTCCTTCTGGGAACAAACGGCTTTCTTTTGTCACATAAGGCTCTTCAATTACGATGGGATGAAACCCTTTGCCGCGCAATCCCGCAATCATCTTTTCCGGCTGCGGGAAGGCGATACGGTCAAAGCACATATCCCCCATCTTCTTAAACCAGTAGAGATCTAGAATGATTGAATCGCACGGAATCCGTTTTTGACGGAAAGTTTCTGCCAATTCCTCCACTTCCTGACGACTCTTGTATCCAAATTTGGACTGCAAATAACCAAAAGTCCAGAGTGGAGGAATCTCCGGGCGACCCGTCAATTCCACATACTGACTGACCAAATCTTTCAGCTCTTGCCCCAAGAATAGATAATAGGTGATCGTCCCACCCTCGGCTTCATAGAACCAGATATCTTCCTTCTCCACACCGAAATCAAAACGGGCGACCCAAGGATTATCAACGAAGAGACCGTACCCCTCTGAACTGTAGATAACTGGTATCATCAATCGTGAAGGCGAAGGCAGATGTTTGTTCCAGATCGGTCGGATTGTACCACGGTGATTGAGGCGAACATCATCCTGATTGAGATCTGATTCCCCCAACCCGTAGATGCGTTCGTCACCGGAAAATTGAAAGGAAATGCGGCTCTTCCAACCGTCAAACTGATACGCCGCAGTATCAGCGCTTCTCGTTACCTCCCGGCCTGTTTCATTAAAAAAGCGAATTCCGAAGGGCACTTTGGAAATTACCGCTCTCCCCTTCGGGATGGAAACAGTAATCTCATTTTCTCTCTCTTCCGCCTGAAGCGGAAGAAACTCTTTTAGCAGAACCGAATAGGAAGGTTCCGGAACCTCTTCGCTCCAATCGGTCACTTTCAGGAACTGGACCTGGACGGTTCCTTCCTGTGGGGAGCGAATCAGAACCTTGGCTTGAAATGCATAGTACAGTTCAACTGCTGTTTCCGTAATGGTAACTTCTCTTAAATCGGTTAATGTATGCATGATGACGACTCCTTTTTTTAAACTAAAATCACATCCTCATAAGCATCCAGCTGGATCAGATATTATTCTTTTACTCAATGCTCTGCACCTCATCTCCGTACTTCGATTACCCCTTGTTTGCACCTGCGCTTAAGCCTGCAATAATGTATTTTTGCAGTAACAAGAACAGAATAGTGATCGGGATCGCTACAATAATGGCTCCTGCCGCAAAAGTTGTAAATTCAGTATTTCCGCGACCGGTAACCATCTCAAACAACCCAATTGCTAGAGTTTTATTTTCGTTGGAGCGTAGAACCAATCGGGCGAAAATAAAATCCATCCATGGCCCGATAAAATTGTTAATCGCAATAAAGGTTAAAATAGGCACTGACAGAGGCATCATCACTTTGAAAAAGATGGTGGTGTGGGATGCACCGTCAATTTTAGCTGCTTCCTCCAAGCTTCTTGGCAATCCATCAAAATATCCTTTGACCAGCCATGCTCCAAATGGTATAGAACCGCCTGCATATACAAGAATCAATCCCCACAAATTGTCCAATAGGCCAATCTGGAGAAGAAGAATATATATAGCAATCATTCCCATAAAGCTAGGAAACATCTGCAGAATCAGCATCGCCATCAAACCTTGGCGGCGGCCAGGAAATCGAAAACGTGAGAAAGCATAAGCCGATGACACGATTAAAAACGTGGACAAGATCATATTCATCGTTGCAACGAATAAAGTATTTTTAAACCATTTGACATAATCAGTTTCATACCATAGATGTGTGTAATGCTTCATTGTAATTTTCTCAGGCATAAGAGTTGAACTATACAATGTGTCTCCTGGATTTAACGCCCCAATGAAAATCCAGACGATTGGATACAAAACCAAAATAGCTGAAATGATCAGAAAAGCATAGATTAGAACGGTAACCACAGCTTCCTTGAACTTTGCACCGGACAATTTTTTTGTACGTAATGGTTTTGCACTCATCTTTACATCATTTCCTCTTCTTTAAATGCTTTTGTTTGTCGGAAGTTCCAAATTGAAAATACTGCTACTACAATAAAAATCAGAATGGAAAGTACGGAAGCCATATAAAATTGGCTATGGTTCAAAGTCAGCTTATAGATCCAAGATATTAACAAATCAGTTGAACCTGCATAAGTATATTTGCCATCGGCAGGTCCCCCTTGGGTAAAGAGGTAGATGACGTTAAAGTTATTGATGTTTCCAGCAAAGCTCATGATTAAAAGTGGAGAAGTATAGTACATTAATAAAGGAAAAGTAATTGAGCGAAATTTTTGAAATGTGCTTGCTCCGTCTACTTCTGCCGCTTCGTATAATTCCTTGTCAATATTCGTCAACACACCTGCAATTAATGCCATCCAGAACGGGAATCCCAACCAAATATTTATGGTCACTAGAGCTACTTTTGCCCAAAATGGATCGGACAGCCAAGGAATAGGATCAATTCCTAAAGTGGATAAATACTGGTTCAAAGGACCGAATTGACCGTTGAAAATATTTCGAAAAACAAGGATAGAAATAAATTGGGGAACAGCCCAGGGCAATATGAATATTGTTCTCCACATTCGTTTCAGGCGAACTTTATTATGATTAATAATTAAAGCAAAGAACATCCCCACAAAAAACGTGGTGAAAGTAGCTAGAATAGCCCATATGATGTTCCAAGTCGCTATCCCATAAAATGTCTTGCTCCATGCTTGTAATCTAAATAAATCAATAAAATTCTGGAACCCCACCCAATCCACTAGGTTTTTTGGAGGCAAATGATTGGGGGAAGAAAAGTTAGTAAATGCAATCAGAATACCAAAAGTCAATGGAAGAACGGAAAGAAAGAGAGTAAAGATTGCAGCAGGAGTCAAAAGAATGTAAGCATATCCATACTCCCATGATTTTTTCAATGATTCTATAAAACTGTTTACTTTTTCTCCGGTCTCGTGAAGTTTGCCTGTTTTATAGGCATCACGAATATTATAGATATAAAATAACAGGAAAATAACAAGGACTATAACAATTATCAATCCCTCTATCATCAAGAAGATGGAATGATCTCCTTCTATGACTACCCTTCCCCTTCTTCGAACCTGAGCTTGCTCACCTAAGGTGATCAAGCCCCATAAACCGTTCACAATCGGGTTTGTCAAAAAAACAATTACATATATTTCTACCAGAGCATATAAAATTCCTTTGATGTACTGCCGATTATAAATTTGTCCCAGACCCATAAAAAGGAAGGATAATACCGCGGCTGTACTTGCTTTCTTGGTTTGGCGGCGTTCTGGTTCTGCAACTAAATTGGGTGTTGGAGACATGCAAAGATCCCCTTTCCGTTTTTTTTTCACATTAAGAATCAATGCCCTCCGAAACAGAGAGCATTGATTCAATTTTCTATCTCGTTGCTACTGACCCTGAGTGGCAATTCCCGCTTTAATCTGGTCAACCGCCGCATCCAGAGCTTCTTTTGGATCTTTTCCATCATTCCAAATCGTAGTGAGAGCAGATGCCATAGGTTCCCAGACCATTGGCATTTGTGGAATGTTTGGCATTGGCACTGCATATTTTGCTTGCTCCAAGAATGCCGATGCAATTTCATCATTTTTTATAGTTTCATTGTCTAGAAGAGATTGAACCGGTGGCAATTGCCCAGTCATTTCAAAACGTTTTAGTAGCATTTCTTCACTCGTTGCAAATTTGGCGAATAAGGAGGCTGCGTTCGGATACTTTGTATAAGCATTTACATAAAATGCGCGAATACCAGAAAAACTTGTAGGTGTTTGACCGTTCTCCAATTTAGGCAACGGTATGACACCGAAGTTCACGCCAGCATCGCGATGGCCCGCTACAGCCCAAGGTCCATCAATATTGAAAGCTAGTTTTCCTTCGTTAAATAAAGATTGTTTCACATCATAAGTAATATCTTCCACCTTCAAAGGCAAGATTTCTTTATGAATACGTTGCATTAACTTTCCTGCTTTTACAGCTCCTTCATTATTCAAACCAATGTCTTTCGGATTGGTATTGTTATCACCGAATACATAACCACCGTATCCGCCGATAAATGAGTATACAAAATACAAGTTCGCTACTTCCATCATGAATCCATATTTATTGTTTCTAATATCAGTCAATTCTTTAGCTTGTGTAATCAGTTCATCCATGGTTTTAGGTAATTTCTTTACCAGATCTTTGTTGTAGAATAAAGCATATGTTTCAATAGACGTAGGATAGCCGTAAAGAGTTCCATCAACTGTCGTCCCCTCAATAGCAGATTTCATAAACTTATCTTGATACTCTTCTGGGAAAAAGTTTTCTAAAACCAATCCTGCTGATACCATAGATCCTAGATGATCGTGTGGAGCAGCAAACACATCTGCCGCAAGTCCAGCCGGACCATCCGTTTTGAGCTTTTCAGGCGCATCAGTATGTCCTACTTCTTCAAAAGTTACCGGCACCCCATACTTTTTGGTAAATTCTTCAGCCACATATTTGGTCCATTCACCAATTGCTCCGCCAGATTCCCAGACCTTCAGTTTAGCACCTTTTTCTGGTTTAATTTCTTTACTGTCTCCTTCATTTGTACTTGCCGGTTCATTCTTCCCGACACTTTTGTGGGATGATGTTGGTCCGCAGGCCGCCAGCAAACTGAATACCAGCACCATCACTGCCAAAATTGAGATACCCCTTCTCTTTTTCTTCATTTTCCCTCTCCTTCCATATGGCTAAATCATTCATACCATTAAAACCCATAAACAAATACTTTTGTGCAATCGTTTGCATATATATTTAAAAAAATAATACGTATATGTAAGGGGTTTCAATGGTATTTTACCTTAATTATAAAAGCCTAGAAACAAAAAAGCAATAATTTTTTGTATAATCAATAAAGTGCAAACGTTTGATAAATTCAAAAAAATTAAATTCTAATCTACAAATCAATATTACATAACAGTTTTTGTAGCTATGCTGATTGCTAATTAAATTTTATGTCACAAAAAAAGGAGCCGACAACTATGCCAGATCCAATATATTACCTTAATTCAGCTTTTAGTTATCCCAAAAATATAAAGGGGTGTCAATAGTACCGGTCGAACTGTTCGGTGCGGTAAATACTCTGTTGCTCCTGCTTTCCCAAATGACATTTCCATTGTTATCTTTTTTGATAAACTTGAATTCAAAAGTAGCTCCCTTGGGCACACTCACTGGCAAGAACCATTCTGGATAGTTCGGATTTAACATCGCCTCAGACGATTGGTTCGGATCCCAGCTTCCCAACTCTGGAATGTTTCCGACAACATAAATGTTTCCCCCCCAATTCGTTGTGGCATTCACATGAAAAATTACTTGCACCTGATCGCCGGATAGGACCTCATATCGGAAAGGATTACTGGTTACAGATCCTTTTGTAACTGTAATATTTTGAATTCCAGGATTAGTGTTTGGAACTATAGCCTCAATCATTTGATCGCTGTTTGACACCACAGTAGCAACAGTAGAACCGAATTTGACTGTTACGCTTCCTCCTAATCCAGTACCGTAAATATAAACGGTATTACCGGGACGTCCCATGGTGGAAATAACGTCGCCAATCCTTGGAGTTGAAGTCCCCAATGATGGGTTATACGACCAGACATTGACCTCTCCTCCAGACAAGGTAAAGCTAGAAATTTTGTTCTGACCGTTGACATTATTTACGCTTATTGAACTCCCATATAACAGTCCGCCCAGTACATCACTATAGGTTCCTACTGGAAGAGTCGTATCTAATTCCGGAATGGTAAACGTTTGATCCGGTTGTCGGTTTACCGCTACAATTACTTGTTTATCATAGAACTGTCTTTTAAAGACCAGTATATCATTTGTGCTGTATAAAATTTCTGTGGTTCCATAGGCAATAGCTTCATTATTTTTTCTTAAGTTTGAAAGCTTTTGAATGACTTTATATGCAGTGGTATTTTCATCGAAGTTAGTAGAAGTCTGCATAAACATCCGACCCGCAATGTCACTTGAGTCTAACGGCATCAGGTATTGCTCTGTTCCGTAATAAATGTTAGGAATCCCACGTGATGTCATCAAGACAGCGAGAGCTGCATGATAAGGTTTATCGTTTGGTTGAATATAGCGAAATCTTGTTACATCATGATTATCCAAGAAAGTAACTGTTTGGTTTTCATAAATGTAATCATTACTTGTCTTGATCATCATATCACCAAAGGAACTCATCGTTTCAGAAAAGTTCCCAAATGCGTTTGTGGCCGTACGGAAATATTCAAAATCCAAGTTGTTGACTCCTGTTCGTTCAGGAAATGTCCGGTACTCATCATACTTGGGATCCGGTCTTCCAATGAAAAATTCACCAAAATGGGTAACCGGGCCACCTGCATCTGAATCAATTGCATCTTTAAATCCCTTCACAAATGCAGGATTCATATGCAAAGTGGCATCATGTCGAAAACCATCGATCCCTTTTGATTTCCAAAATTTAGCTGCTTTCTCCAAATGTTCAACCACTAGTGCATTTTCCTGAGAATAATCAGCCAAAGAGCCTAGATCTTTGTAACGGTAGCCAAAACGAGAAGTATCGTTGCCCCGGTCGCCCAGACCATGGAAAAAACCATTCACGTCGTTATGTGGATCCGCCAGAAGATTCTCAACTTTTCCATCACCGTTGTAATCCGCAGGCTCTCCATTAGCATCAAATACGTAATTGCCATTCGCATCCTTGTCAGGTTCATATAATTTACCATCTTCAGGCGCAAAATTCAATGTCGGGTTTTGCCAACGACTTGAATGATTGGATACAAAATCTATCACTAGTTTAATTCCATTTTGATGCAAAGCATCGCGTAGTCTAATAAAATCTTTCATAGTACCAAAATGTTTGTTGGTTGCAAAATAATTTCTTGCATGGTAACCGTGGAAACTGGTCCAACGATTAATACTTCCATCTGATTGATAATCTTCTATCACAGTGTCCCTATTTTCATAAGGAGCGGAAATCCAAACGGCAGTTATCCCCATATTTTTTAAATAAGGAATTTTATCTATGATTCCTTGGAAATCACCGCCTTGATATAACTTTAAATCTTTCCCGTTCCCCTGGTTATTGCCGTCCGGATCATCAAACAAGGTAGGATCAAAACCAAGAGGCTTGTTATTTGATGGGTCGCCATCAAAAAAACGGTCCGTCACGATCTGATATATTGTGTCTTTCGGGGTAACTGGTCCTAAAGTTCCTGTAGATGTAGTCGCCTCAGTCCTGGAAAACGAAAAACCAAATGAAGAATAGAGCAATAGAGCAAGAAGAAAAACGAGATATGATTGTTTAATGAATTTTGGAACCTTCCACATGCCATTTCTTCCTTTCTTTTAAAATAATATGACGTAAAAAACTACCTTCTTACTGATATACTTTTTCCTATGACATTTCTATGGGTAACACCACCTCCTATTCATTGAGCATCTCATTTTGATCTATTTAAGAAGTCAATAAACTAGCCGTCACTCGTTAATTTATCATAATATTCTGACTAAAAATTATAAAGGCAGGAATCATGCATTGACTCGATGACAATCCATCAAAGCCAATCACTTAGATATCACTAATAATCGATATACCCATGATCTCTACATTCAAACAAGCAGATACGGCTGAAAATCCATTTAAATTTTCGGTTGCCATTTGGACTCTCTTGCAAAGAAGGCGGGATTTCAATCACGAGATTCCGTCATAAGGAACCCGTGTTCACATCAAAGACTTTTGTCAACCTGGCTAATGTTGATGATTCATTTCAAATGGTGTTCATGTACCAAGGGAAAAGGGAGTTCTTATCAACACCTATGAGGAGCGCATGCGAATCATTGTTTATGGCACCAGACTCTATAGTGGGAACCAATTACCAATAAAAAGGATTGTTTTGCAGATTGACCTTTAAAATATAAGAATCAAAACGATTTTTTCATTTTTCGATTTTGTACGTAACCAACTAAATTTCTCCAATGACTTAAAACCTTATCTATTTTATTGGTCCATCTTTTCTGTATTCCAATAAAGAGGGAGCGATAAGCTTCTTAAGTTATAGAGATACACGTGATGAAGTACGTCCAATCGCTATATCTTGTGAGTGAAGAAACGATCGACAATTTACTTTATCTAGTAAGTATCGAAATCGATTTTTTTGCTAAGGGCAGCCACCCGCTAACCCCGTTCAAGATTTTTACCTTATAGGTAACTCCCGTTTTGAGCATATTATCCCCCTAACCGCCTTTTCGCGGCTAGGGGAAACTTTATTTCCTGCCATCGTTGCACGAAAAACGCTCAACAATGCGATGCGGAATAATAATGCGCTTGACCGGTTCGTTTGGGTTGTCAATCTTTTCGATTAGACTTTTCGTTGCTTCATAGCCGAGCTGGAAAATGTGGATGTCGACCGATGTCAGCGGCGGGCGCGACATTTCCGCCAGCAGCGTGTTGTTGAAGCTGACGATCGAAATGTCATCGGGAACGCGCAGGTTCATTTCATCCAACGTCTTCAGCACGCCTAAGGCCATTAAGTCGTCGGCGACGACAAGCGCGGTCGGCGGGTCTGCGAGCGAAAGCAGCTCTTTCATCGCCTCTTGGCCGCCTTCCTGCAGAAATTCTTCATGCATGATATAGTCTTCACGATAAGGAAGGCCAGCTTCTTTCAACGCCGCCTCATACCCGCTCAGACGGTCAACGGTGACCAAATATTGCTTATTGCCGCCGACAAAAGCGATTCGTTCATGGCCGCGCGCAATCAAATACTCGGTCGCCTCTTTGCCCGCCAGGTAATTGTCATTATCGACATGAGTGATCTGTTCCGCCTTTTGATGCGGCTTCCCAATCACGACAAATGGGAATTTGTTTTTTTGCAAATATTTCATCAGTTTATCATCGATGCGCGAGTATAATAAAATCACCCCGTCTACGCGGCGGCCTTGCAGCATGTCGACGACCCCTTCATAAATTTCCACTTCTTTTTCGCCCGTGGACATTTGCAGCGCGTATTTTTTTTCATGCGCCGCCTTGCTGATGCCGCGGATGACTTCTGGAAAGAACGGGTTTTGCAGCGCCTGTTCCGCCGCGCTCGGCATGACGATGCCGATGACTTGCGTCGCTTGGTTTGCCAAGCTGCGCGCAATAAAATTTGGGTGATATCCAAGTTCTTTCATCGCCTCGCGCACTTTCCGCTTCGTTTTCTCGCTGATGCGCGGACTGTCGGCGATAACACGGGAAACTGTGGAGGGAGCCACATTTGCGCGTTTCGCGACATCTTTGATCGTGACAGTCATCTTCACTCCCCCATTCACTTTTTATCCATAGTATAATTTTTATCACGTTACGTTGCACATAGTCATTCATTTTTACTGTTTTGGAACGCCAGCTTACGTCGCCTGTTTCGACCGCCTTTTAACAAGGTACAAAAATAGGATAAATAATACGTAAACAGCGACAATCGCCATGATAAAAGGAATATTGATCCCTGTTTTATCGGCAAGCGCGTAAATTTCCGCCGTTTCGCGATTGATAATAATATCATAGCCATCGCGGCCGCTCCGCACTAAATCGCCGGCAAGCAGCCCGCGCAGCTCTTTTCCCGGCGTCAGTTGGTCATTCGTGATATGCACCTTTTGTGTTTTTCCTGTATTATTAATGGCGATCACCGTTGTTTCGTCTTTGTAATGGCGCTTAAATACGGCCATGCCGTCTTTTTCATACAGCAACGTAAAATCACCGCGCCGCAAGGAAGGAAGTTTTTGCCGCAATTCGCCAAGTTTTTTAATGTAATCAATGATTTCCCGGTCGGCGCGAAAATCCATTAAACGGCGGTTATCCGGGTCTTCTCCCCCATTCATCGCGATTTCCGTTCCGTAATACATAATCGGAATGCCAGGAGCGGAGAACAAATAAGACATAGCAAGCTTGATTCGTGAAATCGGATTTTGCCGATTGTCAATCGCCAGCTTCGTAAACCGGACCGTATCATGGTTGTCCAAAAACGTGCCAAGCAAGTACGGACGGTCATAAAACGTTTTGTTATATTCCCATACGTCGTAAAGCGAACGCAACGATTGATCGCGCTTCGTCAGTGTTTTCGTTACCGCGTTATAAAGCGGGTAATCGATAAATCCGTCAATGCCATATTTGCCGTAATCAGCGATATAGCGCGGGTCCTCGCTCCATACTTCACCAATAAGGAAGAAATCTTTTTTTACGGACTTCACTTCTTTGGAAAATTCCTGCCAAAATGACTTTGGCACATGGCGAACCGTATCTAAGCGGTAGCCGTCGATGTCAGTTTGTTTAATCCACCATTTCGCCGCATCAATCAAATAGCGCTTCACTTCCGGATTTTCCTGCGCCAAATCCGGGAGGCCGTACACCCAGCCGTTTTCTACTTGCTTTTGGTTATTCCAATCGAAAATTTCTTTTTTCTCATGGAACCAATCCTTTTTTGCCGGGTCATTCAGCCATGGATGATGATACCCCGTATGATTGGCGACAAAGTCTAAAATGACCTTCATCCCGCGTTTATGCGCTTCCTTGACTAATGTTTTTAAATCTTCCATCGTGCCAAAGTGCGGATCGACTTTGTAAAAATCTTGAATCCAATAGCCATGGTACCCGCCCGGTTCGTTTTTGAAAATCGGCGTGAGCCAAATCGCCGTAAACCCCATCTCTTTAATGTAGTCCAGTTTGGCAGTCACTCCTTTTAAATCACCGCCGAAATAGCCTTTCGGGTCATTGACGTTGACATTGTAATCATTGCTTGGGTCCATGTTGTTAAAGCGGTCAACCATGATGAAATAAATTGCTTCATCCTGCCAGGTTCGTTCTTCTTTTTCAGCGGCTTGTACCGGAAACGCATAAAAAAGAAGAAACGGAAGTATAAACAGAGCGAATACTCGATTCCCCATTTCCGTTTCCCCCCTTTGATCGTAATATCGTTGCTTTTTCGGAAAGGGGTAATACCATTTTTATCATAACGGTTATTACCCTTTTGTTCCACCCGCTGTTAAGCCGGAAATTAAATAACGCTGCAAGAATAAGAATACGATAGCAATCGGAGCCGCAATTAAAATCGAGCCAGCCGCAAACCGCGTGAAGTTATTGGCAAAACGGTCGCTAATAAAGTTAAACAATCCGACGGCAAGCGTATATTTTTCTGGATCACGCAAAACGATAGATGGTAATAAAAAATCGGTAAACGGAGCCATAAAATTGAATAAAGCAACAACGGCCAAAATCGGTTTTGCCAGCGGAAGCATAATACGAAAGAACACGCCAAAATGCCCTGCGCCATCCATGCGCGCCGCTTCGTCAAGCTCGCGCGGAATCGTATCGAAATACCCTTTCACAAGCCAGGCGTTAAATGGAATCTGCCCACCTACGTAAATCAAAATCAGCCCCCACAACGAATCTAAAAGATGAAGCATGTTTAACAAAACATAAAGGGCAACCATTGCCATTAAGGACGGGAACATTTGCAGCACAAGAAACAAATACAGCCCCATTTTCCTCCCGACAAACCGGTAGCGGGAAAACGCATAGGCAATTAATGCAGTAAATAATACGGATAAAATCGCATTGATGGCAGCGACGAATAAACTATTTTTGTACCATAACAAATAATCACTTTGCGGGCTTGTAAATAACCATTTATAATGTTCCAGCGACGGCTTTTCCGGGATCAACGATGCGGAATATAAACTTGTCCCCGGATTTAACGACATGCTGATTGTCCAAAGAAGCGGATAGGCAATGACAACGAACATGAATGCAATAAATAAATATATCAAGGCCACCTCGATGCGTGATTTTATTTTCCGATTCATTAAATGTTCCCCTCCTCTTTAAAGGAACGTGTACGCCGGAATTGATACAAGGCAAAACCGCTCACGATCAACCCGATAATAATCGAAATTGCTGCAGCCATATTGTAGTTGTTTGTCGTAAACGTCAAATCATATACCCAAGAAATTAAAATATCCGTTCCTCCAGCGTTTTGTCCGCGCACAGCCGGGCCGCCGTCGTTGAATAGATAAATAATGTTAAAGTTGTTAAAGTTGCCGGCATACTGCATAATCAACAGCGGTGCTGTCGCGTATAAGACGTGCGGCAGCGTAATCGAGCGGAACTTTTGCCAGCGCGTTGCTCCATCCATCTCGGCTGCTTCGTACCAATCGCGGGAAATGCTTTGCAGAACTCCTGTAAATAAGGCAAATACGAACGGAAATCCGAGCCATGTTTGGATTAAAATAAGGGCTACTTTTGTCCAAAACGGATCGGTCATCCACGGAATCATGACGCCGAAAGCGCTTAAAATATCACGGTTGATCGCTCCGAATTTATCGTTAAACATCGCCGCAAATACAAGAATGGTCACAAATGCCGGCACCGCCCAAGGCAAAATCAATACAGTGCGAATGAATCGCTTAAATTTAATGCGCGGGTCATTGACGAGTATCGCTAAAAACAAGCCGAGTGCAATTTGCAATGTCGTTGCGACAATGGTCCAGACAATCGTCCAGGCAAAGACGCTGAAAAACGTATCTTGCCAAATTGGAACCGATACTAAATTTTTAAAGTTTTTAAAGCCAACCCAATGCAATAGATGACGCGGCGGCGAGTTGTACAAGTTGTAATCCGTAAACGCCAGCGATACCATAAAAAGCAGCGGCAGCACAACAACAAATAAAAGCATAATCAGCCCTGGTGTGACAAATACATATGGAAATCCTTTATCCCACACGTTTCCGCATGATTCCAGGAGCGACGGAAACGGCTCTCCTCGCTGCAGGCGAAGCGCATCTTTACGCGCATCGATAATATTGAAATAATACAAAACAGCCGCGAATGCGATGATAATGACAGATACTAGCCCTTGAATCAATAGGAAAATCGAATGGTCTACCATCGGGATTTCTCCCAATGTAATAAGCCCCCATAATCCAATATTTAAAAAATTATAAAACGTGATTAGAAATACGGCTTCAATAACAATAAATAAAATTCCTTTTACATAACGCCGGTTATATAGCTGGCCCAAGCCTGCAAAAAGAATGGAAAGAATAATAGCAACAGTAGGACGATGCCGCATCTTTTGTTTAGACATGGTGAATCCTCCTTACACGTGATAAGAATGGTGGATAGAAACAGCTCTATCCACCATTCATTGACTTCAATAATTATTGTCCTCCGCCGCTGGCGGCAATTTTATCTTGAATCGTTTTTACCGCTTCTTTCAACACCTCTTTTGGATTATCGCCCTTGGCAATAAACTGTAGCGCATTGCCCATTGGGTCCCATACTTGCGACATTTGTGGTACATTTGGCATCGGTTCGCCATATTGGATTTGCTCTGCGAATCCGGAAATTAATGGGTCATTTTTAATTTTTTCGTTCGTTAATGCTTTTTCATTTGCCGGCATTTCCCCTGCGACTTCATAATAATGGAGCGAGTTTTCTTCATTTGTTATAAACTTCATCAAGTCTGTTGCCCACTCTTTATTTTTCGAATAAGCAGATAACATCCATGCTTTCACACCGACAAATGATTTTGGATGCTCCCCGTTTTCTAATACTGGAAGCGGCGCAGTTGCCAATTTGTCCCCTAGCGCATCGCGGTAGGTGGCAATGTTCCATGGGCCGCTGATTACCGTTGCTACATTTCCTTTCGTAAATAAACCATTCATGACATCTTGATTAATTTCTTTTGGAATGTATCCGTTTTTAAACCAAGATTGAACAAGCTCAGCACCTTTGACAGCACCATCATTCGCCAGTCCAATATCGCTTGTATCCATTTTTCCATCTTCGTTACGGAATACATAGCCGCCATATCCCGCAAAGAATGGATAGACAAAATAGAAGTTGGCAGCTTCCATCAAGAAGCCGTATTGATCTTTGGCTGGATTTGTTTTTTCTTTCGCGATTTTCATCAGCTCTTCCATTGTTTTCGGAGCTTCCGGCACTAAATTTTTATTGTAAAATAAGCCGTATGTTTCCACGACAAACGGCACGCCATAAATCTGTCCATCGTAAGTAACCGCATCCACTGCTATTTTACTATATTCACTTTTTGCGTCGCCAAGATCAACCGGATCAGCTAAGCCTTGGAGGACAATGTCGCCAATACGGTCGTGCGGCTGATAAAATATGTCAGGGCCTTTGCCTGCCGGACCATCTAACGCGATTTTTTTCACCTGATCCAGCATGCTCACAGCGACCGTTTCCACTTTAATTCCTGTTTTCTCCGTATATTTTTTAAAGATATCATTTAATGCTTGCTTTTGTTTTTCTTCATCATTTACCCAGACTACTAATTTTTCCGGTTTTTCTACATTTTCTGTTGTATTCCCCTTGTTGTTCTCTTTCACTTGTCCAACATCACGTTTCGGGCCACAAGCAGCCAATACGCCGATCATGAGAATCATGGCCATAAACAGCGAAACAACTTTTCTCATACGTCCCCCTCCTAAAATGAATCATAAACAAATTCATTGGCGGCACAATCGTTTTAGGAAACCGTTTGCACAAAAAATTATTAAAAAATGATACCATTATTTAATGAAAGCGATTGCACCGTTCACTTTCATTATATCGCCTATTTTTTATTTTACAAGCTTTTTTTCAGTAAAATTTGACTTTTTTATTCAATTACTCTACTCTTTAAATAAAAAAGTTATCAAAGTGCAAACGATTGCGTTTATTTAAAGGGAGTGTTAAGAACATGTTTAAAGAAGCGATTTATCATCGTCCCAAAGATAACTTTGCTTACGCATACGACGAAAAAACATTACATATTCGCCTGCGCACGAAAAAGGATGATGTGGAAGCCGTTCATCTTCTTTACGCCGATCCATATGAATGGAAAGATGGCGTCTGGCAGCTAAATCGTGCACCTATGGTAAAAAGCGGATTTGACGATTTATTTGACTATTGGTTTATCGAAGTAATTCCCCCATATCGCCGCCTTCGCTACGGATTTGAGTTAACGTCCGGAAATGAAAAAATAGTATATACAGAAAAAGGGTTTTATCATGAGGCACCGACAGACGATACGGCTTATTATTTTTGCTTTCCGTTTTTAAATAAAATAGATGTATTTCATGCACCGGAATGGGTGAAAGACACCGTTTGGTATCAGATTTTCCCTGAACGCTTCGCTAATGGAAATCCAGCTATCGATCCAGAAGGAACACTGCCATGGGCAAGTGAAGACCCGACACCAACGAGCTTTTTCGGCGGCGATTTAGAAGGGATTATCCAGCATCTCGACTATCTTGTCGACCTTGGCGTTAATGGCATTTATTTAACGCCTATTTTCCACGCACCTTCTAACCATAAATATGACACAACCAATTATTTCGAAATTGATCCTCACTTTGGCGATAAACAAACATTCAAAAAACTAGTTGATCTTTGTCATGAAAAAGGGATACGTGTCATGTTAGACGCGGTGTTTAATCATTGCGGCTACTATTTTGCACCGTTTCAAGATGTGCTGAAAAACGGGGAAGCATCTAAATATAAAGATTGGTTCCATATTCATGAATTCCCGCTCCAGACAACACCGAGGCCAAACTATGACGCGTTTGCATTTGTCGCACAAATGCCAAAGCTAAATACGGAAAACCCCGAAGTGAAAAAATATTTGTTAGACGTAGCGGCCTATTGGATTCAGGAATTTGACATCGACGGTTGGCGGCTCGATGTAGCCAATGAAATAGACCATCAATTTTGGCGCGAATTCCGTCAGGTAGTAAAGTCTATGAAACCGGACGTTTATATTCTCGGAGAAATTTGGCATGATGCGATGCCATGGCTGCGCGGCGATCAGTTTGATGCCGTCATGAACTACCCATTTACCAATGGAGCAATCCGCTTTTTTGCGAAAAATGAAATTGGCGCCAAACAATTTGCGAATATCATTACTAATGTTCTTCACTCGTACCCGGAAAACGTCAACGAAGTGGCGTTTCATTTGCTTGGCAGCCATGATACACCGAGAATTTTAACAGTGTGCGACAATGATGTTCGGAAGGTCAAACTGTTGTTTTTATTTCAGCTCTCTTTTACCGGTTCGCCATGCATATACTATGGCGATGAAATTGGCATGACCGGCGGGCAAGATCCAGGATGTCGGAAATGTATGGTTTGGGAGGAAGAAAAACAAAATAGGGATATATTGGAGCATGTAAAAAAACTGATTGCGCTTCGCAAAGCCCATCCCGCTTTCAGGCGGGGAAAAATTACATTTATGGATGCAAGCGATGAATCAAACCATTTAATATATACGAAAACCTATCTAGATGAAACGATTTTAGTCATGATCAACAATAGCAGTAAGGAGATTGACATCACCGTTCCTTTGTCCTTAAAAGGAAAATGGCTTGTCAATTTATGGACAAATGAACAGTTTGCTGCAGAAGCCGAAACATTGCGTGCTGCTATTCCTCCATATAGCTTTCTCCTTTATCAAATAAAAAACTGGTAAAAAGAGCTGCGACAAGCGCAGCTCTTCTCTATTCCTTTATCGTAATGCCATAGTGTTGGAACCATACGTGCACTTGGCCAAGGTACGCCAACAGCTGCGGTCCTGTCATTAGCTGCCCAAACCAAGGCACATGGAACGATTTCCCTTCTGTTTCCACTAACTCTTCCAATTTTTTAGTATCGAAAAATTCATAAAGCACCGACGAGCGATCGTTCAACAGCTCTTTTAGCCAATTTTTCACTAGTTTCGTATAAAGCGGATGATGTGTTTTCGGATACGGGCTTTTTTTGCGATAGAGTACTTCTTCCGGCAAAATCTCCTCGAGCGCCTTGCGCAAAATGCCTTTTTCACGGTTGCCATACATTTTCATTTCCCATGGAATGTTCCACACATATTCGACTAGACGATGATCGGCAAACGGCACGCGGACTTCTAGACTGGCGCCCATGCTCATGCGGTCTTTCCGGTCAAGGAGCGTCGTCATAAACCAAATCATGTTTAAGTAAAATAGCTCGCGCCGCTTTGCTTCCTCAGCGCTTTCCCCTTCGAGCCTTGGGACCTCAGCAATCGTTTCGTAAAAGCGCGTTTGTACATATTCGTCCAGCCGCAATTTCTTTCTCCAGTCTTTCTTTAGCAAATCGATGCGTGCTTCTGTCGAACGCATCCATGGAAATCCGTTCCTCGCCAAATCGTCTGGACGATGAAACCATGGGTAGCCGCCAAAAATTTCATCGGCACACTCTCCAGATAAACTAACGACAAAATCTTTGCGGATTTGTTTGCAAAACCATAGCAAAGAAGAGTCCACATCGGCCATGCCTGGAACGTCCCGGACAATCACTGCCTCCCGTAAGTGGTCAAACAAGTCTTCTTGACTAATGACGCAGCGGTGATGGACGGTTTGAAACGTTTCCGATATCAGGTCAATAAAAGGAGCGTCCGCATTGGGCTGAAAATCATTCGCTTTAAAATATTGGTCATTGCCTTCGTAATCAATGGAATACGTATGCAGCTGCCCTTTTCCTTCTTCGGCAAACACCGTCGCCGCAATGGCGGTAATGGAACTCGAGTCGATCCCACCGGATAAAAAGGTGCAGACAGGCACATCGGAAACAAGCTGGCGCGTTACCGCATCGGTAAGGAGGAAACGCAGTTTTTCCACCGTTTCCGCCAACGAATCTCGATGGACATCGCTTTGCACATTCCAATAGCGCCATACTCTTACCCCTTCACGGGAAAACGTTAACGCGTGCGCCGGGCGCAATTCTTTAATCCCGCAAAACACCCCGTGTCCTGGCGTCCGTGACGGCCCCAATCCGAACACTTCCGCCAACCCTTCATAATCGACTTCCGCCTTTACATTCGGGTGTGCCAAGATAGCCTTGATTTCCGAACCAAACAAGAAACCGTCATCGTCGTGACGATAAAAAAGCGGCTTGACACCAAGGCGATCCCGCGCCAAAAATAATTGCTCCCGCTGTTCATCCCAAATCGCAAAGGCAAAAATTCCGTTAAACAGCTCGACGCAGCGTTCTTTCCATTCGATATAGGCGTTTAATAATACCTCTGTATCCGAATGCCCTTGGAATGTATATCCTTTTTTTAATAGCTCTTTACGAATATCCTCCGTATTGTACAATTCCCCGTTATAAACAACGGTATAGCTGTAGCCGTTTTTTTGTCTTGTCATCGGCTGTTTTCCGCCTTTCGGGTCCACGACGACAAGCCGCTTATGTCCAAACGCAGCGTGTTGGTCAAACCATGTATTTGTGTCATCAGGTCCGCGTTTTGCCAGTGTCTCGGTCATATTTAAGATAATCTCTTTTTCTATTCGCAAATCACGCTGAAAATCCACCCAACCAGTGATGCCGCACATACGAACCAACCCTTTCTTTTAAATACAAAAAAGTTATTTGCTGGACATCCTATACTCCGGACTATTTCCCTTTCCTTTTCCATCAACAAGGCTCACTATATTTTATTACATCCTCTTGTTCGAACGTTCACGACCAACACTTGCCCTTTCCTGTTAGCAACATGCTCCTTCTCCGTATTGGCATGATTCCATTTTATGCAATCCCTCGCATTTCGATGAATTGTCCGATGGCAACAACAGCACGAATAAATGGAAGATAATCTGGAAAAACAAGAAATATAAGGAGGAGGAGAAAACTTGAATATCGAACAGCGCCTACAATGCATCACTGAACAACAGCGGGCCTATATACAAGGAACCGTTGAATTTGTAAACGACGAATGGGTTTTTTTTGATGAGGAAGAGGAAGAAGCATCATTGTTAGAGGAAATGACTGAAGGGAAAATAGAATTGTTCCGTTACGGCCAATGGCTGCACGGCTATTTGCGTAAAAACGGAACCGTCGATACAGGCATCGGCATATTGCCGCTTCAGACCGGTGACCGCGTCCGTTTTCACAAACGCTTTTCCTATGCTTATCAAGAGTGGCTGGCAGCGCTTCCGGACCATACATTTTTTCAGTTCGTGCAATGGCTAAATAATCTTGGCTTTTCGTTATATGATTGTTTATACTGCTACAATGGATTGTTGTTTGCAAAATATACAGGCGTGAATTTCATTATTTACGACAACACCGAACTAATCAGCAATGTTCAGCACTACTACGAACGAGGGAATACATATAAAGATCACTTTGAAATCACGTTTAATAACGGGGAGCGGTTTATTTGCACCCAGTTTGGATAAACGGGGGAAAGAGGAATTTCTTTCCCCGCTTTTTATTTTTTTCGCGCCGCCATATACCCTGGTAACTCCTCTGCCGCCAGCGGCGGATATAGCACATACCCTTGGGCGTAGCGGCAATATTTCTGCTAACCATACCACATTTTATATATACGAAAAAGCGGCAACCCCATCCGGAATTGCCTCCTGTTTTAAAAGAGATCGATTCCTAGTGGCAACATCAAGCCTAAAAATAGAACAAGGGCGAGCGCGACAACCCACTGCACCCATGCAACGGCTGTACTTTTTCCTTTTTTCATCGCCATTAAAACCATTTCCATCGCTCCGATTACCCATAAACCAGCAAGCGTCTTAATCACATATAATATGGACAACGAAGCAAGGCTATGTAATAAAAGCACACCCGTTATGATCGTAATGATATAAAACAATCGCAGCACCATTTGCACCATTTTCGCTTTCGCAGATCCAGACCGCTGCAACGACACAGCGATCAAAAACAATATGATCGCAATCAACCAGCTTGTAATATGCGCGTGTGTCATATGATCCCTCCATTTCCATATATTCATCTTCATCATAGCATGGAAAAATAAAAAAAAACAAACTCAACAGTTGTTTTTCACGCAAAGAAATTTTATCGGACTCGTGCCATTTTATCCTGATATTTCCAACAATAGATCCTATGCATATCAATCAAGCCACCACAATTTTCTGACAAAGGGATTTCTTTTTTGCTATAATAAGAAATAGCGCGAAATCCAATTTCATTATTATTAGGAGGAACGCTCATGAGCAAAACAACCGAAATCATTCGTTTAACCGAGCAATACGGCGCCAACAACTATCACCCGCTTCCAGTCGTCCTCAGCAAAGGGGAAGGGGTATGGGTAGAAGATCCGGAAGGCAATCGCTACATGGATATGTTAAGCGCTTACTCAGCCGTCAACCAAGGGCATCGTCATCCGAAAATCATTCAGGCATTAAAAGAACAGGCAAACCGCATCACCTTAACTTCGCGCGCCTTCCATAACGACCAGCTTGGTCCCTGGTATGAAAAAGTAGCAAAGCTGACCGGCAAAGATATGGTGCTGCCGATGAATACCGGCGCAGAAGCGGTGGAAACGGCGTTTAAAGCAGCACGGCGCTGGGCGTACGACGTAAAAGGGGTAGAAAAAGATCAAGCGGAAATCATCGTTTGTGAAAACAATTTTCACGGCCGGACAATGACTGCAGTATCGATGTCTTCGAGCGAAGAATATAAGCGCGGATTCGGCCCGATGCTTCCAGGCATTACAATCATTCCATACGGCGATGTGGAAGCATTAAAGAAAGCGATTACACCGAATACGGCAGCTTTTATTTTTGAGCCGATTCAAGGCGAAGCAGGAATTAATATCCCGCCGGAAGGCTACTTAAAAGAGGCATATGAAGTATGTAAACAACATAACGTTCTTTATATCGCCGATGAAATTCAATCCGGTCTCGGCCGTTCCGGAAAAATGTTCGCCTGCGATTGGGAAAACGTCGTTCCCGATATGTACATTCTCGGCAAGACATTAGGTGGCGGTGTATTCCCAATTTCTTGTGTTGCAGCCAACCGTGACATACTCGGTGTCTTCAATCCTGGCTCACACGGATCCACCTTTGGCGGAAACCCGCTTGCATGCGCGGTATCGATAGCAGCACTCGATGTCATTATCGAAGAAAAGCTGCCGGAACGTTCCTTGGAATTAGGTAACTACTTTATTGAAAAACTGCGGGAAATTCAACATCCGGACATTAAAGAAGTGCGCGGCAGAGGATTGTTTATTGGCGTAGAACTCCATACTTCCGCCCGCCCATATTGTGAAAAACTAAAAGAAGAGGGATTGTTGTGTAAAGAAACGCACGATACGGTTATCCGCTTCGCTCCTCCGCTTGTCATTACAAAAGAAGAATTGGATTGGGCGATCGAGCGGGTGAAAAAAGTATTTGCTGAATCGTAAAAAAGAAAAACGGGGCGAGCACCGAAAACGCCCCGTTTTTCTATTCCCCAACGGTATTTCGCAACGTTCCGATTCCTTCGACAGTAATTTCTACGACATCGCCGGCTTGCAAAAAGCGCGGCGGCTTCATTCCTTTGCCGACCCCTGCCGGTGTTCCGGTTGCGATAATATCCCCTGGTTCTAGCGTAATGCCGCGGGAGATGGTTTCAATGATCGTCTCGATATTAAAAATGAATTGCTCCGTATTCGCTTTTTGACGAACTTCTCCGTTTACTCTCGTCTCAATTTGCAACTTATTTGGATTTTCAATGAGCGACCGATGCACAATCCACGGTCCCATTGGACAGAATGTATCTAAACCTTTTCCAAGAAAATATTGTTCATGGCGTTCTTGCAAATCGCGCGCCGTTACGTCATTAATGATCGTATAGCCGAACACGTAATCGAGCGCCTCTTCTTTGCGGATCGCTCGTCCCTGTTTGCCGATGACAACGGCAAGCTCTCCTTCATAATCGACTTCATCGGTTACCCCGGCATGCCGCAAGATCGTTTCTTCATGCCCAATAACCGTAGTCGGAACTTTGGAGAAAACAATAAGATGTTCTGGAATATGGGACTTTCCACCCAGTTCCATCGCATGATCGGCATAGTTTTTGCCGATACAAAAAATATTTTTCGCCGGACGCGGAATCGGGGCAAGCAGGCGCACGTCAGCTAAATCATAGACGTATTGGGCGCCTCGGTT
Organism: Parageobacillus caldoxylosilyticus NBRC 107762; assembly: GCF_000632715.1. GTDB lineage: Bacteria > Bacillota > Bacilli > Bacillales > Anoxybacillaceae > Saccharococcus > Saccharococcus caldoxylosilyticus. The sequence continues at coordinate 53,299 of NZ_BAWO01000022.1, read as the reverse complement.
TTCTTTTGCCCAGGCAACAATTTCTTCGGTCCGCCGTAGAAACGAATCCCCTTGCTTAATGCACTCGAGCAGCGATGAAGGGATCGTCGCGCGCTGGTCCATCGCCTGTTCAGCAAGACGCAAGTGAATGATTTTTCCTCCATCTTGTTCGGCGACGCCGACAAACATCTCGCCATGATGCTCCGCTGTCACAAACTTCATTGCCCACTCTCTCCTTTCATATTGAAAATTTATGCATACTCGTTTATATTCGCGTTTTTACATAAAAGTCCTACTATTTGTTGAATTTTGTCTAAATTAGAAAATTTATCGCTTATTTTAGCGAATGCCTTTCTTTTTTCGTCGCTATATGTATAATAATGTTTAGTTCTTTTCTTCATCGATAGTCATGACTTTGGAATCATACCAAAAGTATGATGGCATTGCGTGGACAGGGTTTATTCTCAAGGGCTTCTATAATGAAAGAAAGAGAATTCCTTCAGAATAAAAAAGGATTGATGGTGAATACAATGGTTCTTGTTTTAATTGAAGAAAAACGGCAACAGATGATCGAATTAGCATTGACGTACGGATTTACTGCAAAAGAAACGATTCAATGCAGTCAGGAACTAGATGAACTGATCAATCGCTATTTACAGCAAACGGTGCTAACCGAATCTCCTTTCCTGTCCGTCCCTCAGTAATACAACTCCATTGCGAGGGGCTTTTTTATTTATACAGAGGCGGTTTTTTTCCATACGTCACCCAGCGCCATACCCACTCGGCCGGGCCATAGTGGAAATGCATAAGCCACTTGCGGCTGATCACTAACTGCGCGCTATAGAGAAAAAGCGCAAGCAGCGCGCCGGCAAACACGCCCATTTTGCCATACCAGCCAAATCCATAATGATAAAACAGCAACGTGCAGAAGAGCGATTGCAACAAATAATTGGTCAGCGACATTTTCCCAATATATTGAAAAACCATTAGTTTTTGTTTCCATTGCTTTTTTCGAAACAATAAAACAATAGCCGTTCCGTAAAAACACGCTAATGACGTTCCGCCGAATATATTTTGGATATACATTGTAAAACCATTGTTTACGGTAAAGTATGGAAATGTTTTTAAAAATAGCCCTGCTATCAGCGAGAGAAGCGCTACATGACGAAGCACCGCCGTATGGCGTTCCGCCTCCTCGATCCATCGTTTTTGCGCGACATATCCACCAATCAGGCAAAGCGGCAGCACGGTCACCACCGTAAACAGCAGCCCTCCTGAACCGTTGACATACATCCAATCATTCCACCGCTGCCAGAAAATATCGGATAGCGATCCGTTTTGATAATGATCGATTGCTTCTGCTGCCAGCTGAACATCTTGATCTTCACTGCTTCCTTCCTTTCCGGAAAAGACCGTCATTCCAAGCAACAGCAGCATCAACAGATGGGGAGCAAAAAAGCAAATCAGCGCCCCGATAAGCCATACGCGCGGCCGGACTTTGAAAAACAAAAGCAATATTGCTCCGGCAAGGGCATATGGAATTAAAATATCGCCAAACCAAATGCCAAAAGCGTGGACCACCCCAATCGCCAATAAAGCAATGAGCCGCCGCACCAAAATGAATTCAAACGGGAGATGTCTTTGCTGCAGCCGATGGCGAAATAAAACCATGCTAAAACCAAATAAAAAGGCGAACAACGGGTAAAAGCTTGCTTCGCAAACAACGTCAATGGCCGCCATCGTTCCGCGGTCAAGCCAGCTTCCTTCCTTTACGCTTCCGTCGTACATGGCTGGCGAGGAGAAGTGGGGCATGTTTGCCAGCAAAATTCCTAATAGAGCAAAACCGCGCAGCACGTCAATCACTATAATTCGCTGTGCATTGGATTGTTGGCTCATTTTTTCTCCTTTCTTTCTGCATGCTTTAATAGAAAAAGGCGCCGCATAATGCGGGCCCTATTTTTTAGTTCACGTAACGGCCTGTTTTTCCAACGGAATCCCAATATTGTTTGCGCAACTGCACTTTTTGAATTTTCCCGGACGCCGTTTTTGGCAATTCTTCCACAAAAGTAACGCCGGTAATCGCTTTAAAATGGGCGAGCTTTTCGCGTGAAAACGCGATTAATTCCTGCTCTGTCACTTCATGCCCCGGACGCACGACCACAAATGCATGCGGCGTTTCTCCCCATTTTTCGTGCGGCACCGCGATCACCGCTGCTTCCAGCACCGTTGGATGTTCGTACAGCACCCCTTCTACTTCAATCGAAGAAATATTTTCCCCGCCGCTAATAATAATATCCTTTTTCCGGTCGACAATATCAATATTTCCATATTCATCTACTGTTGCCATATCACCAGTATATAACCAGCCATTGCGAATGGTCTCCATCGTTGCCTCTGGATTTTTCCAATACCCTTTCATGACATTGTTACTTCTTATAATGACTTCACCGATCGTTTTTCCATCATGGGGCACTTCATCACCGTATTCATCTACCACCTTTACTTCACAACCGATCATCGGATACCCCGCTTTTGCTTTTATACGATATTGTTCTTCCAGCGGCAAATGGCGCAAATGCGGGCGGATCGTTGAGATCGTGTTAAGTGGAGAAGACTCCGTCATGCCGTATACTTGAATAAACTCCCAGCCAAGCTCTTGTTCGACGCGCGTGACAAACGCTGGCGGCGGCGCCGAACCGGCAATCACAACGCGGACTGGATGGTCAATCGCCGGCTTATGTTCATCATAGTACTGCAAAAGCATATTTAATACCGTCGGCGCCATATGCATGACGCTAACCTGATACGTTTGAATATAATCAAAAATCACTTTTGGATCGACTTTACGCAAGCCGATTTGCGTCGCTCCGTTTGCCGTATAATAAAACGGCGCCCCCAGCCGTTGACGTGAAACATCGGCAATACATGCAAATGCGTATCTTGATCGGAAACACGGAGATGATGCATCGCAATCAACGCATGAAGGTAATTGTTGCGGTGCGTCAGCATGACTCCTTTTGGATTTCCCGTCGTTCCGCTTGTATATAAAAGGCTGCATACATCGTTCTCATCGATATCCGGACGTCCAACGGGCACAGCTGGATATTGCCCGAGCCATTCGTCGTAATCGATTTCATTTGTTTCTTTATTTTTTTGATGAACGATAATCGTCTTTACGGTTTGCAACTGATCTTTAATCGGCGCAATTAAGTGGTACAAGTCTTGATCGACAAACAGCACTTTGCTTTCGCTATGATTTAAAATAAACAAATAATCGGCGGGCTTGAGGCGCGTGTTCAACGGCACCATAATCGCGCCGAGCTGAAAGACGCCGTAAAATCCTTCTAGCATTTCGAGCGTGTTTGGCGCTAAATATGCCACGCGATCCCCTTTTTCTACCCCCAACTGTTTTAGACCGTGAGAAAGTTGATTTACGCGCTCGCCTAGCTGTCTGTATGTAACTGTTCGTCCGGAACAAATCATGGCCGTTTTGTCTCCATACAGGGAAACAGCCCGATCTAAAAACTGCGTCAACACTAATGGCACATTCATTCTCCCATCTCCTAACTATGTTTTAGAAAATTCATAATTATAGTATATATAACTTTTTGCAAAAGAAAAAGATGGTCTTTGTCCATCACGACCACCTAATTATTGCCTTTCACCCCTGAGTCTACCGCATCAGGGTCTAATAGATTTACAACACTGCAAAACGTATTCGTCTGCAGAAAATCGCCTGAATTTCCTCCTCCTGCCCCTGAGTTTGATTTTGTTGTGCTTTTCGGAGCGATTTGCAGCACATCTCCCATATTGACCGTGCCATTTCCGCTCACGTTTGTCACTTTAATTCCGCCAATAATCATTGCCGGCATCACTCATTCTCCTTCTCATTTTTTCTTAAAATACAGGGAAGTAAAAGCGAGGGTAGTTCAATGATTAGCATATGATCAAAAAATAGATTCGCTTGGACACCCATCCTATCTTGAACCGTTTTTCTTCCCCATTCATACACTGACAATAAGCAATGAGAAAAAGGGGGAGCCCTATGCCTTCGTTTGTTAGCGGTCCAATTAAAATTACGCATGTGAGCGGAGATGGCACCGTAAATTTTGGAGATGTATTGCAAATTGCCCCGAAAAGTACGCTAAAAACTAACTCTGGCTCAGGTGGAAGCAATAATGGAGATTTTTTACAAACGAACACGTTTGTCAGTTTTACAAACACGGGAGATCCTGACGTCTCCGACTCTAACAATGTGGCAAACAATTAGAACGCTCACCTTTTTGCTGCTGCGCCCATACACTAATGTAAGACATAAAAGAAAGGTGCATGCCTTATGCCAGCATTTGTCGGAGTTGTCAAATTAAATAGCATCTCAAGCAGCGGCGTGTTTCATATTGGAGACGTGTTTGCGATTTCGCCCCAAAGCGTTGCCAAAACCTTTGCCGGCGCCGGTTCGTTTAACACGGGGGATGGTCTGCATATTTACAACTATTATAGCAATACAAATACCAATGACGCGGATGTCGCCGATGAAAATGTGGTAGCTAACGCTTAAAGGAGGAGAAGAAATTGAATTTTTACATTAATCAAAGTATATGTATTTACCAATTGAAAATTGGCTCTGTCACGAACTCATCCGTACTGCAAATCGGCAGCGCAGGCAGTATCCAAGCGCTTTCTACGCTAATGAACACAGGAGGATACACAGAATCCGCTCCAGAGGCGATCACTACCGCTCCGCTCGCAGGAGAAGTAGCCGGTCCTCTCGTCCCGCTTCATTCAGCAGGCCGTTAGAAAATCATGAAAATGGTGATGACAACAACTGGCCGTCCATATATTGAAATAAGAAGGGACTTTGGAGAGGATGAGTTCACGATTATGCTCCTATATGATTATTTGGTAAAGCTACGGCGCTATTTGTCATGGCAAACAAAAAAAATACAGACGTTAGAACAGCGGCTTCTCCTCCTAGAAAATCAGCTAAAAGAACTGGAACAGCAACCTCGCACCACTATTGAACGAATCGAATATAAATTTGATCAACTAAAAGTGGAAACATTGGAAGGAACGTTAAATATCGGCATTACTCCTAACGGGGTTGGCAACGTTATCGAAGATTTTGCCGTTCAACCAGAAAAAACGGTTGTTCCGAAGCCGGAACCCGTCTTATTCCGTAACATTCAAGAAAAAGTTCATGCTTATTTAGGAAAGGAAGCAAAGGAAACGATAAAAAGATTCGAAAAACAGTACGCACATCGTCTTGATGACACGTATCGACATTTTATTTTGCAAGACATTGCCCGGCAAGTAGACGAACGAATTCGTTTTTATTTGCATCAAAAAATGAATAACGGGTACGTTCCTAAATCAGACAATGATGAGACCGTCGTAAACGAAATTTTTCAAAAAGTAAAGATGGATATTGAGCAATCGATTGACCTTTTTCTAAAACATTTGCCAAAGCAAGGAGGAGAATGATGAATTATACTGTGATCAACCGTGATGTTCATGTTGGAGATATTCATTTAATAGCTGTAACAAGCTCCGCCGTTTTTTTAATCGGCGATGCGGATGTCATTAATCTCGCGTCCGCTTTTGACACTCCTCCAGAATCATTAATCATCGGGCCGTTCGTTCCGCTCATCCCAGGAGGAGGGCTATGATGAAACGAACATCGATCGTCCAATTATTTCATGGGGAAACGGTCCTTTTTAGTTCCGTTTTACAGATTGGAGATTCACAAAAAATTAATTCCCGTGCTCGTGTTTTAGCTGTCCAGCGACAATATGAGCTGTTTTTTGGAAACGAAGGGGAAAACATCTTTCCAGTTTTTACAAAACCGATTCCAAAAATTCAATCGGACTGCCGCAACATTTCGCTGCAAACACTCCATCAATCTCCCGTTATCTCCGTCCGTTCCATTCGTATAATAGCGGTTTCCACTGCCGGTGTGGTGCATATCGGTTCAACATCTACCGTTGATGCGGAAGCAAGAATTAAACATATCCGCCAGCTTGCGCCGAATTCTTCAGAACCTTCTATGGGAAATACACAAACAACCCCACCAATGGTAAAGGATGAGAAATAATGCCTTCTGTCGTCGGACCAATTAAAATTAATAATGTCAGCAGCGGAGCGGTTGTCCAAATGGGGGATTGCCTGTATATCGCTCCAAAAGTCGCAACAAAAACGCAAGCTGGTTCGGGAGGATTTAATACCGGAGATTTTGTCATTACCAATAATGGCATCAGTTTGACCAACTCGTTTGACCCTGACACGTTTGACAGCAATGTCGCCGCCAATAACTAGCAAAGCCGCCGTTTCAAAAAGAAACAGGCGGCTTTGCATGTATACGGTAGTTACATTACTTCTAATCTCACTCGCGTTCCGCGTCCCCCCGGCTCTGCCGGCTCGACAATCAGCCGTTTCGGCAACCGGGAGCGAATTTCCTGCACATGGCTAATGACTCCAACGGACAGCCTCTGTGTATGAAGTTTCTCGAGCGCGGAAATCACGGTGTCAAGAAGCTCAGCATCAAGCGTGCCAAACCCTTCATCCAAAAAGAAAAACCGCAGCGGATATTCTCCGCGTAACTGAATTTGCGCCGATAACGCCAAAGCAAGCGATAATGATGTTAAAAACGTTTCCCCTCCTGATAGAGTGGTCACCGGCCGCTTGACGCCGCCGTTGGCGTCATCGCGGATCAAGAACCCTCCTTGTGAATCGATTTCAAGCGAATAGCGCTGTCTAGTTAACGAGTGCAGCCGTTCCGACGCCATTCTCGTGACTTGAATGAGCTGTTCTTCTGCCATAAACTCCACAAAGCTGTTTCCCTTTAAAATGGATTGCAAATGTTTATAACGATCGAGCAGGGCAGTTAGTTGCTCCTGCTTTTTCTCCAACTCGATAAACCGCTGATGTTTTTTAGTTAACTCTTCTACTTTCGTTTGTGCGGCGCCTAATTGCTGGATCGCCTCATCTACCTGCTGCTTGATCTCTCTGTATACCGCCTGCAGCTCTTCCCATTGCTCCTTATCGATCGTTTCCCCTTGCATCGCTTCCGCCAGCTGTTCAAGACGATGCTGTACTTGCTGCTTTTTCCGCCAATAGTCATCGATTTGTTGCTTCCACCCGAAATATACTTCCTCTGCAACCTTTGCTTCTATTGCTTCTTTTTCATCAGCAAATATCGTTTTTTGCAGTTCTTGAAGCCAGCGTGATTTCGCCTCTTCATACCGTGCTTTTCCTTCCTCTAGCGACTGCCCAGCCGCTTTTTCCTCAGCTTCTAGCGTTTGATATTGTTTCTGCATGTGCAGCCATGTTTGATAGGTTTGTTCTTCTTCTGCTTGCAGCTTTTGCAGTTGTTCTTCTACTTGACGAAGCTGCGGTTCGATTCTTTCTGTCCCTGCCTTTTCTATTAATTGTTGCCGATATTCTTCCACTAACTTTTGTTTCGTTTGGCATAAAGAAGCGAGACGCACTTTTTCTGTTTCCAGCCTCCGCTCTTCTTCTGCCAGCCGTTCTTTTTCCCGCCATTTATTTTCAAGATATGAAACGCTGTCGTCAATCCGTTTTTGCAAATGGCGAACCATCTCTTCCTGCTTGCGCATTTGTTGGCGCAGTTCATCGATCTCTGTCAGGGAAAAATCAGGATATTTTTCCCGCCAGTCTGTCTCTAGTTGATTATATTCGTCCACACGGCGCTGCCATTCGTTCTGCAGCTGTTGTATATCTTTTTCCAGCAGTTGGATTTCCTGCTCCGTTGCCTGCTGCGCCGATTCCGCATTGCGCCATTGCTGTAATGCTTGATGGACAGCTTCCTTTAACTGCAGACAGTCCTGTTGCAGCTCCTTCGCTTCCACGGTAATATTGACGTCCTCTTCCACCTTCCATTGGCTAACATCCAAACGCGCAAAGGTCCATTCATTGCCGACAAACTGCGCGAGCTGCTCCAGCTGAGCTTTGAGAGAAAGCAGCTGTTGCATATCGAGCTGTCCTTGTTTGATATGCTTCTCGATTATTAAGATCATCTGAGCATCGGCCGGGTCAACGTGTACATGGGGATGAGGGTGTTCGCGCGAACCGCAGACAGGGCATGGTTCTCCGTGGCGGAGCTGTTTGGCCAAAATGGCGGCCAGTTCTGCCGTTTTCGCCTCTTCTGCTTTTTTCCGCTCTTTCTCGAGCTGTTGTTCGTACCGGTATAGGAGCTTCTCCAACTGCCATTGCCGCTCGCAAACCGAATGATATGTTTTTTCAATGCGCTGAAATAAAATATGTAATTTCTCTTTTGCTGTTTCTGCATACCGCTTTCTTTTTTCCCATTCTCTGTTTGCCTGCTCCCGTGTCTGCTCCTTTTGCGCCAGCAGTTGCTGCGCATGGCGGAGTGCGTCTGCCGCTCTTTCGATTTGCAGTTTTTCATCATGCGCCTGCTCGATCCGCTCTTTTTGTTCTAGTGAACGAACATGCTTTTGCAGCTCTTCTTTCAGCATTTGCTGTTTCGCTAAGCCGCGCTCATACCATCTTTCTGCTTCCCCGCGCTGCTCCGCCGCTTTTTGTTTCTCTAATTCGATTGAATGTTTTTGTTTTTTAAGCTCGTGAACTTCCGCTTCCAGCGCGCGGATTTGCATTGCCAATTGTTTTGCCTGCGCCAGCTGCTCTTTTTTAGCCAACAGGCGCGGCTCCTGGGAAGCCTTTTCTTCGCGAATTTGTTCATAACGGCGCATCGCTTGTCCGTAAAGCACCTTTGCCTGTGCAAGCTTATGCTGCAACTCCTTTTGTTTGGCGAAAGCAGCTTCCATAAAACGAAGCGCTTTTTCATACTGTTCCCAGTACGGCCATATCCGCTCGGCCTGCTCCGCCCGTTCTTTTTTTGTTTCCAATAGACGAATATGTCGTTCTTTCTCGGCAAAACGCGCCAGCTCCGCTTCAAGCTCTTCTTTTTCCTTTTGCCACGTCCATAACTGTCTGGCCCGTTCTACCGTTCTCTCCATATCATGCAACTCTTTTTTCCGCTTTTGCAATAATCCCTGCAAGGTGTTGAATTGCTGTTTTGCCTGTTCCAATGCTTCTTTGGAAGCATCGCCCAAACCGGCTTTTTCAGCAGCCACCTCGTTCCACTCGTTCGAAATGCTGGCCAGTTTTTCTTTCAATTTTTTATTCAGACGGTCGCCATACGGTTCCAAATGGAAAAGACGCTGCAACATTTGCCGCCGTTCAGCGCCTTTTAGTGATAAAAACTCGGCAAATTTCCCCTGCGGCAGCACGACGGCGCGCGTAAAATCTTTCATCGTCAACCCGAGCAGCTGCTCGATCTCCTTATTGACTTCCGTCAATTTATCAGCAAGCACCACCGGCTCCTCGCCGTGCTCGATCAAGCGGCAGACGGAGCTTTTTATCCGCCATTCGTCCCCTCTTTTAAAGCTGCGCTCTACCGTATATCTCTTTGCACAAGACGCATTTTCCAATTCGAAGGTAAAAGAAACAAACAGCTCGTTTTCCGCGTGGTTCATGATCCCCTGTGTGTGGTTTGGCGCCCGTTCGACACTGCCGAACAAGGCAAGCGTCATCGCATCTAAAATCGTCGATTTGCCGCTTCCCGTCGGGCCGAAAATACCGAAAACGCCGCCTTCGCATAAAGATTGAAAATCGATCGTCTGCTTCTCGCGGAAGCTATGCAGCCCCGCGACCGTCAACGAAACTGGCTTCATTCTTCCGTCTCCCCCTCTTCTTCCCCGTCCGCCACCAGCTCTAAAAAGAGGCGGACAAGCTCGTCATCCGGTTTATGCCCGCCCGTTTGGCGTTCATAAAAGCGGCGGAACATTTCCTCTAATGACAATTGCTCTTGTTTTACACCGGTGTCATGCTCTTCTTTATCTGGGAAAACTGGACGAATATGTACAAAACCGGGATGCAGCTTGCGCAGACGGTAAATTTCTTCCATTGTCAGCGGCTCGGAAAGGTGGATCTCTAAATCAATCCAACTCGACGCGTCTTTTCCTTCCTCACACCAGCGGTACACTTGCATAAGCCCGTCCGTCGCCTTCCATCTCACAAGCGGCTTGCCGGAAGAGAGCGGAATTTCCGAAACGGCCGCTTTTGCTCCCGGCTTTACATCGACGATCGTCACCGATTTAGCATAGCCCGATTCGGAAAAGCTATAGGCAAGCGGGGATCCCGAGTAGCGGGCCGCCGTTTCTGCGCGTTTGACATCCTGCGGCCGGTGCAAATGGCCGAGCGCAACATACTGCGCTTGTTTTGGCAGGCTTGTCGCAGCTACTGTATAAGCGCCTCCGACCTCGATCGGCCGCTCCGAATCCGAGGTGCTTCCTCCCGCCACATAAAGGTGGCTCATGGCGATATTAACCGTCTTTTCCGTAAAAGAAGCGGCCATGACGGCAAATAACTGGCGGATTCGCTCATCATACCGATCGCGTAGTGCCGCCTCGGAATGTTCTTTTGACAGCAGTTGCGCCAAGCGCGATTCGGACGGATAGGCAAGCGGGGCAAGTAGCATCGTTTCGTTGCACGCCGGCACATCAATACGATAGACGGACGTATCCGGCCAACCGAGCAAAAAGATGTTGTAATCATCGAGTAAAGCGCGCGCCGCGCTAATGCGCTCCGGGTGATCGTGGTTGCCGGCGATCACCGCGATCGGCCGTTTTCCTTTGTCGGAAAGGCGAGCAAGGCTTTCGTAAAACAACTGTTCCGCCGCTACCGGAGGATTTACCGAATCAAACACATCGCCTGCCATTAATATGACATCAATGTTTTCTTGCTCAACGATGTCCGCTAGTTCATCTAAAAACTGCTCCTGCTCCGGCAGCCGGCTTCTTCCTTCCAGCGTTCTCCCCAAATGCCAGTCCGCGGTATGCAAAATGCGCATCACTGCCCTCCCCCTTTTACCATTTTTTAAACGGAAAGAAGATGCGATCCATCAAATAAATATAAATAGCATTCATCAACACGGGTGCGCCAAATTTGTTCGACAGCGCGACGGTATAAACGCATTTGTGTTTCATATCGGGATATAATCACCTGCTTCGCTTCACTCCATCCGCCGTCAAACCGATTGGTGACCGTATCCGTTTTAAAATCGATTAAGACAAGCCCCTTTTCGTCGGCAAACAGGCAGTCAATCACCCCTTGCACCAACACTTGTCTTTCTTCACCAATGCCTTCGCCGTATACTTCTTTGGCCGAAAGCGCGAAGCTAAACGGAACTTCGCGGTACACTTCGGCAGCGGCACACAAGCGCTGACCAATGTCTGTTGCGAAAAACGCGACAACGCTGGAAACATCGATCGCTTCCGCCTGTTCATGGGTCAGCAGCTCCCGTTGCACGAGCTTTGCGATTTGCTCGCGAACAGACGATTCAGTAACCGGTGCGGTTATGTCTACATGCTGCATAATGATATGCATTGCCGTCCCTTTTTCCGCCGGTGTCAATTTTTTCTCCTGCATAAACAGCGGACGTTCAAAAATCGGCGCGAAAGTGTGCTGAAGCAGCAGCCGGTCCGCGTTTTCTCCGAAAATGTCGCGCTGCCGCTTTAACTCCGATACCGTTTGCTTGGCACGCACCATCGTTTCTTTTTCATACGCGTACCGCCACGAAAGAAGGCGCTCTATTTCCTCTTTCCGTTCCCCTATGTTCGGGACCGGATCTCCCTTTTTTAGCGCAGACATTATTTGTTCATTTGCCTGGTCCGCTTCCGCATTTTCATCGTTTAACTGACTCGCCGGAATGACTTCCATATGCCAGGTGGACGGGTGGAAAGCGATTTTTTCGCACACACCGGGCACATCCGCCAGCCGCTTTCCATCGCGATGGCGGATAAGCGCTCTTCCGATCCAATCTAAATAACAGCGGGCGGAAGCGCGGACATCATCAGGCAAGAGCCATCCTTCTTCCGTTGCGGCGCTTTTCCATTTGGCTATTTCTTTTTCCGCATCTTTTACGGCAGCGACTAAATACAATTTTTCTTTCGCTCTTGTTAACGCCACATATAAAATCCGCATTTCTTCCGCCAAAAAGTCAAGCCGTTTTTTCTCCCGGATCGCCATTTGCGGCAATGTCGGATAACTGATGCGCAGCTTCGGATCCACAAAGCGCGAAGCAAAGCCGAGTTCTTTATCAAGCAAATATGGGCCGTGTAAATCGCGCATATGAAACGGGCGGGCTAATCCGGCTACAAACACGATCGGAAATTCGAGCCCTTTGCTGCCGTGGATCGTCATCATCCGCACAACATCTTCTTGCTCGCCAAGGGTGCGTGCCGCGCCCAAATCATCCCCCCGTTCTTGCAGGCGCTCGATAAACCGCAAAAAACGGAACAATCCGCGGAACGACGTTGTCTCATATTGGCGGGCTCGGTCATAAAGAGCGCGCAAATTCGCCTGCCGCTGTTTTCCTCCAGGCAGGGCGCCGACAAAATCGTAAAACTGCGTATCCCGATACAGCTGCCAAATCACATCGGCCAGTGAACGCTGCCGCGCCATCGACCGCCATTGTTGTAATTGTTCGACAAACGAACGCAATTTTTCCTGCAGCCTTTCTTCTTCTGTACTCTCTGCCGGTTTCTGTAAAAAGGCCATCATTGCCTCATAAAATGTCCCTTTTTTATCGCTAATGCGAATCAGCGCTAACTCATTTTCGTTTAAGCCGACGATCGGCGAACGCAACACGGCGGCAAGCGGTATATCTTGATACGGATTGTCGACCACTTTTAACAGAGACAGCATAATCGATATTTCCGTCGCCTGAAAATAGCCGGAAGATAAGTCCGCATACACCGGAATGCCATGCGCGCGAAATTCTTCAATGATCTGCGGCGCGTTTGTCATCGACCGCAGCAAAATGACAATATCCCGATACATCGCGCGGCGCATTTGTTTTATGTTGCGGTCATACACATAAAACGGCTTGGAAACGATTTCCTTTATTTTTTTCGCCATCACGCGCGCTTCAAGTTCCGACAGCGCCAAGTCGCCGGCATTCCATTCTTCCGTTTCTTCCCCATCTTTGCTGCTTCGGTCTACGATGATGAATTCCGGAACAGCCTGCTCGTAATCAGGATAGTCAGTGGCTCCATATTTTAATTGTGCCGCTTCATCATAATCCATCTCGCCGACGTTCTCGTCCATGATTTGCTGAAAGATAAAGTTGGTCCCATGCAGCACTTCGGAGCGGCTGCGAAAGTTGCACGCTAAATCAATTTTCATTCCTGATTGGCTTCCGTCTGGTGTGAACCGTTTATATTTGCTTAAAAACAACAGCGGTTCTGCCAAACGGAAACGATAAATCGACTGTTTGACGTCGCCGACCATAAATAAATCTCCTGTGTGTTCATTTCCTTTTTTAACCAGCTGCAAGATGGCCTCCTGCACCATATTCGTATCTTGATACTCATCAACAAGCACTTCGGCAAACTGTGCACGGTAATCTAAAGCCGCATCGGAAGGAAGCCACTGTCCATCTGGGGAGTCTGGATGGCGTAAAATTTGCAAACAATAATGCTCCAAATCGGAAAAATCGACAATCCCCTTTTCCCGCTTATATGACTGAAACATTTCCGCAAAGCGCTTGACCAAGCGCACAATCGTTTCGACAACCGGCTTCATCTCGCGCATATGCCGAAGCCATGTGGCTGGACGAAGGGAAAAGACGTTATCGCGCAGCAATTCCAGCTTCTTTTTCGCCTGTTCGCGCAATGATTTCGCTTCTTCGATCAATTGCGGGTCGTACTCATTGCCGCGGCACGAATTCAACCGCGATAGCGACAAAGCCTGCAGCGCTTCATACAGCTCGTCCCATGACTGCTCTAACAACGTTTCTAAATGATGAATAAACTGCAAATCACTGCGATAGTTTTCCGCGTACGGCAGCGGTCCTCCCGGCAAGTTCGTCAAATGAAGCGCCCTTGTAATGAACCGTTTTGCCGCAGACAGCTCCATCGTTACGTATTTTTTCAAATAAGAATAATATGGAAGCTCTGCCACCGATGCATTTTCCTCGATGTCATACATGGCGGCCAACTGATCGAGCCATTGCTGCGGTTCTGGATGCGAGCGGGAAAATTCATAGATTGCTAAAATCATCTCCTGCAGTTCGGCATCGCTCCGGTCCCCTGTATAGCGGTCTACCACATCGAAAAACAGCTCATTATCGGTCTTGCCGTATTCCTCCTCGAGCAGCTCTTCCATCACTTCCTCTTTCAGCAATTCGATTTCTGTATCATCGGCGATGCGAAATACAGGATCCAAGTCAATGAAATAATAATATTTGCGAATCACATCCAAACAGAAAGAATGGATCGTCGAAATCGAAGCGCGGTTTAATAAGCTGAGCTGCCGCCGCAAATGGAGCGAGTTTGGCTGCTTCTCCAGCTCACGTTCAAGCGCTTCAGCAATTCTTGCTTTCATTTCTGCCGCCGCCGCGTTCGTAAATGTAACAACAAGCAGCCGGTCTACATCGATAGGATCTTCTTCCGCCGTTATTTTTTGGATAATCCGTTCGACAAGCACAGCGGTCTTTCCGGATCCCGCCGCTGCCGCGACAAGAATGTCCTGTCCGCCGGCGACAATCGCTTTCCACTGTTCATCGGTCCAACGGCTTTCTGCCGGCTTCGGGCGAAACGTGACGTTCATTTCAGTCCTTCCCTTCCGATAATTTTTTCATGATCGCCTGATTGTCCTGCGGCGTTAACAGCCGGTAACGATTGCCTAGGAATGATTCGTCAAACTGGCAAACCGGCTTAAACGGGCAGAATTCGCAAGGAGTTTGTTCCTTTAGCTTGTACGGAGCGATATCAACGGCCCCGTCCACAATTTGTATGCCAATCATTTGGAACAGCTGGCGAATATGCTGGCGCAGATAGGCGAAATCTGTTTCACTGACAACAGAAGATTTCGAATGAATCGCACCTTTTTTTGTAATTTGTGCGGGAACGACGAGCGACCATTTGCCTTCTTCGATGTGCATATCCATCAAGCGGATGGCCTCCGCGTCTTCTAGCAGCAGACCTCGCATTTTAAACTGCTCGAGCAGCTTTTTCTCGATTTCTTTTTCATCTTGCAGGAATTGATTGCTTTTTATCATCGGATTGTGCACATGGAAATAAAGGATGCCGGCAGGGAAAGCTTCTTGGCCGACCAGCTGTTCGGCATACGTCAGCACAATATCCAAGTACGTAAGCATCTGCAAGGCGAGACCATAGTATACTTCCGTTAAATCTAGCGTTTTGGCGCTAGATTTATAGTCAATTACGCGCAATAAAACCCCTCTTGAACTCTCCGCTTTATCGACGCGGTCAATTCGTCCGACCAGTTCCATCACGGTGCCATCAGGAAGACGGAACGATAGTGGCGGAAGCACGCCGTTAGGGCCGAACTCCAGCTCCAAACCGACCGGCACAAAGCCGCTTGCCCGTGCGTGCTCGCTTAGCACATGCGCCGTTCTGGCGATGACGTTTTGCAGTTTCCGCTTCATATAGTAGTAGCGATTCGAGCTGAATAATACCTTTTGCTGAATGAGTGGTGCGACCTGCTCCACCGCTTCGATGGACAGCCGCTCGCATTGCTGTTTGGATAAATGGCGCCAATCAGTGTTTGCTTCGCGCAGGCGGTCGGATATCATTTTCAGCGCAGAATGGAACAGCTGGCCGATGTCCGGAGCTTCAAGCCGGAAGACGGTTCGCTCCTTTAGGCGTAAACCGTGGGAAGCAAAATGGGAAAACGGGCATTTTTGAAATTGTTCCATGCGCGATACGCTGGCTTGGATTTTTTTTCCATACAGCCGCTTGCTGATTTCTTTTTTCAACGGCGCTGTTTCATTTGTATAAAATAGCCCGGAGATTGCTTTTTGCACCTGTTTTCTCCAATTTGAGTCGCTGATGAAAAAGTTGTATACATCCCACCATAGCGGGGCAATGGAATAATTGCGCTTCCATGCCTGAAGCTGTGCGACGAGATAAGTTTGCGTCGCGCGTGGTGCGGTCACAAACGATGCTTGTTCCGCAGGCGCTGCATCGAGCGGATCATTTCCACATACACGCTTTTGCAAATACGGAAATAAATCAGCCAGATGCTTGATGACGATCGAAGGCGGCAGTGCTTTTCCTTCTTCATTGGCAAGCGGATAAGTGACATATAGGCGTTCGCTTGGACACGTTAATGCCAAATAGATGAAAAAAGGTTCATAAAATAATTGCTCTCTCCCGCCCGGAGCTACTCGCGCGCCCAGCTCGTGCAATAGCTGCCGCTCCGCCTCGGCGATCAACCCGTCTTCTTTTGCTTTGGCCGGAATCACCCCGTCATTGACTCCGATCACAAATGCACATTTGATATCGATGAGGCGCGAGCGATCCAGCTGCGCGATAATCACTTGATCCATTGCCGGCGGGACAAGCGCAAATTCAAGACGGTCGAGACCCGTTTCAATAATGTTCGCAAACTCCGTAACAGGGAGCGTTTCATCCCCTAGCATTTCCACGTACTGGTTGAGCAAATCGATCACCGCGTTCCATACTTGTTCATGATGTCTTGCTTCGACGAGTTTTCCCTGCTCTTGTGCCGCCTTGCTCATGTTCTCCAGCTTTTTAGGAATTTGCAATTCTTCTAAAAATAGATAAACCGCTTCGCAAAGGCCTCGTCCGTCTTTTGCCCGCCGCATGCGGCGCTCGAGCCGTAGAAGCGGAGATGCCACCATCTCGCGCCATTGATTCAGCTTTTCTTCATATTGCTTCTCTTCGTCCGTCTGCGGAATCGCCAACCCTTCTAATGCCTGGTAGCGACGGTATGTCCAACGTTCGCCGTTCGTCCATTTGTCCCCTTTCACGCCGTACGCGAGCACGTAATTTTCCAGCTTGTCCATCGCTTCGCGCAGCGCGGCTACATCTTCGCCAACCGGAAACAGCAAATCGGTCTTAATCGCGCGGAACACTGCTTCATAACGCCACCGCGACGTCACAATTTCCATGCTTGCCCGTAGCAATTCAATGAGCGGGTGATGGCGCATCGGCTCTTTTTCGTCCATAAAATATGGAATATGAAAATCGGAAAAAATCGTTTTAATGAAATCGCGATATGCTTCCGTATTGCGGACGATGACGGCGATATCACGATAGCAGTAGCCTTTGTCGCGGACAAGATGAACGATTTCCCGCGCGATCGCCTCGATTTCTGCCCGGCGGTTTGCCGCTTCATACACGCAAATCGCATCGCTCTTTTCCGAATAGACAACGGCGGGGCGATCATGATAATGCGCTTCAAGATGGGCGAGTTCTGTTTCTTGGTGGCGTCTATTTCCTTCTAGCACTACCGGATCTTCGATCGCAACCCCATTTAACAGCGCTATTTCGCGAATGTCATGGTATGTTTTTGCCGTTAAATAAAAGAGATGCAATTCGTTTGGCAGCCGTTCGTCATAAGGCGCATCCACCGTCAACGAAACGGTGACGCGACGGCAATGAATCAACAGCTGCTCAAGCACCATATACTCCTGCGGGGTAAATTGATGAAAGCCGTCCACATAAATCTCGGCGTCGCGCAAGTAGCGCGATTGCGGAATTTTTTCCGCAAGCAGCCGCAAATAGTCTTCCGAATCGATATAGTGATTGGCTAAACTTTTTTCCAGTTCCTCATAAATCATCGATATATCATTTAACTTATCTGCCAGCACTTTTTCAGCGGGCTTTTTTCGATGTTCCTCCAACTCTTGTGCGTGTTGGCGGAGCTGCTGTGGGGTAAGGCAATACCGTTTACACTCCGTAATCATGTCGTAAAGCTGTTGAATAAAACCGGTTTTATCAACCGCGCGTCCAAATAATTGCAGTTGCTGCTTGCGATGTTCCACAATTTTGCGGATCATCATCTGCATGCCAACATCGTTAATATGATATCGGTTCATTCCACCCGTTTCCTGCAAGACCCGCCACGCTAGCCGTGTAAAACTAAATACTTGTGCGCGGATCATTCCGCCAATTCCAGGTGTATGTATCAACGCGTATTCGGATTGAAACGTCATTTGTTCCGGGACAAGATAAATAATCGGTTTTCCTTTCGGCTCTTCTTGCAATTTGCGGCGAATTTCATTTAAGCACGTTGCCGTTTTTCCGCTTCCTGATCTTCCCAGCAGAAATCGAAGCGACATGGATATCACCTTCATTTTCCATTATTTCCTTCATTTTAGCACATATGTTCGTGTTTCGGAAGAAAAAAGTGCGCTTCCCTTTCCATTCCTACGTAACCAGTGTAAAAGGAAAGCACTGCTATCGCAACACGTTTTATTTTCCATTCGGTGAAAGAAGAAAAGGCATCCACGCGCAATTTGCATCGCTGAATACCTTTTCTAGTTCTTTTGAAAATGATATTGCAAACGGCACGCATGACGAGATAACCTGCCAAACATCCCATTCATTGACGGTTTTTATGTTCCCCGCTTTTTCATTAAAACTGGACTGCGAACTGCCGCACAGGCCAGTAGCGCAAATCTACTTTCCCTACTACCTGACTGATTTTCACGAATCCAAAATGGCGGCTGTCCCAGCTGCTTAGCCGGTTATCACCAAGGACAAAAATGTATCCTTCCGGCACCCTTTTTTTCCCTGTCAGTTCCTCTAACGTAAAATCTCCTGTCAGCTTTCCGTCAATCAATTTTTGCTTATATGGCTGCAAATAGGGTTCATTGACTTTTCTTCCATTAATGTACAGCACATCGTTTTTATAGGCGATTTGATCGCCTGGAAGCCCGATGACGCGTTTGACGTAATCTTCTTTTTTATTGGCATGAAAAACAATGACATCAAACCGCTGAATATGCCCGATATGATAACTTAGCTTGTTGACGATGAGCAAATTTCCTTCCTGTAATGTCGGCATCATCGATTTTCCTTCCACCATATAATTGGTGAAGCAAAAAAGCCGAATGAAAATCACCGCAAGCACCCCAGCAAAAAGAGCCAGCCTGCGCCACCGTCTTTCGTTTTTCTTCATTTTCCCATCACCTGTCATTCTGCGCCTCCCTCATTGCTCTGTTTCTCAGTAAGCGAAAATCTCGCTTCCACCCTTTTTCCCGTGTACCATAACAATATAATGACAACTGCAATCGCGATCGTGCGCAGCGGTTGCTTCACAAGCGCCGCAATGTCATAACCGATAAAACTAATGGTAAAAATCATAACCATTTTCCCTAATAATACCGCTAAAACAAACTGCTGCCGGCTGATCCGTGACAATCCCGCGACAATGTTTACCACCGCTGATGGGGTGAAGGGAAAACAATATAACAAAAACACGGGGCCAAAACCATGTCTTTCAATCCAATACATAAACTTTCTAACTTTCCGGTGGCGGCTGACAAAACGAAAAAAGCGTTTCTGTCCGATTTTTCGCGTCAGCCAAAAAACGAGAATTGAACCGAGGCAGGCACCAATCCAAGAAATCAAAAATCCCTTCCATAAGCCAAATGCAGCCGCATTAGCCATCACAAATATAAACATTGGCAAGATGGGAAAAAATGATTCCAACAATGTTGCCACAATTCCTGGAAGCACTCCAAAAGAGCGGTATTGTTCCAGAACCAATAGTACGTTTTCGAGAGTAAACCAATGTTTTATTGTTTCGATGTCCATGTATACTCCCCATTCAAATTCCTTATGTTTATATATTTATTTTACACACTTCTACGGGGAATTTGAACTAATCTTTACAATGCTAATGATTGAAATATTTTCATTATTAGAGATGCGGCACGTTCATGGCTTTCTGTTTCAAGTGCGGGAAAAGCCGATTGATGTAATTATCGTTTAGCGAGGATTCATTGCTGCTGCCAGTCTTTCGATCGATTCATGCGAAATACATATTGCAATTTGCGCTCCCTTGCTTCCATCCGCTCCGAGAGCTTCGTTCTAAGCTGTGCTGTTCGGTACAGTTGATTGACAAAAGAATGATAGGAAACATCCAGTAAAATACTTTTTTCATTTGTGAAATAAACGATTGTCTGGTCATTTTTGGTAGGCTCATATTTATATACGTGAATGTGTGACAGCCATACACAGCGGGAATCACTTGGGGAAATTGTCGGGAAAACGTAAATTTCGTTGAGCGGCTCAATGGCGATTGGAGCTTTATGGGTAATGCCGATAACGGCTCTCGTTCCCTCTTTTCGGCCGCGAAAACTAGCTCCATAATAGTCGCAGCTTCGTTTAATAATATCGATCGGTCTCATTTTCACGATACACTCTCCGTCTTCCTCAATCACTTTCGCATAGGAATCGCCGTGAAAGTGATGGGGCAAGACCGCCATCGTGTAGCGACTGATAATAAATTTATCGAGGACGACAAATTCATTTACCTTCATTCTATTTTCTCTCCTCTCTTATTGCGACATTGTATCTAATTCTATCATACCATTGATAGTTATATTTTTCTATATTTTCAAAAAACATTAAATCATTTTTTACTATAAATCACACAGAAAACCCATAACAAAAGTCATGGGTTTTGTTCAAGAATTATCAAATATTTGATGAACTTCTTTTGCCGCTAAGTATTCATTCGCCTGTTCGAGCGCCGTATGCTCGCCGACCGAATCTCCCGCATATGCTTCCTCGTTCATAAACGCCTGCTGAAAATGGAAATCTGTGCTCATGCGGAACTCCGAATGCAACGCCGGTTCGAACGGCATTTCTCTTTTCTCCTGTCCTTTTTCCATATGATCGCCTCCTATGCTTAGGATGCGTTATTTTTTCCAAATGATACAATCCTAAAAGGAAAAAGGGCACGCTTATGTGAAGCATGCCCTTCTTTATATAAAACTCCCCCATTTCCCCTTATGCCGTCGTAAATTGCTCTTCTTCCGTCGAACCTTTTAGCGCAATCGTCGATGATTGACCGCCAGAAATCACTTGCGCCACTTCGTCGAAGTAGCCGGTACCGACTTCGCGCTGATGTTTTGTAGCTGTGTAACCATATTTTTCTGCAGCAAATTCCGCCTGTTGCAATTCTGCATATGCTGCCATGCCGCGCTCTTTGTATCCGCGCGCCAATTCGAACATGCTGTAGTTTAGCGTATGGAAACCAGCGAGTGTAACGAATTGGAATTTGTAACCCATTTTTGCGAGTTCTTTTTGGAAGTTGGCAATCGTTTCATCGTCCAATTTTTTCTTCCAGTTAAATGATGGAGAGCAGTTGTAAGCAAGCAATTTGCCTGGGAATTTTTCATGAATCGCTTCTGCAAAGCGGCGCGCTTCTTCCAAGTTTGGCTCGCTTGTTTCGCACCAGATTAAATCTGCATACGGCGCATACGCTAAGCCTCGGGCGATCGCTTGGTCAAGCCCTGCTCTTGTGCGGTAAAAGCCTTCTGTCGTCCGCTCGCCAGTAATAAATTCTTGGTCGTACGGGTCAATATCACTCGTAATTAAATTCGCCGCATTTGCATCCGTACGAGCGATTAACACGGTCGGTACACCCATGACATCGGCTGCAAGACGCGCCGCAATTAAATTACGTACCGCTGTTTGCGTTGGAAGTAGCACTTTTCCGCCTAAGTGACCGCATTTTTTCTCCGAAGAAAGCTGATCTTCAAAGTGGACGCCGGCTGCTCCCGCCTCAATCATCGCCTTCATTAATTCAAACACGTTCAGCTGGCCGCCGAATCCAGCCTCAGCGTCGGCGACAATCGGCACGAAATAATCGATATCGCCGCTTCCTTCCAAATATTGAATTTGATCTGCGCGCTGCAGCGCTTGATTAATCCGCTTCACCACATGTGGTACGCTATTTGCCGGATATAAGCTTTGGTCCGGATACATTTGTCCGGCAAGGTTTGCATCTGCCGCCACCTGCCAGCCGCTCAAGTAAATCGCTTTTAGCCCTGCTTTAACTTGCTGAACAGCTTGGTTTCCAGTTAACGCTCCTAACGCGTTAATATAATCTTCGCTATTCAACAATTTCCATAGTTTTTCTGCTCCGCGCCGGGCCAATGTATATTCGATGTCAATCGAACCGCGCAATTTAATGACATCTTCGGCGCTGTACGGGCGGACAATTCCTTTCCAGCGCTCTTCATTTTTCCAGCTTTCTTCTAATTGTTTGACACGTTCTGTAAAACTCGCCATTTTCCTTCCCCCATCTCTATATTGTTATAATACATTATTGATTTGTACGTAGTTATTATATAACAGAAAAACAAAAAAGAAAACAGTTTTTTTAAAATTTTTGAAAAAAATACGCAGAAAGGAATTCCTTTCTGCTTTGTCATCATTCTTCCTGCAAAGGGGGCGCATACTCTTTTAAAAAGACGATCCGTTCTAACATCGTTGGGTGCGTATAACGGAATATTTTTACAACAAGCGGTGGATTGACTTCGCTTAACCCTGCTTTTGTCAGCTTTTGAAACGAAGAAATCGCCGCCTCTTTATTCCCCGTCAGCTCGATCGCATATCGATCCGCCGCGTGCTCTTCATAGCGCGACACCGTATTCACAAGCGGACTGGCGGCAAAGTTAAGCAATGAAACTAGAAGCAACAGCAACGGAAAAGAAGCGATATCACTCAACCGGCGAATTCCGATACACCTTCCCCATCGGGCGAGACTCCATCCTATCAGCTTGCCGACGAGCCACAGTCCAAAAAACGCTAAAACAATATAACCGGCAAGCCCCCAGTAAATATGTTTCATCACGTAATGCCCCATTTCATGGGCCATAACAAACAGCACTTCATCTTCATTTAGCCGCTGCAATGTCGTGTCCCACAGCACGATGCGCGCGTGGGAACCAATTCCGGTGACATAGGCGTTTAATGCATTTGTTTTCTCTGACATATTTACCTCAAATACATGCTCGGCAGGAATATTTGCTTTGCTTGCCAGCGCTAAAATTTTTGTTTCCAGCTTTTTATCTTTCAGTGGATAAAACTCGTTATATAACGGATCAATGATAACTGGCTGAATGAACATAAAAAAAATCATAAACGGCACACACAGCATCCACGCATACAGCCACCAGCGCCGCTCAAAACGGCGGATCAGCCAATACAATACCGTCGCAGTCAAGACAAGCAGTACGGTATGGATGAAAAAATCGGTCATCCTGTCGCGAAACCAGCTGGCCAGCGATTGAGTGCTGACGCCATAGGTGCGGGAAAGGTGATAGACGGCAAATTGAATGGGAAGCAAAAGCGCTGTGGTGATCAAAGACAGCCAAAACGCATAAAGCGCCGATTGTATAGGAACCCATTTCGCCGCCCGCTTTACCCATGTTCGCAGCGCCTGAGCGACGCCAAACGCCAATAGGCCAAAATAAATTAGCCATTCGTACGGAATAGAAAGAAAAAACAACAAATCTTTCCACCGCGAATATTCCCCGCTTAACTCTAGCTCTTTCGGCGTTAGAAATGTGGCGGGATCCGCGCTTGTCCCTTTCCACTGCGGCGGGATTGATATATCGGCGACACCGAGCAAATACCATGCCATGCCGATCCCGTACAGCACATAAATGGCGAGCGTCCAATAGAGTAATTTTTTCATGCTATGCCCTCCCTTAACAACATTAGTATTTCTATTGTAATCACTTCTTCTTTCATTAAGAACGTCAAAGAAGTGTCATAAATATCTTTCGTATCTGTTATCATTATCTTGTATGATAAGCATAGGAGAGTGATCATCGTGAAAAAATTGTATTTATCGTTGATCAGCTTGTTTATTATTTGCGTCGGTGCCGGCATCTTTTATTTCACTGTATACAAACAGGCAAAGATGAGGCTGCCTGATGATGTAGTGATGGAAACAGCTTGGGGAAATGAGTATCATTTCAACGAGATGAAGCCAAAGATCCGCTTGCTGGAATTTATGTATACCAACTGTCCGGATATTTGCCCAAATACAACCTTTCAAATGACGAAATTGCGTTCAAAACTGGAACAAGCGCATGTTTTTGGCAAAAAGGTCGAGTTTATCACAATTACCATCGACCCGAAGCGCGATACTCCTGAAAAACTGCGGACGTACGCAAAAGCCTTCGGCGTGGACAACGCCCAGCAAGGCTGGATGTTTTTGCGCGGAAGCGAAGCCGATACGAAAAAAGTGGCCGATGCTTTCGACTTTCAATATCGCGATCCCGGCAACGGTATGCTGATTCATACGACACTCACTTATTTGCTAGACGAAAATGGACGCGTCATCGAACAGTTTGGCATGGGCAAAAAGCGGTTTCACGTAGAGGAAGTGTATGAGGCGATTATGGACGAGCTTCAATAACGGCAAAAACAGAACGGTGCCCGCTGTCTCCTTCCTTAAATCTTTTGTTTTTTTCATCTATAAACAGAAAAAAGGCAGGCTGGCCTATTCCGGATTCGAACAGGTGCCTGCCGTTTTTTTATTCTGAAATGTATGATTCTGCCCCATTATTACCAAATCAGTGCATACACGCTTAATACGGCGACAGATATGAGAACAACGATAATGACGTTTGCCCCGAGCCAAGCGGCGACTAGTGCACTCACAAATCCGAGAACACCAAACCAAATATCGTCCTGAATGAAAAAAATGCCGGGTACAATGAGAGCTCCTAACGCCGCATACGGAACATTTTTCAATACGCCTTGCCAAAACGGCGGCAGCTTGACGTGTTGAAACACGACAAGCGGAAGCATGCGCGGAATGTATGTCACAAGCCCCATCCCAATAATCATCCAAACGATCGTGCTATTCATTTTGTGCTTCCTCACTTTCTTTCACGAAGCATTGCCCGATCATTGCCGCCACTAATGTCGCAATGACAACCGACCACCCTTTGGAAACATGTAAAAAAAGCGTGCATATGGAATTAATCACCGCCGCCATCCCCGCAAGCAAAATCGTTTTCCGTTGCTTTTTCAACGCCGGAACAAGCAAGCCAATAAACATTGCATATAACGCCACCGACATGCTTTCTTGCAAGCTTTGCGGCAAGCTTGCCCCAACAACATATCCGATCGCCGAATTAATAACCCAGCTTCCGTACGCCGTCAAACCGAGGCCGAACATGTATGGGGAGTTGACCGTTCCTTCTTTCATTGCCGCTACGGAGAACGTTTCATCCGTAATTCCGAACGCATAGAGCGCTTTTTTCCAAAGCACGTCCGGTTCCGCTTTTTCGTTTAGCGAAGCGGACATAAGAAAATGACGAATGTTTAAAATAAACGTCGTCAGTACAATTTCAAACGCTCCCGTACCGATGGTAAGCAAATTTAACGCGATATATTGTGAAGCACCTGCGTACACGATCGCGCTCATCATAATCGTTTCTGCAAGCGTCAGCCCCGTTGTTTTCGCAAGCAAGCCAAACGTAAGCGCAATCGGCATATAGCCAATAGCAATGGTTACTCCTGCTTGCACTCCTTGGCGAAACTGCGATGATTTGCCCGCTGCTAATGTTGTTTCCACGATGAATCCCCCCGTTTCTGTCTAACTTTATGTAATATTATCTAAAAATTGTTTATTTTTCGCAATGACCAATTCATCGTGCTTCGACCGGAATATTTTTATTCGTGATATACTGAAAATAAATAAAATTTTATACCGATGAAAAAAGGAGCTGAAACCGATGACCTTAAAACCATATGTACTAACCGAAAAACAATTTCTCCCCTACCACGAAGTAACCTATCCAATGGAAGAGCGGGGATTGCAGTTTGGTGATGGTATTTACGAAGTCACACGCATCTATCAAGGAATGTACTTTTTGCTCGAGGAGCATATCGACCGCCTATATCGTTCCGCCGCGTCGATTCGCCTTTCTGTTCCTTTTGACAAAGATGTGCTGATGGAAAAACTCGAACAGCTGCGGGAAATGAACGACGTCAAAGAAGATGCGATTCTCTATCTTCAGGTGACAAGGGGGAGCTTCCCGCGCAACCACGCGTTTCCGACCGAGAATCGTTCGAATTTGTACGCCTATATTCGGGAAATGCCAAGAAAAATCAATGAAATCGAGCAAGGCGTGCGGGCGATTTTGACAAAAGATGTCCGCTGGGAATATTGCTACATCAAAAGTTTAAACTTGCTGCCAAACGTGCTTGCCAAACAGGAAGCCGTGGAGCGAAGAGCGTTTGAAGCCATCTTTCACCGCGACGGCATCATTACCGAAGGCAGCTCTTCGAACATTTTTCTAGTCAAAGATGGAAACATATACACCCATCCGGCGACAGAGCGCATTTTAAACGGCATTGTCCGCATGAAAGTAAAGCAATTTTGCAGCGCGCTTGGCATTCCGTTTGTAGAAGAAGCGTTTTCTATTAACGATATCGCTGAAGCAGAAGAAATGTTTCTCACTAGCACCACGTCATCTATTATTCCGATTATTCAAGTGGAAGATCAAATAATTGGTGATGGCAAGCCGGGAGAGCTGACGAGAAAGCTGCAGGCCGCCTATGAAAAAGCGGCGGGGCTTGCCGTTAAAAG
This sequence comes from Parageobacillus caldoxylosilyticus NBRC 107762, assembly GCF_000632715.1. Taxonomy (GTDB): domain Bacteria; phylum Bacillota; class Bacilli; order Bacillales; family Anoxybacillaceae; genus Saccharococcus; species Saccharococcus caldoxylosilyticus. The sequence continues at coordinate 26,878 of NZ_BAWO01000022.1, read as the reverse complement.
CGGAAAATAATAAAGCGGGGGCAATTCCCCGCTTTATCTATTATCCTAGCACGGCGCGGTCGCTGGCGAATTGGCTGCCGCGGATGCGCTGAAACTCCTGCAGCAGCCGCTCAACCGTCAATGCTTGTTTTTCCTTGCCGCTTGCTTCGAAAATAATTTGTCCGCGGTCCATCATAATGAGACGATTGCCGAGGCGGAGTGCCTGCTCCATATTATGCGTTACCATCAGCGTCGTCAGCTGATATTTTTCAACAATTTCTTTCGTCAGCTCGGTAACGAGCGCGGCGCGCGCCGGGTCCAGCGCGGCAGTATGCTCATCCAAAAGCAGCAAATCCGGCTTCGTAAACGTCGCCATTAACAGCGACAGCGCCTGCCGCTCCCCGCCGGACAGCATCCCGACTTTGGCATTCAACCGATTTTCCAGCCCCAAGTGGAGTGTCTTTAATGTCTCGCGGAAAAAGTCACGCTTTTGTTTTGTGACGCCGAATTTTAACGTGCGCCGCTTCGTGCGATTGTAAGCAAGCGCCAAGTTTTCCTCGATGGTCATATGCGGCGCTGTGCCGGCAAGCGGGTCTTGAAATACGCGGCCGATATAGCGGGCGCGTTCATGCTCCTTCATGGCTGTGACATCTTTGCCATTGATCCGCACCACACCCGTATCAGGAAACAGTCGTCCGGAAATAATGTTCATCATCGTTGATTTTCCGGCGCCGTTGCTGCCGATAATCGTAACGAAATCTCCGGGGGCAAGCGTTAAATTAATCGTTTGCAGCGCTACTTTCTCATCTACAGTTCCCTCATTAAATACTTTCGTAATCTGTTTGAGCTCCAGCAACGTGCTCCCCCCTCGCTTGTTCTTCCATTTTCCGCTTTTTCCGCCGTTTTTCTTTGTGCATAGCAGCAATGTTTGGAACGATCAAAGCAATCATGACAATAACAGCAGTGATGAGCTTCACATCTCCCGTTTCCAAAAACTGCACCCGCAGTGCAAGCGCCAAAATGATGCGGTAGACGATCGCGCCGCCGATGACCGCCAATGTAGCGCGCACAATCGAGCGCGTGCCAAACAGCGCTTCCCCAATAATGACCGAGGCTAGTCCGATGACGATCATCCCGATTCCCATGCCGACGTCGCTAAATCCGCCATATTGGGCGACAAGCGCCCCGGAAAAGGCGACGAGCGCGTTCGATAACCCGAGACCAAAAATGATGAGCCAATCGGTATTGGCTGAAAAGCTCGATACCATCGGCTGATTGTCTCCGGTCGCGCGCAGCGCCAGCCCGATTTCCGTTTTCAATAACAGGTCAAGCAGCAGCTTGACGACGACAGCAAGCAGCGCCATCGTGATGAATATCGCCCATGTTCGCGGCTGAAATCCCGAAAAAGCAATGACGCTGTTCAACACATTGTCTATCCCTGTTTTTTTCCACGCCTCCGTGATGATCGTCATGACCGTTTCCTGCTGTAAAAGCGGTACGTTCGAGCGTCCCATAATGCGCAGATTAATAGAATAAAGAGCAATCATCATTAATATGCCCGATAATAATGGATTAATTTTTCCCTTTGTATGCAACAACCCGGTAACCGCCCCGGCGATAAATCCCGCGCCCAATGCGGCGGCGGAAGCAAAAAATGGATTCGTTCCGTTAATAATGAGTACAGCAGCGACAGCCGCTCCTGTGACAAAGCTGCCATCCACCGTTAAATCAGGAAAATCTAAAATTCGAAATGATAAATAGACGCCAAGCGCCATAATCGCATAGATGAATCCTGCTTCCATAGCACTAAAAATCGCTGTTAACATGCATATCCCCACCTTTTTGAAACATATCCCTCCTTGATGCCAAGGAGGGATATGTGTTTATTCCGTATATTCGGCAATCGAATCCCATTCCGGGTTCAGTTCGATGCCCATGTCTTTCGCCGCCTTTTTGTTAATCAACAGCTTTAATTTTTTTGGATATTGTACTGGCAAATCAGCCGGTTTTTTGCCGTCTTTTAAAATCTTTACGGCCATTTCCCCAGCTTGATAGCCAATGTCGTAATAATCAAACCCGTAAGCGGCAAAGCCGCCGCGCTTCACCGAATCCAATTCGCCAACAAACAATGGAATATCGTGATCGCTCGCCACTTGAATGATCGACTCGAGCGCAGAGACAACCGTATTATCGGTAATGATATAAATACAGTCTACTTTTCCGACAAGCGATTCGGCTGCCTGTTTTACTTCCGCAGACGTCGATACAGAAACGGGAACAATTTGCAAATCCGTGCCTTTGATCGCTTTTTTGACGACATCAACTTGAGCGACGGAGTTTTGCTCCCCAGCGTTATAAACCATGCCAATGCGATTGCCGTTTATATACTTATCGATGAATTGCACCGTTTTTGGAATCGCATCCGGATGCGTATCGGTCGTCCCCGTTACATTGCCGCCCGGCTTTTCCATCGATTGCACGAGCTGTGCTCCGATTGGATCGGTAACCGAAGTGAACACGATCGGAATATCTTTCGTTGCATTGAGTGCGGCTTGGGCACTTGGCGTTGAATTGGCAAAAATTAAATCCACGCCATCCGATACGAAGTTATTCGCAATCGTCTGATTGTTATTCATGTCTCCCTGCGCGATTTGCACATCATAGGAAACGGACAACCCTTTGTCTTTCAGCGCTTGTTTAAAACCTTTGAAAGCCGCATCCAGCGAAGGATGCTCAACGATTTGCGTCACGCCGATATGGTACGTTTTCTTTTCTGCTCTCCCTTTGTTTTCACTCGTTTCTTTTGCTCCGCAGCCACTCAGAAGCAAAAAGCTTGCCGAGCATAACATCGCCAAACGCTGAATCCTTTTTTTCATCATCCCATCCCCTTGTCGCTTTATTGCTTTTTAGCTTTTATACTTTTTGGCTTTTATGCATTAAATTATATAAATTTATGATTCTATTTTCAATAATATTATTTAAAAAAAAAGAAAGTACTGAAAACTCGGTAATTTCACGAATGGGATGAAATTAACCGTTCTTTTAGAACGCGTCGCAAAATTTTTCCAGTCGCATTTTTCGGAAGCTCGTCTAAAAACTCGATTGAACTAGGAACTTTATATTTGGCAAGATGCTGATGGCAATACCCGATCAATGCCGTTTCCGTTAATTGCGGGTTTTTCGAAACGACAAACCCTTTTACCGCTTCGCCGTAATCGGGATCCGGCACGCCAACGACCGCTGCTTCGACCACATCCGGATGGCTGTACAGCACTTCTTCTACTTCCCGCGGATAAACGTTATAGCCACCGACAATAATCATTTCTTTTTTGCGATCAACAATATAAAAATATCCTTCCTCATCCATTCTCGCTAAATCCCCGGTGTGGAGCCAGCCGTCGCGGAGCGCATTGGCAGTTTCTTCCGGCATTTTATAGTAGCCTTTCATCACGTTTGGACCACGGACAACCAGTTCGCCGACTTCCCCTACCGGCACTTCCTCGCCAAATTCGTTGACCACTTTGCTTTCCACGTTCATAATACTTGTCCCAATCGAACCTGGTTTGCGCGGACGATCGAGCGGGTTAAAGCATGCAACCGGCGATGCTTCCGATAGGCCGTAGCCTTCCGAGACAATGACTTTGAATTTTTGCTCGAAATTTTTTAACAGCGCGACCGGCATCGATGAGCCGCCGGAAATGCAGAGGCGCAATGTGCGGAAATCTTCCGCGCTTCCTCCCTGATATTGATATAGAAAATTATACATTGTCGGCACGCCGACAAAAATGGTCGCTTGTTGTTCGCGGGCAATTTGAAAAATTTTCGCCGGACTAAATTTTGGAACGATGAGGACGGTTCCGCCGTTCATCAGCGGCGCATTCAAGGCCACCGTCAAACAAAATACATGGAACATCGGCAAAGTCGCAATCACGCGGTCGTTTTCATTAATTTTTAAGTAATTGGCAATATCCTGGGCATTGCTATATAAATTTTTATGCGTCAGCATCGCTCCTTTTGGCTTTCCGGTCGTTCCCGACGTGTACAAAATCACGGCGACATCGTCATCTTGCAGCTCCGGACCTTGAAAATGCACATCGCCGGATTGCAGGATGTCTGTAAACGATTTCATTTGTTCCGGCAACGAAATCCCTTTTTCCTTTCCTTGTGGCGTCCTGCAAATGATCACATGTTTGAGAAGCGGCAGGCGTTCTTGCGCTTGGGCGAACAGCGGAACGAGCAAGTCGAGCGCGATGACCGCTTTAACATCCCCATTCAGTAAAATATATCCGATTTCATCCGGCGTATAAATCGGATTGATCGGAATGACCGTCGCCCCCAACCGCAACGCTCCGTAAAAACTGATGACGAACTGCGGCGAATTTCCAAGCAGCAGCGCAATATGGTCGCCTTGGCGGATCCCCATGTTATATAATCCGCTGGCGAATTTAGAAATGGCGGCATTCAGTTCCCCGTATGTACTGCGTTCCCCTTCAAATACATACGCTGGTTTGTCAGACAGCTTCTGTGCTACTTCTGCCAATCGTGACGATAAATTCATAAATCGCCCTCCCCCAAAATAATGAATGAATTATCATTCATTTTATAATTAAAAAAATTCTAACTAGACTAATTATAAAAAAAATAAAAAGGGAGAGCAAGAAAAAGCTTGCTCTCCTGCAAAAGCTCCAAATGGCATCGTTAAACCGAGAATAGAATTGTCAACTCAATTCGTGTTCCCACACAAGACCTGTTTTCGCCAGCTGTATTTTTCCAGAAAATTGCTGTCTGGCTTCTTCGACAAGCTGCGCATGATCGCCAAAATGCGGCAAATGAGTGAGCCACAGTTCCGCTACACCGGCATCGCAGGCAATGGAGGCCGCCTCCTCGCTTGTCATATGGCCAGCGGGTGCGGCGTTTTGTCCGGCGTAAAAGTTGCATTCGCAAATAAGCAAATCAGCATTTTTTGCAAACGGCGCAAATTCCGGCAAATAGCTGGAGTCCGCTGTATACACGACCGTTTCTTCTCCTGCTGTAATCCGCATCGCATAACAAGTCACCGGGTGCACGGTTTTCATAAACGTGATATGAAACGGTCCCACTTGAAGCGGCTCTTCCGGATGATAAGCGATTCCTTTCGTTATCCCTTCGTGTGTTAAACGGGCAAATTCTCCTTGATCATATGGATGGCCGTAAATCGGCAGCACAGGCAAATCCATGCCGAGATTTTTCTTAATGAGGCGCCCATATTGCAACGGGCCGATATCGGCAACATGATCATGATGATAGTGAGAGACGACGACGGCATCCAGTTTTTCTACCGGCACGTAATTTTGCAGTTTGGACAAGACGCCGCTTCCACAGTCAACGAGCAACCGAAAATCGTCGTGTTCAAACAAATAACCGGATGTTGCTTCATTGGCTGCCGGAAATCCTCCCCAATAGCCGATGACGGTAACTTTCATACCTCTCCTCCTTTATGTATTCCTCTTTTCCCATCATACACCAATTTCATTCGTTTTGCATCTTTGTTGAAATTTGTTTTAAAACAGTTATTGACAAAGTGTTTTCTGTTATAATACAATACAAGTAACAAAACAACGGAGGCGATCAAAATGTTGGTGAAAGTGTTAGAATTTTTCAAAAATCTACCACCAAAAAAATGTGTGCAATGCGGTAAAGAAATTGAAGAGCAACATGAGTGCTATGGAAACACATGCCCTGATTGTCTTAATGTCACTTGCCATCAATAAATAATGAAAGCTGTCATCAACCCTTTCGTCACGGATGCCAATAAACTGTACTTCCAACATATCGATCCCCAACTGCAGGAAGATTATTCTTTCTGCCAGCTGCTTGAAAAGATGCTTCTAACCAAAGAGGCATCTTTATTTTTTTTTGCAAAAAAGGCTCCTAAAGCATTAAGCTTCAGGAGCTTCCGTTCTGTTCTGTGACAAGGCATAAAACTGGCGTTGATGCTGAACGGTAAAGTATACCATCGTTCCGATGACAGAAATGGCGATAAATAAAGCCAAAATCGCTGCATTGCGCCACATAAAGGCGAAATCGCCAGTAGAGATGACCGCTTTAAATCCGAGTATGGAGTACGTCATCGGCAGCCAATCGTTAAAATGCTGCAGCGTTTTCGGAATGAGTTCAAGCGGGAACGTGCCTGCGCTTGTTGTCAGTTGCAAAATCAGGATCACAACCGCAATCAATCGTCCCGGATCACCAAGCAATGTCACAAGGAGTTGGACTATAGAAATAAACGTAATGCTTGTGATGATCGTAAATAGAATAAATTTGGCAACGCTTTGTACATGGATACCGAGCGCACCAAGCAATACCGCATCCGCTAACAGCGACTGAAGGATGCCGATGACGACTAAAATGCCGAACTTGCTGAAAAACCAGCTGATTCCCGATTTTGGCACAGTGGCCGGTTCTCGCAACGGAAATACGATCGATAAAAAAAGCGCGCCGACATACAATCCTAAAGATAGGAAATATGGCGTAATGCCTGTTCCATAGTTTGGCACATGATGGATTTTTTCCTTTTCTTTTTTCACCGGATCGGCAAACATGTTATATACATCATCATTAGCTTTTACACTGTTCGCTTTTTTCGCACCGTCTTTTAACTTGTCAGCCAATTCCTTCGAACCATGGTCCAACTTGTTCATGCCGTTCACCAGTTGGTCGGAACCGTTGGACAGTTTATCGATTCCTGCCGACAAGGCTGAAGCGCCGTTGTCGAGTTCAGTCATGCCGCTTGCCAGCTGTCCCGAGCCAGCGGCAAGCTGATTCGTGCCATCTGTCAATTTCCCGGACCCCTGCGCAAGCTGATGCAGGCCGGACGACAATTCGCTGCTTCCAGCGGCAAGCTGATCTACCCCTGTTTTTCCTTCCGCTAATTTTTCACCAAACGTCGTCAATCCTTGCACTACTTTTGCCTGTCCGGCCACAAGCGCATCGACGCCGCTTGCCAATTGCTGCTGGCCGGCCAAAAGTTTTCCTACTCCCGCATTCAACGCCAGCTGTCCCTGATGAAGCCCAGCGGCCCCATCGGCAAGCCGGTCCGCGCCAGTTTTTAATGCAATGGCGCTATTGGTAAGTTCATTTATTCCACCGGCAACTTGCTTGCTACCTTCCACAAGCGGCAGCAAATTCTGTTTCACCGTTTGCAATAACGCTTTTTCTTTCGGGTCTGTCGTTTTGGAGATCAACCCATCTAGTTGTGCCACTGCTTCTTCTAGCCCTTGGCTTACTTGCGCTGCTCCTGCTTTTGTTTGATCCGCTCCTTGCTTCCATTGTTCCATGGACGATGCAAGCTGGGCGGCTCCTTCATGTAATTTCTGTGACCCATCCGTTAATTGCGGCATTTTTTCTTTCATTTGTTTCATTCCATTCAGCGATTGATGTAAACCGCTGGATAACTGTTGCGCTCCCGTTTCGACTTGTTTCGCTCCCGCCAGCAATCGCGAATGGCCGTCTTGCATTTTCGCAAATCCGCCTTGCAATTGCTGAAGCCCGGCGTTAAGCCGATCGGCGCCGGCGCTCGCCGATTGCAGCCCGTTTTCAAACGTCAGCGAATTTTCTGCAAGCAGTTTTAAGTTTTTATATAGTTCTGCAGCGCCGTTTTTCGCTGTATGCACACCTTCCTTTAATTTACTGCTCCCGTCTTTGGCAGAGTGAAGACCGATTTGCAGCGCTGCTCCCCCGTCTTTTGCCTGCTTCACGCCATCATGCAGCTGATTGGCGCCACCGCTCGCTTGCTCGATCCCTTTCGCCATTGCTTTCATGCTGTCCAACATTGTTTCTGCATATGTTTTCGTAACGTTTTTAGCGACTTCTTCTTTAATTTTTTCTATCGCTGAATCGCCAATTTGCGCTGCTAAAAAGTTAAATCCTTCGTTTGGCATATAAATAAGCTTCATCGGTTTCGGCTGTTTGTCTTGCAATGTCGTTGCATTTTCGGAGAAGTTTTCCGGTATGATGACTGCCATGTAATATTTTTGGTCGTTCAAGCCTTTTTTTGCTTCTTTCTCGGACACAAACCGCCAGCCGAATTTTTTATTTGTTTTTAAATTGTTCACTAACTCGTCTCCAAGTTTTAGTGTTTTACCATTGAATTCTGCACCCTTGTCATTGTTGACAACGGCCACTGGCAATCGGTCCAAATGACCGTATGGATCCCAAAATGCCCATAGAAACATGCCGCTGTATAAGAGCGGGATGAACAAAATGGCGATGATAGGAATGAGCATTTTTCGATTGCGGACGATAGCCTGTACTTCTTGCCATAATAACGAAATGCCCCTCATTGTTCTCCTCCTTTGTACAAATGACCATTTTGTCCATTCGGTCATTTTTGATAAAAAAGAGAAGGATTATCTAATTGGACAATCCTTTCAGAAAATAAAGTTCAAATAATTCCGCGATTTTTTCCTTTGACAGCGGCTCATGATCTTTTTCCCAGTCGACAATCAGGGCGATATACGCTTTTAACATTAAAAACGCGGTAATTTCCGAATCGCATGGACGGATTTCGCCCTTGCGGATCGCTATATCGATTTTTTCACGAATAAAGTCAATAATCGCCCGGTCTAGTTTTTTCAACACTTCTTGGACTGCGGACGTCCCAATGCTCCGCACTTCTTGCAGCAGCTTGGCTGTTAATTGGTGCTGCTGGCGAAACTCCAAAATGCGGTATAAAGCGCGGTGGACGTTTTCCGAAAAAGGAAGATGAGGATCCATCGCCTGCTTCGCCGATTCTTTTATTTCAACAATCAACGAAGAAATAATTTCATCCAACAAATCTTCCTTGTTTTTAAAAAACGTGTAAATCGTTCCTTTCCCAACATTGGCGAGCTTGGCGATCTGTTCCATCGTTGTCGCCTTGTAGCCAAACTGGGAAAACGATTGTGCCGCCGCTTCGATAATTTGCCGTTTTCGATCGATTGTCATCTTCCTCATCCTTCGGAAATTGACTAAATGGACGATTTGGTCATTTCGTATTAATTCTAGCATATGAGCCGTAAAAAAGAAAGAGGTTAACGCTATTTTTAGTTAACCTCGGCAAATTTTTTCTTATCGATGCGCAAATAATCCAGCACGTCTTGAACGGCTTTTTCTCCTTGATTGATGCAGTCCGGCAACCCTAATCCTTCGTAGGAGCTTCCCGCTAAAAACACGCCAGGAAGTTCTGCAGCCATCTGTTCTTTTATTTTCGCCAGCCGTTCTTTATGGCCGACCGTATACTGCGGCATCGCATGTTTCCAGCGGGAAATGACAAAAAACTCCGGATGCCCGCTAATGCGCATAACTTTATTTAAATCATCCATCACAACGCGTATAATTTCATCATCGGATTGCTCGACGATTTCCTCATCGCCCGGACGGCCGACATAACAGCGCAGCAACGCTTTCCCTGGCGGTGCGGTATGCGGCCATTTTTTATGCGTCCACGTGCAGGCGGTAATCGTATAATCGTTGCGGCGGGAAACGACAAAGCCTGTTCCATCAATATCTTGTTTAATGACGTTTTCCGAAAAGGCGAGCGCGACGGTCGCCACCGATGTGGATGGCACCGACCGGAATGGCGCAAAAAAGGAGTAATCAGCAAATATTTCTGGCACAAATGAATGCGGTATTGCAACGATGACGCTGTCCGCTTTCCATTCCTCGCCAGTGCTTAAACGCAGCCGGTATTCCGCTCCGTCCCGCTTCACCTGTTCTACCCGCACTCCTTTTGCCACACTGCCTGGTTCCAACCGTTTCTCTACTTCGTCCACCAATGATTGCAATCCGGTTTTTAACGTTTGAAACGCACCTTTCCGCTCTTTTTGCGCTTTTGGGGTAGTTCGTTTCGCACCGAGCACCAGGCTGCCATGCTGCTGCTCTACTTGAAAGAACTGCGGAAATGTCGACATTAAGCTCATTTGGTCAATATCACCGGCATAAATGCCGGACAGCAACGGCTCGATTAAATTATCCACGACTTCATCGCCAAGACGACGGCGGAAAAATTGGCCTAACGATAAATCTCCTTCCGCTTTCGTTGGCGGCAAAATAAAATCGAAGGCGGCACGCAGTTTCCCTAGCGGCGAGAACAGTCTCGTCGTAATAAATGGACCGATCCGGGTTGGAATTCCCATGACGGAACCGCCCGGTATCGGATATAATTTGCCGTTTGCTAAAATGTATGATTTTCCCGTCGCATTATGGACGATTTCGTCTTCTAGACCGACCTCATGTACAAGTCGGGAAACGCTTGTTTTTCGCGCCAAAAAGGAATCGGGGCCACGCTCAATAACAAAACCATCACGGATCACCGTTTGCACTTTTCCGCCTAAGCGATGCGTCGCCTCAATCAGTTTGCATTCTATCGGAAGCTGCTGCTCTTTCACCGTTTTTTGCAAATAATAAGCAGCAGCAATGCCTGTAATGCCCCCTCCGATAATCACTACCGTACGTTTTTCGTCACTCACTGTCCATCGCCTTCTTTATCAAAATTTGATCCGTTTTAATACAACAGTCGCTAACGCGTCGATAAATTTCGGATTCGCATTTGGCATTTCCGGCCGATAGTATTTCGCGCCGATTTCCTCTGTCACCTGCTTACATTCGATATCATTATCATACAGCACTTCTAAATGATCGGCGACAAAACCGACCGGAGCATAGACAAACGAGGTGTACCCTTTTTCTTTATGCAGCTGTCTCGTCAAATCTTGCACATCCGGCCCCAGCCAAGGTTCCGGTGTATTGCCGGCGCTTTGCCAGCCGACTGCATAGTGCTTCACACCTGCTTTTTCGGCGATCTGTCTCGCTGTTTCTTCCAGCTGTTTTGGATACGGATCGCCGGCGGCGATAATTTTTTCCGGAAGGCTGTGCGCCGATACAATGAGCACCGCTTTTTCCCGTTCTTCTTCAGGCATCGAGGCAAACACTTTTTTTACGTTTTCCGCCCAATAGTCAATAAATTTCGGCTCATCATACCAGCTGTCAATCGGATAAATGACCGGTCCTCCTAACTTTTCCGCCTCCGCTTTTGCCCTCTCGTTGTACGATTGAATGCTGAAGGTGGAAAAATGCGGAGCAAGGACGATGCTTACCGCTTCCTTGATTCCGTCTTCGTACATCTTTCTTACTGCATCCTCTACAAACGGTTCGATATGCTTTAATCCTAAGTACATGCGGAACTCCACATCGTCTTGCATTTCATTGAGCCGACGTTCCAATTGTTTTGCTTGTTCGAGCGTAATTTTGGCCAACGGCGAAATGCCGCCAATCGCTTTATAGCGCTGCTTTAAATCTTCAAGCAGCTCATCGGAAGGTCTTCTCCCATGGCGAATGTGCGTATAGTACCGCTCAATATCCTCTTCTTTGTACGGAGTTCCGTATGCCATTACTAATAATCCCATTTGTTTTCTTGCCATACTTTCTCACCTCTTTATTTCCCAGCTGTATAGTCGTGAATAAACTCCGTTAGCCGCTTTAGCGTTTCCGGCTGAATATCCGGGAAAATGCCATGGCCTAAATTAAAAATATATCCTGGCCGCTCCATGCCTTCGTCTAGAATTTGCTTCACCCGCTTTTCAATGACTTCCCAAGGAGCAAGCAGCACAGCCGGATCTAAATTGCCTTGCAGCGCTTTTGTCACCCCTTTTTGACGCGCTTCACGAATCGACAGACGCCAATCGAGCCCAATCACATCGAGCGGCAGATCATTCCATTCGAGCGCTAAATGGCTGGCGCCCACGCCAAACATAATGAGCGGCACGTTTTCTTTACGCAGCGCAGCAAAAATCCGCGCCATCGCTGGCTTAATAAAAGTGCGGTAATCCTCGACATTAACCGCTCCGACCCACGAGTCAAAAATTTGAATCGCACTCGCCCCAGCATGAATTTGCGCCTTTATATAGCGAATCGTCATATCGGCCAGCTTGTCCATGAGCGCGAACCAAGCTTTTGGCTCCGCATACATAAACGCCTTTGTTTTATAATAATTTTTCGACGGTCCTCCCTCGATCATGTAGCTTGCTAGCGTAAACGGCGCGCCCGCAAAACCGATCAGCGGCACGCTTAACTGCTCTGTCGTCAGCAGTTTAATCGTTTCCAATACATACGGCACATCTTCTTCCGGATGGATTTCCCCAAGCTTTTCTACATCGGCGAGCGAACGAATCGGATTAGCAATGACCGGCCCGATCCCTCCTTTAATTTCCACCTCCACGCCAATCGCCGGCAGCGGAGACATAATATCTTTATATAAAATGGCCGCATCCACACCATATTGTTCGACCGGAAGCCTTGTTACATAAGCGCAAAGCTCCGGCTGATGCGTAATTTCAAACAATGAATATTTTTCCTTCAGCGCCCGGTATTCCGGCTGTGAGCGCCCCGCCTGCCTCATGTACCAAACAGGAACATACTCCGTTTTTTCGCCGCGGCAGGCGCGCAAAAATGTATCTTTCATTGGTTTTGCCATTTTCATCCGCCTTTCTTCATTTCCACGATCGATCCTTACCGTTTTCATTACAAACTGGTTAAAAAACTTAATTAACAGCAAAACTACAATTACAACTATACAAGTTTCTTTTCCTAATGTATAGCTAACAAGGGAAACTGTCAAAAAATTGACCATTTATCTACACTGTTCTTTTACCGAAATATATTGCCTGCTCCAAGCTTTTGGCTATGCGCTCCTCCACGTATTATCAAATTTTCTCTTTATTAATTATAACAAAAAAGCTGCCCCCCTCCTACGGGGACAGCTTTTGCGTTTGTGTCAAATAAGAAACATCGCCACGATCGTCGTAACAACAAGTCCGACGGCGACCGGTATCAAATTGCGCTGCGCCAGCTCAAATGGATCGACGCCGCAAATGGCAGCAGCCGGAATCAGCGCCCAAGGAACTAAAGTGCCGCCGCCAACCCAAATCGCAGCAATTTGGCCAAGCGCGGTTAATGTTGCGGCGCCGCCGCCAATGGCGGTCGCAAATAAATGAGCGACAGATCCTGCCAAGGAAATGCCGGAAAACCCTGAACCATCTAAACCGGTTATCGCACCGACAATCGTTAATGTCACCGCGCCGATTTCATTGTTCAGCGGCACAACATGGGCAAGCGCGACGCCTAAATCATTGACAATTCCTTGCGACATCTTTGGCAAATATTCCCCAATAATTTTAACAAATCCCGCGTCACCAAGATAAAAAAATGCGGCGATTGGAATCACGGGTCCGAATACTTTAAAGCCAAACTGGAACCCTTCGATAAAGTAATTGGTAATCTCTTCAAAACTTTCTTGGCGGTGGGCGAAAATAGAAATGAGAATTAAAATAAAAATCGCTGTCCCGCCAATGAGAGCGGTCGCTTCTCCGCCTTGCAAGTGCAGATAAAACATCGTGACAACATCAAGGACAAATAAAACTGGAATGATGATCGCCAACATTTTTTTCACTTGCCCGGATAACAGTTGTCTTGTTTTTTCTAAAGCAGAATCGGCCGTAACGGCAATTTCATGTTCCTCATTGGCGAAAAGTCCCTTTTTCATATCGCGGCGCAGCAAGATAAAGGCGGTAATCGTCGTGGCAACTCCCATGACAAATACGAGCGGGATACTGGCAGAAATAACATCAGCAACCGGCAGACCCGCCGCATCGGCGGTCAGCTTTGGCGCTCCTTGAATGACAAAGTCCCCTGATAAAGCGATGCCATGGCCAAATAGATTCATGGCCATCGCTGCTCCTAATGCCGGCAACCCGACGCGAATGGCGACAGGCAGCAGCACCGCCCCCATCAGCGCCACCGCGGGAGATGGCCAGAAAAACCAGGAAATGACCATCATCAATATTCCGATCGTCCAATACGCCCACCCCGGGGTGCGAATAAATCGGGTAAACGGCGAAATCATTACATCATTGATTCCTGTTGACGTCAGCACTTTGCTCATAGCCACAATGATCGAAATAACTAAAATCGTCGGCAGCAGCTCCGTAATCGCGTAAATAAAGCTGTTAAACACTCCGCTGATCGCCGCGCTCAGCGAATGGGTTGCTGTCACCGCCAATAAAAAGATTCCGATGATGCAGACAAGCGATGTATCTTTTCGGGCTATCATGAACCCAATAATAAGCACGATAAACGCCAAGTAAATCCAATGCAGCACTGTCAACTCGACACCCATGGACATTCCCCTTTCTGCTGTATTCCCCAACTTGGTAAATGGGACATTTACCTAACTTGGTGTACTACAGCATATGAAAAGGGACGAAAGGTGTGAAACATGCGAAGCATTCTGCCGTAAAAAAAGACAAGGAGAGAGATTTAGCACGAATGGAAGCAACCAGCTGAACGGAACGCATTAACAAATAGAAAAAAGCGCCCCCAAGCAAAATACGAGGGCACCAATCCATTATTATCCTTCTTTTGCCACTACGTATGTCGTTATATAAGACGGGCGCGGAAATAGCCGCAAACCCGTCGGCTTGGTTTCTTTTCCTTGCTGATGCGCCTTGGCAAACGCTTGCGAGTGCTGCCAACGTTCAAAATGTTCTTTTCCATCCCACAGCGTCATGATAATATACGTATCATTGGAGAGCGGTCGAAGCACGCGTATGGCGGCAAAGCCCGGTTCTTGTTCAATCAGCCTTGCCCGCTGTTGAAAACGGTACTCAAAAAGCGGGCGGCCTTCATCGGTCACCGGAATGTTATTGCATACAACAAACGCACCAACCAACGGACCCACGGCATCGATCACTTCATACGCGCGCGGTTCCTGAAACACGGTTTCCCCCGCCGTTTCATGAAGCAACATCGCATCCTCTTCTCCCTCAAGCAGCAGCATCGTTTCACCTGGATGGCTATTTTTCAGCTGTTGCAAATAGCCTTTCGTTCCCGTCGTGATATACATTTTGTTCATCGTTTTCCCTCCCGATGATGGCGTTTCGCAAAATAATGAAATATGAGCCAATAACTGAACATATTTCCCGCTATCCATGATGCAATCCAAAGCGGGCGGATGGCCATCCAAGTTAAAAACAAATGGAATGCGCCGTTTTGCACCATCAATAGCAAAAAGAGAAGTCGGCACACCGCTTGAACTCGCAGCGACTTCGCAAGCGGGTACAGCCGCATCCATAAGATGGCCCGATGATGATCAAGCAAGGCGAATAATTGAAAGCCAGTTATGTAAAGGAAAAAGAACGCCGCCGCCATTTTTCCGTATTCGTTTGGAATAATGTAAAGCAATAGGCAGCCAATGATGGTTAAGCGGATATACAGACCCAAATATCCACCGGTACGGATCCATGTTCTCACATACAAATAAAGAAACGTATTTTGTTGCCCATATGGAATCATCTTGACGATAAAATCCAGCCAGCGCCGCCGTTTCGCTTCTTCTTTCCATTGCGGAACATCGGTAAACCAATTGGCGATACGGTAAAATGTGCGCACCGCTTTTGCTTCCTGCGCGATAATTCGCTCCCATTTCCAGCCTCTTCGCTTTGTTGCCTGTTGCAAATAAACGGTAACGCTAATGGCGAGCACCGTTAGAGCGATCAAAAACAAAACAGGAGAGCTGACAAGCAAAAAGTAAAGAAAAAGGACATTTATGCCAAAACGGACTGTCATGCTGAGGTAATGAAAGGACGGTTCAATAAAATAATTTCCTTTCCAGCTGATCCATAAATTCCATCCTTTTAAAATAAGCAATACGAGAAAAAACAGCCATAAAGAAACGGGGGAAAAGCGAAGATGGAGCGGCGCTGCCACCAATAAAAGCAAAAGCAGGCCATATCCCTGCAAAACAAAATTCATGACAAAAGCCCGCTGTATATAGGGACGAAGCTTTATTTCCGCCGGCAGCAAAAACACGATATCCGCTTCCCGAAATAACGTACGTATCGAACCAAAAGTCAAGGCAAAGGAAAAGACGACTGCCGCCACCATGGCGTAAGGAAATGTCGGCGGCAGTGTTTGCACCCAACGATGGTAGGCAAGCGCTCCTCCGCCTAGAGCGATCAACAATACGAACAATAAATGGTCATTCAGCATATAGCGCAAATACCGCCGCATGTTTCGCATTTCCTGTCCAAGCCGGTCTCTCCACAACTGCTTTCCGTCCATCATACGCTTTCTTCCTTTGTTAATTCAATATATAACTCATCCAACGTTCCCGCTTTCGAACCAAATTGATCACGCATTTCCTCGAGCGTCCCTTTTGCTTTGATTTTTCCATTATGCAAAATGACAAATGAGTCGCAATATCTTTCCGCCGTTGCTAAAATGTGTGTTGACATCAAAATGCCTGCTCCTTTCTCCTTCATTCGCTGCATTTGCTCGAGCAATGCATGAATGGCGAGCGGATCTAGGCCAAGAAACGGCTCATCAATAATGTAAAGGGGCGGCTCCACCAAAAACGCGCACATGATCATCACTTTTTGTTTCATCCCTTTGGAAAAATGGGCGGGAAACCATTTCAGCTTTTTTTCCATACGAAACTCTTTCAACAGCGCAGGCAGACGCCGTTCATATTCCGCCTTGTCGAGCCCGTAAGCCATGGCGGTCAGGCGCAAATGTTCTTCAAGCGTCAATTCCTCATATAAAACCGGTGTTTCCGGAATATAGGTAAATTGAGAGCGGTATGTTTCCGGATGTTCGGAAAACGTTTGGCCGTTAATCGTAATCATCCCTTTTCGCGGTTCCATCAGTCCGATAATGTGCTTAATCGTCGTGCTTTTCCCCGCGCCGTTTAAGCCGATTAAGCCGACGATCTCACCGCGGTCGACGGTAAACGACACGTCTTCGAGCACGTTTTGCTTTGTATATCCTCCATATAAATGCTGCACTTCTAAAAGCGCCATCGTCCGCTTCCTTTCCATCCTGAATTGTCCGTTCCGCTTTCATTGTACCAAAGCGGTTCGTGTTTTTCCAAAAATTATCTATCCTCTCTTTCGCATATATTGTCCCGCCCTGGGCACGATAGATAGCGAAGAGGGGATGAGGAAAAAACCAAAAAGGATTTGGTGAATCATCCACTTTGAAATGAGGTGTTCGCGAAAGACACATTTGTCCAAGTAACACCGTTGTAAAAAGTGAAGCTGCGCAAAACTCCTTTAATAATAAATGGGGTGTTTGCGAAAGACAGGACCATCTTGCCATTGCTGTGAAGCAACGAACCTCTATGCAACCAACAAGGGGATGGTCATCTTGAACAAAGGAAAGCTCACCCTTTAACCAATTTCTTGCAAATGGGGTGTTCATCAAACGCCATTTTGATTAATGCAAATCCTCGCCCCTTTTCACAGTCGGGATGTAATCTTGCGATTACATCCCGCTTTTTTTATGGTAAAATGGAAGAAAAAACAGGAAAGGTGGCTTTTCCAGTGAGCGATTGCATTTTCTGCAAAATTGTAAACGGTGACATCCCTGCGGCAAAAGTATATGAAGATGAACATGTGCTGGCGTTTCTCGATATCAGCCAAGTAACAAAAGGTCATACGCTTGTTATTCCAAAAGTACATAAAGAAAATATTTTTGAACTCACTCCAGACGTAGCAAGCCACGTTTTTACCGTCGTTCCGAAAATCGCCAATGCGATTAAGAAACAATTCGCCCCGATTGGCCTCAATTTGCTGAACAACAATGGGGAACAAGCAGGGCAGACAGTCTTTCACTACCATGTCCATCTCATCCCGCGCTACGGCAAAGGCGACGGTTTTGGCGCTGTATGGAAATCCCATGCCAGCGACTATACGTTTGACGATTTGCAAATGATTGCGTCAACCATTCAAAAAGGATTGTCCTAAACAAAAGGAAGCGGTCTACCTCCCGCTTCCTTCGTTGTTTTTGGCCGTTATTTTAACACATCTTGCAAATCTTTATCTTCAATCTCCACTTTTGCATCTTTTACCAGCTTTTCTACTTTTGATTGTACTTTCGTCGGATCCAATTTTCTTTGCTTTACTTCAAATTCAATGTCATCTTTCATTTCGTTAAACGGCTTTTTCTTCTCTTTGGCGGTTACTTTAATAATGTGATAGCCGTAGTCTGTTTTCACCGGATCGCTCACTTGCCCTACTTTTAGCTTATAAGCCGCATCTTCAAATTCTTTCACCATTTTCCCTGGCCCAAACCATCCTAAATCGCCGCCATTTGCGGCCGAACCAGGATCTTGCGAATATTGTTTCGCCAGCTTCGCAAAGTCCTCCCCTTTATCGAGCTTTGCTTTAATTTCTTTTGCCGTTTTTTCGTCTTTCACTAAAATATGGCTGGCGCGAATTTTCGGTTTATAGCTATTATAATATTCCTTTAATTCTTTCTCCGTCACTTTAATATCTTCCATTGCCGCTTTTTGCCGCAGCAAATCCAGTTTTACCATCTCTCGAATCGCTTTTTCACCATTTTGCTGGACGGCTAAATCGTATTGCGTTCCGTATGCTTCTTTTAAGTTTTCGATTTGTTTGTCGATTTCTTTGTCCGTGACTTTGTATTTTTTGCTTAACACTTTTTCATCGATAAGATCGCGAATCACTTCTTTGCCAACGCGAGCCTTCATCTCATTGTAAAATTCTTCTTTCGTAATATTGCCATCCTTCGTTTTTACAATCACTTCCGAGCCACCGTTATTGCACGCCGATAGGGCAAAAACGGAGGCGGCAGCTGCCGCAACCATCCATTTTCTCATTTGTTTCACAACCCCTACACCATTTTTTTTACAAAAAAAATTACAACAATAACTATAACATATTTTCAGGAAAGAAAAAAACCTTTTTCCTTTTAGTCATCCGCCCATACATGTGTGTTTGTCTGTCATATGATGATGGTGAAGCATCCAGGCGGAACCGCTCCTTTTTGAAAGGAGGTGTTATTATGAGCGCACCTTATGCAGGAGGCTTTGCGTTAATTGTTGTATTGTTTATTTTATTGATTATCGTTGGATGCGCATGTTTATTCTAATGCCGGGCAACATCTACAAAAAAGCTGGCAGCGGCGCAAGCTGTCAGCTTTTTTTATGTAAATAGCACCTCAAAATAAGAAGAAATTAATAAAATAGTAATAAGGACATTAATCGTTCGAAAGATACTCGGCTGTTTTTCCTCCGGGATCTGCCTTTGCGTACAAAGACTGGATGTTAGTTGGTTAATAAGAAACAAAATAATCACGGCAAGGGGTATAAAGTAAAGCGCCAAACCAGTTCCCCTCCTTATTCATAGCAAACATATTCATGACTTTTACTTTACAATGTTTCATACTATAAATCAATATGCTTTTTTACGGTAAAATCCTTCCGACATAAAAAAACTTTTTGATTGGTTGATTTTCGTAAATTCGGTAAAATATACGTAACAACTTGTCATTATGTGAAACAAAAGGGGTACATATATGGGAACGCTGGAGGAACGGATCGCCAAACTGGAATTTCATCGCTCATTGTTAATGGAAATGGTCGATGAAACAAAAAAACCGTTTTATTATCTTGTTATTAAAGCCAATTTAACAAAAGAAGAAGTAGATGAGGTGCTTGCTCTTTGCGAACAGTTAAGCAAGGAATATGAGAAACAAAAAGCGGAAGGGCTGATGGTGTTCACCCCGCTTCTTGTTCAATTTGCAGGGATGCTCCACCCAAGCCTTCCGCTTGAACAGACTGTGGACGCTCTTCTTGAGCAGCAAATGTTCGTTCCGCTAATGACCGAATTTAAAAAATTAATGAAAACAATTAGTTAGATTGGCCTGTCAGCTCTTTTTCTTTCTCTTCCGCTTTTGCATTTCGTTTTACCAGCTTTCCGTCCTGCTCAATAAAGTCTTTTTTAATATTTTCAAATGCTCTTTCAAAAATTTCCATAAAATCATCGCCGTAAATGTTGCGAATAATACACATCATTTCTAAAATTTCTGGAAACTTTCCATACAGTTCGCGCAGCGGCAAGGCTCCATTAAACACGGCATTTTTCGTCGGGTCATACGTTTCCATTAACTTTAGCAACACTTCTTCCCCTTTTTTCGTCAGCTCAATATACGTATTGCGCTTGTCGTCCTGCTTTTTTGAAAAGGAAAGCAAGCCTCTCTCTTCTAACTTTTTCGAAAAATTAAACGCTGTGGAAACATGCATGACGCCAAATTTAGCGATTTCTGAAATCGATGCCCCTTTAAAATGATAGGCGATCCATAAAATATGATGCTCATTAATGTTTAAATCAAACGGTTTAATCCATTGCTGCCAGTCCTTTTCGATCGATTTCCAAAGCGCCTTGCTTAACTGTGCAATCCGTTGGCTAAATAGCATCGCCTCTTTTATGGAATAATGTTGCTCTGTCGCTTTCATCGTTCCACCCACTCTTCCCTCACCGTATTTTTTACTTTCTATTATATCAGTAAAATAAAAAGTAATAAAGATAAAAATGTTTATTTTTTTACTTTTATGATAATTTATGCATGTTCATAATCACAAAAGCGTGAGCATATAGTGAATATAGGAGGAGAATGCAATGATATATGTGCAGTCATTTTTTTTTATCATGAGCTTCCTATTTTTCTGCCTTTTCATAAATACTCTTCTTTCATTAGCAAAAACAAAAATGTACCCGCCGAAAAATCTCCTAAAACAGCGCGCCTTCATTTATATTGGAATAGCGTTTTTTTTCTTTATCACCGCTTGGCTTCTCCGATACGTATAAGGTGTGATAGCAAAAAACCCGACCAAGATGATGATCGGGTTTTTTACCATTTACACGTGCGCTGTTATGTTCATCCGTTTGAGAATCGACGACGCAATTGGGTAGATAATCACCATCACAATCGTATTAATCACGGCCGCCGGCAGAACAACGGCGAGGAATAAAGCGGAAAACGTGGCACCACCCGGCAACCCGACCAATAGCAGCGCGGCCGTCAGAAAAACAGTGCCGGAAACCACCGTTCCAATCGCCGTCAGCACCGCCGCGGAAACAACGGTTTGACTATATTTTTTCACCGCTAAGGCAATGACGAACACGACAAAGGCGGTAATAATCTTATCGACGATATTTGGAATTTGTCCCCCTGGAAAATTGGTGGTCAACGCAGAAATAATTCCAGTCACGATTCCGACAAGCCCCACCGCTTTCACATCCGGGAACAATAAAATCGCCAAAAACATCATCGTTAACATCATATCCGGCTTCATTCCAAAGAAAATTCCCGGAATGACGGCATGCAATACTGCCCCGATTCCCACTAACAGCGCCAAAGAAACTAATATTCTTGTATTCATGCTCATCTCTCCTCATCTCTTCTTTTCTAGGCTCCTCTTTCTCGTGCCTTTTGCACATATGGCGATAATTTTCTATTATTATATCACTTTGCAGTGTAAAAGTTAAGTGGAATTTTTCAGGCAAAACGGCGGCGGAAATCATCCATAAATGCTGCCAATGCCTCGCACGCTTCCAACGGAACGGCGTTGTAAATCGAAGCGCGGCAGCCGCCGACCGAGCGGTGTCCCGCCAGTCCAACAAACCCTTTTTCTTTCGCTTCCTCCAAAAACTTCTTCGTCAATTCTTCATTCGGCAATGTAAACGTCACATTCATGAGCGAGCGGCTTTCCTTCTCGGCATGCGGCGCGTAAAAGCCATTGCTGGCATCTATCGCCGCATATACAATGGCCGCTTTTTCTTGATTGCGCGCTTCAATCGCTTTCACGCCTCCCTCTGCTTCGACCCATTCGAGCACGAGCGAAAGCATGTAAATCGCAAACGTCGGCGGTGTATTGTACAATGAATTGCTTTGGCTGTAAGTGCGGTAATCAAGCATCGTCGGCAAGTTGTCTGGAATGCGCTCTAATAAGTCATTGCGGATAATGACGACCGTTACGCCGGACGGACCAAGATTTTTTTGCGCTCCGGCATAAATTAAAGCAAACTGTCCGACGTTGATCTCGCGGCTTAAAATATCACTCGACATATCGGCGACAAGGTCGACCGGCACATTTGGAAATTCACGCCACTGCGTGCCGAAAATCGTATTGTTCGAGGTAATATGTAAATACGCCGCATCTTCGGAAAGCTGAATGTCTTCAAACTTCGGAATATACGTGTAATTCGCTTCTTTGCTCGAGGCGGCGATATGCGTTGATCCGACTTTTTTCGCTTCTTTGAGCGCCTTTTCCGACCATGATCCGGTCAATACGTAATTGCCGATTTTCCCTTTGGACAGGAAATTCATCGGCACCATCGAAAACTGCAGGCTCGCTCCACCTTGCAAAAACAAGACGTCATGGGTATCCGGAATGTTCATCAGCCGTTTCAGCCGCTCTTTCGCGCTATTGTGCACCGCATCATATTCTTTGCTGCGGTGGCTCAGCTCCATCACCGACATTCCCGTGTTTTGGAAGTTAAGAAGCTCGGACTGCGCCCGCTCTAACACCGGAAGCGGCAGTGCGGAAGGTCCGGCGTTGAAATTATAGGCTCGCTTCATGTCTTATCCCCCGCTTTATCTCTTTAGTGTGTAATAGTTATTATTATATTATCCTAGCACGAAATTGAAAAAAATAAAGGGAATTTTGAAAAAAAATAAAAGTCCTTGATTATTACAAGGACTTCGCCTGCTGGCGCCGCTCCCGCTCCTTGCGGATGCGCTCCATATAAATTTCTCCTTCTTTTTCGATAAACGCTTGATCGATTTCGCGCTCTTGCGCTGCCGTTCTTACCGTCATATAGCCGCTAAAAATGATGCCGGCCACAACTAAATAAATCCACCATGGCAAGCTGCTAAGCATATATCTCCCTCCTTGCCTGCTTTAAAGCGTTCCATCGTTCCGTGTTTTGCTTGTCTTACTAAACTATACGCAAGGAAAAGGCGGGATATGCATAAAGAAAGAGACGGAGTTTTCCGCCTCTTTCCCTTTGGGACAACGCAGTGGCTATTTATCTTTTTGCTTTTCTCTATTTTTCTTTGCCTGCGGTTCTTTCTGCAACTGCTTCAATTCCTCTTTTTACCTTCATATTCTGCCTCTTTCACCAATGCGATAATCGGCTCCATCATAAGCAATCCTTCTTTGTTCGGGACTACTTATGATTACCCTTTTTTTCCTCGTTTGAAACAGAAGAAAAGACCGGTTTATAAAACGAACGGTTATCAAGTGCAAAAATGCGTTCCGTAAACTCGCCAGGCTTCACTTTTTCCAGAGCGCGGTCAATCATGTTCATTTTCGCATCCAAATTGTCGATGTAATGCAAAATTTCCGCTTCCTTTACCATCGGCGGCTTCGGGCTGCCCCATTCCGCTTTTCCGTGATGGGAAAGCACCATATGCTGCAGCACGACAACTTCTTCGCCGCGAATGTCAAGATGCTCGGCCGCTTTGCTAATTTCGCTTACCATAATCGAAATATGGCCAAGCAAATTGCCTTCCAGTGTATACGACGCCGACACCGGCCCGGACAGCTCGATCACTTTGCCGAGATCGTGCAAAATCACGCCGGCATACAACAAATCTTTATTCAGCGACGGATATAAATTCGCAAGCGCTTTGGCCAATTCGAGCATCGAAACAACGTGGTATGCCAAGCCGGAAATAAATTCATGATGGTTTTTCGTCGCCGCGGGATAGTCAAAAAATTTCTGTTCATATTTTTTTAATAAATAGCGCGTAATCCGCTGGATATTTGGATTTTGCATCGCAAATATGTATTCTGTAATTTTTTCCATCATGTCTTCCCGTTTCATTGGTGCCGTTTCGAGAAAATCGGAAACGCGGACGGCATCTCCTTCATGGGCAGGACGAATTGAGCGAATTCTTAGCTGCATTTTGCCGCGGTAATTATGAATGTCGCCAAATACTTTGACAATGCTTTCCGGCACGTAGACGCTTTCCGCTTCCGGCGATACATCCCATAGTTTTGCTTCAATATCTCCTGTTTTGTCTTGCAAAATCAGCGTTAAAAACGGTTTCCCGTTACTGGCGATTCCTTTTGTCACCGATTTAATGAGCAAATACACATCGACTTGCTCGCCGACTTCATAATGAACGATTCCTTTCGCCAACCTTTCCTCCTCCGTTTCCATGTTCGTGTATAGTTAGTATACCACAATTGCGCAAACGCCTGAAAGAAGACCTTGCTTCCCGCAAGGCCTTACTTTTTCGTCAATTGCACCGCTTTTTTCACATCTTTCAGCGAACCAGCTTTTCCGTACATGAGCACCCCGCCGCGGTACACTTTCGATCCGAAAAAGGCAAGCAGCCCGATCGTCGCAACGAGCAGAACGAGGCTGAGCGCCACTTCCCAAAACGGAACAGGAAGCAGCCCGACCCGCAAAAACATAATCATCGGCGTGAAAAACGGAATAAATGATGCCCCCGTAATAAAGGACGACTCTGGCGCGTTTAAGCCAAACATCGCGATCATAAACGCAGCAACGACAATAATCATGACCGGAGTAATCATTGGCTGGACGTCCTCGACGCGGCTGACGAGCGAACCGAGCACGGCAAATAATGTCGCATATAAGAAATAGCCTAAAAGGAAGAAAATAATCGCATACACAAATGTCGAGACAGAAAGATGGTCAAAGCCGAGGAAATTCCACAATTCTTGCCCGCTGCTTTTCAGCGCTGTGAAGCCAATTGCAAATAAAATCGCAAACTGTGTTAAACTAAGAAGCGCAACCCCCAGGATTTTTCCGAACAGCTGCTGGAGCGGAGGAACGCTTGACACCAAAATTTCCATGACGCGCGACGATTTTTCCGTCGCCACCTCTGTGGAAATCATGCCGCCGTACATAAGAACAAACATGTACATCGCAAACAGCAGCACGTAAACGAGAACGCGCGCCTGATTCAGCTCTTCTTCCGTTTTCGCGTTTTTTTCCAATGCCACTTTTTCAAACGGCACCGGCTCATACAATTGCGCGATTTGCTCTTGCTTCAGACCGATTTTTTTGGTCGCAATCGCTGTTTTCAGCTGCTGGAGCGCTTGTTCAAGCTCGCTTGGCGTATCGCTGTCGGCAATCGTGTTTGCATAATACGCCGCTTTCGGCAGCTGTTTATCGTCAGCCGAAAGAATAAGGAGCGCATCCCACTTGCCGTTGCGGACGGCCGCCTTTGCCTTTTCTTCCGGACCGGTCACCTTCTTTAACTGGAGATCATCGTGTTTTCCTTGTTTCAGCTGTGCTGCAAGCGGTTCGTAAAACGCTCCCGTGGTATCGATGACCGCCACCGTTGTTTTTTCATCCTTCGTAAAAAATTCAATAATATGCTGGATATTCGCGATCGCGAAGACAAAGAGACTCGTAATAATCGTTGTGATGATAAACGATTTCGCTTTCAGCTTTGTCGTATACGTATGCCAAAGCACAATCCAAAACTTATTCATACGCCGCACCTACTTTTTCAATGAAAATATCGTTTAACGAAGGCTCTTCCAGCGCAAACTTGCGGATAAATCCTTTGTTGGCAATATGGGAAAGAATTTTTTGCGACACGTCTTCGTTTTCGATTTGTAAATGCACGCCTTCCGCTGTCCGCTTCATTTTGACGACTCCCGGAAACTCCGCCAGCTCATCAAGCGGCATATCGGCATGAATAATAATGTTCTTTTTGCCAAAGGACCGTTTTACTTCTTTCAGCGGCCCGTATACGACCGGCCGCCCGCGATGCATAATGCAAAGATGTTCGCACAATTCTTCGACATGCTCCATGCGATGGCTCGAAAAGACAATCGTCGTTCCATTGTTTTTTAAATCGATGACCGCTTCCTTTAACAGCTCGACATTAACGGGATCAAGTCCGCTGAACGGCTCATCCAAGATTAATAGCTTCGGCTTATGCAACACGGCAGCGATAAATTGAATTTTTTGCTGATTGCCCTTCGACAGCTCCTCAACCCGCTTTTCCGCGTACTCCGGCACGTTAAACCGCTCGAGCCACGCCTCCATTTCTTTCACAATCGCCGCCTTATCCAAGCCGCGCAGCCTGCCCAAGTAAATAAGCTGCTCCTTTACTTTCAGCTTCGGATACAACCCTCGTTCTTCCGGCAAATAGCCGATGAGATGGCTTTTCGAGTAGCCGATTTTTTCTCCATTCCACGTAATTGTTCCTTCTGTCGGTTCCAACAAGCCTAAAATCATGCGAAACGTTGTCGTCTTCCCCGCCCCGTTCGCACCAAGAAATCCAAATAAGTTTCCTTCTGGAATCGTTAATGTGACATCATTAACCGCGGTTACCGCGCCAAATCGCTTTGTCACATGCTCTAACTGCAATGCCATTCGCACTCCCCCAGTTTTAGATAAAAATTCCATCATTCTATTACACGTTTATCATAGCGAAAAGTTTCGCTATGTAGAAGGAATTTTTCAAAAAATAACAAAATAATAATATGAATCATCATTCAGCAGAGGGGGAACTGTCATGCCAACATATACGTTGACAGCTTTCGACAAAAGCGGAGAAAAACTGTTGGACGAAACGTTCGAAGCGGCGAACGATGAAGAAGCGAAAAAAATCGGCGAACAAAAATTGCGCGAACATCACTGCCACGATAAAACGCACCGTTGCGTAACATCAAGCGGAAAGCTGATTTTGTTCCACCGCTAACATGAATAAAGCCCGGTTGCCCAAGGCAATCGGGTTTTGAACAGAAAAGGGCGGGGAAAACAGTGAAAGATATGCATGAAACGCAACGGGCGGAACAGCTTCACCATGATGA
Source organism: Parageobacillus caldoxylosilyticus NBRC 107762 (assembly GCF_000632715.1). Lineage (GTDB taxonomy): Bacteria > Bacillota > Bacilli > Bacillales > Anoxybacillaceae > Saccharococcus > Saccharococcus caldoxylosilyticus. The sequence goes on along the minus strand of NZ_BAWO01000022.1, from coordinate 213 downwards.
GTGGGAAAGTCTTTGCACCTACCGAAGACTTGCAAAGTATTGAATTATAAGCAGCTTGTTAAACATCTATAAAAATGTATAAAATCATGTAAATATCTTCTGTTATTGGACGTAAAGAGGTGAATGTTCTCCATCTTTTCCATCGTCTCCTGGCTTAGGATAAAAAATCATCTTTCCCTTCCTCATATAAAAAGGAAAAAGAAGAAGAGTTGT
>NZ_BAWO01000023.1 GCF_000632715.1 Parageobacillus caldoxylosilyticus NBRC 107762 | reverse complement strand
AAAAAATGGTAGCAAGAACGTTGCTGGTTTTTTGCCTGTCTTCTGTTTGAGCTATTCGATCTGCTGTTACAAGCATAAAACAATGAGGATGAACAAGGCTGCATCCTTTTAAAGATGGTTTTTTATATAGTCAGCGGTCTACGCATGCTGAGTGCGAGTGTGTAGCAAAGCTCGTGCAAAAAGAGGAAGCAGGCACCTTGTGTGGTGCCTGCTTCCTTATTTCATGGTAGCCTTTAGAAAGCTGTATCAATGTGCTACTTAATCCGCTTAAGCGCACGCAGTTTGCTTTCTTGTTCCAATGAGCGAAGGGGAAGGGTTTCTAAAATTTGATCTTGCCGTTTTTTGGATCCATCGTATGTAAAACTTCTCTTCTATTTCCTAAACTTGACTTCTTTATACTCGTCTGTCAATAATAAATAGGGATATAAAGATAAAAACGTAAGCGAGTTGAGGGGGAATTGAACATAAACAGTCTTTTGCAATGCGTTCAAGACGCATACGCGGCGTTGACAGGGTTAAGCATTATTATGTTTGATTTGCAGCACCAGCCAGTCACGAAAGTTTCTAATGTTACAGAGTTGGCAGAGCTTGTGTTGTTTTCCTCGGATGGAGTGGAAAAACTGCGTCCTTTCATCTGCATTTCGGAGAACGGTACGCAGTGGCGGCGGCCAATGATTGTTCAGACAGGATATTGGGGAGTTAAAGCGATTGTTGCTCCGGTGTTTGTGGAACAGAGAGTAGAGTATTGGATCTGGGCGGGAGCGTTTATTGAGGAGAAGACGAAGCTGGTCATCCGAGAGCAATGTGCCCATGTTCCTAATTCTGAAGCATGGATTCCGGCAATTGAACATGCAATAGAGCAACCGATATCGGCGGTGGAACAAAAGCTTCATGATATTGAAAAAATGTCATTAGTATGCAGCGAGCTAATTCACAGCGATAGACAAAAACAACAATACGAACGCTATTTTCGTTTGCTGGATTCGGCAGCCGACCGCGTGCGGCAGGTTTCGCTAAACGTAGATGATTTTCTACATCTATTGCAAAGAATAGATGATCATATTGACTTTTTGCTGTACATACAGCGACGGGACCGCGAGTGGATGGTTGCCAACGCTGTTGGCGAGAAAGCAGAACAGATGTGTGGAAAACCGATCAAAACCGCTTTCCCTCCGCTGTCAGACTCCCCATATCCACCTAGTGTCTCTTGTTTTGAAAATGCGGCACTAGATCCGCGCTTTTCGTTTTTTGTCACACACGGAATTAGACCTAAAGTTGTTTTGGCCTACCCGATTTTACGGGATGAGGCAATAGAAGGATGGATGGTGATGGGCAGCGAAACAACCAGTTCGTTGCCAAAAGCCGCAGCTCCGATTGGTTCTATTATGATCAAGTATTGGAGTTTATATACAAAATGCGAGTCTGCTTACGTCAAAATGGACCGCCATTTCATGAGGCTATCGATGCTCATCGAAATAGGCCGGGCGATGAACGTAATGAAAAACAATGAGGAAATTTTGCGGATGATGACTGATTTTGTGGCAGAGCTGGCCTATGGTAATTTTGCATTTACAGTGCTAAAGGACCGGAACAGAAACATTAAAGTGTATGGCGGTGCGGTTCCTGAAAGGGAAATTGCGGAATATTACGAAGATGTTTGTCATCGTTATTTCGAGGCAGAAGGTAAGTGGTCCAACAATATACCGACATTGCGGGAAACAAAGCTGGGAACAATAATGGAAATTCCGTTTTTTGTTCACGAACAGCTGCATGGAGTAATGTCTGTACATATGAAACATTTAGAAGATACGAAAGAAGCAGAAGCGTATGTAACCGCCCTCATAGGCGTCGGTACGATGATGATGAAACAAAACTATGATTATGTGCCAAAGCAGGAATTGAATATCGACATGCTTGCGGAACATCTAACCGCCCGGGAGATGGATGTACTCCATTTATTGGTTCAAGGATGCAGCAACCGTGAAATCGCGGATCGGCTGTTTATTAGCATTCATACCGTGAAAAATCATATTACAAATATTTTCCAAAAAATTGGAGTGAACGACCGCTCGCAGCTTATTGCTCTTGTTTATCAGCTAAACCATCGGAAAGAAAATCAACTGGGAACATCATTTGGTACAAGATCGATGAAATGATGTTCCTTTTTTTATTTTTTATACAGTAATTGGAATCGAATAAAGTTTATATTATAATGTTTGTAGTAAATAAGAACTATGTCTTTAGTCGTATAATTTGTCAATAATACGATGAAATAATATTTCAAGCTTGTTTTTCCTTGCGAAGGAAACGAGCTATATGTTTGGAGGTTGTCACTTTTGCAGGCAAAGGTGTCATGTAGCACATGGAAATAAGAGGAATACAGATGAAAAATGGGGCAGTGATCAAAAACATTTCGGTCACGAAAGATGCGGACATTGTGAAAGCCATGGAGATTACGGAACGGATAGCAAGCGGCATGGGGTTTTCATCGCGTGATTGCCTGTTTCTCCGATTGGCGACGGAGGAAGCATGCACAAACGCGTATGAATATTGCCAAAAAACCAATCAACTGCCTTTTAAAGTATTTTGGAAAGGGGAAAGGCAACATTTAATTATTGTCGTGAAACAACGAGGAAAGAAATTTGCCATCAAAAGAGAGGATGGGGTCAATAGAGGCTCGCGCGGCAGAGGATTGCAGCTAATTGCTCATATTGTTGACCACGTTTATGTCAAACAAAGAGGAAATTATGTTTTGTTTTATATGTGCAAATTCAAGAAAAATGAGCGATGGTTGGGGGAATAGAATGATGAGAACGAAACATGGAGCTATTCATGTTTTCACTTGGAACGAAGACATTACATTAAACAATACGGAACAGTTTCGCAAAGCGATGGCAAAGCTGATTGAAGAGCCAGCCGACCATCTTATATTAAATATGGAGCAAGTGAAATACATTAATAGCGCGGGCCTCGGCATTATTGCCGATGGAGTGATGACGGCGAGAAAACAGCAAAAAGAGCTGGTCGTTGCCGGTGTTCAAGGTTCCCTTCAGGAAATTTTTCATATCGTTAAGTTTTCTTCTTTTATTAAACTGTTTAAAACAGAAAAAGAGGCAATACATTATTTCGTGGAGAATGACAACATATGATTGGCAAGTTTTTAGAAAAAATAGAGAAAGAAAAAGGTTTTACATTAAAGGAATTACTGCAGCTTTTCGAAGAGCGAAACGTGCTCTGCAATAAAGCGGATCAAGTGTATTGGATCGCAACTTTGGCGGAGAGGCGGTTTATTTTTATTTCCGCATCCTGTGAAAAGATGTACGGGCTGCCGCCTGAAGCTTTCTATCAAGATGCAGAGCTATGGAAAAAAGTCGTTTACTCGGAAGATAAGGAAAAGCTGGAAAAAACGAGGTCCGTTCTTTGGAACGGGGAGAGCGTTGAGCAGGAATACCGCATTGTCCATCAGCAAAACGGGACGGTCCGCTGGGTTCTGGAGCAAGCGTTTCCCGTTTTCGGTGAAGCCGGGAATGTAGCGATGATAAGCGGAATTATTACCGATATTACCAAAATAAAAAAAATGGACGAGCAGTTGCTGCTGGCAGAAAAAGTATATGAACATACGCAGCAGGCGCTATTGATTACTGATGCACAGTTAGTGATTCAATTGGTTAATCCCGCTTTTACGAACATAACAGGATATGGAGCGGATATCATCGGTAAGTCGTTTCATGTGTTGTGTGCCGGCTATTATGATGAGCGGTTTTACAGCACTGTGAAGAAAACGACGATCGAAAAAGGAAAGTGGGCCGGAAAGATGCGGTGGCGCCGGAAAAACGGGAAAGCCTATGTTCAGCAGACGATTGTTACGGCCATTCGCGACTGCGAGGGGAAGATTATTTTTTATCTTTTTTTGCTTGCCGGCATGTGGCCAAACAACAAAACGGCAGCCACTGTAAAGGATGATTTAAAGCTGGCGAGGGAAGTGCAAAAACGTGTGCTAAGCAAACCGTTGACGGCCAGCCGTATTAATATTTATGGAATGTATATTCCTTCACGGGAATTAGGGGGCGATATGTATGCCTGGTACCGAATCGATGAAGAACGATATGGAATTTTTTTGATGGATGTCATGGGACAAGGAACGGCCGCATCGCTCATTTGTATGTCGGTCCGCTCTTTACTCAACGGAGTGATTCGCAAAGGTATTGATCCGCAAGAAGTATTTGGAGAGTTAAATAAACATATGCGGCAGCTGTATCATGAAAATGGACGAATGATGTATTATTTTACAGCTATTTATGTGCTGGTAAATACGAAGGAGAGATTTATTGAGTACGCTTCGGCAGGGCACCCCCCTGGATTTTTATTCCAGAAAAACGGTTTGGTGGAGGAGCTGGATCAGGGGTGTGCGCCGATTGGGTTACTGCCGCATCTTTACGTAGAAACCGGCAAGCTGCATTACGAGCCGGGAGCAACACTAGTGTTGTATTCGGACGGTGCGATCGAAGGAGCCAGCCGTTCAGTTTGCACAAATATCGAAAGGTTTCGTGAACAATTAAAGCCGCATATTCATTTAGACAGCAAAACCATGATAAAATTTATTCATAACCAGTTTGAAGAAAAAAGGGAGTTTCCGGATGATCTTTCGGTGGTGGTGGCAAAATTATGGTAAATCACTGTTGCCAATGAGACGGTGATCAAGTATCCTGAAGAAAATCTCACTTCCATGAATCGGATCCATTAGGAGTGAATACATTATTAGTAATGAAGGAAAAGATAGGGGGATGGCATATTAATGGTGAAAAACCCGGCGGGATTTTGGAAGCGGTTAGCGGCTAATTTATTAGATGGCATCATTGTCGGTATTCCTATTTCGTTGATCGGATATTTGATTACGAACAGCTGGGAGGAAAACTGGTTTACTTCATTGGCGAACATTGTTTATGCTTTAGTAGTGCCAGCGGTTTGGTCTGGATATACGGTAGGAAAAAGGCTGTTAGGCATTCGCATCGCCAAAGTCAATGGTGGAAAAGTCGGAATCGGAACGATGTTTTTACGGTCCGTTGTCGGCGGGCTCGTTTATGTCATCACACTTGGCATCGGGGTGATTATTAGCGCAATTATGGTGGCGGCGCGCGAAGACAAACGCTCGATCCATGACTTTATTGCCGGGACGTATGTGACGACGGAGAAGCCGGCATAATTGGATATTGTAATGAACATAAAAAAGGGTGTCTAAGACAATAGACACTCATTTTTTATTACACAGGATATAATTGTAAAAAAATGACTGGTTATTTTTCATAACAGCGGAGAAAAAATTGACAGATCTGATCGATCGATTCTCGGTTAGTTAGCTTACAAAGGATGTCAAACAGCAAATCTTATCCCAGATTGAAGGGTGGTTATATTTATCGAGAGATGAGCGATATCGTCCTTTTTCCGAGAGCGCTGGGGAAAATTCCACCAATTGCTTGCGCAAATAATTAAGGAAGGTCAATGAGCATGATCGAATCAGACATAGGCAACAAGTTTTTCAAATAAGTTGCTTATGTCTATTTTTATGTTTTGAAAATTATATACATAAGTTAATAAATATTGTAAATATACTTTTATGAGCGATAGAATAAGTATTTAGTTTATATTTTTAATATTCTAACAAAAAGTTTTTGCATTTCTTCTTTTTTTGATGTTAATATTAAAATAAATATAAATATTCTTTCTAATTTTTGTGAAGCGCTTACAAATAGATGGACGACAAGGGGAGATTGGCTATGCAGCAACCACAAGAATTACGGAGAGAATTAAAAAGCAGGCATTTATTTATGATTGCGCTTGGGGGAGTGATTGGTACAGGGTTATTTTTAGGTTCGGGTTACACGATACATGAAGCAGGACCAGGAGGAGCAATTGTCGCCTATTTATTCGGCGGGCTTGTTATGTATTTAACGATGCTATGTCTCGGGGAATTAGCCGTGGCATTGCCGGACGCGGGGTCTTATCAAACGTACGCGACAAAGTTTATTTCACCAGCAACAGGATATTGCATCGGTTGGCTGTCTTGGCTAAACTGGTCGGTTACGGTAGGGATTGAGTTGCTCACGGTAAGTATTTTGATGAAACGTTGGTTTCCAGACGTTCCATCTTGGGTTTGGTGCGTTATTTTTGCGGTGCTGTTGTTTTTGATTAACGCCTTATCGACACGCAGTTTTGCGGAAGTTGAATTTTGGTTTTCAAGTATTAAAGTAATAACAGTGATATTGTTTATTATTTTGGGATTAGCTGCGATGTTTGGCATTATTAGCATGAAAAACGGCCAACCAGCGCCAATGCTTTCCAATTTTACGGACCATGGCGGGCTATTTCCAAAGGGGCTTGGTGCTATTCTTGTGACAATGATCGTTGTTAATTTTTCGTTCCAAGGAACGGAATTGGTTGGTGTTGCGGCGGGAGAAAGCAAAGAGCCGGAAAAAACGGTGCCAAAAGCGATTCGCAACACGGTATGGCGCATTTTGCTTTTCTTTGTTCTAGCTATTTTTGTGCTTGCCGGGCTGTTCCCGTGGGAAAAGGCTGGTTTAGTTGAAAGCCCGTTCGTTGTTGTGTTTGATAGTATCGGAATCCCGTATGCGGCGGACATTATCAATTTTGTTATTATTACGGCAGTGTTATCGGTTGCCAATTCTGGCCTATATGCCACATCGCGTGTATTATGGTCGATGTCACGCCAAGGGATGGTTAGCCCGCTTTTTAGCAAACTATCGAAAAACGGTGTTCCGATTAACGCGCTTATCGCAAGTATGGTAATTGGATGCCTTTCCTTATTATGCAGCATTTACGCGGAAGATACGGTGTATGTTTGGTTAACGTCGATTGCAGGATTTGGCGCTGTGGCGGTGTGGGCGTCGATCGCTTTATCAAATTATTTAGGAAGAAAAGCATTTCTTCGCCAAGGTGGAGACGTTCGTGAACTAAAGTATAAAACACCGCTTTATCCATTTGTTCCGCTTCTTGCTTTTGCATCCAATCTAGTCATTATTATCAGTCTTGCGTTTATTCCAGACCAGCGCATGGCTCTATATTGCGGTATCCCATTTATCGTTGCTTGCTATGTTTATTATCATCTTGTGGCAAAAAGACAAATGAAGGAAATACATAGGGATCAAACAATAAACGCTAGAGAAGGCGTAAGAGCATGACACAAAGGTAAACGAAGTATACTAGCGGAGGATAAGCATATCTTTCCTCTTTTTCCCATACACATAAAACGAAAAAGATGAAAATAGGGGAGGGGGAAGGTATGCAATTTTATTATGGTCAGCAAATGCCGCTGCGTATTTTAGACGAAGCGGAATTTTGGAAACATCAAGAGGAGGAGCATACGGTCGTTATTCGCGAGCTTGTTAGCGGCTTGGAGCCGTCTTATGTCGAGGCGCTGAAAAAATGGGAAGAAGCGCTTTCTGCGACACATCAACAAGTAGTAAGGTACATTGAGTCGGTCATTCGCACGGGATATTACGTTCCTTATCAGCTTTACCAACAAGTGCTGCAGTTAGTATCTCATTGTTTGCAGCAAAGTCTTGATTTTATTAAGCTATGCCGACAAATAAAAACAGAAAGCAAAGCAGTAAGCCAAAATCCAACGGCAAGAGTGGTGCTGAACCATATTATTCGTGAGTCAGAATATTTTATTGGCATCGCGCAATTGTTATTATATAGAAAATAAAGGAAATGCCTATTCGCTTCGGATAGGCATTTTGCGTGTTTGGAAACGAGAGTGTTTAATAGGAAAGTAGTAATACAAAAATAATTCTCAGACACACGAAAGAAATTTACCACTTCTTTAGATGAAGAAGTGATTAAGCAACTAAAGCTGTTCAAGAGAATACAGATGCCAGCAAAATCATTGAGAAGTTAATCAAAGAGTCTTTACAAAAAATGTCGGACTCGCGAGAGGGTTAACCCCTTCTCCCGCCCGCCGCTCGCTCTCATCCCTATAGCTGAAAACTAGAGGGTTCTTGCTCGCATTCTGTAATTAATAGTAAAATTGTTTATATACAGAAAAAGGGAGGGGAGAGGGTTGTCGTTATATAGCTATATTTTACGCACGATGTTCGTTGTCATTCCTGGTACCGCTTTAATAATCATTGGTGTATGTTTAGGGAATGGCCTCCATGGCGCGGCATTTTGGTGGACATTTTCGATTACGGTATTACTTGGAGCCGTTGTTGGGGTCATTTCCGCTAGGTTGAATTATCGGCGATTTATCGCACCCATTGCTATTATCAATCATCATTTAGACAAAATGACAAATGGAGATTTGTCCACACGTGTTCCTATGAATGAAGTAAGACAATTAAAGCCGATCGCGCTCTCGCTCAATAACATGGCCCAAGCGTGGCAGGAAGTCATTGCCATCATTCAGCGCCATTCCGATGAGATGGCGCAATTTTCCGGACAGTTAACAGCCATCGCAGACCAGACGACGAAAGCAACGGAGCAAATTGCGTCAACAATGGAAACGATTTCCTTAAGTTCGGAACAGCAAGTGAAGACGGTGCAAGAAACGTCGCTAGCGATGAACGATATCTCTGATACGCTTATGCAAGTGGCGGCGAATACGAAGCACGTATCAACGAACGTAAATGAAACATCGGCAAAAGCGCAATCCGGAAAACAGTCGATTTCACAAATGCAAGAGCAAATGCAGTTTATTTATGAGCATGTCCAATCGCTTGGACAAGTTATCAAAGGTCTTGGAGAGCGTTCGAATGAAATCGGTCAAATTACGCAAGTGATTACAGGGATTGCTTCGCAAACGAATTTACTTGCTTTAAATGCGGCGATTGAGGCGGCAAGAGCCGGGGAGCAAGGAAAAGGGTTCGCCGTTGTGGCGGATGAAGTCCGCAAATTGGCGGAACAGTCTGCTCAGTCCGCACAGCAAATTTCGCAGCTGATCGGCTATATCCAAGAAGAAACGGAAAAAGCGATCGAATCGATGGGAACAGTAGTTAGCGAAGTATCACAAGGGCTCGATGTTGCGCAAACGGCTGGACAATCGTTTGAACAAATCCGCCAATCCATCAGCGAAGTCAATGCCCAAATCGAACAAGTATCCACAGCGATCGAGCAAATGACGGAAAACGCGCAACGGGTAGCTGCATCCATTGAGGACATGACAGAGATTGTGGAACAATCTTCTTCCGGAGCAGCGAATATTTCGGCGGCGACACAAGAACAAATGGCATCGATGGAGGAAATTGCTGCGTCCGCCTCATCGTTAAGCAAAATGGCGGAAGATATGCAAACGATGTTAAAGCGGTTTACGGTATAAAACTATTTACATTGCTTGATAAACGTGTTAATATTAAGAAAAATTAAATAGCTTTATCGCTTATCTACTAGGGGAGTCCAATAGCTTGGACTGAGAAAAGAACGCGCTTAAGTTCTTTGACCCTTTGAACCTGATCTGGGTTATGCCAGCGTAGGGAAGTAGATAGCGGAAGTGTATGTGTTTGTTGCGTACGTTTCGCTATTGGCATTCCATCGGGTTCTCTTAGAGAACCCGATTTTTATTTCCGTATATGGTCTCCTACCTCGCCCTGCGTTTTGGTGTAACTTCAGGTCCTCACCACTATTTTGAAGGAGGAGAAAAGTTACATGCAAAACATTCCGTCTTTTATGCAGTTTCCCGCTAGTAAAAAGGTGTATGTCGAAGGTTCACGTCCAGATATTCGTGTTCCAATGAGGGAAATTACGTTAAGTCCGACGAAGACAGAAACAGGAATCAGCGAAAATGAACCTGTTCGTGTTTATGACACAACTGGTCCTTACACCGATCCTGATTTTCAGCCGGACATTCAAAAAGGATTGCCGCCGCTAAGAAAACGCTGGATTTTAGAAAGGGAGGACGTTGAAGAATACGAGGGTCGTCCAGTGAAACCGGAAGATAACGGATTCCGTAATGGGAAACAACCAGAGATTATTCTGCCTTTCGAGAGAAAACCGCTGCGCGCAAAAAAAGGAAAAACCGTTACGCAAATGCATTACGCAAAACGAGGGATTATTACACCGGAGATGGAATTTGTTGCGATTCGTGAAAATATCGATCCGGAAATCGTACGCCAAGAAGTTGCCGCAGGCAGAGCGATCATTCCTTCGAATATTAACCATCCGGAAAGTGAACCGATGATTATCGGGAGTCGTTTTCATGTAAAAATTAACGCGAATATCGGCAACTCCGCAGTAACATCATCCATTGAAGAAGAAGTAGAAAAAATGCTTTGGGCGGTGCGCTGGGGAGCAGACACGATTATGGACTTATCGACGGGAAAACATATTCATGCGACACGAGAATATATTATTCGCAACTCCCCAGTGCCTGTCGGGACGGTTCCGATTTATCAGGCGCTCGAAAAAGTAAACGGCGTCGTCGAAGACTTAACGTGGGAAATTTACCGTGATACGTTGATCGAGCAGGCGGAACAAGGGGTAGACTATTTTACGATTCACGCGGGGGTGCTGCTTCGTTACATACCGATGACGGTAAACCGAACGACTGGCATTGTTTCACGCGGCGGCTCGATTATGGCGCAATGGTGTTTAGCCCATCATGAAGAAAACTTCTTATACACGCATTTCGAAGAAATATGCGAGATTTTAAAAACGTATGATATCGCTGTATCGCTTGGGGACGGGCTGCGGCCAGGCTCGATTGCCGATGCCAATGACGAAGCGCAGTTTGCCGAATTAGAAACGCTCGGAGAATTGACGGAAATCGCGTGGAAGCATGATGTGCAAGTGATGATTGAAGGTCCGGGGCATGTGCCGATGCATAAAATTAAGGAAAACGTTGACAAGCAAGTGGAAATTTGCAAAGGAGCGCCGTTTTATACGCTAGGTCCGCTCACGACCGACATCGCTCCGGGATATGACCATATTACATCGGCGATTGGCGCGGCGATCATCGGCGCGTATGGAACGGCCATGCTTTGTTATGTCACGCCGAAAGAACATTTAGGCCTGCCAAATAAAGAAGATGTGCGCGAAGGAGTCATCGCTTATAAAATCGCTGCCCATGCCGCTGATTTGGCAAAAGGACATCCAGGCGCGCAGCAGCGGGATGATGCGCTATCGAAAGCACGCTTTGAGTTTCGCTGGAATGACCAGTTCAACCTTTCGCTTGATCCAGATCGCGCTCGAGAATATCATGATGAAACATTGCCGGCGGAAGGAGCGAAAATCGCCCACTTTTGTTCCATGTGCGGGCCGAAATTTTGCTCGATGAAAATTTCGCATGATTTGCAACGAGCGGTTAAAGAAGAAGGGATGAAACAAAAAGCGAAGGAGTTTGTCGAACATGGTTCCTCCCTTTACCAATAAGGGATAGGTGTTGCAAAAGAACATTTCCGAGTTGAAAGAGAAAACTTTGGCTCTGGTTCAACGGATTACCGTGTTTTGATAAAAGGATTTAGAAAATGTTTTGAAATTAAGTCGTTTTAGAGTAATGTGTGAAAACGGCGTAAATGATCATCTGTTTCCTTGTCAGGGAATGAAAGGTGCTAACACCTCCATTCTCTGACAAGGTCAGAAAGCAAAACGTGTTTAACAAAAATGGCCATTAACCAAACTTGGTTATTTTCATACAATCGATTAGAAGTAAAATTACATACGGAGGTTTCTGTTTTCTTAACATAATGCCACTTCTTCTATTTCATCTCTAAGTTGCATTCTTGTAATGAAATAACTTTTGTTTTTTTCACGAATTTATAGCCGAGCCAGACGATGATGAAAAGAGGCAAGCCGATATAAGAAACAAGCGCTCCATACCAGTCGATCGTCCCGCCAATCAACGACGGGTAATTTTGCCCTAAAATCACTACCAAGCAAAGAACAAAAGCAAATACCGGACCGAATGGGAACCATTTTGCCTTATATGGTAAATCATCAAGACTTTTTCCTTGTGCCACATACGCTTTGCGGAAACGGTAATGGCTGATGGCGATGCCAAGCCAGGCGATAAATCCCCCCATTCCCGAGGCATTAAGCAGCCACGTATACACAACCCCG
>NZ_BAWO01000024.1 GCF_000632715.1 Parageobacillus caldoxylosilyticus NBRC 107762 | reverse complement strand
TTTATATTATATATAAATTAAATGTTCGATTTTTGTTGACAGTTCATGAAAAATATTGTTAAGATAATAGTAACTTCATAGTGTCGATGATCCCTCATATAATTTTGGGAATATGGCCCAAAAGTCTCTACCCAATAACCGTAAATTATTGGACTATGAGGGAAAGGATCGGTTTGGCTTTTTTTCGACAAGATGGTCGGAGTATGCCCAGAGCGATACTTTCCCTTATCAAGGAGGGGAACGTACGCTCTGGGCTTTGTTATGAATGATAAAGGAGTGAATATTCTATGCCGCCGCTTGTTGGAGTAATTATGGGCAGCCATTCAGACTGGGAAACGATGAAATATGCTTGTGATATATTAGAGGAGTTGCAAATTCCATTTGAGAAAAAGGTCGTTTCTGCCCATCGAACGCCTGATTATATGTTTGAGTATGCCGAAACAGCAGAGGAAAGAGGTATTAAGGTGATTATCGCAGGAGCGGGCGGAGCAGCCCACTTGCCGGGAATGGTAGCAGCGAAAACAACCATCCCTGTTATTGGCGTGCCGGTGCAGTCAAAAGCGTTGAACGGGTTAGATTCCCTTCTATCGATTGTGCAAATGCCTGGCGGGGTCCCAGTCGCCACCGTTGCCATCGGAAAGGCGGGAGCGACAAACGCGGGGCTTTTAGCAGCTGCCATATTAGGCATTCATGATCCGCAATACATGGAGGCGTTAAAGGAGCGAAGAGAGCAAATAAAAAAACAGGTGATGGAAAGTAGTGATCAACTTGGATAAGCGGCAAGTCCTTCCCGGACAGACGATCGGAATTATCGGCGGCGGACAGCTTGGACGGATGATGGCGCTTTCGGCAAAAGCAATGGGGTTTCGTATCGCCGTGCTCGACCCAACACCTGATTCCCCTTGTGGCCAGGTGGCTGATATCGAAATTACTGCCGAATATAGCGACCGCGGGGCGATTGCAGAGCTGGCGAAAGTAAGCGATGTGATTACGTATGAATTTGAAAATATTGATGCTAATGCTTTACATTGGCTCGTTGAACACGCCTATGTGCCGCAGGGAAGCCAGTTGCTCGCCGTCACACAAGATCGCGCGGCCGAGAAACGGGAGATCATCGCTGCAGGTCTTCCCGTCGCTCCATATGCGGAAGTACAGACGAAAGAAGAGCTTGCTTTTGCAGTTGAAAAAATCGGTATTCCGTGTGTGTTGAAAACGCGCCGTGGCGGCTATGATGGGAAAGGGCAACACGTGATTCGCTGCCAAGAAGATATGGAACCGGCGCTTTCTTTGTTAGAAATTGGTCCTTGCGTATTGGAGAGCTGGATTTCATTTGACAAAGAAATTTCCGTGATCGTCGCAAGAAATGGGTTCGGTGAGATGGCGGCATTTCCGGTTGCAGAAAACATTCATATCGATAATATTTTGCATCAGACCATTGCCCCGGCGCGCATTGCTGCGGATGTCGCAAAAAAAGCAATGCGCTATGCGGAAACGCTCGCCGATTACTTTTCTTTAGTCGGAACGCTGGCAGTCGAAATGTTTTTGACAAAAGAAGGGGATATTTATATTAATGAGCTTGCCCCTAGACCGCACAACTCAGGTCATTATACAATTAATGCTTGTGCGACGTCCCAATTCGAGCAGCATATCCGCGCCATCTGCAATTGGCCGTTAGGAAGCACCGCCTTGCTAAAGCCGGCTGTCATGGTCAATATTTTAGGGGAGCATGTCGAGCCGATACGGCAAAATATTGGAAAGCTTGGTGCGGCGCATTTGCACCTGTACGGCAAAAAAGAGGCAAAACCGAAGCGAAAAATGGGGCATGTCACGGTGCTTGCCGAGCGTGTGGATGATGCGCTGGAAATGGTGGATTCGTGGCAAATTTGGAAGGATCGGAGGCAAGAATACGTATGATCGAACGTTACACAAGACCGGAAATGGGAGCAATTTGGACGGAAGAAAACCGCTTTAAAGCATGGCTGGAAGTGGAAATTTTAGCTTGTGAGGCGTGGGCAGAGCTTGGCGTCATTCCAAAAGAAGATGTCGAGCGCATCCGCCAAAACGCTTCGTTTGATATCGCGCGCATTAAAGAAATTGAAGAAGAAACGCGCCATGATGTCGTGGCGTTTACGCGCGCTGTTTCAGAAACGTTAGGCGAAGAACGAAAGTGGGTGCATTATGGGCTGACATCGACTGACGTCGTGGACACCGCCCTGTCTTATTTACTAAAACAAGCGAACGAAATTTTATTAAGAGATTTGGAAAATCTTATTCAAGTATTGAAAGAGAAAGCGTTGGAGCATAAATATACGGTCATGATGGGGCGCACGCACGGCGTTCACGCGGAACCGACAACATTTGGCCTGAAAATGGCATTATGGTATGCGGAAATGCTGCGCAATTTAGAACGGTTTAAACAAGCGGCGGAAACGGTGCGTGTCGGCAAAATTTCTGGCGCGGTCGGGACGTATGCGAACATCGATCCGTTTGTGGAGCAATATGTGTGCGAAAAATTAGGATTGAAACCAGCGCCGATCTCCACACAAACGCTGCAGCGCGACCGCCATGCGTATTATATGGCGACGCTGGCACTGATTGCGACATCGATTGAAAAATTTGCCGTTGAAATTCGTGGGCTGCAAAAAAGCGAAGTGCGGGAAGTGGAAGAGTTTTTTGCGAAAGGACAAAAAGGTTCATCGGCGATGCCGCACAAGCGCAATCCGATTGGTTCGGAAAACATGACGGGAATGGCGCGCGTCATCCGAGGGTATATGCTGACGGCGTACGAAAATGTTCCGCTTTGGCATGAACGCGATATTTCCCATTCTTCTGCTGAACGCATTATTTTGCCGGATGCAACGATCGCTCTAAACTATATGCTCAACCGCTTTGCCAACATTGTCAAGAACTTGAGAGTTTACCCGGAAAACATGAAGAAAAACATGGACCGTACGTTAGGATTGATTTATTCGCAACGGGTCCTGCTCGCCCTTATCGACACGGGGATGACGCGGGAAGAAGCGTATGATTTAGTGCAGCCGAAAGCGATGGAAGCATGGGAAAAACAAGTGCCGTTCCGTTCCTTGATTGAAGCGGACGAGCGGATTACAAGCCGTTTGACAAAAGAACAGCTCGACGATTGCTTTGATTATCGCTACCACTTAAAGCATATCGATACGATTTTTGCACGGTTAGGGTTAGCGTAACGGCAGATCGGCAAGTAGCTTCTTGCCGATCTGCACTAAAGAAAATTGCCAATATTCTGTATCGGAGGCCTGGGAAATGGTGGAAAAACTAGGATTGCTATATGAAGGAAAGGCAAAAAAAGTGTATACGACGGATGAGGAGAATACGTTGTGGGTGGAATATAAAGACAGCGCGACGGCGTTCAACGGAGAGAAAAAAGCGACGATTGCCGGCAAAGGACGCTTAAATAACGAAATTGCTAGTTTGCTATTTTCTAAGCTTTGCGAGGCGGGAATTCCGAATCATTTTCTGCAAAAGGTATCTGCTACCGAGCAACTTGTCAAAAAAGTGACGATCATCCCGCTTGAAGTGGTTGTCCGCAACGTTGTGGCCGGGAGTCTGGCGAAGCGGCTTGGCATCGCAGAAGGCACCCCTCTGGAAAAACCTCTTATCGAATTTTATTACAAAAATGATGACCTTGGTGATCCTCTCTTATTAGAAGATCACATCGCCATATTAAAGCTGGCCACCTCAGAGCAGATTGCCGTTTTGAAGGAACTGGCTTTCAAGGTTAATGACGTATTGACGCAGCACTTTGCCGCGCGGCGGGTGCGACTGGTTGACTTTAAACTGGAATTTGGCATCGATGCAAAAGGTGAAATATTGCTTGCCGATGAGATTTCGCCGGATACGTGCCGCCTGTGGGATATGGAAACGAACGAAAAACTGGATAAAGATGTGTTCCGCCGCGATTTAGGAAGCTTAACGGATGCATACGAAGCGATTTTACAACGATTAGGGGGAGAATCAGCATGTATAAAGTAAAGGTATATGTGACGTTGCGTGAAAGTGTGCTTGATCCGCAAGGAACGGCGGTCAAAGGCGCGCTGCATAGCTTATCGTATACAGAAGTGCAGGACGTGCGGATCGGGAAATTTATGGAGCTTGTCATCGAGAAAAGCGACCGCGATATCGACAAACTGGTGCGGGAAATGTGTGAAAAGCTGTTAGCCAATACGGTTATTGAAGACTACCGTTATGAAATTGAGGAGGTAGTCGTGCAGTGAAATTTGCTGTGATCGTGTTTCCAGGGTCAAATTGTGATGTTGATATGTATCATGCGATTGCTGATGAGTTGCAAGAAGAAGTCGAATACGTATGGCATGATGAGGAAAACCTTGACCGTTTTGACGCGATTTTGCTGCCGGGAGGGTTTTCATACGGCGACTACCTTCGCTCCGGAGCGATCGCCCGCTTCTCCAACGTCATGAAGGCGGTCCAAAAAGCGGCAGATGAAGGGAAGCCGATATTAGGCGTATGCAACGGGTTTCAAATTTTGCTAGAAGCAGGGCTGCTTCCGGGGGCAATGCGCCGCAATAACAGTCTGAAGTTTATTTGCCGCCCGGTGTCGTTAAAAGTAGAAAACAATGAAACGATGTTTACGTCTTCGTACGAACAAGGCGAAATCATTACGATCCCGATCGCCCATGGCGAAGGCAATTATTATTGTGATGAACCAACACTAAAGCGACTGATCGAAAATCGGCAAATCGTTTTTCGCTATTACGGAGAAAATCCAAATGGAAGCTTATCCGATATTGCCGGAATTGTCAATGAAAAAGGTAATGTACTTGGCATGATGCCGCATCCGGAGCGGGCGGTGGATGTGCTGCTTGGCAGCGCTGACGGGTTGAAGCTGTTCCAATCGATCGTGAAATACTGGAGGGAAACACATGTCATTACTGCTTGAGCCAAGTCCAACAGTGATTAAAGACGAAAAATTATATCGGGAAATGGGACTGACGGACGAAGAATTTGCGATGATCGAAAAGATTTTGGGCCGCCTGCCGAATTACACAGAAACAGGGATTTTTTCTGTCATGTGGTCCGAGCATTGCAGCTACAAAAATTCGAAGCCGGTATTAAAAAAGTTTCCAACGGAAGGAAAGCATGTGCTTCAAGGCCCGGGCGAAGGAGCGGGCATCGTGGATATCGGCGACGGCTTGGCGGTGGCATTTAAAATCGAAAGCCATAACCACCCGTCGGCAATTGAGCCGTATCAAGGGGCGGCGACCGGTGTCGGTGGTATCATCCGCGACGTCTTTTCGATGGGGGCGCGCCCGATTGCGTTATTAAATTCGCTTCGCTTCGGGGAGTTAATGTCCCCGCGTGTCAAGTATCTATTTGAAAATGTAGTGGCTGGGATCGCTGGTTACGGCAATTGTGTCGGCATTCCGACCGTCGGCGGCGAAGTGCAGTTTGATCCTGCTTATGAAGGCAACCCGCTTGTCAATGCGATGTGCGTCGGTATTATTCGCCATGAAGACATTCAACGCGGCGTAGCAACTGGGGTAGGAAACACCGTCATGTATGTAGGGGCGAAAACAGGGCGTGACGGCATCCACGGCGCGACGTTTGCTTCGGAGGAGTTGACGGAACAATCGGAGGCGAAAAGGCCTGCTGTGCAAGTCGGCGATCCGTTTATGGAAAAATTATTGCTTGAAGCTTGTTTGGAAGTAGTGAAATCCGATGCGCTTGTTGGCATTCAAGATATGGGTGCGGCTGGGTTGACGAGCTCTTCGGCGGAGATGGCGAGCAAAGGCGGGTTTGGCATTGAAATGAATTTGGATCTGGTGCCGCAGCGTGAGGCGGGTATGACGCCGTATGAAATGATGCTCTCGGAATCGCAGGAGCGGATGCTGCTTGTCGTCAAACAAGGGTGCGAGCAAGAAATTTACGATTTGTTCGCCAAATACGGCTTGGAAGCAAAAGCGATCGGCAAAGTGACAGATGATAAAATGCTCCGCCTCTATTTCCGCGGCGAGGTCGTCGCCGAGATTCCGGTAGACGCCTTGGCAAAGGATGCGCCGGTTTATCATAAACCAGCAAAAGAGCCAGCCTATTATCGCGAGTTCCAAGCGATGGAGCCGTATGTTCCTGTTGTCACCGACTATGCAAAAACGCTGCTGGCGTTGCTGGCGCAGCCGACGATCGCCAGCAAAGAATGGGTATATGATCAATACGATTATATGGTACGAACTAATACGGTGGTTGCGCCAGGATCGGATGCGGCGGTTGTGCGCATTCGCGGCACGAATAAGGCGTTGGCGATGACAACAGACTGCAACTCGCGCTACCTTTATTTAGATCCGGAAACTGGCGGGAAAATTGCTGTAGCCGAGGCGGCGAGAAATGTGGTCTGTTCCGGTGCCAAACCGCTGGCACTGACGGATTGCCTAAATTTCGGAAGCCCGGAAAAACCGGAAATCTTCTGGCAGCTCGAAAAAGCGGTCGATGGAATGAGCGCCGCTTGCCGTGCGTTGGAAACTCCGGTCATCGGCGGGAACGTTTCTTTATATAACGAAACGAACGGAGAAGCGATTTATCCGACTCCGGTTGTCGGAATGGTCGGTCTTATTGAAGACATTCGTCATATTACGACGCAATCATTTAAACGTGCGGGCGATCTTATTTATGTCATCGGCGAAGCGCAGCCGGAGTTTGGCGGAAGCGAGCTGCAAAAATGGCTCGAAGGCCGCATTTTTGGTCCAGCGCCAGCCATTGATTTAACAGTGGAAGCAAAACGGCAAAAACAACTGTTAACAGCGATCCAGGCAGGAGTGATCGCATCGGCGCATGATATTGCGGAAGGTGGTTTTGCTGTTGCCTTGGCTGAATGTTTGATGGGCGCGGATGGACTTGGCGCGAAAGTCACGATCGCCGGGGATGTGACTAGCGAGCTATTTAGTGAAACACAATCGCGGTTTATCGTTTCCGTGAAAAAAGAACATCGCGAAACGTTTGAGCAATTGGTGGAAGCAAAGCAAATCGGTGAGGTAACCGACGACAATACGCTTCTTATTGAGAGCGTAAACGGAGAAGCAGTCATCAAACTTTCCGTCGCAGAAATGAGAAGCGTGTGGAAAGGGGCTATTCCATGCTTGCTGAAATCAAAGGATTAAATGAAGAGTGCGGCATTTTCGGCATTTGGGGACATGAAAACGCGGCGCAGCTCACGTATTACGGCTTGCATAGCCTTCAGCACCGCGGCCAGGAAGGAGCAGGGATCGTCGTTGTCCATCAAGGAACGCTGCAAAGCCATAAAGGGTTGGGTCTTGTCACCGAAGTGTTTCACAACGAGGTGCTTCAAGCGCTAAATGGAGCGGCAGCAATCGGCCACGTTCGCTACTCAACAGCAGGGGGAGGAGGCTATGAAAACGTCCAGCCGCTTCTGTTCCGCTCGCAAACGGGAAGCATTGCCCTTGCCCATAACGGCAATCTTACGAATGCAATCGATTTAAAACTGCAGCTTGAGGCGCAGGGTAGCATTTTCCAAACGACTTCCGATACGGAAGTGCTGGCCCATCTCATTCGCCGCAGCCAGGCGCCGACGTTCAAAGAGCAGGTAAAAGAGGCGCTCGCCTATGTGGAAGGAGCATTTGCGTTCCTGTTATTGACGGAAAAGGAGCTATACATCGCCCTTGATCCACACGGATTTCGTCCGCTTTCGATCGGAAGGCTTGGCGACGCCTATGTCGTTGCTTCCGAGACGTGTGCCTTTGATGTGATCGGCGCCACGTACGAAAGGGAAGTCGAGCCGGGAGAATTAATTATCATTAGTGGCGAAGGAATGCGTTCCGAACGGTTCGCCCCGATGCGGCCACGTTCGATTTGCAGCATGGAATATATTTATTTCGCCCGTCCAGACAGCAATGTGGATGGCATTAACATTCATACGGCAAGAAAAAATTTAGGGAAACGACTGGCGCTAGAGGCGCCGGCAGAAGCGGACATTGTCACCGGTGTGCCCGATTCAAGCATTTCTGTTGCGATCGGCTACGCGGAGGCGACCGGCATTCCGTATGAGCTTGGGCTGATTAAAAACCGTTACGTCGGACGTACGTTTATTCAGCCGTCCCAGTCATTGCGGGAGCAAGGGGTGAAAATGAAACTGTCGCCGGTGCGCGGCGTGGTCGCCGGAAAACGCGTAGTAATGGTCGATGATTCGATTGTGCGTGGTACGACAAGCAGACGGATTGTGGCGATGCTTCGTGAAGCGGGGGCGACGGAAGTGCACGTCCGAATTAGCGCGCCGCCGATTACACATCCATGTTTTTACGGAATTGATACATCGACGCGCGAAGAGTTGATTGCGTCCAAGTATACAGTCGAGGAAATCCGCCAAATCATTGGCGCCGATTCGTTAGCATTTTTAAGTCAAGAAGGGCTGTTAGAGGCGATTGGTCGGCCGGATCATCTGCCATTACACGGGCAATGCCTGGCCTGTTTTACCGGAAACTACCCGACCAATGTCAGCCGAGCGCGTTTGCCGTTTACGGCGGTTAAATAAAAAGGGGGACTTGACGTGGCAAAAGCATATAAACAAGCGGGCGTGGACATTGAAGCAGGATATCGGGCTGTCTCTTTGATGAAACCCCACGTACAAAAAACGATGCGTCCGGAAGTGCTTGGCGGGTTAGGTGGATTTGGCGGCATGTTTGATTTATCGAAGCTTGGATATAAGGAGCCGGTGCTCGTTTCGGGGACGGATGGCGTGGGGACCAAGCTTAAGGTTGCGTTTATGATGGACCGGCATGATACAATTGGAATAGATTGTGTGGCGATGTGCGTCAATGATATTGTCGTCCAAGGAGCAGAACCGCTCTTTTTTCTTGACTATATTGCGTGCGGCAAAGCGGTGCCGGAAAAAATCGCACACATTGTCAAAGGAATTGCCGATGGCTGCGCTGAAGCAGGTTGTGCGCTGATCGGCGGAGAGACGGCGGAAATGCCGGGAATGTATGAAGAAGAGGAATATGATGTCGCTGGGTTTGCCGTTGGAATTGCGGAAAAGTCAAAGCTTGTGACGGGGAGCAATATTCAAGAAGGGGACATGCTGATCGGGCTTGCCTCCAACGGCCTTCACAGCAACGGATATTCGCTCGTGCGTCGCATCATGATAGAACAGGCGAAACTGGAATTGGACCGCATCTATGAGCCGCTGACGGTTCCGCTCGGTGAAGAGCTATTAAAGCCGACGCGCATTTATGTCAAGCCGCTTCTTCAAGTGATGAAACAATTTGATATAAAAGGAATGGCGCATATTACGGGCGGCGGCTTTATCGAAAACATCCCGCGCATGCTTCCGGAAGGACTGGGCGCGGAAATTGACGATGGTTCATGGCCGGTGCCGCCGATTTTTGATCTGCTGCGGGAGAAAGGAAACCTAGAGCACGGCGAAATGTTTTCTATTTTCAATATGGGAATTGGCATGGTGCTGGCAGTAGACCGTGAAGTGGCGGATCGTGTGTCTGCTCTTTTCACAGAGCTAGGAGAAAAAGCGTATGTCATCGGCCGTGTGAAACGAGGAAAAGGAGTTTCATTTGTCGGAGGGGCGATGGCATGAAACAACTTGCTGTTTTTGCCTCCGGCAGCGGCACGAATTTTCAGGCGATTGTTGATGCGGCCAAAAAGGGGATATTGCCAGCACGCGTCGCATTATTAGTATGCGACAAACCGGGAGCGAAAGTCATTGAGCGGGCGGCGCGAGAGCATATTCCTGCGTTCGTTTTTTCGCCGAAAGATTATGTTGCTAAAGCAGAATTTGAACAGGCGATTTTAGCCCAGTTGCGAAAACATCATATTGATTTCATCGCTCTTGCCGGCTATATGCGTCTCATTGGTCCGACGCTGCTTGCTGCTTATGAAGGAAAAATCGTCAATATCCATCCATCGCTGTTGCCGGCGTTTCCGGGCAAAGATGCGATTGGGCAGGCGTACCGGGCGGGGGTAAAAGTAACCGGCGTAACCATTCATTATGTTGATGAAGGAATGGATACCGGACCGATCATCGCACAGCGCGCTGTCCCGATTTACGACGGAGAGCCGCTAGAACAGCTCGAGGCGCGGATTCACGAAGTGGAGCATGAGCTATATCCCACTGTATTAAAAACATTACTGGAACATCAATAGAAAGGATCGAGGATCATGGCAGTGAAACGGGCATTGCTAAGTGTATCGAACAAGGAAGGAATTGTACCGCTGGCGAAACAATTGGTGGAATTAGGTGTGGAAATTATCTCCACAGGCGGAACGAAAAAAGCGCTGGAAGAAGCGGGAATTCCCGTCATTGGTATTTCCGAAGTGACAGGGTTTCCGGAAATTTTAGACGGGCGCGTCAAAACATTGCATCCGGCGATTCATGGCGGGTTGCTGGCGATCCGCGACAATGAGCGCCATCAAGCTGAACTTCATGAGCATCATATTACTCCGATTGATTTAGTGGTCGTCAATTTATATCCGTTTCAACAAACGATTGCCAAAAGCGATGTGACGTTTGCGGAAGCGATCGAAAATATTGATATCGGTGGTCCGACGATGCTTAGAGCGGCGGCGAAAAATCATTCCTATGTAACGGTCGTCGTGGACCCGGCCGACTATGATATGGTCATACAAGAGCTAAAAGAACATGGCGATATATCCGCGGAAACGAAACGGAAACTGGCGGCGAAAGTATTCCGCCATACGGCCGCATACGATGCGCTGATTGCCGAATATTTAACCAACAAGACAGGGGAAGAATATCCGGAAACGCTAACGGTCACTTTTGAGAAAAAACAAGCATTGCGCTATGGGGAAAATCCGCATCAAACAGCGGCGTTTTATAAAAAACCGCTCGGTTCCTCTTTCTCGATTGCGCAAGCAACACAGCTGCACGGAAAAGCATTATCGTACAACAACATTAATGATGCGAACGCCGCACTACAATTAGTCAAAGAATTTACCGAGCCGGTGGCAGTGGCGGTGAAGCATATGAATCCGTGCGGCGTCGGCACGAGTGCGACGATTTATGAAGCGTTCCTAAAAGCGTACGAGGCCGATCCGGTTTCGATTTTTGGCGGCATTATCGCTTTAAACCGCGAAGTGGATAAAGCAACGGCCGAAAAAATGCACGAAATCTTTTTAGAAATCGTCATCGCTCCATCTTTTAGCGATGAGGCGCTTGCGATTTTGACGCAAAAGAAAAACATTCGCCTCTTGACAGTGGATTTCGCGGCTCCAAAGACAAAAGAAAAAATGCTTGTTTCCGTGCAAGGCGGACTGCTTGTACAAGAAGCGGATACGCACACGCTTGAGGATGCTGAGCTGAAAGTTGTGACGAAGCGTGAACCGACAGAAGAGGAATGGAAGCAGTTGCAGTTTGCCTGGAAGGTGGTCAAACACGTCAAATCGAACGCAATCGTGCTGGCGAAAGACGGAATGACGATCGGCGTTGGCGCCGGACAAATGAACCGGGTTGGCGCGGCGAAAATCGCGATTGAACAGGCGGGAGAGAAAACAAACGGAGCGGTGCTTGCTTCCGATGCGTTTTTCCCGATGGACGATACCGTCGAAGCGGCGGCCAAAGCCGGCATTACCGCCATCATCCAGCCGGGCGGCTCGATTCGCGACGCTGATTCGATTCGCAAAGCGGATGAATACGGAATTGCCATGGTCTTTACGGGAATCCGCCATTTTAAACATTAAGTTGGGGGGAGCGTCATGAAAGTATTGATTGTCGGCCGCGGCGGTAGGGAGCATGCGATTGCCTGGAAGGCCGCGCAAAGCCCGCTTGTTACTAAGCTATACGCCGCCCCGGGCAATCCGGGCATCGCGCAAGTTGCGGAGCTTGTTCCGATTGAGGAACACCAGATCGACGCGCTTGTTCGCTTTGCCAAACAGGAAGGCATCGATCTTACCATTGTCGGCCCGGAAGCGCCGCTGCTTGCCGGTATCGTCGACCGTTTCGAGTCGGAAGGATTGCGCATTTTCGGTCCACGTAAAAATGCAGCGTTAATTGAAGGAAGTAAAGCGTTTGCCAAAGAGTTGATGAAAAAATACGGCATTCCGACGGCCGAACATGCGACGTTCACTTCGTATGAGGAAGCAAAAGCGTATATCGAGAAAAAAGGTGCGCCGATTGTCATTAAAGCGGACGGATTGGCAGCAGGAAAAGGCGTGATTGTCGCTGCGACGCTTTCGGAGGCCCTCCAGGCGCTAGAGGCGATGATGATCGAAAACCAGTTTGGCGATGCGAGCAAAAAAGTGGTCGTGGAAGAATACTTAGAAGGCGAAGAGTTTTCGTTCATGGCGTTTGTCCATGGCGAACATGTTTATCCACTTGCGATTGCCCAGGATCATAAGCGAGCATATGACAATGATGAAGGGCCAAATACGGGCGGAATGGGGGCATACTCCCCAGTGCCGCAAATTTCCAAGCAGACGGTGGAAATTGCGCTGTCCACGATCCTTCAGCCGATGGCAAAAGCATTGGCGGCAGAAGGACGACCGTTTACCGGAGTATTGTACGCGGGATTAATGGAAACAAGTCAAGGTCCGAAAGTGATCGAGTTTAACGCCCGCTTTGGCGATCCGGAAGCGCAGGTGGTGCTGCCGCGGTTGGAAAATGACCTTATTGAAGTGATCACAGCCGTAATGGAAGGGCGGAACATGGAACTGCGTTGGTCGGAGGAGGCCGTCATCGGCGTGGTATTGGCAGCGAAAGGATATCCAGGTGCCTATGAACGCGGAGCGGTTATTCGCGGCTGGGATCAGCTAGGGGAAAACACATTATTATTTCACGCAGGAACGAAGAAGGAAAATAACACTTTATATACAAACGGCGGCCGCGTGCTGCTTGTAGCGGCGAAAGGGGAGACGCTAAAGCAAGCACAACAAACTGTATATAAGCAAATTTCCTATATTACATGCGATCAGCTGTTTTATCGCCATGATATTGGAAATAAAGCTATCGAACGCGCTTCCGGCGCACATAGACAAACGCAAGGGCGATAATGCCGCCAATAAGAGAAGCGAGCACAAACGACATATCTGTCATGTATTCAAGCAACATGTTTATTCACTCCTTTGAATGGACTGGCGTTATGTAAACGCCAGTCTTTATTTACGTAGGATTGATTGTAGCATCCTCTTTTATGCGAGTCGCCTGCTCGCGGCGATAATTTTCCAATAAAGCAGTCATTGGACAAAAACGGGTGATTCCTTCGCCTACTTTCATAGCGGCTAGCATCGCTATAATGAGGTAAGAAGTACACCAAGGACGTCTTGTCATTTTTGCCGTTGCCCATGCAAGCATGGTCAGACCGAAAGTAATACGAATGAGTGCATTGACGATACCAATATTGGCCATGGCCATTTTTCCCTCCTTTTTTCATTGTGAAAATGACTTTAATGCGGTAAAATGATTATATGGAATGATTAGGAAAAAAGGGACGGGGTGTATATGAGCGAACAACGTTATCGTTGGAAAAGTCACGAATTACGTGAACATGTTGCGATTATTGACGGAAAAAAATCACCGACAAAATTGTTAACGAATGCGACTTATTTACATTCATATCTTCACGAATGGTTAAAAGGAAATATTTGGATATACCATGATCGAATTGTGTACGTCGGGGAGCGGTTTCCCGATCACGTTGATGATCAATGTGAAATCATTGATTGCAGCGGTTATGTGTTAGTTCCTGGCTATATGGAACCGCATACTCATTCATTTCAGTTATATAATCCCCATACGTTTGCACACTATGCATCGAAATATGGAACGACAACATTGATTAACGATAATTTATTCCTTATTTTGCAATTGTCAGATGACCAGGCGTTTTTACTGATGCAGAAAATGAATGCGCTTCCATCATCGATGTACTGGTGGTGCCGATTTGATGGACAGACGGAGCTGGAGAGAGAAGAAGAACAGTTATCCAACGCCAGAGTAAAACGGTGGCTGGAACAAGAAACGGTATTGCAAGGTGGAGAGCTAACGGGATGGCCGAAACTTCTTGCCGAAGACAATCTTATGCTCCATTGGATTCAAGAAGCAAAGCGGATGAAACGAAAAATTGAAGGCCATTTTCCTGGAGCCTCCGAGAAAACGCTTACAAAAATGATGCTTCTTGGTGCTGATTGCGATCATGAAGCCATGACGGGCACAGAAGTATATACGCGGCTCCTGCACGGATATACCGTGTCATTACGTTATTCGTCCATTCGCCCGGATTTACCGACGCTTCTCCAAGAAATAAAGGAACTTGGCATTCATCAATATGATAAGTTTATTCTCACGACAGACGGTTCGCCGCCATCTTTTTATGAAGAAGGAGTAATAGACCGATTAATTCGCATTGCATTGGAACATGGCGTCCCGGTCATCGACGCTTACAATATGGCTACGGTGAACGTTGCGCGCCATTACGGAATTGAGCACCTTCACGGCAGCATTGCGACAGGGAGAATAGCAAACATTAACTTTTTACGTGCAAAAGAAGATCCGACTCCTGTGCAAGTGCTTGCAAAAGGAAAATGGGTAAAGCGGGAGGGAGATGACTCGATTGCATGGCCATCGATATCGTGGGACGACTACGGAATTGAACCGCTTCGTCTATCCTGGAATTTATCGATGGATGATTTGCAATTTTCGATGCCAATGGGAATGCATATGAAAAACGCGGTGATTATGAAACCATATTCTATTTCGATTGATACCTCTCGCGATGAACTGTCTACTGATCACGATGAAAGCTTTTTGGTGCTGATGGACCGTCATGGAAAATGGCGCGTAAATACAATTTTGAAAGGTTTTGCTACGAATGTCCGCGGGCTTGTCAGTTCGTATTCCAATACAGGCGATATTATTTTCATTGGAAAAAGCAAACAGGACATGTTTCTTGCTTTCCAGCGAATGTGCGAAATCGGCGGCGGAATAGTGCTGGCGGAAAATGGTGAAGTCATTCACGAAATTCCGCTGCCTCTTAATGGCATGGCATCGGAACAAAGCGTAGAACAGCTGATTGATGAAGAGAAAAAGCTTGTGGAACTATTAAAACAGCGCGGATATCGTTTTGTTGACCCAGTTTATTCTCTATTCTTTTTACAATCGACCCATTTACCTTATGTGCGTATTACACAACGAGGAATTTATGATGTAATGAATAAAACAGTACTCTTTCCGCCGATAATGCGTTAAAATAAAAAAGAAAAAGGTTGTGTGACTGTTGAAAAAATATTGGTTTGTTGCGTTTAGTGTGCTGTACCTTTTCATGAACGGTTGTATGCATGAAGACAAACAGCAAGCCCCTGCGCCGAAACCGGCACCCGTCGAAACGCCAAAACAGCAGGACATTTCCAAACAGCAAGTGTTTCCACTAACTGGGCTGCCAGCGGAGGGGACGGTGAACCATCGCGTTATTGCGGTAATGGTAAACAATCATCCCAAAGCGCGGCCGCAGTCGGGGCTGCAAAAAGCAGATATCGTTTATGAGATACTGGCAGAAGGGGATATTACACGCTTTTTAGCATTATATCAGAGCGAATTTCCAGAAAAAGTAGGTCCAGTACGCAGTGCGCGCGACTACTATATTGATTTGAGCAATGGCTATCATGCGCTCTATGTTTGCCATGGCTGGAGCCCGGAGGCAAAAGCCTTACTGGAAGACGGAACGACGGATTATTTAAACGGCTTGTTTTATGATGGGACGTTGTTTCAGCGGGCTTCGTTCCGCAAAGCACCGCATAATTCTTATATTACATTTGCCAATATTGAAAAAGGGGCAGCCCAAAACGGCTATACGCTGCAAGACGATGTCAAGCCGCTTCCATTTCGCCAAGATGCCGCAACAGGGGAGAAGGCGGAAACCGTTACCATTGCGTATTCGCATCGCAGCTATGCGCAAGTACAGTACAAGTATGTCCCGAGTCAAAAAAGCTATTATCGCTATAGTGCAGGAGAACAAACGGTCGATTATGATACGCATGACCCGATCGTCATGCAAAATATCATGGTCATTGCCGCCAAACACCGGGTGATTGATGCGGCAGGGCGGCGCAGCATTGACCTGAATTCTGGTGGAGACGGGTACTTATTCCAAAATGGTGTGGTACAAAAAATACAATGGAAAAATGTCAGCGGTCGCATTTTGCCGTTTATAAATGGAAATCCGGTCGGCTTTGTGCCGGGGAAAACATGGACCAACGTTGTTCCTGACTTAAATATAGTAAAGTGGTAAAGGAGGATCTCTATTTATGCAAATTGATAAATTACGCGGCAGAGAAGTAGATCAGCTGTTTAAAGCGATTCTTTCTTTGCGCGATTTAGAGGAGTGCTATCGTTTTTTTGATGACTTATGCACGGTCAACGAAATTCAATCGTTAGCGCAGCGCCTCGAAGTAGCACGCATGCTTCGCGAAGGCTATACGTATCATAAAATCGAAACGGAAACAGGAGCAAGCACCGCAACGATTTCGCGCGTCAAACGCTGCTTAAACTATGGAAACGATGCGTATGCGATGGCATTAGACCGCATTAAAGAAAAAACAAGCCAAACTTCCGAAGAAGCGCATAACGCCTAATGAAAGCAAGGAGATTCCTTTCAATGAAAAGGAACTCCTTTTCTTTTTGCCGATTTGTTATAATGAAAAAATGGATAAATCAATGGAGGGTTTTATTATATGTATGATATTCGCGAGTGGCGCCATGTATTTAAGCTAGACCCGAACAAAGAAATTAGCGATGAACATCTCGAACGTGTTTGTGAATCAGGGACTGACGCCATTATTGTCGGTGGAACGGACGGCGTTACATTAGAAAATGTACTGGAGTTGTTAGGGCGCGTCCGCCGCTTTTCCGTTCCATGTGTGTTGGAAATCTCCAATCTAGAGTCCATCACCCCTGGTTTTGATTTTTATTTTATCCCAATGGTACTGAACAGCCGCGAAACAAAGTGGATCATCGATCTGCATCACGACGCGGTGAAACAGTTTGGCGATGTCATGAATTGGGATGAAATATGGATGGAAGGGTATTGCATTTTACATAAACATTGCAAAGCAGCTATGCTTACCGCGGCGGACACGGAG
This sequence comes from Parageobacillus caldoxylosilyticus NBRC 107762, assembly GCF_000632715.1. GTDB lineage: Bacteria > Bacillota > Bacilli > Bacillales > Anoxybacillaceae > Saccharococcus > Saccharococcus caldoxylosilyticus. The sequence goes on along the minus strand of NZ_BAWO01000024.1, from coordinate 67,644 downwards.
CTTGAGGAAGAGGATGTCGTCGCGTATGCGCGCATGGCGGAACATATGTATCACCTGCCGATTTTTTATTTGGAATATAGCGGTTCCTATGGGGACCCCGGGCTCGTTCAGCGCGTCAAACAAGTATTAATGAAAACACAGCTGTTTTACGGCGGGGGGATTAAAACGGCAAAACAGGCGAAAGAAATGGCGAAATACGCTGATACGGTCGTCGTGGGCAACATCGTTTACGAAGACATCGAGCAAGCGCTGGCTACGGTCAAAGCGGTGAAGCAATAAGCTGGTCAAGGCGCAAAAAGTGATGTAAAATAGAACATATGTTTCCTGGTGGTGATAAAAGTGAATTTTTTGTCGGAAAAATTACTGGCTAATTTAAATAAGGAGCAGCAAGCCGCTGTGAAAACGACGGAAGGACCGCTTCTCATTATGGCAGGGGCGGGAAGCGGCAAAACACGCGTATTAACACATCGCATTGCCTATTTAATGGCGGAAAAGCATGTGGCTCCGTGGAATATTTTAGCGATTACGTTTACGAACAAAGCGGCGCGGGAAATGAAAGAACGCGTGCAGGCGCTGTTAGGCGGCGCGGCGGAAGAAGTGTGGATTTCCACGTTCCATTCGATGTGCGTTCGCATTTTGCGCCGCGATATTGACCGCATCGGCATCAACCGCAATTTTTCCATTCTCGATACGACCGATCAGCTTTCGGTGATTAAAAATATTTTAAAAGAAAAAAATATCGATCCGAAAAAGTTTGAGCCGCGCACGATACTCGGCACGATCAGCAGCGCGAAAAACGAGTTGCTGACTCCAGAGAAATTTGCCAAACGGGCAAGCAGCTATTATGAAAAAATCGTCAGCGATGTGTATGAAGAATACCAACAGCGCCTTTTGCGCAACCATTCGCTCGATTTTGACGACTTAATTATGACGACGATTCAGCTGTTTGAACGCGTGCCGGAAGTATTGGAATACTACCAATATAAATTTCAATATATCCACATTGATGAGTACCAAGACACCAACCATGCGCAGTATATGCTGGTCAAAATGCTGGCGGCGCGCTTTCAAAATATATGCGTTGTCGGCGATGCGGATCAATCGATTTACCGCTGGCGCGGCGCGGACATTCAAAACATCTTATCGTTCGAACGGGACTATCCAAACGCAAAAGTGATTTTGCTCGAGCAAAACTATCGCTCCACCAAGCGGATTTTGCAAGCGGCAAACGAAGTCATTGAAAACAATATCAACCGGAAGCCGAAAAGGCTGTGGACGGAAAATCCGGAAGGAAAGAAAATCGTTTATTATGAAGCGATGAATGAAGCAGATGAAGCACAATTTGTCGCCGGCAAAATTAAAGAATATGTCGATAGCGGAAAACGACGCTATTCCGATTTTGCTATTTTGTACCGCACGAATGCGCAGTCACGGATCATTGAAGAGGTATTCCTCAAGTCCAATATCCCGTATCAAATTGTCGGCGGTTTAAAGTTCTATGACCGCAAAGAAATTAAGGACATTTTGGCTTATTTGCGCGTTATTGCCAATCCGAATGACGACATTAGCCTGCTTCGCATCATTAATGTGCCAAAACGCGGCGTTGGTGCGTCTTCGCTCGATAAAATTGTCCGCTATGCTTCCGAGAATGAATTATCGATATTTGAAGCGCTCGCTGAGCTCGAGCATATCGGACTCTCTGCCCGCATAGCCGCTTCCTTGCTGGAATTTCGCCGCCAGCTCGAACAATGGGCACAGCTGCAAGAATACGTTTCCGTCACCGAGCTGGTTGAAGAAGTGCTGGACAAGTCCGGTTACCGCGAGATGCTGAAGGCGGAAAATACGCTGGAGGCGCAAAGCCGTTTGGAAAACATTGACGAGTTTTTATCGGTCACCAAGCATTTTGAAAATGTGAGTGAAGACAAGTCGCTTATTGCGTTTTTAACGGATTTGGCGTTAATTTCTGATATTGACCAGCTGAATGAGGCGAATGGCAATAGCGAAGATTCCGTTGTGCTAATGACGCTTCATTCCGCAAAGGGCTTGGAGTTTCCAGTGGTCTTTCTCATCGGAATGGAAGAAGGAATTTTTCCGCATAACCGTTCGCTTGACGATGAGGACGAGATGGAAGAGGAGCGCCGTCTCGCGTATGTCGGCATCACCCGTGCGGAAGAAGAGTTGTTTTTAACAAGCGCACAAATGCGCACGTTGTTTGGAAATATCCATGTCAATCCAGTATCCCGTTTTATTCGCGAAATTCCGGAAGAATTAATGGAAATGATCAACCGCCGGACATTGCACGCCGCTGCTTTCCAGGCAAAAAAGACCGGTTTCCGCACGACGATGGCGTCAGGGGCGGCTGACGGCGGGACGACGGTGTGGAAAGTGGGAGATAAAGCAGATCATAAAAAATGGGGAATTGGCACGGTAGTCAGCGTACGCGGGGAAGGAGAAGACCAGGAATTGGACATTGCTTTCCCAAGCCCGATTGGCATTAAACGGCTGCTTGCCAAGTTCGCTCCGATTACAAAAGTGTAAAGAAAGGAGAACGGATATGGACCGACAAGCTGCGCAAACACGCATTGAAGAGCTGCGCGAACTGTTAAATAAATACAATTATGAATACTATGTCCTTGACCGTCCGTCCGTGCCTGACGCGGAATACGACCGGCTCATGCAAGAGCTGATTGCGTTAGAAGAACAATATCCAGAATTCAAAACGAAAGACTCCCCTTCGCAGCGGGTCGGCGGCCAACCGTTAGATGCGTTTCAAAAAGTGGAGCACCGCATTCCGATGTTAAGCCTAGCCAATGCGTTTCATGAAGGCGATTTGCGCGACTTCGACCGCCGCGTGCGCCAGGAAGTCGGCGATGATGTCGCCTATGTGTGCGAGCTGAAAATCGATGGGCTGGCTGTTTCCGTCCGTTATGAAAACGGCTATTTTGTCCAAGGGGCGACGCGCGGCGACGGAGTAACCGGAGAGGATATTACGGAAAACTTAAAAACGATCCGCTCTTTGCCGCTTCGCCTGAAGGAAGCCGTGACACTCGAAGCGCGCGGTGAAGCGTATATGCCGAAAGCGTCATTTGAGCGGCTGAATGAACAGCGAAAGCAGCGCGGCGAAGAGCTGTTTGCCAATCCGCGCAACGCCGCAGCCGGCTCGCTGCGCCAGCTCGACCCAAAAATCGCGGCGTCCCGCCATCTCGATTTATTCGTCTACAGTCTTGCCAATGCCGAAGAACTAGGGATCGATTCGCACAGCGCCGCCCTTGATTATTTACAAACGCTCGGATTTAAAGTCAATCCAGAACGGCGGAGATGCGCCAATATCGATGAAGTCATTCGCTTTGTCAGCGAATGGCATGAAAAACGCTCGCAACTTCCTTATGACATCGATGGCATTGTCATCAAAGTAGATTCATTTGAACAGCAGGAACAGCTAGGCGCAACCGCAAAAAGCCCGCGCTGGGCAATCGCGTATAAATTTCCGGCCGAGGAAGTCGTTACAAAACTGATTGGCATTGAATTAAATGTCGGGCGCACGGGGGTTGTGACGCCGACGGCGATTTTAGAGCCGGTCCGTGTCGCGGGAACAACGGTGCAGCGCGCCACTCTTCATAATGAAGATTTCATTCGTGAAAAAGACATCCGCATCGGCGACTCCGTCGTGATTAAAAAGGCGGGCGATATTATTCCGGAAGTGGTGAGCGTCGTATTGGACCGGCGGACAGGAGAAGAGGTGCCGTTTGCCATGCCGACGCATTGCCCGGAGTGCGGCAGTGAGTTGGTCCGGCTCGAAGGTGAAGTAGCGCTCCGCTGCATTAATCCGAAATGTCCGGCGCAAATCCGCGAGGGGCTCATTCATTTTGTTTCGCGTCAGGCGATGAACATTGAGGGGCTTGGCGAAAAGGTCATCTCCCAGCTGTTCCGCGAAGGGCTTATCCATGATGTTGCCGATATTTATCGGTTGACAAAAGAACAGTTAATTAACTTGGAACGGATGGGGGAAAAGTCAGCAACCAATTTGCTCGCCGCCATTGAAGCATCGAAGCAAAACTCGTTAGAGCGCCTTCTATTTGGGTTAGGCATCCGCTATGTTGGCGCCAAAGCGGCGAAAGTGCTGGCGGAACATTTTGAAACGATGGACCGTCTGCAAAATGCGACAAAAGAAGAATTGATGGCGATTCACGAAATCGGCGAGAAAATGGCTGATTCGATTGTTGCGTATTTTGCGAAACCGGAAGTAAAAGAGCTGTTAAATGAACTGCGCGCTTATGGCGTCAACATGGAATATAAAGGTCCAAAAACGCCAAAGGCTGGCGATGTTGATTCTTACTTTGCCGGCAAAACAGTCGTGCTGACCGGGAAGCTGGAATCGTTGTCGCGCAACGAAGCAAAAGAAAAAATTGAGCAGCTTGGCGGCAAAGTCACCGGCAGCGTCAGTAAAAATACCGATTTAGTCATCGCTGGTGCTGATGCCGGTTCGAAACTGGCAAAAGCCAAGCAGCTAAATATCGAAATTTGGGATGAAACGAGATTTCTGCAAGAAATTGAGCAAAATAAGTAGGTGTGAAACATGAAAAAAAAGTTCATGATATGGATGACTCTGCTTCTGCTTCTTTCCGCCTGTGCGCCAAAATTCGGCGAGGAAGAGGTAGTACAGAAAAAAAATGATAAAGAGCAAAAGGCTGTCATTCCGAAATACAATATTTCCGACTCCTATTACCGTGTTGTGTTGCCGTTTCAACCATCGGGAGCGCGCGGAGAAGTAGTCGAAGATTTAAATACGCGCCTAGACGTCGATGAGTTTGAAACCGGACTGATGCGCATCGCACAAAAACGTTTTTCGCCGGAAGATTATTTATTTCAAGAAGGCCAATATTTAGATAAAGAAACGGTGCAGCGCTGGCTGCAACGAAAACTCACGGCGGAGCAACTGAAAAAGAAAAAAGTGAAACCATCAGAAAACGTCGGTTTGAATCCGCCTATTAGCGACAAAGGAACGAATGAAGAAAAAAACAAAAAAAGCCCGATTTATTTAGCAAGCATTTTAGAACATGATTATTTAATGAAAATCAGCGACGATAAAGTGAAGTTAGGAGGAGTTGTCATCGGGCTGGCGCTGAATTCGGTTCATTACTATGAAACGGAAGAAGGCTACCCGCGCGAAGAAAAAATAAAAGACGATGTCATCGAACGGGAAGGAAAACGCATCGCCGCGGAAGTGCTCTCCAGGCTTCGCGGCATGAAAAGTTTGAAAGAAGTTCCGATTACGATTGCTTTATATAAACAGGCACCGAGAGCTTCCGTGATTCCAGGGCACTTTTTTGCCGTTACCCATGTCGATGAAGGAAGCAGTACAATTGATGATTGGGAAGCGATTAAAGAGGAATATTATTTATTCCCGTCAGATGAAGCGGAGGAAAATCACCGCGACGACTGGTTAAAATTTAATAACTTTAAATCCGATATTGAAGAATTTTTCCCAAATTATACCGGAGTTGTTGGAAAGGGATTATATGTGAATGACCAGCTGCAGCAATTAACGATTAACATTACCATGCCGTTTTATGGAAAAGCGGAAGTGATCGGATTTACGCAATACGTGACCGGATTAGTGATGGAAAAGTTTCCAGATTATATTAATGTAAGCATTTATATCACCTCCACGGTTGGTCCGGAAAGCGTTATTGTTCGGCAAGCGAAGGCAGATCAGCCGTTTGTCCATATTTATCAATAGTTTTTTCGCTTTTCTAAAAAATTGAATCATGCCGATTTATTCGTTAGAATGGTAGGTAGAGGTTGTAAACGCTTTTTTACAAATTATGTAAAGGGGGAAATCACGGATGGTACAACCTTATAAGCATGAACCGCTCACAGATTTTACGGTTGAAGCGAATCGAAAAGCGTTTGAAGAGGCGCTGACAAAAGTCGAAGCTGAGCTTGGCAAAGATTATCCTTTAATTATTGGCGGTGAACGGGTCACAACCGACGAGAAAATCGTTTCGATTAACCCCGCGAATAAGACGGAAGTAATCGGCCGCGTGTCGAAAGCGAATAAAGAACTTGCCGAAAAAGCAATGAAAGTTGCTGATGAAGCATTTAAATGGTGGAGCAAAACAAAGCCGGAAGCGCGTGCGGATATTTTGTTCCGTGCCGCTGCGATTGTGCGCCGCCGCAAACATGAATTTTCCGCATTGATGGTAAAAGAAGCGGGAAAACCGTGGAAAGAGGCGGATGCCGATACGGCAGAAGCGATTGACTTTATGGAATATTACGCGCGGCAAATGCTGAAATTAAAAGACGGCATTCCAGTTGAAAGCCGCCCAGGCGAAACGAACCGGTTTTTCTACATTCCGCTTGGCGTCGGCGTCGTCATTTCGCCGTGGAACTTCCCATTTGCGATTATGGCCGGTACGACCGTCGCATCGCTTGTTACCGGCAATACGGTGCTGCTGAAGCCTGCGAGCGCAACGCCAGTGGTTGCATATAAATTCGCGGAAGTGTTGGAAGAAGCTGGCCTTCCAGCAGGAGTGTTAAACTACATTCCGGGAAGCGGTTCGGAAGTAGGGGACTACCTCGTTGACCATCCACGCACCCGCTTTATCAGCTTTACTGGTTCCCGCGATGTCGGCATCCGCATTTATGAACGTGCGGCGAAAGTGCATCCAGGCCAAATTTGGCTCAAACGCGTCATCGCCGAGATGGGCGGTAAAGACGCCATTGTCGTCGACAAAGAAGCCGATTTAGAATTAGCGGCACAATCGATTGTCGCATCGGCATTCGGCTTCTCGGGGCAAAAATGCTCGGCTTGCTCGCGCGCGATTGTCGTAGAAGATGTGTATGATCAAGTATTAAACCGCGTCGTTGAGCTGACAAAACAGCTCAAAGTCGGCGATCCGGCAGAACAAAGCACATTTATGGGTCCGGTCATCGACCAATCGGCGTATAACAAAATCATGGAATATATCGAAATCGGCAAACAAGAAGGTCGTCTCATGACTGGCGGTGAAGGAGACGACTCCAAAGGATTCTTCATTCAGCCAACCGTAATTGCCGATGTGGATCCAAACGCACGCATCATGCAGGAAGAAATTTTTGGTCCAGTTGTGGCGTTTGCGAAAGCGAAAGATTTCGATCATGCGCTTGAAATTGCCAACAACACGGAATATGGCTTAACAGGCGCCGTGATTTCCCGCAACCGCGCCAACCTCGAAAAAGCGCGCGAAGAGTTCCATGTCGGAAACCTTTACTTCAACCGCGGCTGCACCGGTGCGATTGTCGGCTACCAACCGTTCGGCGGCTTCAACATGTCCGGCACGGACTCGAAAGCAGGCGGCCCTGACTACTTGATTTTGCATATGCAAGCAAAAACGGTATCGGAAATGTTTTAATGAAAAACCCTCTCTGCCTAGGCGGGGAGGGTTTTTTATGTGTTGGCGCGGTTCGTTGAATTTAAACATTTTTATTGATTCCGATGTTATGTGATGTTTTATGATAGTGTCAGAGGGGGAGAACGATGAAAAAGACGTATCCAATCGGTGAGTTTGCGAAAAACAGGTCAAATTGCAAAAGAAGTTTTTGGCGAAGATTTATCATGATTTCATTTGAAAGAGGATGAACTTGCTGAAGAGCCAATGCTGTTTTCATCTCCTTTTTCAAAAGAAGAAGAGGAAAGGGTTGCAAAATCTGTTCAAATATTTTTAGCGAAAGAAGGAGTGAATTTGAGTGGGGAAGAATCGTGATATGCCTATAGACAATTGGAAAAGTTTCTGGGAGTTAATTAGGAGTACGAAGCCGCCAAAATGGATTTTTGTCACTGCTATTACTCTTAGTTTGATCGAAACAGGGGTTGGACTCATTGTACCATGGTTTACGAAATCTCTTGTTGACCAGATCGCTGCATCTACGGTAGAACCATCGATTATTATTTTGCTTGCGGCTTCATTTATTTTGCAAACGATCACTTCCGGCTTTTCTTACTACTTCCTCACCTATATTGGGGAATATGTGGTTGCAGCAATTCGTAAAAAGCTTTGGAATCAAGTTTTATTATTGCCTATTTCTTTTTTCGACCATCACCAATCTGGAGAAACGATGAGCCGAATTACTCAAGACACCAACACGGTAAAAATGCTGATCACTCAACATTTAGTTACATTTCTCACTGGATTCATTTCGGTTGGAGGGGCTGTTAGCATTCTCCTTATTATCGACTGGAAAATGACCCTTATGATGGTGACGGCTATTCCAGTTTCGCTTCTCATTCTCTGGCCGCTTGGGCAAAAAATGTACAAAATTTCAAAAGCTACCCAGGATGAAATGGCCAGTTTTTCAGCCAATCTTGGCAGAGTGTTATCCGATATTCGTCTTGTAAAAGCTTATTGTGCAGAGAAAGAGGAACAAAAAAATGGGGAACTAGGGATTCTTCATTTATTTCAATTCGGTCTAAAAGAAGCGAGAATACAGGCTGTTATTTCCCCTTTTATGACCTTTGTGATGATGCTCGTTTTAGTCATTTTAATCGGTTATGGCGGAGTTCGTGTAGCCTCAGGCACGCTTTCATCCGGCTCTCTTGTCGCCATCATTATTTATATGGTTCAAATTGTTGTTCCTTTTAGTCAGATGGCTGTATTTTTCACCTCATTCCAAAAAGCAATGGGGGCAACAGAACGAATTCAAAGCATTTTATCCTTAGAGAAAGAGCCAAGAGACAACTTACCTGCGGTGCAAAATCCTGAGCAAGACATACATTTTCGAAATGTTTCCTTTTCTTATAAAAAGGGAGAGCCTGTACTCAAACAAGTAACGCTCACCATTCCTTCAGGAAAAACAACGGCTATTGTTGGTCCAAGCGGCGGTGGAAAAACGACATTGTTTGCTTTGCTAGAGCGATTTTACACACCTGATGAAGGAGAAATATTGCTTGGAGAAACCAATATTGAAGATTTTCACTTACATTCGTGGCGCAGTCAAATCGGTTATGTCTCACAAGAAAGTCCAATGATGTCAGGAACGATACGCGACAATATTTGTTATGGGCTAAATAGAGACGTTTCCGATGAAGAAATAGAGAGAGCAGCCAAACTGGCAAATGCAGCGGAATTTATTGAGCGGCTTCCAAAAGGATATTTGACGGAAGTTGGGGAACGGGGAATCAAATTATCAGGTGGACAACGACAGAGAATCGCCATTGCCCGCGCCCTTATACGCAATCCAAAAATTCTTCTCCTTGATGAGGCAACCTCAAACCTAGACAGTTCATCGGAAGTTCTTGTTCAAAAGGCCTTGCAGCGGCTAATGGAAGGAAGAACCACACTTGTCATTGCTCACCGGCTCTCCACCGTTATCAACGCAGACCAAATCGTTGTATTAGAGAATGGGACCATCACCGGAGTAGGAACACATAGCGAATTGCTGCAAACTCATCCGCTCTACAGAGAACTGGCCGAACAACAATTCCAAACAATATCGGAGTAAACGCAAAATAAATTTCTTTTCCAATCGCAGTGCATAGGTACGGACCCGATGTTAAAATTTTAAGAGCATATCGTAATATACTTGCTATAGAGGAGCTTCCTTTTCTTGAAAAATGGGCAAAAGAGGTGTTCGCTGGCCATTCATGGGTGTGTTTTTAATGAGATTGTATGAGTTTCCAAATTTAGCTGTTGTCCTGCTCCTGTAGAAGCCATTCCGCTTGATGAAACGCTACACAGAAAAATGATAGATCCCATTTTTTATATGGATAACTTTATTTTCTGGCATTCCGGTGATTCCGCATAAAAACGGACGGTTGATGAGAGCGCTGTCGATGGAGATAGCGAGGCTTTTTGCCTCATAAAAGCGGACCGCTATGTTTCCGATAACAAGTTCGGAATAGGTGCCAAATTCATCGCTGCTTTCCGTTACAGACTGGCGCGGTACATCAAATAAACGGCAATATTTTTGCAATGATTCATCAAGGTTACTTACATTCATCCCAATATACGAAAGGGATGGAATTCCGATCCTGTGTTGCATGAGAGGAGCCATTTCTTTCGTGCGGACCTCTTCGGGTTCGCCCCACTGAATAAAAAATGGGTAGCGGCATGTATCATCTTGTTCGTCTTTAATAAATAGCATCGACCAGCTTAATACTTTACCGTCTTCACGTTTTCGGCTTCCGGAAAACGGACCAATCGGCTTTAGTCCTTTTGCCTGGATGTGGGCGATGACAGCATCGATATCGTCCGTGCGGAATGCCAATTGCGAAAAGCCTTCTCCTTTATGGGAGTCTGCGACGATTTGCTGGATTAATACGTTGTCGGAAGTTTTTGCTTTATCAAAGTCTGTAAAGCCGATCCATTCAATATATCGCAGTCCTGTAAAGTAGTTCAAGCAGTTATACGTGCCCCAAGAAAGATGTTTTCCACCGTTTATTGCGTGAAATCCGATAAGCTGAAACGCGGTTTTCGCTTCTTCCGGATTTTTCGTAAAGTGAACGATATGGTCAAACATGATATCCATGCTGGCTACTTCTCCTTTTTATAAAAAATAGAGGGCGAGAACTGTTTGGTAATAAATGCCTAAAACAGCCTGCTTTTCATTTTATATATCTCTCGCTCATTCTCCGTCGTTTTATGAACAGCAAAATCGACATCAAGAAGCTTAATATTGTTTAGCTGTTCGTTCAGTTGTTGGTAATGGGAATCTACTTTTTTCTCAAGTTTATGAAGGCCTTGTTTGAGAGAAGCGATTTCACCGTGGATGTTGTGTACGTCCATTGCGAGGGCTTCGAGTTTGGCATCTGTTTTATCTTGCCGGTAAAGAAGTGCCGTCATTAGTTCGTTCAGTTCCTTTAGCCCGGATTTCAAATAAGCCTGTTCTTTTTCCAAACATTTTTGACCATCGTGTAAATTTTTCACTTCATTTTCCAGCGTTTTTGGCCATCGCGTAAATCTTTTACATCTTTTTCTAACCGCTTTTGCCCATCACGCAGATTTTTTATTTCGTTTTCTAGCTGTTGTTGTCCGTTGCGTAAATCTTTTATTTCCGTTTCCAGCCGCTGTTGTTCGTCGTTTAGACGATGCAGGGTGTCTCCCATATTCCCAAGGCGATCTAATATTTGTTGGGGAAGTACATCAGTCATCGATTTGTCTCTTTTCAAAAAATAATGTCTTTCCTTTAATATAGCACGTACGTTCGGTTTTATCAAGCAATAGTAGGTTTTACCTTGATTATTTTTTAGCCTCATTTTTGTTTTCTTTTACAGGATGCGGCAAATGTTGCTTCATTCGATGAAAGTTTGGTATCATCATAGTATTGTGATAGGTCGAACTCATTGGAGGTGAAAAAGATGTCGAGAATTTCTATTGAACAAGTAAAACATGTAGCGCATTTGGCGCGTTTGGCGATTACGGACGAAGAAGCAGAAATGTTTACGAAGCAGTTGGACGCGATTATTACGTTTGCTGAACAATTAAACGAGCTCGATACAGAAAATGTTCCGCCAACATCACACGTGCTTGATATGAAAAACGTCATGCGCGAAGATGTGCCGACACCGGGACTTCCGCGCGAGGAAGTGCTGAAAAACGCGCCGGATCACCAAGACGGTCAGTTTCGCGTGCCAGCGATTTTAGAGTAAGGAGGGGGAAGCAATGTCATTATTTGACCATAAAATTTCCGAATTACATCGTTTATTACATAAAAAAGAAATTTCTGTTTCTGATTTAGTCGATGAATCATTCCGCCGCATTGGCGAAGTGGAAGAAAAAGTGCAAGCGTTTTTAACACTAAATGAGGAAAACGCGCGCGCGAAAGCGAAAGAGTTAGATGACAAACTGGCGAAAGAAGAAAACGATTTCGGTACGCTTTTTGGCATGCCGATTGGTATTAAAGATAATATTGTGACAAAAGGATTGCGCACAACATGTGCAAGCAAAATTTTGTATAACTTTGACCCGATTTACGACGCAACGGTCATGGAGCGCTTGCATGAAGCCGGTGCGATTACGATTGGAAAATTAAACATGGACGAGTTTGCGATGGGGTCTTCCACAGAAAACTCCGGCTTTCAACTGACGCGCAACCCGTGGGATTTAGAGCGTGTGCCGGGCGGCTCCAGCGGCGGTTCCGCTGCGGCAGTAGCGGCAGGCGAAGTACCGTTTGCTTTAGGTTCTGACACGGGTGGTTCGATTCGCCAACCAGCAGCGTTCTGCGGCGTTGTTGGTTTGAAGCCAACATACGGACGCGTATCGCGCTTCGGACTTGTCGCGTTTGCCTCTTCACTTGATCAAATCGGCCCGATTACGCGTACGGTAGAGGACAACGCCTACTTATTGCAAGTCATCGCTGGTTTAGATCCGATGGATTCAACATCAGCAAATGTAGAAGTGCCAAATTATGTAGAGGCGCTTACCGGTGACATTAAAGGCCTAAAAATCGCCGTGCCGAAAGAATATTTAGGCGAAGGCGTATCAGAAGAAGTTCGCCAATCCGTACTTGATGCATTAAAAGTGTTGGAGAAATTAGGAGCGACATGGGAAGAAGTATCGCTTCCACACTCAAAGTATGCGCTAGCGACTTACTATTTGCTTGCTTCTTCGGAAGCGTCCGCGAACCTTGCCCGTTTTGACGGAGTTCGTTACGGCTACCGCACGGATAATGCGAAAAACTTAATTGATATGTACAAACAAACGCGCAGCGAAGGATTCGGAAATGAAGTGAAACGCCGCATCATGCTCGGTACGTTCGCGTTAAGTTCCGGATATTATGACGCATATTACAAAAAAGCGCAAAAAGTGCGGACATTAATCAAACAAGATTTCGAAAAGGTATTTGAAAAATACGACGTCATTATCGGGCCGACGACGCCGACGCCAGCGTTTAAAATCGGCGAAAAAACGCACGATCCGTTAACAATGTATGCAAACGACATTTTAACGATTCCAGTAAACCTTGCCGGTGTTCCTGGCATTTCTGTACCGTGCGGCTTTGTGAACGGCTTGCCGGTCGGATTACAAATTATCGGCAAACATTTTGATGAAAGCACGATTTACCGTGTCGCCCATGCGTTCGAGCAAGCGACCGACTATCATAAACAAAAACCAGCGTTATAAGGGGGGAAACATGATGAATTTTGAAACGGTCATTGGTCTTGAAGTTCACGTCGAGCTAAAGACAAAATCGAAAATTTTCTCCAGCAGCCCAAATGCGTTCGGAGCGCCCCCAAACACGCAAACGAACGTCATTGATTTAGGATACCCAGGGGTTCTCCCAGTGTTGAACAAACAAGCAGTCGAATTTGCGATGAAAGCGGCGATGGCGCTAAACTGCGAAATCGCGACCGAAACGAAATTTGACCGCAAAAACTACTTCTATCCGGATAACCCGAAAGCGTATCAAATTTCGCAATACGATCAGCCGCTTGGCAGAAACGGCTGGATTGAAATTGAAGTGAACGGCAAAAAGAAAAAAATCGGCATCACTCGCATTCATTTGGAAGAAGACGCCGGAAAATTAACGCATACCGGCGACGGTTATTCGCTTGTCGATTTTAACCGACAAGGCACTCCATTAATTGAGATTGTGTCAGAACCGGATATCCGCTCCCCAGAAGAAGCGTATGCGTATTTGGAAAAATTAAAATCAATCATCCAATATACAGGCGTGTCCGATTGTAAAATGGAAGAAGGTTCGCTTCGCTGCGACGCGAATATTTCCCTTCGTCCAATTGGCGCGACCGAATTTGGTACGAAAACAGAGTTGAAAAACTTAAACTCGTTTAACTTCGTGCGTATGGGCTTGGAATACGAAGCGAAACGGCAAGAGAAAATTTTGCTTTCCGGAGGCGTCATCCAGCAAGAAACGCGGCGCTTTGATGAAGCGACGAAAACAACGGTGCTCATGCGCGTGAAAGAAGGTTCGGAAGACTATCGTTACTTCCCAGAGCCGGATCTTGTCATGCTGTATATCGATGACGAATGGAAAGAGCGCGTCCGCGCATCGATTCCAGAGCTGCCGGATGCGCGCAAAAAACGCTACATCGAAGAACTTGGCCTGCCGGAATACGATGCGAAAGTGCTGACGCTGACAAAAGAAATGGCCGACTTTTTCGAAGCGACGGTGGCAAACGGAGCGGATCCGAAACTGGCTTCCAACTGGCTCATGGTCGAAGTGTCGGGATACTTAAACGCCGAGCAAAAAGAACTGCATGAGATCGCGTTGACGCCGGAAAGCTTGGCCGGCATGATTAAGCTCATTCAAAATGGCACGATTTCATCGAAAATCGCGAAAAAGGTATTTAAAGAGCTCGTTGAAAAAGGCGGAGACCCAGAAAAAATCGTCAAAGAAAAAGGGCTTGTGCAAATTTCCGACGAAGCGACATTGCGCAAAATCGTCATTGAAGTGCTCGACGCCAATCCGCAATCGATCGAAGACTATAAAAACGGTAAAGACCGCGCGCTTGGCTTCTTAGTTGGCCAAGTGATGAAAGCGACAAAAGGACAAGCCAACCCGCCGCTTGTTAATAAGTTGTTAATAGAAGAAATGAATAAACGATAAACAATCAAAAGCTGGCTGTTATATACAGCCAGCTTTTACTTTATTTTAAAAAACTTTCTATTGATGTTTTGGATAATCCACATGCGTGAAAGAAAGGAATACTATTACGCCAAAGCAAAGAAACTAGGATTGTTTTCTTCCGGCGAAGAACAATCTATTTCGTCTCGTCAACCATTGGATGGGGCGGAACGGACATCATCATCGTTTCTGCATGGCTGTTTGGTTTTTTCATTTTGGTCTTTCTGATCATTCTCTTCAACGTGATCGTTCCATGTATGAAAAAGTTTGTTCCGCAAACAGGTTGTTTTCGGAGGAACTTTGACATGTTGCACATGGCAGAATCATCAATAAGGAAAAAGGAAAAAGTCCTGATTGCCATCTGGCAAAACAGGAATATATCATGATTTATCCTTATTTTCCTTGTGTTACCATTTAAATAGTGTGTAAATGGGGGAGAGGAAATCAGGGTGTCGTCTTTATTGGAATCGATTGAAAAAGAAGTGAAACACAGGGTCTACGAGACGATGATCGATTGCCTTGAGTCCTATCAGGGGCAAGTCAAAGAAGCGATCGAGGAGTTTCATCAAGGCACTCGTGCCTTTTATCGCGCAATGAGGAGGATGTTCCGTATTAGCAGGGAGAGTCGAGGGAAGCGTATGAATTGGTATACCGGGACTTTTGCGGCAAATCGAGGCACATATTTATGCAACTGCAGATGAACTTCTTCATGAAATCAGCAGGGAAATCGCCCAAATTCGACGAAAGATAGAGGAGCTATAATGACTATGATTCGAATCAATCCGGAAGAACTGGAAACGGTAGCGAAGCATGTTCCCGATGCGGAAGACGCCTGCTGTCGTGCGCGGACCTCGCTTTCCTGGGAACTTCCCTCTTTAGTGATAGAGATTACCGGCATCGGTTCTGATGCCATCTATGAGCTCAAAGACGAGCTGATTCATTGGCTCCACTGCTATGAAGAAAAGCTAAATGAAGCGGAAGAACTGCTGTATCGAACAGCCGCGGCAATAAGACAGGCAGACCAAACTCTTGCGGATAACATGAAAGAATTTGGCTTAGAGCTCCTTGGCTGGTATGATGTGCAGCGATTGTTTAGAGAATACGACCGATCACCGGAGAACGGATTTCGGCAGGAGACCGCTGGCTGGCGGGAGGAATGCTATTGGCTTCTCTTATTCCTCCGGTCAAAGGGATAGGAATAGCCGGCAAAGCGGGGATCAAAGGAGCGAAAGCGGCGGAAACCGCAGCGGATGTTTCCAAATCAGTCTCGCAAACGAAACATGTTCTCCGCTATGATAAAGTTATGCCTGCCCTTCAAGCGGCGTATCTCCACGTGGTAAAAGCGCCGATTACCAACACAATCTGTTCGTTCAAAAAGCAATGAAATGACCTTCTCGCCAGCATTCCATTTGTCCGTGGCAGCCGGACTTGGCGGGAATCGGCCCAGCGCCCTGCGTATGGATGGAGCGAAGAGAGAAAGAAGCGGTAGAGGTAAAGTCTAAAGTACATGAGAAACGTAACAGTAATCAAATAAGCATATGATATGAGGCTGGCTCAAAAGGTCGCTGAATTCGCCTTTGAGTCAGCCTCCTTCACTTATCTGCGAAATTCTCATTCCACTGGCCATGTATCATGCTTGAACGCATGATGACGCCAACAGGCCGGTCATCGTCCAATATCCAAATGGTTTAATACGGATGCATCTGTTGTATAGGAGGCAATCACATCCATATCACCGTTTTTCGGTGCTTCCTATATTCCTCCACCTGGCGCTTGCAACATAGAGGATTCAGTGAATTTTGCCATAAATTATTCTTAAATTTTCCAAAGAAAATGCACAAATTGGGATTAAAGTTAATAGATGTAGATGTGTCAACAAAATGCCGGGGGTGATTGGATGAACATGACGCATTACATGGAACTGTTAGCGGTGAATCAACCTTGGAATTTGATTTTATTTATGGCTATTCCCGTTGCTCTTGCGGAGACCATTGCAATAACGGAGCTAGCCATTCTTTTTACTCGCCGTTTCGATGGAATGATGCGTAAAGTCAACAAAATATGCAGCATCATTGTTGGTGTTTACTTTTTAGTAATTTTTATTTACTTATTTGTTAATGCTGTCATTCCGTTTACATTGAATGGGGAATGGCGCGGATGGATTGATATCATTGCGGTAGGATTCTATTTAATGGGAGTCCTTCCGTTATTGGGATTAAGTCTAATCGATTTAGGCATAATCGGGCGGAGATGGAGCGAGGAACAAAAGTTGAAATATCATTCCACTTTCGTTGGTATATTTTTAGTAGTAGCCCATATTGCCATGATTTTTGGAATGCTCGATCCATCGATCGGCGGCCATTCTCATCATATGCATATGTAAAAAATAAAGCGGTATGGCGCTTAGAAGCATCATACCGCTTTATTTTTTACATACACGGGCGAAGAATGGCTGACGATTGATGCATCAAGAATGATAAAAGTTGCCAACAAACTCGGGATGGCATTTTCACATTTTGTGTTGCCATCCCTTATTTCATGCATCGCTATTTTGTTTTCTTTCCCATAATTCCTATTGAATTTTGAGGATACGGGAGTATATCAGAGCATTTCTAAGAATACGGAATCTGCTCCTGAGTCAACATGGCAAATTGGTAAATATGCAAAGATATAGCTCTATACCAAACTTGTAAACAACATCCAATTGACGATATGCTATTATTGTGACCGTTTTCACCCGTTATTCCCATTTTATGGCCTCTCCTTGCCACTGCACATCACTTCAGCACAATCTATATCAATAACGCATGCATAATCACATAAAGGAGGAATTTCATTGCGAAAATGCTTGTTTCTATTTTTATCCGCTGCCATGTTGTTCACTTTAAGCGCCTGCGGAGCTGGCGAAAAAGCGGAGAAAGGGAAAATTGTTGTCGCGGGTAAAAAGTTTACTGAACAGGTGATTTTAACCCACTTGCTTGCCGAATATTTGAAGGCGAACACCGATTTAGACGTAGAAGTGGAAGATAGTTTGGGCGGCGCGTTTATGCTGCAGCAGGCCATGGAAAAGGGAGATGTCGATTTATACGTGGAATATACGGGTACTGGCTACTTAAACATTTTAAAAAACAAATACGATCCATCGAAAACACCGGAAGAAATTTATGAAGAAACGAAAAAGCAGTATAAAGAAAAGTTTAACATCGCATGGCTGAAGCCGCTCGGCTTTAACAACACTTACGCCCTCGCAATGCGCAAAGAACTTGCCGACAAACTGGGTGTAAAAACGTACTCCGACCTCGCTAAGAAATCTGATCAGCTTGTATTCGGCTCCGATGCGGAATTTTTTGAGCGGAGCGACGGGTATGACGGGTTAGTTGAGACATACGGCTTTAAGTTTAAGAAAACTACCAACATTGATCCTGACTTGCAGTATGAAGCGGCAAAAAACGGCGATATCGATGTCATTACCGCCTATACGACCGATGCACGCATTAAAAAATACCACCTCGTTGTGCTTAAAGATGACAAACACTACTTCCCGCCTTATCACGCTGTGCCGATTATCCGTCAAGAAGCACTTGATGCCAACCCTGGATTGGAGAAAGTTTTGAATAAGCTCGAAGGTGTTTTAACGGATGAAAAAATGATGGAACTCAACGCGCAAGTAAATATGGAAGGAAAAAGTCCAAAACAAGTGGCCATTGACTTTTTGAAAGCAGAAGGATTGATAGATTAATGTTTTCTCATAGCAAAGGTGGGATGAGGATGATTCGCTTTGAAAATGTATGGAAACAATATGACGACGGTTTTGTCGCATTGAAAAATATTAATCTCGAAATTCAAAAAGGAGAATTGGTCACTTTAATCGGGCCAAGCGGATGCGGAAAAACGACGACGATGCGGATGATTAACCGCCTGATTGAACCGACGTCTGGAACGATATATATTGACGGGCAGGACATTGCAAAAATGAATCCAGTGGAACTTCGACGCAACATTGGCTATGTCATCCAGCAAATCGGGCTGTTCCCTCATATGACGATTGCGGAAAATATCGCTTTAGTGCCGAAACTGAAAAAATGGGAGCCGTCCGCCTATCAAAAACGGGTTGACGAACTGCTCGATCTTGTCGGATTAGATCCAGCAACGTTTAAACATCGCTACCCGTCGGAACTCAGCGGTGGCCAGCAGCAGCGGGTCGGCGTCATTCGTGCCCTTGCCGCAGAGCCTGACATCATTTTGATGGATGAGCCGTTTAGCGCGCTCGATCCGATCAGCCGTGAACAGCTGCAAGAGGATATTGTGAAATTGCAGGAAGAAATTCAAAAGACAATTGTGTTTGTCACCCATGATATGGATGAAGCCATTAAAATTGCCAACCGCATTGCGATTATGAAAGACGGAGAAATCGTACAATTTGCTACGCCGGATCAAATTTTGCGCCGTCCTGCCAACTCATTCGTACGCGGCTTTATTGGAGAGAACCGTCTGGCACAAAGACAGACAGCCGTGCCGACAGCGGAAGATTTAATGTCCCATTCCATCGCCACGGTATCGCCGAAGCGCGGATTGGCCGAGGCCTTCCGGTTTATGAAAGAGAAAAAAGTAGACAGCTTAATCGTTACGGATAAAAAGCAATCCTTTCTTGGTGTCGTGACATTAAAAGAACTAGAAAAACATTATCATCAGGAACATCTTCTTGTGGCGGACATTGCTGATTTCGATGTGACGACACTAACAAAGGATGCTGATGTGACGGACGTCGCGGAAATTTTCCATCAACGGGACGTCAGCGCCATCCCTGTATTGGACGGGGATCGCCTTGTCGGCGTCATCACGAGATCGAGCATGATGCGCGGGCTGGCGGAATGGGAGTTTCAAAAGCAACCGTGAAGGTGGGATGAGAAATGGATTTGCTAAACACGCTGATAGAACGAAAACAAGAGATTTGGATCGCTTTCCAAGAACATATTTTGCTTTCCGGAATCGCGATGATCATTGCGATTTTATTCGCCGTTCCGCTTGGCATTGTCTTGACAAGATATAAAAAGCTGGCTGAACCAATCATCGGCATCGCTGCTATTATTCAAACGATTCCAAGCCTTGCTTTGTTAGGATTTATGCTTCCGATCTTTGGAATCGGGAAATTGCCGGCTATTATTGCGTTAACGTTATATGCACTGCTTCCGATTTTGCGCAATACGTATACAGGCATCCTTGGAGTCGATCCCGCGCTTGTCGATGCCGGCCGAGGAATGGGAATGACATCGCGGCAAATTTTATGGATGGTCGAGCTTCCCCTTTCCTTGCCAGTGATTATGGCAGGCGTACGAACGTCTACTGTTTTGACGATCGGCGTGGCGGCGCTCGCAACCTTTATCGGCGCCGGCGGCTTAGGCGATCTCATTGACCGCGGACTGCGGATCGCCGATAAAAATTTGATTTTGGCCGGTGCCATCCCAGCAGCGATTTTAGCGATTTTATTTGATCTTTTATTGCGGAAGCTAGAAAATAAAGTAACACCAAAAGGCTTAAAATCATAGCAAAAAAAGAGGAAGGGCCGTATTCCTTCCTCTTTTTCATCGTAAACAGTGCCTGCCGCTGTTCGCCCAATTAGAGGGCAAGTAGCTAGTCTTTAACACATGCTTTGGGTGGTTTTTCCTTTCCGTTCGTGGACATCAAGAGAAGAGTACGCCATACTTCGCAGTGAGGACTTCTTGACCATGGTGGACGGCTTCGCTGATTGCTTTTGTTTCATTGACTTTTTCATCGAGAAACACAAATAGCTGTTTCTACATGGTTAAACGTTCTTTCATGCTCGTTATGTCTTCTTCTAAAGCGGATGATCGTTCTGTCATATAATAATATTATCCATGGCGAAAAATTGTCGTCGACTTCCAATCGTGCAAAAAGCGCAGAGGATCGACGGGACTTCTTTTTTCCTTTCCTCCCTGCAGCCATCAGCATTTTCATCTATTGACGAAGTTTTCGAAATGGCGTATACTTGGACACAACTATATTAGAAAAACGTTAATACATCACCGTTTTTGGGGTGATCGTAACGACGGAGAATTGCAACCTAAATGAAAAGTAATATAATGATATTGAAAATATCGTTTGCATCTTAACTATGAGGAATTGAAACTATTCTGAAAGTAGGAGTTTGTATCTTAACTATAAGGAATTGAAAGAAATATGATGGAAAGCTAACCAATCCAAACGGTTATCTTACCTATAAGGAATGGGAACTAAATGAATGATCAAATTTCTTCCCCGATCGAGCTGGTATCCTGTTTGCCAAAAGGCGTAGGCGGAAAAATAGCCGTGATAGGTAAATTTTACTAATAGTGAAAGCAAGAAGAGGCAGTTGAATGCGACCTCTTCTTTTTTGTTTTTCATTGATATAACCATTCATTTCGCAAAACACAAAATTTAAAAATTCAATTCTCTTTTTTTGTGCTATTTTGGTACAATGTAGTAAAAAAGTATGATGATGGGGTGGTATGTTGATAGAGACAATAGCACGAATAGGGTGTATAGAATTGGGAGGAAAGTACCGAGAAGCTATCGACCAATTTATTGAAAACCCAGGCTATCCCCATTGCATACATATTCTTCTTCAAAGAGGGAGCGACGGTGCATTTGCTTGGGAAGGCTGTGAAGTAGAGGAACAAAAATCTGATTTTCGTAAATATTTATTTCGCAGCGGCTCTTCCCGCGGGGTAAACTACTCGCCTACAGCCAAAATCACAACAGTAGAGAATACGTACCAGCAAAAAGTGTTAGGATGGTTTAAGAAAATGTGCAAAGTCAATAGAAATGACTTCTTCCGTGGCATTCAAGAAGTATTGGAAAAAGAAAAAGACCGCATTTTGCAAGAATTACAAAGCAAGTTGTCGTTTTCTAGTAAAAGGACGATTCTTTCTTTAAAGGTGGACGGGTCGTATCTCTATGATATTCCCGAGTTTCGTGATGCGTTTCTGTTTTTGATCAATGAAAAGGATTTGGAATTATCCGCGTCTAATCAAGTTTGTTCCATTTGCGGGCAGCGGAAAGATACTGTTATTGGCAAAATGTCGGTGTTTCGTTTTTATACGCTTGATAAGCCGGGATTTATCACCGGAGGATTGGATGAAGAAAAGGCGTGGAGAAATTATCCTGTTTGTCTTTCTTGTAAGTCATATATTGAAGAAGGAAGAAGATTTATTGAAGAGAATCTTCGTTTTCAATTTTATGGATTTTCCTATTTGCTTATCCCCAAGCCGATCGTTCCTGTTGCAGAGGATGATGGTTTTGCAGAGGTGTTGGAATATTTATCTTCCCATAAAAAAGGAGTGCGGATGCATCAGAAGCAGATTGAATCGTTTATGACCACGGAAGAAGATGTCATGGACATGTTGAAGGATATGAAAAATGTCGTTTCTATCCAGCTATTATTCTTGCAAAAAATTCAAAGTGCGGAACGAATTCTGCTTTTGATCGAAGATGTGTTGCCTTCAAGAATCAGCGAACTGTTCAAAGCCAAGTCCTATGTCGAACAACATCTATATGCGGAAGGAAATCATTCATTCCATTTTGGATTTATCCGGACTTTCTTCCATAATTCGTACGACAAATATTTTTTGCACATCGTCGAGTCGGTATTCAAAAAGCGGTCGCTTTCTATTTCTTTTTTGGCCAAATTCATTATGGAACAGTTGCGCAAAGAATTGCCTGCTTACCAATCAGGGGAACCGTCTTTCTTTTATAAAACGAGGCAGGCTATTGCCATAATTGTATTTTTAGAGCAGGCTGGTGTGTTGCCGGTTAAAGGAGGAACTGCCATGAGCGAAAAATTTGGTGCGCTGTTTGAAAAGTATGGAAAGCAGCTAGATACTCCGGAAAAGAAAGCTGTTTTTCTGCTTGGTTCATTGACGCAAATGCTTCTCGACATTCAACAAAACAAGTACGGCAGCAAGCCTTTTCTAAAGCAATTAATGGGGCTGAAAATGGATGAGCGGGCCGTAAAAGGGCTGCTTCCGAAAGTAATCAATAAGTTGGAAGAGTATGAATCCTATCATTTTATCCATAAGCAGTTAGCTGAGGAAATTTCCACTTTATTTTTGTTTTCATCCTCAAGGTGGAAAATGTCAGTAGATGAATTGAATTTTTATTTTGCTTGCGGCATGAATCTAGTTTCGAAGGTTAGAGAATCATTAATGGCAAAGGAGGAGGCATAATATGCTGCAAAATCGCTCTGAACTATTGTTTTTATATGATGTACAATGGGCCAATCCAAACGGGGATCCAGTTGATGAGAATAAACCAAGGATTGATGAAGAAACGGGAAGAAACATTGTAACAGATGTTCGGCTAAAGCGCACCATTCGAGACTATTTATATGATTATTGTCATCAAGAAATTTTTGTGCGCGAAATTGCGGGAGAAAATGAGTACATCCAGGATGCGAAAATGCGGGCGGAAGATTTTTTAGTCAAAGACGGCGAAAAATTGGATAAATCCAAACTGTCGCTTGCCGAGATGAAACGGATTATTAATGAGGAGATATTGCGTCAGTGCATTGATGTTCGTCTGTTTGGCGTGACGCTGCCTATCGAAAAAAACGCAAAAGAAAAAAGCTCTATTACCCATACAGGACCGGTTCAATTCAAAATGGGGCAGTCGCTTCACACAGTCAAACTGGAATATATTAAAGGAACAGGCGCTTTTGCATCGGGAAGCGGGATGATGCAAAAAACATTCCGGGAAGAATATGTTCTCCCTTATTCCCTTATTGCCTTTTACGGGGTTATCAATGAAACGGCTGCCGCGTATACGAAACTGACGGAAGAAGATGTGCAATTGTTGTTCGATGCGATGTGGAATGGCACGAAAAATTTGATTTCGCGCTCTAAAGCAGGACAAATTCCCCGCTTATTGCTTCGTGTTGTCTATAAGGAAAAACATTTTCATATCGGCGAGCTAGATAAATATATTTCTTTGCACTCAGAAAAAGTCGATGAGGAAATCCGCGATGTGTCCGACTATGTGCTCGATACTGCACCATTGATCCGTGTTATGGAAAAAGAAAAAGAGAAAATTGAAAGAGTGGAGATCAAAAAAGATGATCGCCTTGTGTGCAGTGAAGATATTATCGAAAGTTTGAAAGCTGCTAGAATTCCAGTAGAGGTCAAATAGCAAGGAATGAAGGACATGAATGTGCTTGTATTTGATATTCGTGCGGATTTCGGACATTTTCGCAAAATCTATTCTACGTCATCGCCTTTGACTTATTCGATCATTCCGCCCACATCTTTTTTTGGCATATTGGGGGCCATTATTGGTTTGGGAAAAGAGGAAAACGCATATTTGAGCTATGTGAATCATGAAACGGTCAACATGGCGATTCGCATTATGAGCCCAGTTCGGAAAATACGGATGGGATTGAACCATGTCAATACGAAGGGAAATATATGGGTTCCAAAGCAACGGCGCGAAGGGGCGCGGACGCAAATCCGTACCGAGTTTTTGCGGTTTCCGCATTTTCGCTGCTATGTCCATGTAAAAGAGCAGTCTTTGTTTCAACAGTTAATCGATTATATACAGCAACACCGAAGTGTATATACTGTCTGCATGGGGCTTAGTGAGTGCATCGCTGATGTCCAATACGTTTCTTTGGAGGAATTTCGCTTAGTGAACAACCATGCGGAGGCTGTTTCGATTGCTTCGGTGATTCCCGAAAAATATGTGACATCCCTTTGTATCGAATCGGGAAAGGAATATAGAAAGGAACGGTTCGCTTTTCAGATCAACGAGGAACGAATTGTGTCCGATTACGAAGAAATTTTGTTTGAAGCGAGCGGAGAAGCCATCCGTGCGGTTGTGTCCCATTATTGGGAAAACAAGACGGGAGAGCGTATTGTATTTTTGTACGATCACGGAAAGGAATGATGAGATGTATTCTCATCTTCATTATCACTTGTCTAAACATTTAGAGCGAGTAGAGCATCTCTCCTTCCTGTTTTTGTCGGCGAAAAACTTCAATCGCAAAGCAATCATAGTTTTCTCAATGGAACAAACGGATTGCCGTTTTTGATGACATCAACAAAGCGATGGTTTTTTCAATGGTATCTTCTAGGTACAAAATTCTGTGTTCGAGTGCGAAATAGCTGTCGCCAATTATCAAAAATTGAAAATGAAACTACAAAAACATCATGGCTCCAGACGAAGATTCCGTCATTTTTTACACCTTTCGTACACAAAAATATTCCATGCGGGAAGAAATGGGATTGAAAAAGGTGGAGATGAATTCATCCTTTAGAAAGTAGGGAAACGATGCGATTGACGATCACGATGAGCGGGCGAGAGAAGCCGGTTACTCTCCCGCTTCATTATCAACAACAACTGCAAGGATTGCTATATCATTCTTTGCAAAATCCAACATTCGCTCATTTTTTACATGAAGTCGGATTTCGCAAGGGGAAGCGGTCGTTCAAACTGTTTACGTTTAGCCGTCTTTTCGGTTCTCATCAACTAAACTTAGAGCGAAAGACGATTACGTTTTACGATGAGTTCCATTGGCATGTCGGCACCGTATTGCCGGAAGTAACGCAAGAGCTTGGGGAATATTTGTTGTTGCGTTCAGATGTGCAAATAGGTGGACAGCCTGTGGAAGTAAAGCGAATTGACGTAGAAAAGCGAGAGATTAAAAGCGAAGAAATTGAAATAGAGATGCTTTCGCCGCTAACGGTTTACAGCACGTACGAAACCGTCGACGGAAGCAAAAAAACGCAATTTTTTAGTCCATATGATGAAGTATTTTCTCATTTAGTCGAATTAAATTTCCGCAATAAATATGAAGCGTATTACGGCGTTCCGCCAAAAGAACGGTTATTTATCGAACCGATTCGCGTAACCGAAAAGCATAAAGTCGTAACGGTTTTTAAAGGATTTTATATTACCGCTTGGCTCGGATATTATCGCCTTCGTTCGTCTCCAGGCAACTTAACCTTTTTGTATCGCGTAGGTATTGGCGGACGAAACTCCCAAGGTTTCGGCATGTTTCGCCTTCTTTTCGAACGCTGAGCACTTCCTTTGTTTGTCGTCGACCTCCAATCGTGCAAAAAGCGTGGGGGATTGACGACATTTTTTCCTTACCTCCCTACAGCCATCGGCGTTTTCGTATATTGACGGAATTTTCAAAATGGCGTATACTGAACATAACGACATTGGAAAAACGTTGATACATCAACGTTTTTTAGGTTTTTATCTTAACTATAAGGAATTGAAAACCGAAATTGGGATACGATGAAAGCGAAAGCCGGTGAGTTTTATCTTACCTATGGGGAATTAAAAGAAATCGGCATCATCCGGCCAACCTCTGTTTTTATCTTAAGTACGAAAAATGGAAAACGTGCTAATATCGTAAGAAATTGAGCCAGCGTTCCAGCGTGATAGGATAATGGTAACTGTTCATTTTTATCATACCTGCGAGCAATTGTGATAGTGGTTCTGGCAGTCTTTCCTTCATAATGTCAATATCACGTTGTGACCTATTTGCGCATTCTCGTTTCTCTCTAGCACGATGCTAAGGAGAAACGAGTTTTTTATTGCACCTTTATGGTGCGCATGTTCTAATAATAGTGATTGATAAGAAAATATGTAGGAAGAGCTTGGTCTTTCTTGTAGGGAATGATATAAAAAATTTTATTTTCGAAACAAGGGGTGAGGGCTGATGGAAAAAGAGGCGATCATTCGCTTTGAGCGGGTGACGAAAATATATGACGGCCAAGTAGTGTTGGATGACATCAGCTTTGATATCGAACGAGGCAAATTTTATACGCTGCTGGGGCCGTCGGGATGCGGGAAGACGACGATTCTTCGTTTGATCGCGGGGTTTACGGAGCCGACGGAAGGGACGATTTATTTTCATGGAAAACCGGTCAATCATATTCCGGCCAATAAGCGGCAGGTCAATACGGTATTTCAAGATTATGCCTTGTTTCCGCATTTGAACGTGTTCGAAAACGTGGCGTTCGGGTTGCGGATCAAAAAGAAAAAACAAGCGGAGATTCGTGAAAAAGTGATGGAAGCACTCCGGTTTGTCAATTTGGAAGGATACGAGAATCGAAGTGTGCAAGAAATGTCTGGCGGACAGCGGCAGCGGGTGGCGATTGCGCGCGCGATCGTCAACGAGCCAGAGGTGCTTCTGCTCGATGAACCGCTGTCAGCGCTTGATTTGAAGCTGCGCACGGAAATGCAGTATGAGCTTCGCGAACTGCAGCGCCGTTTAGGAATTACGTTTATTTTTGTCACGCACGATCAAGAAGAGGCATTGGCGATGTCTGATCAAATTTTTGTCCTGAACAAAGGGAAGATTCAGCAGAGCGGCACGCCGAAAGAAATTTATGATGAGCCGGTTAACCGTTTTGTCGCCGATTTTATCGGGGAGTCCAACATTTTGCGCGGAGTTATGCTCAAAGACTACCTCGTTGAATTTGCGGGAAAGCGGTTTATGTGCGTTGATAAAGGATTTCGTCCGAATGAACCGGTCGATGTCGTCATCCGTCCGGAAGATTTGCAAATAACGACGCGCGCCCAAGGAAAGCTGCAAGTGCGCGTCGATTCGCAGTTGTTCCGCGGCGTGCACTACGAGCTGTGCTGCTATGACGAGGATGGCAATGAGTGGCTTGTCCATTCGACGAAAAAAGCGGAAGTCGGCGAAGAAATCGGTCTTTATTTTGACCCTGAGGCGATTCATGTTATGCGCATCAGCGAGGAGGATGGAGAGAAAATCGATGAAAACTAGCATACGCAACGTTTATTTATTGCCGTATGTCGTTTGGATAGGGATATTTGTCGTCGCGCCGATTCTGTTGATCGTGTATTACTCCTTTTTTGATATTGAAGGAAAGTGGACGTTGTCCAATTATAAAATGTTTTTTACGCCGATTTATTTAAAAATGGCGGCGAGTTCCGTTTGGTATGCGTTGTTGGTGACGTTCTTTTCCTTGTTGATTGCCTATCCGGCCGCGTACGCTCTGACGAAAACGAAGCATAAACAGCTTTGGCTGCTTTTTCTGATTTTACCGACATGGGTGAACTTATTGTTAAAAGTGTATGCGTTTCTCGGGATTTTTGGTACTTACGGATTGGCAAACGCCATATTGGCGGCGGTCGGCATTGGCCCCAAGCAAATTTTGTTTACTGATTTTAGTTTTGTGTTTGTATCGGTGTATATCTTTATTCCGTTTATGCTTTTGCCAATTTTTAATGCGCTTGAGGAATTGAATCCATCGCTTGTCGATGCGGCGCGCGACCTTGGCGCTTCGGCGTGGACGACGTTTCGCCGTGTTGTATTCCCGCTGACGCTTGATGGAGTAAAAGCAGGATGTCAGGCGGTGTTTATCCCGTCCCTGTCCTTGTTTATGATCACAAGGCTTATTGCGGGAAACCGTGTGATTACGCTTGGCACGGCGATCGAAGAACATTTTCTTGTCACGCAAAACTGGGGCATGGGCTCGACGATTGCGGTGTTTCTGATTATCGCCATGGCGGCCGTTGTCGCTGTGACAGGAAACCGGAAGCGAGGGTGAAGCGATGCGAAGCAATCACAAATGGGGAAAAGTATATTTAGCAGTGGTTTTTGTCATTTTGTATATGCCAATTGTGTATTTAATTTACTATTCATTTAACAGCGGCGGTACGATGCATGATTTTGAGGGAGTGACGCTAGACTGGTATAAAGAAGTCCTCCATGACACGAGGCTATGGATTATTGTGCTGAATACGATCACCATCGCCCTTCTGTCATCAGCGATTTCCACGATTCTTGGCGTAATGGGGGCATTGGCGATTTATTACGTGAAAAGCTGGCGAATGAAGCAAATATTATTGATGTTAAACAACGTGCTGATCGTCAGTCCCGATGTCATCATCGGCGCCTCATTTTTAATTTTGTTTACGATGATCGGCATTCAGCTTGGGTTTACCTCTGTCTTATTATCCCACATTGCGTTTAGCGTGCCGATTGTGGTACTCATGGTGCTTCCGAAACTGCAGGAAATGAGTTCGACATTGATCGACGCAGCGCGTGATTTAGGAGCGAATCAATGGGATGTGCTGACGAAAGTCGTCCTGCCGTATATTACTCCTGGGATTTTTGCCGGCTTTTTCATGGCGCTGACGTATTCGCTCGATGATTTTGCCGTCACCTTTTTTGTGACCGGAAACGGCTTTTCTACGCTGTCAGTAGAAATTTACTCGCGGGCGCGCCAAGGCATTTCGCTGTCGATTAACGCGCTGTCGGCGCTGTTGTTTTTATTGACGATTGCGCTTGTCATCGGCTATTACTTCATCAGCCAAAAAAGTGCTGTATCCGGAATGGGGGGGCGGCGTAGATGAAAAAACTGACCATCTTTTTTGCCGCTGTATTTGGCGCCGCACTATTGCTTTACTATGTTTCGCTTGCGTTGAATCGGACGGAAGGCTATGTGGGGAAAAATACGTTAACCGTTTATAACTGGGGCGACTATATTGATCCCGCGCTCATCAAAAAATTTGAAAAGCAAACAGGCATAAAAGTGATTTACCAAACGTTTGACTCGAACGAGGCAATGATGGCGAAGATCGCTCAAGGCGGCGCGACGTTTGATGTCGCCGTGCCGTCGGAATATGCGATCAGCAAAATGAAAGAGGACGGTCTGCTTATTCCGCTCGACCATTCCAAATTGCCAAACTTAAAATATATCAACCCTCGCTTTTTAAATTTGTCGTTTGACCCTGGCAACCGTTATTCCGTTCCGTATTTTTGGGGGACGGTCGGCATCGTCTATAATCCGGGCATGCTTGGCGGCAAAAAAATCACCAGTTGGAATGATTTATGGGATCCGGATTTGCGCAATCAAATTTTATTGGTAGATGGCGCGCGCGAAGTGATCGGCATGGGGCTAAACAGCTTGCATTACTCGCTGAATGATACGAACAAGGAGCATCTCAAAGAAGCGAAAGAAAAATTAGACCGCCTCGTGCCGAATGTCAAAGCGATTGTGGGTGATGAAATTAAAATGCTTTTGGCGAATGAAGAAGCAGCGATCGGTGTCGTCTGGTCAGGAGATGCGGCGGAAATTATTGCGGAAAATGATAAGCTCGATTACGTCGTGCCGAAAGAAGGATCGAACTTATGGTTCGATAATATGGTGATTCCGAAAACGGCGAAAAACATTGAAGGGGCGCATAAATTTATCAATTTTATGCTTGACCCGAAAAACGCCGCACAAAACGCAGAGTATGTCGGTTATTCGACGCCAAATAAAAAAGCGCTTGATTATATGCCAAAGGAGATCACCGAAGATAAACGGTTTTATCCTGATTTTGACTCCATCGGGAATTTGGAAGTGTACAAGAATTTAGGAAAACGGATGCTCGCATATTATAACGAGCTGTTTTTGCAGTTTAAAATGCATCGGAAATAAGGTCTTTTCCAATACGGAAAAGGCCATTTTGTTTTCTTTTCTTAAAAGTGGGGGTGGGCATAGCTCTAGTATTCCATTATATAGCTGCTCATATATATAGCTGCTCATTTCGGGAATTTTCTTGAATTTTGGGAAAAGGAACAAGAGAAGTGAAAACGAACAGCTTGCTTCGGCTTTATTGTTTTATCAAAAACAATCATGTTATAAAGAAAAAAGAAAGCGCTATCAAAAAGGTGCATCTTCATTGCATTTTCAAATGAAAGCCTAAGAAGGGGGAGTGAGTGGACATGATGCAAAAAATTCAGCGGTTTGGTGCGGCCATGTTTGTACCGGTATTGCTTTTTCCGTTCGCTGGTATAGTCGTTGGCTTGACCATCTTATTTAAAAATCCTGATATCATGGGGTCCATTGCTGATCCGAATGGAATGTGGTACAAGTTTTGGACGGTAGTAGAAGAGGGTGGATGGACGGTCTTCCGACAAATGCCGTTATTGTTTGTTATAGGCATTCCGATTGGGTTGGCAAAAAAGGCCCATGCGAGAGCTTGTATGGAAGCGATTGTTACTTATTTAACCTTCAACTATTTTATTAACGCGATATTGACTCTTTGGGGAGATAAATTTGGTGTAGATTTCAGCCAGGAAGCTGGCGGAGTTAGCGGTTTGACAATGATTGCGGGAATCAAAACATTAGATACGAGCATTATTGGAGCGATCGTTATATCTTCTATTGTTGTAGCGCTTCATAATCGCTATTTCGATACGAAACTTCCTGATTTTCTTGGCATTTTTCAAGGTTCATCATTTGTGGTGATTATTGCGTTTCTTGTGATGCTTCCAGTTGCTTTAATAACAGCATATGTTTGGCCAATCGTACAACATGGCATCGCATCTTTACAAGGATTTTTAGCAAGTTCGGGAGTGTTTGGGGTTTGGTTGTATACATTTTTAGAGCGCATCCTTATTCCAACAGGATTGCATCACTTCATCTACGGTCCGTTTGTCTTTGGTCCTGCGGTTGTTGAAGGAGGAATCGCTAAGTATTGGATGGAGCATTTATCAGAATACGCAACATCTGCCCATTCTTTAAAACAAATGTTTCCAGAAGGCGGATTTGCATTGCATGGGATGTCTAAAATCTTTGGTATTCCAGGCATTGCATTAGCGATGTATGTTACTGCAAAACCAGAAAAAAGAAAACAAGTTTCAGGGCTATTAATCTCTGCCGCTTTAACGGCTGTTATTGCTGGAATTACAGAACCGATTGAATTTACTTTCCTGTTTGTGGCACCTTGGTTATTTGCCGTTCATGCAATTTTAGCAGCCACAATGGCAGCGGTGATGTATGCATTCGGCGTTGTAGGAAATATGGGCGGGGGACTGCTAGAAATCGCTACGGCAAACTGGATTCCACTATTTAAATATCACAGCACGACTTATCTCATCCAATGGGCAATCGGTTTCGCGTTTATGATTATTTACTTCTTTGTTTTCCGATATTTGATTCTTAAATTTAATGTTGCGACGCCGGGACGCGAAGCGGATGATTCATCAGAGACGAAATTATATACGAAAGCAGATTATAAAGCAAAAAAACAGGCTAACCAAAATGTCAGTAGCAACAGCTATACAGTTCAAGCATTGCAATTTTTAGATGCGCTCGGTGGTCCTGAAAATATCGTGTCGGTTACTAATTGTGCCACACGCCTTCGCGTTAGTGTAAATGATGAATCAAAAGTCGCGCCGGATAGTGTGTTCAAGTCTGCAGGGGCCCATGGTGTCGTTCGTAATGGCAAAGCAATTCAAGTGATCGTTGGTTTATCGGTTCCGCAAGTGCGAGAGCAGTTCGAGAAAGCTTTAGAAGAAAAGGGATTTAAAACAGGGTCATAACAATCATCTCATAATGGATAAAAAGATGGGAAAATTCTTATCTAATGTGAAAAAGAACGGAAAGTGTGATTAGGTCCAGAATGGCTGGAATCCATTGTTCCCATATTTTCGGTTTGCTATAACAGTAGTGAAAGCGCTCACTATAAAAAGGAGGAAGAAAAATGAAAAAGTTTTCCATTTTGATTGCAGGTGGGGGAAGCACATTTACTCCGGGGATTGTGTTAATGTTATTGGATAACTTAGATAAATTTCCAATTCGTAAATTAAAATTGTACGATATTGATAAAGAACGTCAAGATATCATTGCCGGAGCGTGTGAAGTTATTTTAAGAGAAAAAGCTCCAGAAATTGAGTTTCTCGCTACTACTGATCCGGAAGAAGCATTTACCGACGTTGACTTCGTCATGGCCCACATTCGGGTTGGAAAATACGCTATGCGTGAATTAGATGAAAAAATTCCGTTGAAATATGGCGTGGTAGGCCAAGAAACGTGCGGGCCAGGTGGAATTGCATATGGAATGCGTTCTATTGGAGGAGTATTAGAATTAATTGATTATATGGAAAAATACTCTCCTAATGCATGGATGCTCAATTATTCCAATCCAGCAGCGATTGTAGCTGAAGCGACGCGCCGTCTCCGTCCTCATTCGAAAGTACTTAACATTTGTGATATGCCTGTCGCGATTGAAGAACGTATGGCGCGAATTTTAGGGTTAAAATCCCGCAAAGAAATGACGGTAAGATATTATGGATTAAACCATTTTGGATGGTGGACAGATATTCGCGACAAAGAAGGAAATGATTTAATGCCTAAATTAAAGGAGCATGTTGCAAAGTACGGATACCTTGTAAACGACGGTGGGGACAATCAGCATGTTGATGCTAGCTGGCAAGATACATTCTTAAAAGCGAGAGACGTATATGCGTTAGATCCGGATACGTTGCCGAACACATATTTAAAATACTATTTGTTCCCGGATGAAGTAGTGGCACATTCTAACCCGAATTATACAAGAGCAAATGAAGTAATGGATGGACGCGAAAAATTTGTATTTACGGAATGTAAAAAAGTCATTGAAAACCAATCAACAGAAGGCTGCGCTCTTCATATTGACGAACACGCTTCATACATTGTTGATTTGGCACGTGCCATTGCTTATAACACTCATGAAAGAATGTTGCTTATTGTAGAAAATAAAGGAGCTATTTCTAATTTTGACCCGACCGCAATGGTGGAAATTCCATGCATTGTCGGCAGCAATGGTCCTGAACCGCTATCGATCGGAGAAATTCCACAATTCCAAAAAGGATTAATGGAACAACAAGTATCTGTGGAAAAGCTAGTGGTAGAAGCATGGATAACAAGGTCTTACCAAAAATTATGGCAAGCTATAACACTATCTAAAACAGTACCAAGCGCAAAAGTAGCAAAACAAATATTAGATGATTTAATCGAAGCAAATAAAGGATATTGGCCAGAATTACATTAAAAAGAATACGAAAACAAAAAGTACAAAATGTTGTACTTTTTGTTTTCGTTCTCCTCCTTTCTTTATAGTAAACTTTTTAAAGGAAGGAGGGTAAAACAATGAAAATCGAAGAATTGATTAATAAACATTATAATCAACTAAATGAGACCGATTTCCATATTTTAAAGTATATTTTAAACAATAAAAGCGAATGCCA
Source organism: Parageobacillus caldoxylosilyticus NBRC 107762 (assembly GCF_000632715.1). Lineage (GTDB taxonomy): Bacteria > Bacillota > Bacilli > Bacillales > Anoxybacillaceae > Saccharococcus > Saccharococcus caldoxylosilyticus. Next base: position 34,052 of record NZ_BAWO01000024.1, on the reverse strand, counting down.
CAAATTAGGAATCAACAGTTTAGCAGAAAAGTGCAATGTTTCGCGTTCATCTATCTTAAGATTGGCCCAAAAGCTTGGGTTTAGCGGATATAGTGAATTTCGTGTGTTTCTGAAATGGCAGGAACAAGAAGGGAACAGTAGCGATAAAAGCCAAGTCGAAATTTTAAGCAACGATATTCTCGAAACATTAAAATATATCAAGACAAAAGATTTTTCTGAAATGTGCAAATTAATCCATCGCGCGCAAAGAATATTTGTTTATGGAACCGGTACGGCGCAATTAGATTGTGCCTTTGAATTACAACGAATGTTTCTGGCTGTAAAAAAATATTTACATGTCATTCAGGCGCAAACGGAATTTGAAATGGTAATTAAAGACCTGACGCTAGATGATTTAGTCATTATTATTTCTTTTTCCGGAGATACTCCGACGATTTTTCCAGCAGTACAGTCATTGGTCGCGAAAGGAATACCATTTATTTCAGTAACAAACTTAAAAAATAATCGGTTGGCAAGGATGACTCCTTTTAACTTATATGCCAATAGCTCGAGCAACGAATTAAGCGATGGCACTAAACTTAACACATTTGCTTCTTTTTTTATTATAGGAGAGACGCTTTTTAGTCACTATGTCGATTATCTTAAGCAACTGCAAAATGAAGAAAAAAATGGTGAACAACCATGAGGAGATCGAAAAATTTTTTGACTTGGAACTCTCAGACCATAATGGCTAAAAGCACTGTTTTTTTTAAAGCAGCCATTTACTTTTTTTATGCAGTACCATTGATTTTTGTCACTTACCTGTACTTAGTGGCGCTTCATGCGAACCAAACATTTTTCACTCCTGTAATCCGCGAGCCGATCATCACCATTATGTTTGTTATAGCGATGCTAAATCCTTTTTTTGCTGTATTAACAAAAGTAGCGGTAAATGATTTAGAAAACAAAAGGCATGTCAAGTTATCATATGTGACATTGTGGATGGTAGCTGCATCTCAATTGCTTATTGGAAATCTCTTTGCCAGCATCATTCTCTTATTCGGCTTGCATCAACAAAGAAAAGAACAACCAACGTTATTAAAAGAAGGAAAGATAGAGCTCAAACATAAAGGAGCATGTGTGAGACTTTTCGGTAGTACATTAGTATTTTTTCTCTCTATCGTTTGTTTATTTTTATTCATTAAAATTACATTTTAAAAACGGATAGAAAGTGGGTTGAGATATGCTGAAAAAATTATTTAGTAAAAAAATAGAGACGAGAGTAGTAGAAATACATTCCCCGCTTGATGGGGAAGCAATACCGCTAGAAGAAGTTCCTGACCCTGTATTTGCCCAGAAAATGATGGGAGACGGTTTGGCGATTATTCCGAAAAACGGAAAAGTAGTTTCCCCTATTAACGGAAAGGTTGTGCAAATTTTCCCTACGAAGCATGCAGTCGGCCTCGTTTCAGAGGAAGGATTAGAAATACTTATTCATATTGGATTAGAGACTGTAGAGCTAAATGGGGAAGGATTTGAAGTCGCGGTAAGCGCCGGCGAAACAGTGAAAGTGGGAGACCCTTTACTGAATGTAGACCTCGATTGTTTGGAGCAAAAACATAAAGAAATCGTAACCCCGATTGTTATTACCAATCTGCTTGATAAAGCGGGAGATTTAGAATATATCGCAAAGAATAGCGTAGTAACAAGAGGGGATGTAATAATGAAATGCAGTGTAAAAGTGAATTGAACAGCTACATCGATCTGTTTTATCAAGCTGGCCTACAGACAAAGGTACGAGCCGGTTGTGTTGCCAGCAATAAGAATAGAAATAAAGAGGTGGCTGATCCCGAAAGTTTTGAGGATCAGCCACCCATCTATATAAAAAGGGGGGATTGATTAGTTTGTTTTTGCTTGCGCTTCTTTCCATTTGGCCAGTTCGTTTTCTACCTCTTCTTCCAGAGAGGAAGGGCGATAATGTTTAGACGCCAAGAAGTGGCGGGCGGCGGTGGTTTCCGCTTCTAAAGCAAGGATACGTTCTTCCATGCGCGCGAATCCGCGCAGCGCGTGATCGGGATGGAAGGAAGCGAGGGAGGCATCCATCTGTTTCAGCGCTTTGGCGGCGTTGGCACGTGCGATCAATTCTAATTGTTTTGCTGAAAGCTCGTCATATTTTTCCTGTAGCTGTTTTAATTGTTCTGTCACGTATGCGTTTTTTTCTTTCACTGTTTTGTATTGTTGCTCATAGGCGGATAATTTTTTCTCATACAATAGTTTTTCCCGCAGCGCGAGCTTCGCTATCGCTTCTTCGTTCCGTTCGAGCGCCAATGTTGCTTGGCGAGCTCGCTTTTCGATGATCGCTTTCGTTTGCGCGATCAACGTTTCATAGCGCTGTTCGGCGAGTATTTGCTGGGTGAGGGCTTGATGGCCTTGTTGAATATGTTCCTCGAGTTCGCGTAAGTATTGTTTTGTCATGGCGATCGGGTCTTCCCATTGATCGACCAGTTTATGCAAATCAGCAAGTATCATCGTTTTGACACGGCGGAATAATCCCATGTTACGAATCCTCCATTTTTATGTTTTTTTCCCATTCATCTAAAATATGTGCCGCTTGAATGGACGGCGTTGGCCATGATCCGATGGAGCTTGTCTGTTGCTGTTGGCGTTTTTTCAGAAGATAAGCAGCGACAAACGCCAACGCGATCAATGCCCATTTCGGCAGCAAGCCAATGAGCCCCCACGCCATCAACGCCAATCCCAGCCATTTAAAAGATCCTGCCGTTTTCCACCATACCCAGCCGATGACAAGCAACGATAGGTGAAAAAGAAAGACAAGGATTCCAAACATCATCCAGACATGGGGAGCCATCATGCCCGCTGGCCCTTGATAGAAGGCAAAATGGCGATGCCCGGCAAACGGTCCGCCGTAATGAGGCATGTCCATATCGAAAATGATCAAGCGGCTTCCAAACCAAAACGGAATCATATGCATCACCCCGTATCCCACAAGAAACAAAACGGCAAGCAGGACAGCTGTTCTTTTTTCCATGCACGCTGTCACCTCCTTTTCCATATGGTGTGGACGGTGTTGCGGTGCTTCGCTTGTCCGCGAATAAAGCCAGCGCTTCAAAAAGATCGCGGACATGGACGCAAAGGGGAATGTTTTTTGGTTTTTCCCTCGTGCAGTTTGCATTGTAAAAAAGAAAAGAGAAAATTAGGTGAAAAAACGAAAGCAAAAAATTTTTTATAAAAAAAAGCGCCTTCCATGATCGGAAGACGCTTAGCACGGGATTTTGACGATAAACTCGCTTCCTTTGCCGACTTCGCTTTGCACGTCAATCGTGCCGCCGTGCGCATCAACGATCCATTTGGCGATCGACAAGCCGAGCCCGTGACCGCCCTGTTGGCGCGAGCGCGCTTTGTCGACACGGTAGAAGCGGTCAAAAATGCGGCGGATTGCTTCAGGAGGAATGCCGATTCCCGTGTCTTTTACCGAGATCGTCAGCCGTTTCTGCTGTTTCCAAGGCTCCAGGCGAAGAGATAAAGAGACTTCGCCGTGATCGGGAGTATATTTGATCGCGTTGTCAAGCAATATATATAAAAGCTGTGTCAGCTTGTCCGCATCGGCGGTAATGATGATTGACTCGGGAGCGTGAAGATGCATTTGAATTTGTTTTTTTGCCGCTAATTCGGATAATAACTGGAGCGTGCGTTCAGCGTACGGGCGGAAATCAAATGTTTCTTTGACCAACTGCAAGGAGGCATGTTTTGCATCTGCACGCGCTAACGTCAATAAGTCATTGATAAGCTTTGTCATCCGTTTGAGTTCTTCCCGAAGCCGCGTTAACAGCTTGTGCGCAAATTCGTTTTTCGTTACTTCTTCTTCCATTGCGAGTGCTTCGACAGAGGAAAAAATGACGCTAAGCGGCGTCCGCAGCTCGTGGGATGCGTCGGCGACAAACTGCCGCTGGCGGTCATACGCTTCTTGAATCGGAATAAGCGCCCGTTTGGACATAAAATAACTTAATACAACGGCAACGCCGATAAATAAAATAGCTAGACCGATCAAAACGACTAATAGCCAGCGAAAGATGTTAAAAAAGGATGTGACATCCACGCCGACATACAAGATGCCAATGACATTTCCATGCAGAACAACGGGACGTGCGGCGGTCAAAAGCCGCAATTCATGGGAATGAAGGCGGGTAAATGCAGCCAGCTGTTCAGGAATATCGACTGTTACATAAGTAGGCACATGTTCATTTACCCTTGATTCTTGCAAGGCTTTTAATAAAAACGGCCTCATATATTTGTTGACCTCATCTCCCGCAATCAGTTGTCCATCCGTGCCTACGACGTAAAAAAAGAATTGATCCTCGTTTAATAATACGACGCTTTCCTCGTCAAAAAAATCAAAATCGCTTTGTTTCAACAGAAACTGTTCGATCGCTTTTTGTTCTTGATTGACCAGGCTAATGATCCGCCGTTCTTGGTCGTTGGTGGCAACCAAATAAAAAAGAAAAGCAGCAATTGCGATAAATAGAGTGAGAAACACCATCAAAATACCGCTATATAATGCGGTCAGGCGCCATTGCGTGCGGTGAAACAGGTCGCTGTTTTTGATTTTCTGCAGCCAATCATTCCATTTATTTATCAATTTTATATCCCACCCCGCGCACCGTTTGAATGATCTCTCCTTTTAGCTTTTTCCGTAATAGTTTAATGGTGGCGTCAATCGTTTTCATCGACACATCGGCATCCCATCCCCATACGCGGTCAAGGATTGTTTCACGCGGTACGACGTGTCCGCGGTTTTGTAAAAGAAGGTCTAATACTTGAAATTCGCGCGGAGTCAATAATATTTCTTCGTTGCCGCGGTGAAGGGTATGGCTCGTTCGGTTTAACACGAAGCCATGGAAATGCACGATGTCTTCCTGAAGCGGCAGGAATGTGCGCCGCGCCAGCGCTTTAAGGCGAGCCATTAATTCATCAATTTCAAAAGGTTTGACGAGATAATCATCGGCGCCTGCCTCCAGCCCTTCTACGCGGTCTTGTACCGCATCTTTTGCCGTTAGCATCAGAATGGCGCCCGTGTAGCCGTTTTCCCGAAGCCGTCTGCAAATCTCCACGCCGTCCCCGTTTGGCAGCATCCAATCCAGCACCAATACATCGTAAAATGAGGCAAGCGCGTAATCGTATGCCTCTTCTCCTTCCTGCACCCAATCGATATGGTCAACACCTTTTTTCTTTAGCAGGTGAACGATTAATTCCCCTAGGTACAAGTCATCTTCAGCAAGCAAGATTTTCATCGTCTTTTCTTCCTTTCTCATTTCCGTTTCTCCTTATGAATAATCATAACAGATGTTCGTGAAAAATCGATGAAAACGCGAAACGGGTTGACAAAAATCAATTTTTCACCATATTTTCACTTTTTTTGCTTATACTGTTTTCCGACGAGATTAAAGGAGGAATCGTATAGTGAAACGAATCAGGCAAGCGCATTTATGGATAGGATTAATTACTTCTATTTTCCTGTTAACGGAGGCAGTGACAGGGCTTTTGCTGGCAGAGCCGTGGCTGATTGGTCAGCAAGAAAGGGGAGAACATCGCGAATTCCTTTCCCCGAATTCATCGACACCAGAGCATTTCAACAATTTCCAAGAGGGCAGGCAGGTACGGGAAGCGGGCGGGTCTGTACAATCGCTTGCTGGCATCATCCGCGGACTGCATGAGGGGAGACTTGGTTCCTTCAATGTTAAATGGGCGATTGATATCGCCGCTGTGGCAATTATTTTATTAACGCTATCAGGAATTTATGTGTCGCTTCGATTGCTTGTGGCACAGCGCCATCGCAAAAGAAAACGGCCATTGCCTGTCGCCACGGAATAAAACAACAGATGAAGAAAGGAGAAAGGAACGATGGATATGAATATGATGCCACCATATGAACCACAAACCGTTCGACCGCCGAAAAAAGGCCGTTTCTTTTCTTGGCTTGCCGCTTCGCTTGCTGGGGCGGTGCTTGGCAGTGCGATTACGTTATACGCTGCGCCGAAGGTTGGCATTTCGTCACCTTCGTCATCTGCAGGAGAAACGAAACAGACCGGCACTTCTACATCTACAGAGGCTCTCCCGCTGCAGCCGACGAGAAGCGTATCCAATAATATGATAACCGCAATTGAAAACGTCACGGATGCCGTTGTCGGTGTCGTGAACATTCAAAAGCAGGAAGATTTCTTTTCTGATCGTACAGAAGACCAGGAAGCGGGAACCGGTTCGGGAGTCATTTTTAAAAAAGATGGAAATACCGCGTATATTGTCACGAACAACCATGTGATTGAAGGGGCGAACAAAGTAGAAGTATCGCTGGCTGATGGCAAAAAGGTGAAAGCAGAGATTGTAGGAGCCGATCCGCTAACGGATTTAGCGGTATTAAAAATTGATGGCAGCCGCGTCACCAAAGTAGCAAGTTTCGGTGACTCGTCCAAGTTGCGGATCGGGGAGCCAGTTGCGGCGATCGGCAATCCGCTTGGCCTTGATTTATCGAGGACGGTGACGGAAGGAATTGTGAGCGGAAAGCGAACCATGCCCGTTTCCACTTCTGCTGGCGAATGGGAGTTAAACGTGATTCAAACCGACGCTGCGATTAACCCGGGTAACAGCGGCGGCGCGCTTATTAATAGTGCGGGGCAAGTGATAGGAATTAACAGTTTAAAAATTTCTGAAACGGGAGTGGAAGGATTAGGATTTGCCATTCCAAGCGAAGATGTCAAGCCGATTGTGGAACAGCTGATGCAATATGGGAAAATAAAGCGTCCGTATCTTGGCGTGCAGCTTGTGGATGTCGCCGATCTTTCCGATGAGGTGCGAAAAGAACAGCTGCAATTGCCAGACAGCGTAACGGCAGGAGCGGCGGTGGCAGCGGTAGAACCGTTCTCTCCAGCTGCGGATGCGGGACTTCAATCGAAAGATGTCATCGTCGAAATGAATGGGCAAAAGGTAGACAGCGTCAGTGCGTTGCGAAGATATTTATATACGAAAACGAAAATTGGTGAGAAAGTGAGGGTTGTCTTTTATCGCAATGGAGAAAAGAAAACAACTTCCATTACATTGCGGGCGAGAGGAGACAGCGAATCATAATGATATCCACTGATGCCTGTTCGCATGGACGGACAGGCTATTTTTTTCGAAACAACCGTTTATACCGTGCATCATACTACTTTTGGCTTGCAGGAATGATAATTAAACTTTTCGAATATTATGTAAATATAGGACAAATAGCTTAATTTCCCGTTTTTTGAGTGATTAAAAAATGGATTATATAAGAAGTTTTGACATAGAAATGAAAATGAAAAAGCGCTGGTGGTTGTCATCACTGTGTGGGAAGAAATGCATCGCCTCTAGGGAAGCGCGGGCATAGGGGTCGCCCGCGCTTTTTCGCCTACATGGCGTTTTATGGAATGGCTTTATTTGCCGCATGGAGAAAGAAAAAGCAACATCCAAAGAGCGCGCTGCAATTGCCTATCCATGTTAAAGCAAACAACGATTAGTATGTAGCGGCATTCGATGTATGTGGTAAACGGACCTTGTTTGTACCGTGCAAACGGTATTTTTTGAAAAAGATAGAGGAAATATGAGGAAAGTTGTCGAAAAAATGTAATGGATGAAACTAAAGCAAGATGTCTTTCGTATGATAAGGTAAATGACGAGGGAAGGGGGAAACGGGGGTGTTCGGCTATCCATTGGAAACGGTGTATCTTGCTGTCCTGATTGTAAGCGGGAGCTTGACGCTCTTATATATTTTCTTTAGCGATGTGGTTGATGGCGTTTTCGAGCTGCCCGATCATCCGTTATTTAGCCCGCAACTCGTTTTATCATTTTTCACAGTTGGCAGCGCATCCGGTTTTTTGTTAGAAAGATATACGGAGCTGCCTGCCTGGTTGATTGCGGCGATGAGCGGGGGAATTGCACTCATTGTTGTATTGCTTTTGCATTTTTTCGTCTTTATTCCGCTTCGGTCGGCAGAGACATCGTTAAACTATTCCGATACGGACTTGGAAGGCTCGCTTGCTAAAGTGATCGTCACCGTTCCGCGTGATGGATTTGGCGAAATTTTATTGACGCGCAAAAGCGGCGCGGTTTCGAAAGCGGCCAAAAGCATAAACAACGAAGAAATTGCCTCCGGAACGGAAGTGATCGTTGTGAAAATGGAAAACGGCGTCGCCGTGGTGGCGAAGCACGATCCATATGATATTTCATCATTACATAAAGGGGGATATATGGAATGACGCCATTGTTAGTAGTCATTGGAGTGGTTGTACTGCTTCTTGTCGGATTAATCGCCATTTTTATCACCCGTTACCGTACGGTCGGCCCAGATGAGGCGCTCATTGTGACAGGCAGTTATTTAGGAAGCAAAAATGTGCATGTCGATGAATCCGGCAATAAAATTAAAATTGTCCGCGGCGGCGGCACGTTTGTCCTGCCGATTTTCCAGCAGGCCGAACCGCTCAGCTTGCTTTCTATTAAACTAGACGTGCAAACGCCGGAAGTGTATACGGAACAAGGCGTTCCCGTCATGGCGGACGGCGTAGCCATCATTAAAGTCGGCAGTTCGATCGGCGAGATTGCCACAGCAGCGGAACAATTTTTAGGAAAAACACGCCAGGATATGGAAAATGAAGCGAAGGAAGTGCTAGAGGGCCATCTTCGTTCCATTCTCGGTTCGATGACGGTGGAGGAAATTTACAAAAACCGCGATAAATTTTCGCAAGAAGTGCAGCGCGTCGCCTCGCAAGACCTGGCAAAAATGGGGCTTGTCATCGTTTCGTTTACGATTAAAGATGTGCGCGATAAAAACGGCTATTTAGACGCGCTCGGAAAACCGCGCATCGCCCAAGTGAAGCGCGACGCCGATATCGCGACGGCGGAAGCGGAAAAAGAAACACGCATTAAACGCGCAGAAGCGGATAAAGAAGCGCGCAAAGCGGAGCTCGAGCGCCTGACGGAAATCGCGGAAGCGGAAAAAATCAATCAATTGAAGCTTGCCGAATTCCGCCGGGAACAAGATATCGCCAAAGCGCGCGCCGATCAGGCGTATCATTTGGAAGAAGCTAAAGCGAAACAGGAAGTCACCGAGCAGCAAATGCAAATTAAAATTATTGAGCGGCAAAAGCAAATCGAATTGGAAGAAAAAGAAATTTTGCGCCGCGAACGGCAATATGATTCGGAAGTGAAGAAAAAAGCGGACGCCGAACGCTATGCGATTGAGCAAGCCGCGGCGGCGGAAAAAGCGAAGCTAATAGCTGAAGCGGACGCGCAAAAATACCGGATCGAAGCAATGGCGAAAGCCGAAGCGGAGCGCATCCGTCTCGATGGATTGGCAAAAGCGGAAGCAGAAAAAGCAAAAGGGGAAGCCGAGGCAGAAATTATCCGTCTGAAAGGTTTGGCGGAAGCGGAAGCAAAACAAAAAATCGCCGAAGCGTTCGAGCGTTATGGTCAAGCGGCGATTCTCGACATGATCATCAAAATGCTTCCAGAATACGCAAAACAAGTGGCGAGCCCGCTTGCCAATATTGATAAAATTACGATTGTCGATACGGGTTCTAATAGCACAAACGGCGGTGCGAACCGCATCACCGGCTATGCGACCAACTTAATGGCCAGCCTGCAGGAAACATTGAAAGCTTCCGCGGGGATCGATGTGAAACAATTGTTAGAAAACTTTGCGGCGAAAGGAAATGTGGAACCGTCAAGCGCCCAAGCGAATGAAGAAGCGGCGGAGCAACGGAAAACAGCAGGGCAATAATCAAAGGGGCTGAGACGATCAGCCCTTTCTTGATGGAGAGATGTCATCGTTGCAACCGCTGGGCGATTCCGCTATTATGTTAAATAGTGGAATTGACATTAATAAAGTAGGATGATGAAACGATGAAGCGTGCAAGGATCATTTACAATCCAACGTCAGGCCGGGAAATATTTAAACGGCATTTGCCGGAAGTATTAGTACAATTGGAAAAAGCGGGATATGAAACATCATGCCATGCGACAACCGGGGCGGGCGATGCGACGGAAGCGGCCCGCAAAGCAGTGGAGCGCGAATTTGACTTAGTGGTGGCTGCCGGCGGGGACGGAACGATCAACGAAGTCGTCAACGGGATTGCCGATCAAGATTATCGCCCCAAGCTTGGCATTATTCCAGTCGGGACGACGAACGATTTCGCCCGCGCGATCGGCGTGCCGCGTTCGATCGAAAGGGCATGCGACATTATCGCCAACGGGGAAGCTGTTCCGATCGATATCGGCTGCGTCATGAATGAAGGGAAAACCCGCTATTTTATTAATATTGCCGGCGGCGGCCGTTTAACCGAATTAACCTATGAAGTGCCAAGCAAATTAAAAACCATGCTCGGCCAGCTTGCCTACTATTTAAAAGGAATCGAGATGCTTCCGTCGATCAAAGCGACAGAAGCGCGCATTGAATATGACGGCAAAATATTTGAAGGCGAAATTATGCTCTTTTTAGTGTCGCTGACGAACTCGGTCGGCGGCTTTGAAAAGCTGGCGCCGGATTCGTCTTTGAATGACGGCATGTTTGATTTAATTATTTTAAAGAAAACGAATTTGGCTGAGTTTATCCGGCTTGTAACGCTCGCGGCGCGCGGCGAACATATTAATGACCCAAATCTCATTTACACGAAAGCAAACCGCATTAAAGTGATGTCGCCGATGCAGTTAAATTTAGACGGAGAGTTTGGCGGCATGCTTCCGGGGGAATTCGTCAATTTGTACCGGCATTTGGAAGTATTGGTATCTAAAGAAAAAGCAGAGCAAATGAGGACAGGGTACTAATCCCTGTTCTCTTTTTGTGCTGCACAGAATTGTGTGCTACAATCATGACAGCACTGTGTGGACGATGGATACTGATTACGCTTAATATGTCTATATAAGACTTCTGATGGATAAGAAGTTTGTCACAGATTTTTTCGACTGTCGGAGGCAAGTCTTTGATTTGCCTTCGTCACGCTAATGCGTGGCAGATGACCGAACAACGCGCTGGCAGACAAATATATTTGTCTGCAAAGCAGGCTGTTGTTCGGTCACCGACAGTCGGAAAACATCGTGATTCTTGGATAAAAAGTTCAAAAGACGATATAGCAGAGCTAGTTCCTCGAAAGGTGAAGAACAATGGCAAACATCGAAGCACCAGTAATGAAAAACGAATATTATGATGTGACATTTGAAGATTTGACACATGACGGTTTAGGAGTCGCTAAAATTGACGGATTTCCCATTTTTGTCAAAAACGGGCTGCCGGGCGAGAAGGCGAAAATCAAAGTCATCAAAGTGAAAAAAGGATATGGCTACGGACGCCTTATCGAGCTGCATGAGCAAAGCCCGGACCGCGTCGCGCCCCTGTGCCCGATTTACAAGCAGTGCGGCGGCTGCCAGCTGCAGCACTTAAGCTATGAGGGCCAGCTTCGAGCAAAACAAAAACATGTGAAAGAAGTGATGGCGCGCATCGGCAAATTGAAAAATGTCATCGTTCATCCTGTCATCGGCATGAAAGACCCATGGCGCTACCGCAACAAAGCGCAAGTGCCTGTCGGCGAGCGCGAAGGCGGGCTGGTCGCGGGATTTTACCAAGAGCGCAGCCATGAAATTATCGATATGGATGCCTGTCTCATCCAGCAGGAAATGAACGATGTCGTCGTACAGACGGTGAAAAAAATTTGCGAAAAATACCGCATCCCTGCCTATAACGAAGTATCGCATAAAGGGGTGCTCCGCCATATCATGGCGCGCTACGGGGCGGCGACGAAAGAAGTCATGGTCGTTCTCATTACCCGCACGGAAGAGTTGCCGCATAAAAAGAAAATTGTGCAAGAAATTATTGATTCCGTGCCAAATGTAAAATCGATTATCCAAAACATTAACCCAAAAAAGACGAATGTGATTATGGGTGACGAGACGAAAGTATTGTGGGGAGCCGAATGCATTTACGATTACATCGGTGACATTAAATTCGCGATCTCGGCTCGCTCTTTCTATCAAGTCAACCCGGAACAAACAAAAGTGCTATATGAAAAGGCACTCGAATATGCTGGTTTGACGGGAAAGGAAACGGTGATCGACGCTTATTGCGGCATTGGTACGATTTCCTTGTTTTTAGCGAAAAAAGCGAAAAAAGTGTACGGCGTCGAAGTGGTGCCGGAAGCGATTGAAGATGCAAAACGCAATGCTGAATTAAACGGCATCACCAACGTCGAATTTGCCGTCGGCGAGGCGGAAGCGGTCATCCCGCAATGGTACGAACAAGGCATCCGCGCGGACTGTATCGTTGTCGACCCGCCTCGCAAAGGCTGCGATGAAACGCTTTTACAAACCATCATTGCCATGAAGCCGAAGCGCGTTGTGTACGTTTCCTGCAACCCGGCGACATTGGCAAGGGATTTACGAATTCTCGAAGACGGCGGCTATCAAACGATCGAAGTGCAGCCGGTTGATATGTTTCCGCATACTGCGCACGTTGAGTGTGTCGCTAAACTAACCTTGAAGTTGTAGAAACTAAATAAAAAAACTCCTGCCAAAGTCGAAATAAAATTTTGATAAATGGTTGGAAAAAGGCTTGAGGGAAAAGGGAAAACCTTATCCCTCCAGCCTTTGTTTTTAACATTTTCCCGAGAAGTCTCCCTTCCTCTAAACGGAGTAAAGGGGGAGATGAATCGGGAAATTTTTGATTCACAAAAACGAACATATGTTTTATAACTAACCCATCCAATGAGGAAGGAAAGAAGGTAGTTTTCACGCTTCTTGGCTAAAAAGTGTTCTTCCGGACATTCAAAGCGGATTTGGAGCGATTGGACGATTAATCGAGGGTCTGCCCGTGTTTGGAATGAATGTCTTTGATTGGCGAAAGGCCATTTTCTCCAATACAGCCGCTCGATCATCTAAATGGAATGAAGGCGAGAGAGGTTCATACGGTTTTACGAAGCCTCAATGAAATAGGCGCTTCAATCAGTAAAATAGGCACTTCAATCAGTAACAACCACCCAACAGAGTACATAGCTTGTTGATGAGAGTACTCGAAGTAGTCGGTGGATTTATCTGAATTTGCAGATATCTTTCTGATTACTTTCGTTCTACTCTCATCCCTGTCTCTGGTTAAGTCGCCAGAAACTACAAAATTTAATAAGGATGGTGTGAAATGTATAATTTCCAAGATGAACTTCAAATGTTAGGGTTGGATGATTTCGCGGCGGATGAGGTGATGGTTTGGGATCCTCAAACCCAGACCTATTTGGTTGATGATGCTCGTCAATTCGGTGGACGCTGTGGAGGACGTTGCGGAGGCCGTTGTGGTGGACATTGTTTTGGCCGTTGCGGTGGACATTGTTTTGGCCGTTGTTTTGGACATTGTTTTGGCCGTTGTTTCAACTGCTTTAGTTGCTTTAGCTGCTTCCATTGCTGGGGGGGAGGTTTTGGCGGAACTTTCTAGTCCCCTAGCACAAAAAGGTGATTACCTAAGAAGAATGGACTGCCCCTGCGTAATTCTCTGCAGGGGCCCCGCTTTATGAAATGAACATAAAGGACAAATAGATGTACATAAAATGATACTACGCATTTAGGAACAACTCACGGATACGGAGGGGTAGAATGAAAAATCTGAACGCTTCCTCGCGTCTGAAGGTGAAAAGAGACACGTTTTTTATCCCTGATCCAAACGGTGGTGTGTATTTTAGGAATAACTCCAGCTCATTTCGTATGAAAGGCAATACAATTTATCAGTGGATTGAAAAACTGATGCCCATGTTTAACGGAGAGCACACATTGGGAGAATTGACAAAAGGATTATCGGCCCCATATCGGAACAGGGTGTATGAAATTGCAGAAATTCTGTACAAAAACGGCTTTGTTCGGGATGTGAGCCAAGACCGTCCGCATCAATTGGACAGCAAGATCCTCCAAAAGTATGCTTCACAAATTGAATTTATAGAAAGTTTCGTTGATTCCGGTGCGTTCCGTTTTCAAGTATATCGTCAATCTAAAGTATTGGCAATCGGCTCTGGCCCATTTTTGGTCTCATTGGTTTCTGCGTTGACCGAATCAGGATTGCCTAAGTTCCATGTTCTGATTACAGATTCGATGCCTACTAATCGAATGCGGTTGAAGGAACTGGCGGAGAATGCCCGCAAAACGGACTCCGAAGTAGCAATAGAGGAGATAACTCTACAGAAGGGAGCGGGGGAGAGTTCTTGGCGAGAAGTGGTACAGCCATTTGAGTGGATTTTATATGTCTCGCAGGAAGGCAATGTAGAGGAGCTGCGGGCCCTTCATGCCGTTTGCAGGGAGGAGAAGAAGGGGTTTCTCCCTGCCATATCTTTGCAGCAAGTGGGTTTAGCGGGTCCATTAGTGCATCCGGATTCTGAGGGATGCTGGGAATCCGCATGGCGTCGCATACACCGATCCGCGCTTCGCGAAGACCGGCCGTTACAAACTTTTTCTTCCACAGCGGGAGCGATGTTGGCAAATGTGATAGTATTTGAATTATTCAAAAAAGTTACAGGAGTGACGAAATCGGAACAGAGAAATCAGTTTTTCCTTCTCGATCTGGAAACATTGGAAGGTGACTGGCATTCGTTCATAAAGCATCCACTGGTGACGACTGGACGTGTGGAGGCTGAATTGGTTCAAGATCTGGATTGGAGGCTTAAACAGAATTCGAGCCGCAATGATCCGAGTAGATTGTTTCATTATTTCAATCAATTGACATCCGCAGAATCAGGAATTTTCCATATATGGGAGGAAGGCGGCTTGAAGCAGCTTCCGTTGGCCCAGTGCTGCGTTCAAGCTGTGAACCCGCTATCGGAAGGCCCGGCTGATCTGCTTCCAGAAGTTATCTGTGCAGGTCTAACACATGAGGAGGCACGGCGGGAAGCGGGGTTGGCTGGGATTGAATCGTATATATCGCCAATGATAGATTTACTTGTTACGGCATCTTTAAACCGCGAAAAAGAAGTTGGTGTGATCACACCACAGGAATTTATCGGTGTCGGGGCAGGGGAAACGATTGCGGAAGGCATTTGCCGGGGATGGCAAAAGTGCTTGGACGAGGAGCTGTGCAAACGGCAAGTTAATCGCAGGGAACCTATTTTTCGGGCATGGTTGGGTACGGTGGAGGATGAGCACTGCCGTTTTTATTTGCAGGCACTGACGACGATGCATGGACCGCCGACGATCGGTTTGGGAGAGAAGGTGTCAGGCTTTCCTGTGGTATGGGTCGGCACGAGAGGCCGCTGGTATGGCAGTGCCGGCTTGAATATCACAATGGCGCTGCGGAAAGCGCTAGAGCAGGCGCTTATGGATGCACAAAATCAAGCTCAAGCGGCTTCACTTCGAATACAAGTGCTGGATGATTCCTCCATTCTTCTAAACGAAGAGGAGCCATTAAGACTTGAGATCCCTGCTTGTGAAGAAACGGCACAATTGGAGCTCTTGCAGTCCGCCATGCAGGTCTTGAAACAGAATAGGATACGACTTTTCGTCTTTGATTTAGCGATAGAACCTTTTTTGAAAGAGGAACTGGCAGGGGTGTTTGGCGTGCTGTTAAGAAAGGAGAATTTCTGATGGGTGCTTGCGTATTGATGGTTGGAGAAGGGGTATTGGCAGATTTTGTGTATGAAAAATTGTCCGTTCAATATCAGGTGGTTCGGCAAATTGATTTCGAGAAAGGAGTTCCGGAAGAAACGGGTTTGGCTCTAGTGTTGCACGATGCTTGGCATCCCTCCGCTCATCACAAGGCGGAAGAGGTGCTACGACCGTTAGGCATTCCATGGCTTCGGGGCTTCGTTTCATTTGGTGAGGGCGTGATCGGTCCGCTAGTTCGCCCTAATACACCGGGATGTTCTCAGTGTGCTGATATGCGACGCCTTATAGCGGGGTACGACCGTAAGGAAATGTGGGAGCTGCAACAGATGATGGCGGTGCAAGGAGGAATACAACGTGATGCATGGGTATCACGAACTGGACTTTTGCAGATGGCCTACCTGATCGCCGCGGAAACGAAGAGGGTGTTAGAAGGCAGTCGTGCCCACTTAGAAGAAAAGGTGTTCCTAATCAACCTGAAAACATTAAAGAACTCATGTCACTTCTTTCTGCCCGACCCATTATGTACGGTATGTGGTCAATTACCCGACGATTCACCGACAGCAGCCCAAATATCGCTGCAACCAAGTCCAAAGATCAGCGCTGACAATTACCGCTGCCGTCCGATAGAAGAGTTGAAAGAAGTACTGGTCAAAGACTATCTAGATTACCGAACTGGATTATTGAATGGTAAAATGCATCATTTCGTGCTGCCGTTTGCGGATGTCGTTGTCAATATGCCGTTGTTTATAGGGGACGAGGGAGTGGCAGGACGGACTCATTCCTATGAGATTAGCGAGTTAACCGCCATTTTGGAGGGATTGGAGAGATATTGCGGCATCGAACCTCGTGGCAAACGAACGGTGGTTTATGACAGTTACCGAAATCTAGCAGATCAAGCACTCAACCCATTAAAGGTAGGAGTGCATGCAGAGGAACAGTATGCGCGACCCGATTTTCCGTTCAAACCGTTCCATCCTGATCGTCCAATGAATTGGGTATGGGGCTATTCGTTTTTACAAGAGCGTCCGATTTTGGTCCCAGAGTTGCTCGCATATTACAGTTTAGGAGGTGGGGATGGCTTTGTCTACGAAACTTCCAACGGATGTGCATTAGGCGGGAGTTTAGAGGAAGCGATTTTCCATGCCATTTTGGAGGTGGTGGAGCGTGATTCATTCTTAATGACTTGGTATGCGCAGCTGTCTCTTCCGCGTCTTGACCTTCGTTCCGCTAACGATAAAGAATTACAGTTGATGGTCGAACGTGTGCGTGCAGTGGCGGGATATGATCTGTATTTTTTCAACTCGACGATGGAGCACGGGATTCCAAGCGTTTGGGCAGTGGCGAAAAACAGAAAACAAAAGGGGTTGAATCTTATTTGTGCCGCTGGAGCTCATCCGGACCCCATACGGGCGGTGAAAAGCGCGATTCACGAGTTAGCTGGCATGATGCTTGTGCTTGACGAGAAATTGGAGGCAAACCGAAAGAAATATGAGAAAATGTTACATGATCCGTTATTAGTGCAGCAGATGGAGGACCATGGCATGCTGTACGGTTTGCCGGAAGCAGAGGAACGTCTGCAATTTTTGTTGGATGACAATCGTCCGTTGCGAACGTTTGAAGAAGAATTCAAACAGCAAACGAAGAGTGCGGACTTGACGGATGATCTGCGGGATATTCTTCAGAAGTTTCGACGATTGAACCTCGAGGTAATTGTGGTGGACCAGACAACACCCGTAATCAAAAGAAACGGATTATATTGCGTGAAAGTACTGATTCCAGGAATGTTACCGATGACATTTGGACATCACCTTACCCGCGTGACAGGTCTCGAGAGGGTGCTCCGGGTACCGATGGAACTCGGGTATACGAAACAACCGCTCACACTTGAACAGCTTAATCCACATCCCCATCCGTTCCCATAGGAGGCGGGAGGATGAAGCTAGATACGTTTTTACACCATCTTCATTTTGACATCGATAAGATTATGCCGCCAGATTGGGAGGTAGATTGGGAAGATGCGCCGCTTCCGTATAAGTTGTACCGCAATTTGCCAGTGATTCCGCTTTCTTCAGAAGTACCGTTAACGTTCGAGGGAAGGGAAGCGCCTGGAAATCTCGACCTAGAAGAAATAGGTCATTTTCTTTGGTACGTTTTCGGCCTTACTCAATTTTGTCAGCTAGCCTTTTCCATGGGTCCGACGGAACAAGCGGAAAACCTAATGCACTTGTACCGGCGGTTTGTTCCCTCGGGCGGGGCGCTGTATCCAAACGAATTATACGTGTATTTGAAAATGGAGGATGTTCCAGAAGGAGTGTACCATTACGATGTGGCACACCATCGTTTGGTATTGTTGCGGGAAGGCAATTTCGATTCCTATCTAACTAGGGCCTTGGGCAATCGCTGTGACGTGTCGGCTTGTTTCGGTATTGTTTTTGTATCGACAATGTTTTGGAAAAATTTCTTTAAATACAATAATTTTGCTTATCGCCTGCAAGGGCTGGATGCTGGCGTGCTAATCGGGCAGCTGTTGGAAGTGGCGAAACAGTTCGGCTTCGCATCGACAGTGTATTTTCAATTTCTTGATAGGGCGATCAACCATCTGATTGGACTATCCGGACAGGAAGAGAGTGTATATGCCGTTATTGCATTATCTGTGGAGTCTTCGATCACTTGGTTTGCTAACGATAATAACTTAGAAGAAAATGTTTCTGCCACTGAATTGTGCAGAGAATTGCCAGCAGTTCAGCATCATTACTATATTCGGTCGCGGAGGATCATGGACTATCCGATGCTGAGAAAAATGAATGAAGCGTCGATGTTGGAATCATCACGATCATTTCGGCAGATTAAGGTAGAGGAGAAAGGTACCTGTGGGGTCCAAGCGGTAGTTCTGCCTTGTGTGAAGCGGTTATCGTATGATCTGGCATCCGTCTGCCAGAAGCGATATTCACCAGGTATGGATTTTGTTTTGGGAAAGGTAAGTCAAGAACAATTGGCTACTTTGCTAAAAGAGGCGACGCTTTCTTTCACGTATCGAAATGATTTAGATGGAGAATATGAGAAGCCGCCGTCCCGTGTCTCCCTGTATGGCTGTTTTTATAACGTTGAAGATGTTCCAAATGGTGCTTACTACTATGATAGTGCTGTTCATGCGTTAGGACGGATACGTTCTGGAGATTATCGTCACTACCTGCAATACGGAATGTCAATGGACAATGTTAATCTGTTCCAAGTGCCGCTCTGTCTGCATGTGGTAGGAGACAGGGATCACCTGCAAAAGGAATTAGGGTACAGAGGATATCGCATTCAACAAATGGAGGCGGGGATGTTCGTGCAACGACTGCTCTTGGTGGCGTCTGCCATGGGGATGGGTGGGCATCCGCTTCTCGGATTTGATGTGAACTTATGTGATAAACTTTACAAGATCGATTCGCGTGGGAAAACAAGCTTAATCCAAATTCCAATCGGACCCTATCGTTCTCGCGCTTGGTTAAAAGGGAGTTTGCGTAGCTAGGAGAGCCAAGAGTAAAGCTTTGGTTTTGTTTCGAGTAAACATATGGTAGTTTTATGGTTATTTGCCGTTATTAACATAAGAGAGGATATTCATATTCAACTTTTCAAGGAGCGACTCGACAGTTTTTTGGTAAACGAAAATGACTATTTCGGTAAAGTTGTGCTTTTAGCAAGGATAAAGGTTTGAGAGAAAAGGAAAGACCCTTATCCCTCAAACCTTTGCCTTTGACAATGGATTTCTAGTTTCTTTCTTTCATCTTTGATCCGAGATGGTTGCATTATTATTAAGTGCACTTAATAGAGCAAGATTATCATATGGAGGACCAGATGTTGTACCTACAAGCAAAACAATATCAAATTCATTCGGTGGGGTTCCCCATGAGTTTCCTAAGAAGGTGGTGAATGCACGGTCTACTAAAAATCCTCCTTTTGTATTGTAAACCACATTATTGTTAATAGGACCTGTCACATTCGGATTAATATACATTCCTGTCCTTAAAGAATGGAAAGTATTATTCATCACCGAAATAGCAAGGCCTCCTTGAGATACGATGGCTCTGTTAACAATCCAGCTGCTCATAGGCAATGCTTGAGGTGGCCCGTAAATGGTATTATTGATGATTGTCGTATTATTTCCACCAATTTGGATAAATTCTTTTGCATAAGGAATATTGCTTGTCATCGTTAAACCATCGATTGTCGTATTTGGGGCAGTAATTAGCATTGCAATAATGTTCGCTTGTAAGAATAGCAGGGTACCCGGTTCTCCTTTTAAAGTAATTCCAGCCTTATTGACGACAATTTGTGATGTAATTGGATACGTTCCACTTAGAATATGAACAGTTCCACCTGGATTCACCGCGGCAATTCCTTGAGGAATGGTTCCAAAAGGATTTGCTCTACTGCCATTTCCACCAACAGCACCAGCTTGAACATAAATATTATCTAAATCAACGACCTGATTTACGGCTTGATCAAGAGCGGCTTGGACACTAGCAACGGAAGGGTAGCCTAAAGCAGGCCGATTATTGAGCAATTGCTGGGCAACATCATTTTTAGCGGTTTCTGATAACATGTTATATTCTGTAAGGTTTAATCCAAGCAAAGGATTTTCAATGGCAGCTCGCATTTCCGAAACAGTGGTTGCGGCATTGACAGCAGCTAAACCGACAACTTGATTTACGGCTTGATCAAGAGCGGCTTGGACACTAGCAACGGAAGGGTAACCTGAAGCAGGCCGATTATTGAGCAATTGCTGGGCAACATCATTTTTAGCTGCTTCTGATAACATGTTATATTCTGTAAGGTTTAATCCAAGCAAAGGATTTTCAATGGCGGCTCGCATTTCCGGAACAGTGGTTGCGGCATTAACAGCAGCTAACGCAATGTCTGCTGGCAGAGGTCCATGCACTTTCACGATTTGCATATTGGTGCAACCACATGTCACTCTCACCTGTTGCATATTTTTCTTATGTTCAGACAATATGTTTCACCTACTTTCCACTTTAATTATTTCAATATATGAGTAGGATCATAAGTTAGTTATAGAGTAAGCGTTTATATTATCAACATTAGGCAATTTAATATTCGGAGAATGAGATAGCCAAAAGGAGGTATTCTCTCTTTCTCTTGTAGATTTTTTAAGTATTCATTATCAGAAGTCCATCCTTGAAAAGTAGCCTTTTCCGAATGACTAGTATGCCTTTGAAGGAACAATACCGCAGCAAAGCTAGGAATCGATTTTGGTGTCGCAGGACGCACATATTGCTTGCAAGTGTTGTACCTTGGTGTAAAATCGGGGAAACAAGAAACTGAAGAAAGAGGCACCCTCATTATGAGGATGTCTCCCTTTTGTGCCGACTAGGTCGCGGGCTATTGAAATTAACTGATTCCAACACCCGCACTTGCAAAACCTGTAAGGACACCGATATTAATTGGAGTAGGTCCAGATGTTCTTAAGGAAACAACCAGTAATAGTTTGTCACCTGCAGCTACCGGTAATGCCGCCGGGGCAGTACCAGCTGCAGTATTGCCAGCGGTAACTACAGGGTCGAAGGCTGGTACTAAATCTACAAAAACGCCTGTTGGAGTAAAGGTGTTGCTAGCTGGATCAGGTACACCTCCAGTAGTACTTCTCCATAATTCTGCTCGAACTGTTCCAGCTGCAGCTAAAGTTATACCCACTGTAGCACTAAAGAATGCAGATATGGATGTGACGGTTCCGGCACGAGGAACCACAAACGCGAAGTCAGGGATGTTCCCGGCACCGACACCTAGAGTTAGTGTTCCTGTATTAATATCAGTAGTTGGCGCAGAACTTCCGAATCCAACGATAGCTCCAGTACTAACTATTACACCTGCAACATCAACTGTAGATAGTGCAACAGGAGCTATTCCAGATGCATACGGAATGATAGCGCCGGCCCCTGGAGGTCCTTGTGTTGCAGGTCCATGCACCGTCACATGCAAATTTTTACATCTACATACCTGTTTACAATTACATTTTTCTTTTTTATGATTACTATCACAATATTACCAATGTTCCGATAATGTATTTCATCTCCTTTGAATTAAGTTACTTTAAAATATGAGAAAGATATAAGTCTGATTGTACAAGTGCTTATTTTATTAAAATTAGGGCGATTGAATATTCGGAGAACAGACAACCGAAAGGAGATATTCCCTCTTTTATTATAAAGAATGTTTGTTTGTGCTATAGCTAGCCATGCTAACCAGCATGGGTGCAAAAGGATATAAGAGACCTAACTATTTGCATTTTTTATTTTCATTTTATTGATCGGTTCTTAAAATTTAGCTTCGTCATGAAAGATGTTCAGTTTATGATTATGCGAGTGGAAAAAGCTCCTGCAGGTATAATGCAGTCGTGCAAAGGAAAATGATAGCGTGGTTTTGATTTCCAATGCCAGAACCATAAAAAACCGAAACCGCCAACCAGCGAAACGCCTGGTTGGCGGTTTTTTGTACGCCCAACAGTCGTGATGTTCGGAGAGGAAGATGGTCGTGTGCGAATACGAATCCAGCTAAAGCAGTCTCGTCTGATTGGATGAAGAGTTCTGCACTCCGTTCTCTTGCCAGACTTTAGAAGCTATGCAGGCTTCGGCCAGAGCTAGGTCGGATACGGCGTCGTCGGGCGTCACCAGTCCGCTCCAGTTCGGATCTTGGATCATCCGGCATAAGTCCAGGAAGCGGGCCTGGGCCATCGCCTCATACCATCCTTGCCGATCAACCAATGACAATGTCCGCCGATACGGTAGGCGGGAAACGAAAGATGAGGATGCACGATCGGACATCGACGCACTAGGAGACAACCGCGATGCGGCCCATGCCCGTACCCGTTCTCCAGCGTCTGCCGCTGGTTGCGTAGGCACGGTGTCAAGCAGGGCGTCGATCTGTTCCGCCTGTTCTGCCGTGAGCATGCCCTCGACGTATAGCCGTTGAGGAATCCAGCCTTCAAGCACAATCCGCCCTTGAGCACAGTGGACTTCCCACTGCGTCGACTCGGGAGCGTCCGCTTCCATTGTGAATCCATGGTAGTACTGAACCGGTACGTACTCGTGCAGGAGTTCGGCGCCTGCCCTTTTTGTCGGCACTTGCGTTTCCTGTACATAGTCCTGACGCGTGCAGCTGCGGTGAATCACACTCGCCCACACGCGTGACTGCTCGCCGTTCGCTTCGGTTACAGCAAAACCGCGCGCATCTTCAGGTTCGCCAAACCAGTGCCGGCCGACTTCGAAGAAGTGAACCCCATGTTCGATGAAGATGCCTCCGCTCTGTTCGCGGTTCCAGAACCAATGCCCGGCTGCGACACGGTGTGCGGCGTTGTGGAGACTGGCGTGGTGTACACGACCTAACAAATGGTGACGGAGCATCCATTCGACCACTTCCACCAACGGGTTGTAGCGCAAGACTAGGTTGACGGCGAGCGCGCGCTGTTGTTTCGCGGCGAGCCGGACATTGTCTTTCAGCGCCGCTGAAGTCAGTGCCCCAGGTTTCTCCAGCAGTAGGTGCTTACCTTGCATCAATGCCAGTTCGCCGAGCGGTGCGTGGAGATGGGGCGGTGTCGTCAAGATCACCACGTCGATGTCCGGATCACGGATGAGTTCGGCCGCTTCCCGATATTCGCGCGGGGCAGCCACATCGGATCGACGGTGGCGATAGGAGGCCAGCACGCGCTGGCGCTTTTCGTCAGTACGGCCAGCGACGGCTATCAATTGAAATTCAGGCAACGGCGCGAGCGCGCCGGCCAAGAACGCAGCAAAAGCGCCTGCGCCGGCAATACCCACGCGGTATGGTGGGAGCGGATAAGGCATCGCGTCTTCTCCTCCTTTATCACGAATGAATCCCTATTAATCTATATTATGTTGACAATTGTATTATACTGCAAAGATGGCCTCTGACGCTCTTCATTTTGCGTCCGTTTCAGCATGGGCGGCACTTAAAGTCGCGGAACGGTAGAATTGTTCCGCAACTGCAGTAGCATTACTAAGCAAACTCGGTGTGATCCACCCAAACGACATCGATGCCGCGGCGATTATACTAAAAAGCATTTTACTTGCCATCATGATGGAATATTATGTATACTATTATTAGCAACCAGATATATTGAGTGCTAACAACTTATCTCTCATCTATTTTTTCATTTCTTTCATTTTTTCATCATCCATCTGTTTCGGCCTTCATAATATTAAGTGAACCCTATGAAGCTCGAAACTAATGGGAGGGATGACAAAATGAAAGCATTGTTGTTAGCTGGAGGTTTAGGTACACGTCTACGTCCATTAACTGAAAATCTGCCGAAACCAATGGCACCCATTGCGAATCGCCCATGGTTGGAACACCTCATCACCTATCTACATGAACAAGGCGTCGATCAGTTTGTTATAGCCGCGCACCACTGTTCGGATGTGATTCGCCGTTACTTCGGAGACGGACGGCGCTGGGGAGTGAAGATTGAGTACGCTCTCGAACCGTTTCCGATGGGGACGGCAGGAGCTATCAAGAATGCGGAGCGATTGCTCGATGAGCGGTTCCTGGTCGTCAACGCTGACATTGTCCACTTGCCGCAGTTGATTCCTCTTCTTGAGTTTCACCGCCAGCATGGTGGAATCGCCTCTATTGCGCTGACAGAAGTAGAAGACCCTTCTTCATACGGAGTAGTTGAACAGGATGATGCCGGACGGATCTTGCGTTTTATTGAGAAACCTCGCCCTGAGGAGGCGCCGTCAAATCGGATCAACGCCGGTTTGTACATACTAGAACCGGAGGTCATGCGTTATATCCCGGCGCAACGTGAGGTCTCTATTGAGCGTGAAACGTTCCCGCGTCTGATTCGGGAAAGCGCCGGCGTATATGGTATGGTAAGCCAAGGCTATTGGCGCGACATGGGGACTCCGGCCCGTTACCGCCAGGTTCATTGGGATGTGCTCGACCGACGTTTTCCTCTTTCCATGCAAGGGCGTCAGGTTCAGCCTGGTGTTTGGACAGGGGAAAACGTCGAATTCGGTTCCGGTTCCCTCTTGGTGCCGCCGGTGTTGATTGGGAACAATGTGAAGATAGGCGACCAGGCGGTGATTGGTCCATACGCGGTGATTGGTGATAACTGCCGCATCGGTGCCCGCGTGCATTGCTCGCACTCCATCCTTTGGGATCGTTCAGTCGTGCGTGAGGGCAGCCGCCTCAGCAACAGCATTTTCGGGTATCGGACCGTGGCGCCTGCCGGCGAGGTATTCAATAATTCCATTATCAACCAACCGAAAGAGGTGATGCAGGCATGAAGCGGATCGCATACGTCAGTACATTTCCACCGCGTCGTTGCGGCATCGCCACATTCACCGAGCATCTTCTCAACAGCGTGCGCATCGCCGGCAAACGGCGCGATGTTGATCCGGTGATTGTACTCTATAACGAAACCGATGGCGACTCGGCCTATCGAAACGATCCGAAGTTCTGGCCTTTACCGGCGCAGGACCGTGCGGCTTACACGCAGATGGCGGAACAGGTCAACCGCAGCGATGTCTCGGTGGTGGTCCTGCAGCACGAGTTTGGCATTTTCGGAGGCGAAGCGGGTGAATACATACTCGACTTCGTCCATGCCCTGAAGAAGCCGCTCGTCACGACGTTTCACACCATCTTTGCCGATCCTCAACCGCCTTATCGCCGTATTCAGCAACAAATCGCTGATGCGAGCGACGCTATCGTGGTTATGAATCGTCAGGCGATTTCGTATCTGACCAGAGCGTTTAACTTGCCGGAGCGTAAAATCTTCTACATTCCGCACGGTGCACCGGAGCCAAGTGGCGAGGATCGGGATCTCCTCCGCCGTCGCCTGGGATTCGAGGGGCGCAAGGTCATGTTCACCTTTGGATTGCTCAGTCGCGGCAAGGGCATCGAGTCGGTGATCACTGCCTTGCCGGGAGTGGTCCGCAAAGTGCCAGAGACTCTATACGTCATTGCCGGACAGACACACCCTGAAGTGAAAAAGCGCGAGGGGGAAGCATACCGCGAGGAGTTAAAGGAGATGATCCGTCGCCTTGGGCTGGAGGCGAACGTACGGATGATTGATCGCTATTTCAGCGAGGAGGAACTGATCGACTACTTGACAGCGTGTGATCTTTACGTCACCCCATATCCGGGAATGCAGCAAATTACCAGCGGCACCTTGGCCTATGCGGTTGGCGTGGGTCGTCCGGTTCTCTCGACGCCATATGAACATGCCCGTGACCTGCTGCGCGGATGTGAGGAACTGCTGTTGCCGTATGGCGACACTGCCGCTTGGGAGCGGCAACTGCGGCGGCTGTTAGCGGATGAAGCAACTATGCGGCAATGGGAGGAGAAGATCAGACAGATCGGTGCAGCGACGCACTGGCCACACGTTGGCGAACAATACCTGAAACTGTTTGCGAAGCTCTGCAGCGAAACGGACGATGATGCAAAGGCTGCAGAGCGGAGTGAAGGAGAGGTGAAGCCTATTGTCCCCGTCAGTCGTTAAGTTCGATCATCTGGAACGCATGACTGACGACACGGGGTTGCTCGAGCATTGCCTCGGGCGCATCCCGCGCCGGCAAGAAGGTTACTCGACCGATGACAACGCGCGCGCCATCTGGGCGTGCATGGAGTGGTTGGATCTGCTTAGAGACGATGAATCCGCGGAACGACGAAGACTATACCAGCTGCTGGATCGGTACTTGGCCTTCTTGCTTTGGGCGCAAAGGGAGGACGGCTGGTTTCAGAACAACTTTTATTTTAACCGGATGCCGGAATCAGAGTCGCGCTCGGACGACTGTCTGGGCCGCTCCCTATGGGCGGCGGCAGCGGCGTACTTGAATCTCGAAGACGCTGCCCGGCGTCGCGTGGCCGCCGAGATCCTGCGCCGGTCGCTTTCGGCCAGCGGCGAGTTGCAGTTTTTGCGCGGCCAGGCCTGGGGTCTCGCAACTTGTTGCCTGCTGCTGTCTAAGCGAAGAGACGGTTCGACTTTGCCTTCTGGAGTGACTGAAGCCGATCTCATCAATCTGGCGGACGTGTTCGAGCAGCGCTTGCTCGATGCTTACCGCACGCACAGGACGGATGACTGGCGGTGGTTTGAGCCGCAAATCACCTACGCCAATGGGCTATTGCCGTGGGCGCTGTTTGTAGCCTATCGGTACCACAGACGCGTCGATACGCTAGAAGCAGCCAAGGAGAGCCTCGACTTCCTGGTGGATAAGATGAGCGGTCGCGATGGTGTCATCCGTCCCATCGGCAATCGCGGTTGGTGTGACGGCCATCGGCGTGCGGACTGGGATCAACAGCCCATCGACGTGATGAAATTGGCTTTGGCTGCGCGCGAGGCCTATCGGGTGTTGGGAGACGACGCGTACCGAGAAGTCGTTCGCCGCTGTCGCGATTGGTTTTACGGCGACAACGACCTCGGCATTCCCCTCGTCGATCCGAGCGATGGGAGTTGCTGTGACGGCCTTACCCCGGACGGGCCGAATCTGAACCGGGGCGCAGAGTCGACACTTTCCTATCTGTTGACGGAAGCCATGGCAAAATCCTTGCAGTTGGGGGTGGTTCTCGATGAGCTTTTCGATGGCACAACAATCCGTTCTGCCACCGCACGTGTTTAAGGAGTACGACATTCGCGGGCGCGCAGGAGAGGAACTGGACGAGAATTTTGCCTACTTGTTAGGAGCGGCGTTTGCGGAAATGGTCCGGCAAGCCGGTGAACAGAAGGTGGTGGTTGGCCACGACAACCGCATCTCTTCGCCGGCATTACACCGTGCACTGATTGCAGGGCTTAGCCAGGCGTTGTGCCGGGTGATCGACATCGGTCAGGTGACAACCCCGATGTTCTACTACAGCCTTGAGTACACCAATGTGCCATGCGGCATCATCGTCACCGCCAGCCACAATCCGGGCGACGAAAACGGTTTTAAGATTGCGATGAATAAGACTACTATTTATGGCGAGCGCATCCAGGAGCTGCGGCGGACGATGGAACGGATTCTCAACTCACAAGGGATCAACCGCAGCGACTCGTGGAAGGAAGGATATGTGGAGACGCTTGACATCGAGCCGGCCTATCTGCAAATGCTGCAAGACAAGATCCAGTTGGGTGCGCGCAAGCTCAAGGTAGTGGTTGATTGCGGCAATGGGACCGCTTCGACGATTGCACCGAAAGCCTTGGAGGCATGGGGGTGCGAGGTCATACCTTTGTATTGCGAATCCGACCCGACATTCCCTAATCACCATCCGGATCCGGTGGTGCCGGAAAATCTGAAGGATTTAATTGACGTGGTGCGACGGGAAAAGGCGGATCTTGGTGTGGCATTTGATGGCGACGGTGACCGGCTGGGTGTTGTCGATGAGGAAGGAAACATTCTTTGGGGCGACCAACTGATGATTTTATTCTGGCGCGAGATTCTTCGCCGCTATCCGGGAGCCGAAGCGCCGGTCGAGGTCAAGTGTTCTCAGGCGTTGGTGGAAGAAATCGAACGGCTTGGCGGCAAACCGTTCTTCCATCGCACTGGCCATTCACACATCAAGGCGACGCTGCGCAGCCGGCCAGAGATTCCGTTTGCAGGAGAAATGTCCGGACATCTGTTCTTTAATGACGAGTTCTACGGCTATGATGACGCCCTGTACGCGGCGGGGCGGCTGTTGCGCATTCTCTCCAACGATGACCGCAAGCTGTCGCAGTTGTTTGCCGACGTGCCTCGATATCACGCCACTCCGGAGACGCGCGTGCCTTGTCCGGAAGAGCAGAAGGCGGAAGCCATCGCCGCGGTCAAACAGCGGTTTGCGAGCATTAACGAGGTCGTAGACGTGGACGGTGCCCGCATCCAGTTCAGAGACGGTTGGGGGTTGGTGCGTCCGTCGAATACGCAGCCTATCCTTGTTCTGCGCGCCGAAGCCACGTCACCGGAGGCATTAGCCGATATCAAACAGCAGCTGGCTGACGTACTCGGCGAGCCGCCGCTTAACTTGACCATCCCGTGGTGATGCAGATCGCGATTGAAGTTGGATCGCAATTCGTATCGGCGCCGACCTGAACGGTCCATGCTGTTCGGGTCAGCGCTGTTTTGTTTTTGAGAAGGCAAACCAAAAATGTTTCCATCATAAGTTGCTATACTTTTGTTGTTCAGAAGATGGCTAAATGGATTTACTGTAAATTATATAAAAATAAAAATAATGAGTGTCATGGTCGAAAGTAAGAAAAGACTTTGAAACCATTAAGTTTTGTTCAAATATTTGTCATAGATTTGGAAGTGTAAGCGTTACAATCAAAAAATTAAATAAAAGTTCATAAGTGTTTAGGCTAGCATCGTTTACAATATATACGTGAAAATCATCACAAATAAATATATAAAAATAATATTCATCATGTTGGATTGTACATCACAGAAAGGAAGGATCCATTTTGGGGATATTATCGGTTAGTGGAATCATTATTCGATTTTTATTAGGTGGAGGAGCGGTCGTTGCTTCTACCATCGTTTCAAGAAAATTAGGATCAAAAATGGGAGGAATTTTCGCGGCATTTCCCGCTGTATTTTTCGCGGCGTTATTGACACTTCGGTTAGATGCAAAAGGCAGCGAGTTAGTGGAAAAGTCGATTGTTTTATCCCAAGGAGCTATTGTTGGGATGTTCATAAATATTATGTGTGCAATAGCGGTCGTTTATCTTTGTACGAGAAAAGGTTGGAAACGCGGGCTTACACAATCGCTAGCTGGATGGTTTCTTGTTTCTATTGTTTATGCTTTTATTTCAACATATTTCTAAGTTATTAAGGTGATCGTTATGGATGGACGTGATTTATTTTTCCGTTTTTTATTTGGTGGCTCTGCAGTTGTACTAAGTTATGTAACGGCAAAACTGTTGCCATGGAAAGTGATTGGAGGAATTTTTGCGGCATTCCCAGCTGTTATGGTCGTTGCCGTGATGATGGTTGGCATGAAGTATGGATCTAAAGAAGCGGCAAAAACAGCGCAAGGATCTGTTTACGGAATGATCGGTTGTTTGATTTGTGTATTAATGGTGTTATTTTCCCTACAACTTACACACAATTGGTGGGTAAGTTTTATTTTTGGTCTAATTGCATGGTTTGCAAGTTCGTCATTCCTTGTATACATGCGAGATCATAAAAATATATCAAAATCGGAACAATGATAAAGAGGCGGCAGAACAAAAATCATGAGC
Organism: Parageobacillus caldoxylosilyticus NBRC 107762; assembly: GCF_000632715.1. Lineage (GTDB taxonomy): Bacteria > Bacillota > Bacilli > Bacillales > Anoxybacillaceae > Saccharococcus > Saccharococcus caldoxylosilyticus. The sequence goes on along the minus strand of NZ_BAWO01000024.1, from coordinate 4,213 downwards.
AGCGAAGATAGAAGCCTGGCATGATACGAACATGCTGGGCTTTTTTTTGTGTGTGCCATGAAAAACTACCGCCTTTCAAAAAACGTTCTTTTCAAAAAATCGAATGATAAGGGCTCCTCCAAAACTGTCGTATTCAAAAATCAGGATATATTCAGTATACATCCTGATTTTTGATATCCATTAGAAGTTGTGCAGATATCAAAGCCGAAATTCATTGATTGATTGTACGGAATGCATCCTAGATCTGTCATTTGAGATGCCATGTCGGTTCTCCAGCAAATATACAAAACATATAACAAACGATATAAATAATTTTACATTTTGTCCAATGAATGGGGTTATTTGATTATATACAATAATATATAAGTTTTAGTATTCATAACACCAAAGAATCGATCTAATAAAGGAAATGTACCAAAATGGCTAAGCTGAGGCATCGATGAAGCGAAAGAGGTTCCAGGAATGAATCGAGCAATTGGCCTGTATTGGTTTAAATAGTGAGAATGGTGTTTGTCGCCCAGCACTTTCTCCAAAAAACCGGCAGGCAGAGTCATTGCATTAACTGCTCTGGCGGGCAGGGCACCCCTCTCTATATTGTTCACGTATCCGTCAAGTCCGCTTGCTGAAGCTCGGAAACAAGGAAGCGATGTGCCGCCAATACCTCATGCCCGATCGGGGCACATTAGCAAAATCTGTTTTTGAAGATGCCAAAGTATGTATGGTCATCAATGCTTTGAGAGAATGGCACAAGGATGTACTGTGGAACCGTATGAAAAACGGGAATTTACAAACTGGCAGTTCAGATATGTATTCCTTCCACTTCAGGGATCAGAAAGAAATTGGGAGTGGGATTTTGCTAAAATCCTAAACGGTAGCCATTGATTGAAAATCGCCATCCTACTTTATATACTCTGGAAGCGGTTGTTGCTGGAAGGTTGAGCCTAAATCAGTCCGTTGATATCATAACTACAAAAGCAACTTAATTATTCAGAATATTCAAACTAAAAATGAAACTACTGTTGGCGCAGATGCTGTCCTAGTTCTTTTTAATCCATCAATAAAAAGAACGATTTCTGTAAGAGCCCCACTCATATGGGTGTGGATTACAATCCAGTTGAGGGAATGAAAGTACGGAGAGAAGTCATCACTGTCCTTTCGCGTGGAACCTGTATTATTCAGAATAAGACATTTGTAGGGCAAGAAGGATATGGAAGAAGCCAGAAATATTCTCGATCTTAAAAAATCAAGTAATAGGGGTGAAATGAATATGGGCGACAAAGTGAAAACTAAGTTCATTCATCATACGATGTTCGCGGGGATGAAGCGATTGAGGTGCATAAAGTCAAAGGATTGACGAACACATCACATTTATTCGTAAAGTAAAAAAATCAGGTGTCTAAGTTGTGCGTTTGCAAGAAATATTTTTGGCCCTTATTTCTGTGCGGAACAAGCCTCGCAATCATGAAAAAGCAAACGGATGTTAATATTGCTTCTGCGAATCGAGTTGAAGTAGAAGCTTCTTGAAACATGGCGAAGTTTTACGGATAATCCTGTTTAACAGACCTGCGTGGCAACATCATGGCTATTGAGAGCCGTGATCGAGACAAAGTTATCATCGGAGAAATCGATCAGCAAGTCATTCAAGAAGTGTGCGATGCACGGAACTTTATCGAGATCGTCGTCCCGACACATACATGAGACTTCAAATAATTTAAAAAGGGGGGTTCTTGATGAAAACACAGATTGAACAAAATGGTATTGTAACCCTTACAGAAGAAGAGGCTAAAAGGCTGAATGGAAGTGAATTGTGGAATGATGATTTGCGGCCGACAACATTTAAGGAACATTCATGGAAAGGCTTAAACTTTGCTGCTTTATGGATCGGTATGTGTTTATGCATTCCTTCCTACACTATGGCCAGTGGTATGATTGCTCTAGGCATGAACTGGTGGCAGGCGGTTGGAACTATTTTTCTCGGCAATGTGATTGTCCTCATCCCCATTTTATTAAATTCACATGCCGGAACAAAATTTGGAATTCCGTATCCTGTTTTTGCACGGCTTTGGTTCGGAGATAAAGGAGCACACATTCCAGCCTTGGCCCGCGCGATTGTAGCCGCTGGATGGTTCGGGATTAATACGTGGATTGGAACAGGTGCGATTGATACATTGTTAGCAGCCTCATTTTCTGCTTGGAGAAACTTACCTGGACATACGGCTATCGTATTTGTTTTCTTTTGGGCTCTGAATGTAGGGGTTGCTTATAAAGGCCCCGAGGCCATTAAAAGACTAAGTTTCATAGCTGCTCCTGTCGTGGGCATCTCTTCAATCATTCTCCTCGTCTGGGCGTTCACTCATTCGGGAGGTTGGGGACCTATTTTAGAGCAGCCATCGAAATTCAAAACCACTGGGGAGTTTTTAAAAGTATTTTTTCCAGCCCTAACAGGCGTTATTGGTTTCTGGGCTACACTTGCTTTGAATATTCCTGACTTTTGTCGTTACGCTAAAAGTCAGAAATCGCAAATGGTTGCTCAAAGTTTCTCTCTTCCAATTACGATGACTGTCTTTTCTTTCATTGGAATAGCAGTTACATCAGCAACTGTCGTCATTTTCGGCCAAGCGATTTGGGATCCTGTACAACTGCTTGCTAAGTTCCCGCCATTTGTTATTCTTTTGGGAGCCATTGTGATTGTTATTTCTTCCCTAACCATTAACATTGGGGCTAACATTGTAGCTCCCGCCCGCGCTGTTGAGAATTTATACCCGAAACGAATTACGTTTGGAATAGGTGTTCTTATTACCGGGCTGTTTGCTATTTTGTTGCAGCCATGGTATATCATGTCAAACTTTGGAAACTATATATTTGGTTGGCTCGGAACATATGCTGCTTTACTTGGTCCGATTGATGGCATTGCTATTGCAGACTACTGGCTTGTTCGCCGGAAACAATTGGATCTTAAAGAGTTATATGAACCTAATGGTCGTTACAATTACGCTACCGGTTTTAATAAAAACGGAATTTATGCTCTTGTGATCGGCGTAGTCATCCCTGTACTGGGCTTACTAATTCCAGGCCTTCGCTTTCTCTGGGATAATGCTTGGACGTTCGGATTATTTATTGCTATTGGTGTCTATACCTATTTAATGAAAGGGGACAAAAGCGTTCTAAGAGAAGGTGAATACGAGAAAATTACGATTATAGAAAATACTACTTATGATGTAAAAAGAAATCTGATAGAAACAGAACTTACAAAATAGCAGAAGCATAATACGAACGGATGCGTTAATTGAGCAAGACGAAAAAATCAATTTACAAACCCGTGGTGCTAGATAAAATCAGACAAGCATAAAAATAGCCCTTGCATGAGGATCTCCTTAAAATGAAAGTGCGACCAAACATTTAAAAGGAGAATTCACATGCAAGAGCACTTTCATTTTACAACAGATCGAGCCAAACTTCAAAAACAATATGAAGCGATTTTGTTCTTTGTATCGGCTCAACTATCGAGTATCCAGATTCCTCTTCAACGTCGAAATCGTCATTTGTTGAAACAGAAAGACGAAGTCATCATCGCCATCCATGTCCTTGGAAAGTTGTTGGGCTTCACTTCCGAACGGGCTTGGCACCGGTTTGTGATTGGGAATTTGTTTCCCAAGGCCTTGTTCCCTGAGCGTTCTCGGTACAACCGTCGCTGCCGGGCGCTTGGCTTTGCGATCAAGTGGATGCGGCACCAGCTGGCCAAGCGCGGGCAGCACCATGCGTATGCGGTTGTGGACAGCTTGCCGATCGAGTTGTGTCATTCATCCCGAATGTATCGCGTCAAACGGTTTCGTGGAATCGCCGATATTGGCTATTGTGCTTCCAAAAGGATTGCTTTCTATGGGTTAAAACTTCATCTGCAGGTCACCGATCAAGGGCTTCCGATGGGATATGTCGTCACCGAAGCGTCTTGTCACGACCGGGTGGCCGCTGAAACCGTCATGACACAAATTCCACATTCGTATAACCTAGGTGACAAAGGGTACATCAGCCAAAAACTGCAAAAGAAGCTGTACGAAGAGCATCGAGTTGCTTTTTGGACGCCTGTTCGAAAAAATCAGCGAATTCGCCAATCAGACGCATGGAAACAGTGGATGAAACGAAAACGCAAAGTGATTGAAACCGTGTTTTCGATTTTAGTCGATTCATATCGGATCACCGAGATTCGAGCGAA
>NZ_BAWO01000025.1 GCF_000632715.1 Parageobacillus caldoxylosilyticus NBRC 107762 | reverse complement strand
CCATGAGGAAAGGGGAGATGATTTTTTATCCTCAGACAGGAGACGATGGAAAAGATAGAGAACATCCGCCTCTTCACGGCCAATAACAGGAGATATTTATATGATTTGATACATTTTTATAGATGTTTAACAAACTGCTTATACCCCAAATCAGAATTGAAGTTATTTTTATCATAGCAGACAATAGGGGAAATGTCCTGTTGATTATGGTACAATAAAAAAAGAACTATATGGGAGGAAACTGCGATGTATTTTGTCGATCGTAATAAAATCGAGGAAACATTACGTTATATGGAAAAAATGCTGCATATTTATAAGGAAAAAGCGGAGTGGGATGACGAATTATCCCGGCTTGCTTTAGAGCGGATTGCCCATTTAGTGATTGAGGCCATTTTAGATGTCGGAAATGCCATGATTGACGGATTTATTATGAGAGATCCGGGCAGTTACGAAGATATTATCGATATTTTAACGGACGAAAAGGTAATAACAGAAGAGGATGCCAAAGCATTAAAAGCGATCATTGCCCATCGGAAAATGCTGGTGCACCATTATACGAACGTCGATCATAAGAAATTGCGGGAAGATATGCAAAAATATTTTGCGGTTCTTCAAGCGTATCCAATAGCCGTGCGCACGTATTTAGAAAACGAGCTCGGTCCGGTGTCGGCGTTTCGCAATTAAGCCACAGCATTTTCATCGTATCGTAAGCACGCTTCTGTAGTTTGCTGAAGCGTGTTTACTTTTTGACATTTTTCGCTTGTTTTTATAAAGTTGGGTATATGTGCAAGATGAAAAAGGGGTGAAAACGTTGAAAAAGTATAACGGTTATTTAATCGATTTGGACGGAACGATGTACCGCGGAACCGAATGCATTGCGGAAGCCCGCGACTTTGTAAAGGAATTGCACCGGAAAGGCATTCCGTATTTGTTTGTGACCAATAACTCGTCGCGCACGCCGGCGCAAGTAGCGGAGAAATTGCAGTCATTCGGCGTTCCGGCGGCAGCAGAACATGTATTTACGACCAGCCAGGCAACCGCTAATTATATTTTTGAAAGAAAGCCAGATGCTTCCGTTTATGTCATTGGGGAAGAAGGAATCCGCACCGCGCTCGAGGAAAAAGGATTCACGTTCGCGAAAGAAGACGCGGACTTTGTGGTGATGGGAATTGACCGCAGCATTACATATGAAAAACTGGCAATTGCCTGTTTAGCCGTGCGCAACGGGGCGACATTTATTTCAACCAATGCTGATATCGCCATTCCGACCGAGCGGGGGTTGCTGCCGGGTAATGGCGCACTTACAGCCGTTGTCGCGGTATCCACACAAGTACAGCCGATTTTTATTGGCAAACCGGAGAAAGTGATTATGGAACAGGCGTTAAAAGTGTTAGGAGTTCCAAGAGAGGAAACACTGATGATCGGTGATTATTACGATACCGATATTATGGCGGGGATGAACGCCGGAATCGATACGCTGCTTGTCCATACCGGGGTAACGACAAAAGAGCTGCTGCAACAATATGAAAAACAGCCGACTTATACTGCCGATTCATTACGGGAATGGATGGACCGCATATGAACCTCTCCCTCCTTCACTCCGTTTAGAGGAAGGGAGACTTCTCGGGAAAAATGCTAAAAGAGCCGCCGCTCTTCCGCGAAAGAGCGGCGGCTTTTTTGCTATAAAGCCATGTTTATTCCGTATTCGCAGCCCGGTGCGCTAAGCGGCTTGAAGCAGCGGCCGCAATGGCGCCGACGATATCATCTAAAAACGTATTGCATTTTCCGGTTGATTTATCATTTAAGTATTGCAAAATGCCTGGCTTTTGTTTATCAATGTATCCATAGTTCGTAAGGCCAATCGATCCGTACACGTTAACGATCGACAGCGCTAAAATTTCGTCCACCCCGTAGAGCCCTTCATCGCGATGAATAATGGACTGCAGCGGTTCGTCTAATTTGCCCTCTTCCGCTAATTTATCAAGCTGAATGCCGGTTAGGATCGCGTTTTGCACTTCGCGTTTCGAAATGACACGGTTTACGTTTTCAATACATTCTTCCAGTTTCAAATCAGGATGGTACTTCGATTGTAGGTAATATACAAGTTCGGCAATATCTTTGATGGTCACCCCTCGCTCTTCCAGCCATTGGCGAGCGGTTTGTTCAAGATTGTTCATAATTGGTTCCTTCATGAGCGTCACCTATTTCTTCAAGGAATTGTTTTCTTATTATATATGTTTATGATGACATAAATGTGTCGCTTCTGTAAACATAGATGCTCGTGATGAAGAAATGCAGATTTTTTGGCAAAACTCCTCATATATTACTGTTAAAAGGAGGGAACAGCAATGGAATCATGGATTCGCCAGGAATATGATATCGAAGCAGAGCGGATGAAAAAAAACGGTCGGTATTACACGTTTCTCTATAAACATCAGTATTATACCGTTATCCCTGTCTACGGGCGCAGCGAAGCGGAGCTTGAGGAACTGCAAAAAATGAGCAATTATTTAATATCCAAAGGGGATATGACGGTCGCATCATTTGTGCAAACGAAATCAGGTAAGCTCGTTGCTTATAGGAATGAACAACCCATTGTTATTGTTCGTACACCGCTTCTGCCGTATGCAAGAAATATTTCCGTTGGGCGGGAGTTAGCAAAATTTCATCAACGTGGCCGCACATGTCCGCTTCCGCTCGTTCATTGCCGGCGGATCGGCCAATGGAAAGAACTTTGGGGAAAACGAGTCGATCAAATGGAGGAATTTTGGAAAAATAAAATAGCCATGGGGATGGAAACGATGTTTGATCGACTCTTGATTGAATCGTTTCCATATTATCTTGCGCTTGCTGAAAACGCGATTCAATATGTTGCCGATACGGAGTTGGATGAGGAGCCGTTCGGCATTGATTACGCCACTTTTTGCCATGAGCGGATTCCGAATTCTGGATGGGTGGAGGGAAAAGAGCAGAAGTTGCCTACCGATTGGGTATACGATCATTGCGCGCGAGATTTAGCGGAATGGGTTCGTTATTTATACGTCAAAAAGGGGCATCATTCCGTCGGCGAGATAAGGCAATTTTTCCGCGATTATGAGCGCCAAACCCCTTTATCTCCGTTTGCCTGGCGTCTTGTATACGCTCGTCTTCTGTTTCCGCTTCATTATTTTGAATGTGTCGAAGGATATTATATGTCAGACGATGAACGGGAAAAACAGCAATATGTGCATATGCTGCAGAGCATCATCGCCCGTTCACGCGAGCATGAGCAATTTCTTGCTTCATTTATGGACATTGTCGGTTTATCAAGCCGCCACCTTTCTCTTCCGAAAGTAGAATGGCTGTCTTATTCGTTATCACGTTGAGAAATGAAATCATCATTTTTTTTTGCCAGCAAGTTATGTTAAGATAAGGAAAAAACATAGAGGAGGGAAGGTGGCGGTATGAAGCGGCCGTATGTGTTTATTACGAGAAAGTTGCCGGAGGAGATTATCGCGCCGGTGAAAGAAATTGCGGAAGTAGCGACGTGGCCGCATGATGACGTGCCCGTTCCGCGCGATGTCCTAATGAACGAAGCGAAGAAAGCCGATGCGTTGTTGACGATGGTGGCAGATATGGTGGATGAGGCCATATTGGATGCCGGAAAGCAGCTAAAAGTCGTGGCGAACATGGGTGTCGGCTTTGACAATATCGATGTGCAGGCGGCAACGAAACGAGGCATCGCCGTTTGCAATACTCCTGATGTATTGACCGATACAACCGCTGACTTGACGTTTGCATTATTGCTGGCTACTGCCCGCCGCATGGTGGAAGCGGCGCAGTTTATCAAAGAGGGAAAGTGGAAAAGTTGGAGTCCGTTTCTGCTGGCTGGGGTCGATGTTCACCATAAAACGATTGGTATTGTCGGTATGGGTAATATTGGCAAAGCGGTTGCCAAACGAGCCATCGGTTTTGATATGAATGTGTTGTATCACAATCGTTCTCGCAACATCGAAGCGGAAAAGCGGCTTGGAGCTACATATTGTTCTTTTGAGGAGCTGTTGGAAAGAGCGGATTTTGTTGTTTGTTTGACACCGCTGACAAATGAAACACGTCATATGTTTAACAAAGAGGCATTCCGCAAAATGAAGCGGTCCGCAATCTTTGTCAATGCGGCAAGAGGAGCGGTCGTCGATGAACAGGCGTTATATGAGGCGCTTGTCAGTGGAGAAATCGCGGGAGCAGGATTAGATGTGTTTGAGCAGGAGCCGATTGATGCATCACATCCATTGCTGGCACTTCCAAATGTGATAGCACTTCCGCATATTGGGAGTGCAACAAAAGAAACGCGGACAAAGATGATGGAGCTATGCTGCCGCAATATTATTGCTATATTAACTGGAAGCCAGCCTGAAACGCTTGTCAATAAAGAATGGAGTATGCGGTCCTAGGCAGCAGGGCTGCTTGTTTTTTACAAAAAAATTATCTGAATTTCCTTGATATTAATCATTTTCTATATTAAATAGTAAAATTAACGATTGTCAAAAAAAGCAATATCTTTTATAATGTCTACTATAAAAATACAAATGTCTACTACTGAAAAACAGAAAGGGCGGGGGAATATGGAAAAGCCAATCTTAGTCGGATTATTAGGATTAGGTACCGTTGGAAGCGGGGTTGTAAAAATTATTGAGAACCATCAAGAGCGGCTGATGCATCAAGTAGGATGTCCGGTGCAAATCAAAAAAATCCTTGTTCGGGATATATATAAAAAGCGGGATGTTCAGGTCGATCCAGCGATGTTGACCACAAACGCAACAGACGTCATTGATGATCCGGAGATTGACGTCATTATTGAAGTGATGGGCGGAATTGAAGAAACGCGGCAATATTTGCTGCGGGCGCTGCGGCAAGGAAAGCATGTCGTGACGGCGAATAAAGATTTAATGGCTCTATATGGCTCAGAGTTATTAACCGTAGCGGCGGAACACCATTGCGATTTGTTCTATGAAGCAAGTGTTGCCGGGGGCATTCCGATTTTGCGCAGTCTTGTTGACGGGCTTGCCTCCGATCACATCACGAAGCTGATGGGAATTGTCAACGGAACAACGAACTATATTTTGACGAAAATGTGCAAATACGGGGCTTCTTATGAAGACGTGCTGGCAGAAGCGCAAGCACTCGGGTATGCAGAAGCGGATCCAACCGCGGATGTCGAAGGATTAGACGCAGCGCGGAAAATGGCGATTTTGGCGCGGCTTGGCTTTTCGATGAACATTGATCTAGAAGACGTGCAAGTAAAGGGAATTACATCGATTACGGAAGAAGACCTTAATTACGCAAAGCGCCTCGGCTATACGATGAAACTAATCGGCATTGCCCATCGGAATGGAAACAAAGTAGAAGTCAGCGTCCAGCCGACCTTGCTTCCGGACTCTCATCCGCTTGCTTCGGTCAATGATGAATACAATGCTGTTTATGTATATGGCGAAGCGGTCGGTGAAACGATGTTTTACGGACCGGGAGCGGGAAGCTTGCCGACAGCGACGGCGGTTGTGTCTGACTTAGTGGCTGTCATGAAAAACATGCGCTTAGGGGTAAATGGACATTATGCCGTTGCTCCGCAATATGAAAAACAATTAAAATCCCCAGCGGAAATTTTCTCGAAATATTTTTTGCGTATTCACGTCAAAGACCAAGTCGGCGCATTTGCCAAAATTACGACCCTATTTTCCGAACGTGGCGTCAGTTTCGAGAAAATTTTGCAGTTGCCGTTAAAGGACAACAACCTTGCGGAAATTGTTATTGTGACGCACCGCGCCTCGCAGCAAGATTATGAGGAAATTTTACAGCAATTGCGCGACTTGGAAATCGTTCAGGAAGTGAAAAGTTCGTATCGCGTTGAAGGAGAGGGAAAATAATGGCATGGAAAGGACTGTTACAAGCGTACCGTGAATTTTTGCCAATCAACGAAAATACACCGCTGCTTTCTTTAAATGAGGGGAACACGCCGCTTATCCCGCTCCCGCGTTTATCGGAAGAGCTGGGGATTGAACTGTACGTCAAAGTTGAAGGAGCCAACCCGACGGGCTCGTTCAAGGATCGAGGAATGGTAATGGCGGTGGCAAAGGCGAAAGAATCCGGCAGCCATACGATTATTTGCGCTTCGACAGGCAATACGTCCGCCTCCGCCGCCGCCTATGCGGCAAGAGCAGGATTACGCTGCATTGTCGTCATCCCAAATGGCAAAATTGCGATGGGGAAACTGGCACAGGCGGTCATGTATGGCGCCGAGATTTTCGCTATTGACGGCAACTTTGATGAAGCGCTGAAAATGGTGCGCCGTCTTAGCGATATTGCCCCGATCACCCTTGTCAATTCGGTTAACCCATACCGCATTGAAGGACAGAAAACGGCGGCGTTTGAAATTTGCGACCAGCTCGGCAAGGCGCCGGATGTGCTGGCGATTCCTGTCGGCAACGCCGGCAATATCACGGCGTATTGGAAAGGATTTAAAGAGTATCATGCGCTGAAGCAAACCGGGCTTCCGCAAATGCGCGGATTTGAGGCCGAAGGAGCGGCAGCGATTGTCCGCAATCAAGTCATTGAAAATCCGGAAACGGTGGCAACAGCGATCCGCATCGGCAATCCGGCCAGCTGGGAAAAAGCAGTTCAGGCGGCGGCAGAGTCGCAAGGAAAAATTGATGAAGTTTCCGATGCAGAAATTTTAGCAGCGTATAAGCTGCTGGCAAGAAAAGAAGGGATTTTTGCGGAGCCTGCCTCCTGCGCAGCGGTTGCGGGAGTAATCAAACAGCGGAAGCGCAATGAAATTGAAAAAGGTAGCACCGTTGTTGCGGTACTAACCGGAAACGGTTTAAAAGATCCGGCCATTGCGATGGAAACAGCGGAAATCGAGCCTGTTGTACTCCCAAATGACGAAACGATCGTGTTCGAGCATCTCCAAGGAGTTGTCCATTCATGAAAGAAGATGAGATGTTAAAAATTATCGTGCCCGCGAGCACAGCAAATTTAGGCCCCGGCTTTGATTCCGTCGGGCTTGCTGTATCTTGTTATTTGACTTTAGAAGTCAGGCCCGCAGGGGAATGGAAGTTTATCCCCTGCTCTCCGGAAGTAAGGGGAATTCCAACAGGAACGGAAAATTTAATTTATCAAGTGGCAGAGCAAGTGGCGGCCACGTATGGATATACGCTGCCAAACTGTTCGGTTGATGTATACAGCAATATTCCGTTGACGCGTGGTTTGGGCAGTAGCGCGGCGGCGGTTGTCGCCGGAATTGAACTGGCTGATGCGCTTGTTGGCTTGGAGCTGACGCGCGAGCAAAAAATGCGGCTGGCCAGCTGCTATGAGGGGCATCCCGATAATGTCGGCGCTTCTTTATACGGGGGGCTTGTCATCGGCTGTCACCGCAAGCAAGGGACGGATATCGTCCATATTCCCGATATCCAGTTGGACTTGGTCGCTGTCATTCCAGACTATGAATTAGAAACAAAAAAAGCACGCAGTGTGCTGCCACAGCTGCTTGCACGGGAAGAAGCCGTAGAGGCAAGCGCGGTCAGCAACGTGTTGGTTGCGGCGCTATTAACGAAAAACTGGGAGCTTGCCGGCAAAATGATGGCCGCCGATTTATTTCATCAGCCGTATCGGAAAGAACTTGTTCCACAGCTGCCATTGGCGCAGGAGTTGGCTTTGGAATACGGGGCGTTCGGCGTGGCGCTAAGCGGAGCGGGGCCTACCGTTTTAGCCTTTATCGAACCTGGGAAGGGAAAGTATGTAAAAGAAAAGCTGCTCCCTCATTTTTCGAATTGTTCCGTCGAATTATTAACGGTAGAACAAAAAGGAAGCCGGGTATACAAACTAGCTCTAGAAAAATAACAGCGGTCTCCTCAGGGAAACCGCTGTTATTTGTTGAATTAAAATACTTGCTCTACTTCGACGATGCCTGGTACTTCTTCTAAAAGAGCGCGCTCGATTCCGGCTTTTAATGTGATCGTGGAGCTTGGGCAGCTTCCGCATGCGCCAAGGAGACGCAATTTGACAACACCGTCTTCGACGTCAATTAATTCGCAGTCCCCGCCATCACGAAGTAAAAACGGACGGAGTTTATCTAAAACTTCTTGCACTTGTTCTTTAATTTCCTGGTCCGTCATTTTTATCGACTCCTTTCTGTAATTTTATTATAATCATGCTAAAGAAAAAAATCTAATGATAAATTTTGTTTTTATCATATGAAAGGTGGAAATATATGACGTTTAGGCAGGTAGAAATATGCGTATATGGTGCGGATATCGTTTGTCCATCTTGCGTGCAGCTGCCTTCTTCGAAAGAAACATATGAGTGGCTGGAAGCGGCGATTAAACGGAAATATCCAGATCAGCCGTTTTCAATGACATATGTCGATATTTTCAACCCGCCGGAAGAGGATGAAGAGAAAAGAGAATTTGCACAAAAAGTAATTGAAGAAGATTTGTTTTACCCCGTTGTTGTTATTGAAGGCGTTATTGTCGGGGAAGGAAATCCAAAGCTAAAGGCCATTTATGCGGAAATGGAAAAGTACGGCTATCGCTAGGAAAAAGGGATCTTTGCTGAAAAGATCCCTTTTTTCCATTAATAGCCGTTATGGTATTTGTACATCCACAATACTCCCGATTTTAGCAGCCGAGGCACCCTGCCGGTAATCGGGCGGTCGGCAACCAGTCCGAATCCGTGTTTTTTGCCGAGCGAACCGAGAACTCCTTTCAGTTTAATCGGCGGGAATTCGCTTGGTGGCTCTTCCCCGTTCCAGCGCTTTTGCAATACGTGAACGATTTGTTCCGCCTGAGCTTCGGCAAGCTGCGCGCTCGGAGAATGCGGCAAGCTCGCGCAATCGCCAACAACGTATACGTTTTCATATTCAGGAATATGATGCTGTTTCGTTAAAATAATGCGCCCTTGTTTGTCTTTTTCCACCGGAAGTTCGCGGACCACGCGATTTGGCTGAATCCCGGCTGTCCAAACGATAACATCACAATGAATAGGTTGATCGTGGTTGTACAGCGTATGCTCTTCCACTTTTGTCACGTTCGAACAGCGGACGATTTCAATATCATGTTCGGCAAACCAGCTTTCCACATAGTCGCTGAGCCGTTTCGGAAACATTGGCAAAATGCGTTCGCCACGGTCAAACAGCTTAATGTGTAAATCCGGTCGGCTTTCCGCTAGTTCGCTCGCTAATTCAACGCCGCTTAATCCGGCCCCGACAATGCCAACGACAGCGCCAGGCGGCAGATTATTTAACGCTTCATAGGCTGCGCGCGCCTTCTCGATCGATTGAATGCTGTGAGTGAACATGTCCGCCCCCGGGACGCCATGGTACTTATCTTCACAACCTAATCCAATGACCAAATCATCATAGGAAATATTGCTTCCGTCTTTCAATTGCACACTCTGCTTGTCGAGATCAATGTGCACGACTTCGCCGAAAAGGTAGGTAAGACGCGGATGCTCCGGAAACGGGACACGAATATGATGGTCGCTGATCGTGCCTGCTGCGAGTGCATAATATTCCGTTTTTAAACAATGATATGGAACACGGTCGACGAGGGTAATATGAACATCTTCCGGTAAAGAATTTGGGAGGAGACGGTGCAAAATCCGCATGTTTCCATATCCTCCGCCAAGCAATACAAGATGTCTCATCGTAAAAATCCCCTTTGATGATTTTCTCAAACGCAAAATGCCATAAAAAAGTATAGCGGAATTGTGGCAAAATAACAACAATTTTATGATAACCGTTGACAAAAGAAAAAATATATCGTGTCTCCTAAACAAATGAAGTGTTTCAATTGACGTTTGCGGAAAAAATCGCTACGATGAAAGGCAGTAGGAAGGTGAGAAAAGCAATGATAAAGCCAATTATTGAATTTTGCATTAGCAATTTGGCAAGCGGATCGCAAAAAGCGTTAGAAATATTAGAAAAAGATCCTAATTTGGATATTATCGAGTACAGCTGCCTCAGTTACTGCACCCGGTGTGCAGAAACGTTGTTCGCTTTAGTAAATGGGGAGTTTGTCAGCGGAGAAACTCCTGAACAATTAGTGGAAAACATTTATCGCTACTTAGAGGAAAACCCGATGTTTTAACGATAAATGCTGGTAAGAAAAAGAGGATGTCTCACGCGACATCCTCTTTTAAGGTGTATATGAAAAAACGGGGGATATTCTCATTGTGTCCCATTTATTTTTTCTTTATACTTATAGATAAAAAAATTTTTTGAGGAGGACGCAATGAATCAATTGTCGTTTACGAAAATGCATGGACTGGGTAATAGTTATATATATGTCAATATGTTTGAAGAGACGATTCCGGAATCGTTATTGTCATCGCTGGCGGTGAAAGTATCAAACGTAAATACAGGAATCGGGGCGGACGGCATGATTCTTATTTGTCCATCGAATATCGCTCCCGTAAAGATGCGGATTTTCAACAGCGACGGCTCGGAAGGAAAAAATTGCGGCAACGGCTTGCGCTGCGTTGCCAAATATGTCTATGAACATGGAATCGTTCAGGAACCATCCTTTTTTATTGAAACGTTATCCGGACTCGTGAAGGCAGACGTAACGGTAGAAAATGGAGCGGTGACAAGCGTGACCGTGGATATGGGAAAACCGCGTTTAAAGCGAAGCCAAATCCCGATGGTCGGTCCGGAGGCGGAACAAGTAGTGGCCGAACCGTTTGAAGTCGATGGGCAACGGTATGAAATTACAGCCGTTTCGATGGGAAATCCTCATGTTATTTTTTACGTGGATGATATCACAACAGCACCGGTAACGACGCTCGGTCCGATGGTTGAAAAAGATAAGCGCTTTCCGGAAGGAGTAAATGTCGAATTTGTGGAAGTGATTAACGACCATGAGCTCCATTTCCGTGTGTGGGAGCGCGGCTCTGGCGTGACACAGGCATGCGGTACGGGCGCATGCGCTGCGGTCGTTGCCTCCGTTTTAAACGGAAAGACAGCACGGGATAAAGAAACGATCGTCCATTTGGCGGGAGGAGATTTAATCATTACGTGGACGGAGGAAGGAAATATACGGATGACAGGACCGGCCGAAACGATTTGTACGGGTGTGTATTATTATTAAATATTTGAGCGGCCGTGCCAAAAAGCGATATACTATTAATTAAGCAAGGAGGGATACGAATGACAGATATTATTACATTGACGGAAGCAGCGGCGTTTCAAATTAAAGATATGATGAAAGAGCAGGAGGAAGAAGGTGCATACCTTCGCGTTGGCGTCAAAGGCGGAGGCTGCAGCGGGCTATCGTACGGAATGGGATTTGACCACGAGCGTCACGAGGATGATTATGAATTTGAGCAACATGGCATTAAAATTCTCGTTGATAAAGAAAGCGCCCCGATTTTGCAAGGAACGGTCATTGACTATAAACAATCGTTGCTCGGCGGCGGTTTTACGATTAATAATCCAAATGCCATCGCTACCTGCGGTTGCGGTTCATCGTTTAGAACAGCGACCAATGCGGGCACGCCGGAACAGTGCTAAACGGTTCAACGGCGATATATCAAGGGTTTGGAAGAATTGTATATGGGTTCAAAAAAAAGGGAGCCGAAATATTTGGGCTCCCTTTTTAATTATCCATTCATTATTTGCCGATAAACATTTGTGTCCAGACATTTCC
The DNA here is from genome assembly GCF_000632715.1 of Parageobacillus caldoxylosilyticus NBRC 107762. Classification (GTDB taxonomy): domain Bacteria; phylum Bacillota; class Bacilli; order Bacillales; family Anoxybacillaceae; genus Saccharococcus; species Saccharococcus caldoxylosilyticus. Next base: position 24,418 of record NZ_BAWO01000025.1, on the reverse strand, counting down.
AGATTGTTCAAAACCTACTCCAATGTGAGTAAACTGTCTATTCAAAATGTTTGCTCTGTGACCAGGGCTATTCATCCAAGCTGTAACAACCTCTTGTGGAGTACGTTGACCTTTAGCAATGTTTTCACCAGCTGTGTTGTAAGTAACACCAAAATCCCTCATCATGTCAAAAGGAGAACCATAAGTCGGACTTGTATGTGAGAAATAATGGTTTTGTTGCATATCCTGTGATTTCTTCTGAGCTACAGCACTTAGTTGAGCATCCACTTTTAAAGCAGGAAGGCCTGCTCGAGCTCTTTCTTTGTTCGTTAATTCAATTACTTGTTGAGCATATTGACTGATTCCTGCAGGAACCTGAGCTTGTTGTTGCTGAGTTGGTGTCTGTTGTTCAGGTTGAGTTTGTTGTTGTGTTGGCGTTTGATTTGGTGATGGTGCATATTGTCTTCTTTGCTGATTCCATTGTTGCTGAAGCCTTGCATGCAACTCAGCTGCTTGTTTAGGGTCCACCTCAACAAATTTGTACTTTGCTTCTTGGATCAATATCGATCTTGTATGAGGATATTGGTTACTTGGTATTGATGTGTACGAAGCTGAAATATTCATGTTTTGATGATCGTGATTGTCATTACGGTCTGTATCCATTGCGTTACACGCTGCAAGTCCCATTACTAGGGCAGAAGTTGCGAAAAAGCCAGTCAATTTCTTTATCAATCGTAACGCCTCCTAAAGGTATTATTTTTGCACCTTTAGTTTTTATATCTTTGACAGAAAGTAAAGATGAGAATAACTGTGATAAATGGAAGGTGGGGGAATAAAAGCGAGTTATGCGAATTTCAACATTCACGATTTTGATGTTAACCAACGAATAAATTTGAGGTGCCATATGAGCATTCCATAAAGAAACGGATATAATATGGCAGAATACCATAAATTCCATGTATTGTGATGCAAAAAGTTTGCCTTCAGCGCTATCCATTCGTAAAAGGTAGAGAAGATGGACCAAAAAAGCAAATAGAAAATTTTTGCTTTTTTTGAACCGTGATAAGGATACCAGTTTATGATAAGCATAGTAGCAGCGGGATATATTCCAAAAAGCACTAATAAAGTTTTTCCTTCAATGAAATAAGGTTCAAAAAAGTAATACCAATTATATTTATCAGTAAATCGATCGGCAATTTCTGAAACCAATAAACCAAATAAAATGGAAGCGTAATATTCATATGGAAGCAATTTCTTTTTCATGAGAAAAGCAGCAAGATTAAAGATGAAAATGGAAATAACAAGAGCAATCACCTATTATTCACCTCAAGTTTATTATTGCGTTGGCGGGATATATTGATGCTTGCAAAAATAAAAGAGGGTGTCCCAAAAACGATCACTTTTGGGACGCCCTCTTTCATTCGCGAACATGCTGGGCAAACTAGAACAACGAAGTGGAATGGGCCGGCTGCATTCTTGCCGTTGGGTCGATATATGTTTTAGCGCTGCTGATCGCAATCGGTGCTTCGCCGAAGCCGCAAGCGATCAGTTTGATTTTGCCCTCATATGTGCAAATGTCGCCAGCTGCGTAAACACCAGGAATATTCGTTTCCATTTTCGAATTGACTTTAATCGAGTTTTTCTCAATTTCGAGTCCCCAATTTTTAATCGGTCCAAGCGAAGAGATAAAACCATAGTTGACAATGACTGCATCTATCTCGACTGTTTCCTTTGTGCCGTCTTTTACATGCTCCAATACGACTTGACGAATGCCATTTTCATCACCGATTAATTCTACAGGGACGAATGGAGTTTTGACATTCACTTTTGACTTCATTAATAATTCCACACTATGTTCATGGGCGCGGAATTTATCGCGGCGATGGACAATAGTAACACTTTCCGCGATCGGCTCAAGCATAAGCGACCAATCAACCGCCGAATCCCCGCCGCCGCAGACGAGCACGCGTTTTCCTTGAAATTGATTTAAGTCGCTAATAAAGTAATGCAAATTTTTCCCCTCATATTTTGCAGCGTTTTCTAGTTCGAGGCGCCGAGGCTGAAACGCACCGTTTCCTGCTGTAATAATTACCGTTTTGGAGTAATGTATTTCTTTATTTGTCGCTAATTTAAAAGTCCCGTCTTCCAATTTTTCTAACGTTTCTACCGATTGTTCGAGGCAGACGGTCGGTGAGAACATTTCCATCTGCTCTTTTAACTGATTCACTAGTTCCTGAGCGCGAATTTTTGGAAATCCAGCGACATCATATATGTATTTTTCAGGATAAAGAGCAGCCAACTGCCCGCCTAATTGCGGCAAACTTTCGATAATTTTGACACTCATTTGCCGCAATCCGCCGTAAAAAGCCGCAAACAATCCGATCGGTCCGCCACCTATAATAGTGACATCATATACTTTTTGGTCCTCTTTCATAATTGGTGATTCCTCCCCACAAATAAAATGGCATTAACCATTTCTATCATACCATAAAAGACTTTGGTTATTACGGTGATTTTAAAAACATAAAAAAAACGCTTGAAAAGATTGAAAAAAAGGTCTAATATGTTTTTTGGACATGTTGTTAATTTTTTTTGACAATTATTCGACATTTTTTTGTCGGATAACGTGAATAATTTCACAAACTTTATTCGATAAAAATGTACACGGCGGTAAAAGCTATAAAAAACAAACGGTAAAAAATTAAAAAGGGTGGAAGTGATTCAGTTGAAAAAACCAAATGTAGTTATTTTAGGTGCTGGTTATGGCGGATTAATGACAACGGTGCGTTTGCAAAAGCTTGTCGGGGTAAATGAAGCGAACATTACATTAGTAAACAAAAACGACTATCATTACGAAACGACATGGCTTCACGAAGCTTCAGCCGGGACGCTGCATCATGATCGTGTTCGCTACCCAATTAGCGACGTCATCAATCGCAGCAAAGTCAATTTCATTCAAGACACGGTTGTCAAAATACTTCCGGATGAAAAGAAAGTGTTGATGAAAAACGGAGAACTTACTTATGACTATTTAGTGGTTGCGCTCGGTTTTGAATCTGAAACATTTGGTATTAAAGGGTTAAAAGAATACGCTTTTTCCATTTCCAATGTCGATTCAGCAAGACAAATCCGTGAACATATTGAGTATCAGTTTGCAACATATAATGCGGAAGAAGAAAAGAAAGACGAACGCCTTACGATTGTCGTCGGGGGGGCTGGATTTACCGGCATTGAATTTTTGGGAGAGTTGGTCAACCGCATGCCGCAGCTATGCCGAGAATATGATATCGACCCGCATAAAGTCCGCATTATTTGCGTCGAGGCGGCACCGACGGCGCTCCCTGGCTTTGATCCGGAACTGGTGGAATATGCAGTCAGCCAATTGGAGCGCAAAGGGGTTGAATTTAAAATCGGCACGGCAATTAAAGAATGTACGCCAGACGGCATTATTGTCGCCAAAGGGGATGACGTCGAGGAAATTAAAGCCGGCACGGTTGTATGGGCAGCCGGTGTGCGCGGAAGCCGCGTTATCGATGAATCCGGTTTTGAAGCGATGCGAGGTCGCGTGAAGGTAGATCCGTTTTTGCGCGTTCCTGGACACGAAGAAATCTTTATTATCGGTGACTGTTCTCTCGTCATTAATGAAGAAACAAATCGTCCATATCCGCCGACCGCGCAAATTGCCATTCAACAAGGCGAGCTATGTGCGAAAAACTTGGCTGCGCTGATTCGCGGACAAGGAGAACTGGAGCCGTTTAAGCCGGATATTAAAGGAACTGTCTGCTCCCTCGGCCATGACGATGCAATCGGGGTTGTATTCGGCAAGAAAATGTGGGGAACAAAAGCAAGCTTCATGAAAAAAATGGTCGACAACCGTGCTCTTTATTTAATTGGTGGTTCTTCCCTTGTTATGAAAAAAGGAAAATTTAAATTCTTTTGATTCCATGGGCAAACATCACTGTTTGCCCTTTTTTGCATGGATAGAAATTTGTAGTACATAAATGAATGAACTTTGGCAAAAAGGATTATGCCATCACGTCTGTAGAAATATAATATAAGCAACAAATAGAAAAGGGATGAGAAAAGATGGGAGAAAAGCGTGGCAACGTATGGATTGCAGCCGCGGGATTGGTGGTCAATGAAGCGGGTGAATGGCTGGTAGTAAAGAAAAAATATGGAGGATTGAAAGGAAAATGGTCGCTGCCGGCAGGGTTCGTGCAGCAAGGGGAAATGCTCGATGAGGCGGCCGTTCGCGAAATCAAGGAAGAAACAGGCATTGATGCGGAAGTCATCGGTTTTCTCGGGATGCGCACCGGCGTCATCCGCGATGAAGTGAGTGACAATATGGCGATCTTTTTACTTCGTCCCTGTTCGCATAGCATTACGGTGCAAACAGACGAATTGTTCGACGCTGCCTTTTTAAGCAAGCAAAGCTTGCAGAAAGACCCGCATACATCTGGCCTGTTGCGTTATTTATTAAAGCTGGAGCCGTTTTCTTCTTTTCCTCCTCATGACGGTCTAAATCCGGGGGAACCGTTTGGATATACGAAATACCGGTTATATTTTAAAAATTCAAAATATTAAGTAACATAGAGAAAAAAGAAGCATGCGGGTGATGTATTCGCTTACATTGCGATAAATGAAGAAAATCTCCTTTTTTCTTTTGCAGAAAATTTTGATATATTATCAAAAAATGATAAGGAAAATGGGGGATGAACAATGAAACATACAGAACAAACAGCATGTCCATATTGCGAAGGGCACGGATATGTTCAACTGCTATTAGGAGGCTCGGAAACCTGCTACGGGTGTTTAGGAACAGGAGCCGTGCAAAAAGAGCAGGCTGTTTCTAAAAATTGACTCCCTTAAGCGGATTCAGTACACTTAAAAAGGGTGTACTGGAGGTGAGATAGGGATGCAAATGAGTCTGCCGGTTGTCCTAATTTCCATGCTTTTATTTTTTGTATTGTTTTTCGGCATTGGCTTTTTGCTGAATATGTTATTGCGCATGACTTGGATTATGGCGATTTTATGCCCGATTGTATTTATATTTATTATTGACGATGTTCCATGGACGAGTTATTTTTCAAATCCAGCGGCTTCATTCTCCGCGCTAAAACATAAAATATTGTCGCTCGCTCTGGCTGATATTTTAATTTTAAGCAGCGGATTTATCGGTGCGCTTTGCGCGGGATTTGCCATTCGCACGTTACGAGCGAAGGGATATCAAATGTTTTAACAAAAAACAATAAGAAGCTTTGTTTTAAGCGGGAAATGAATGGCGGCAAGCATATGTTCCATAATAACAGTAGAACGAACGCCTTCGGAACAAGGACAGCGTAAAGGGCTTCTTTATAGGCTGAAAACATGTAATTCGCTGCAAAGTCCCCACTTCAAAAGAAGTTAAGCGGAAGGGAGTTTACGGCTTTCATCTCAGGGTGAAAGTCTGTTTTTTTTCCTCACTTTTCTCACAATGAATATTTCTATTTTTTCTGGAGATAAATAGAAATGTGAGAGGAGTGAGGAAATGGTTCTTTTAAAAAATATAATAAGAAGAATAATAATGACATTATTGTTCATCATAGCGTTGCTAACCACATTTCAATCGATTTCAGGAGTGGAAGCAAAAACGGTTTTAAGTAAATTTTCTGGCGATTCGTCATTATATCCGACAGGCCGCCACTTTTTCGACAGATGGGATCACGGACAGTATGTTGCGATAGATCAACAGTGGAAGCATTACGAGAAACGAAGAAATCCGAAAATTTCGTCTGAACAGATCGTGAATCATTCGCTTCGTCTAGAAGAAGCGGTTGATTGGTCGAAATATCCGTCCGTGGAGGTAGTTGCGACGGGATATACAGCGGGTGTAGAATCAACGGGGAAAACTCCGGACCATCCGGAATATGGGATTACCTATTCCGGCGTGCGGGTAAAGCGGGATTTATATTCGACGATTGCCGCCGATTTGGATATTTTTCCAATCGGTACGATTTTGTTCATTCCTGGATATGGGTATGGAGTCGTCGCGGACAAAGGCGGAGCGATTAAAGGGAATCGCATTGACTTATATTATGATACGGTAGAAGATGTATACAAATATTGGGGCAAAAAGAAAATACAAGTGTATATTGTCAAAAAAGGTAATGGAAAGCTTTCGGAAGAAGAGTTAAAACGGCTGAATGAGGATGAAACGATGCAAGTGTTTCGGCAGCAATATTTGCAATCGAAAAGCTAAGGGCGGACAAGCACCGCCCTTTATTTTGCCAACAATGGGTCTTGCCCGTCGTCCGCAGGAAAAACGGATGGATGCAGCAAAGCTGACAGTTTTTTAAGACCGACTAAAAGACGCGGAGAAGGGCGGCAATATAGCGATTCCTCCAGTATGTAAATGCGGTCGGCGCAGACGGCATCGACGTTTTCTGCCCCTATTCTCTTTTTTACCGCCTCTTTATTCATTTTCTTTGTCTGCACGCCGACCCAAACGAGACAAATATGCGAAGGATTGCGCTTTACTACTTCGTTCCAGTCCGTTTGCACGTTGGCCTGCGGCATGTCGGCAAAAATATTGCTTCCTCCCGCCAACCGGCTTATTTCGCTGAGCCAGTTGGCGTTGCCGGGAGTAAAAATCGGCTTCGGCCACCATTCCCAATACAGTCTTGCCGGCTGTATGACGCTGTCTGCAAGTTGACGGTATTGCTCTATGAAAGAACGGTAGCGGTGAACAACTTCGATTGCTTTGGCTTGTCGGCCAAGCGCTTCGCCGAGCCGAAGTAAATCATTAGCTATATCTTCCAACGAATTTGGTGCAAAAACAAGATGGGGAATGTTTCGTTTTTGTAGTTCCTCGACGTTTCTTTCCATCCCGGGAACGCTTAAAGAAGCGAGCACTAAATCCGGCTTCAGCTCCGCCACTTTTTCCATATTGATATGCAAGTCGGGGCCGACTTTCGGCAAATGAGCAATCGAGGACGGCCAGTCCGAGCAGTTGTCGATTGCGATCAAATGATCAAGCATATTCAAGTAAGCGAGCAATTCCGTGTTGCTCGGGCAAATCGAAATTATCCTCATCTTCATTCTCCCTTCCATTTCTGTGATCAACACACCTATGGACTTTCCTTCTTTTTTCATTCCACATGTTCTTTACGGTTTCCTTGTCATAGGAAAAAGTATTTTTTAGCATATCGAAATAATGGCAACATTTCGATATAATGAGGGAGAAGATGTATACAAACAAGGAGAGATGACGATGTTTACAGTGAAATCGCAACTGTCTCTAGATACGGTGCATGAAGCGCTGGTGATTGGCGTTTTTGAAAAAAACCAGCCGCTAGACGGCATTGCTGCCGAATATGACCGCCGCCTTGGCGGCCAGCTGTCTGTGTTGTTCAAAGAAGGAGACATTTCCGCAAAGAAAAAACAAATTTCCCATGTACATACGTTGAATCAAGCGGGAGCAAAGCGGCTGTATTTTGTTGGGTTGGGCAAAAAGGATGCATTGACGTTTGAGGGGCTGCGCGAAGCGTTTGGCAAGCTGTGGAAAACGTTGAAACAAGCAAAGCGGACGGAAGCGGCTGTCGCTTTGGATACGTTTGTAACGGACGATATCGATGCAAACGAAGCAGCTCATGCACTCTCCGAAGCGTATTATCTTGCCACTTACGAATTTCCTGGATATAAGCAAAAAAAGAACGAACCGGAAAAACGGATAGAAACAATAACGATTTACACGGAAGCGGACGCAGCTGAAATCGAAGCAAGTCTCTTTGTCGGTTCGGTATATGGCAAAGCGACCAATTCGGCGCGCACGCTTGTCAATACGCCAGGCAATTTGATGACGGCGGCGGATTTAGCGGGATACGCGGTAGAATTGGCGAAAAAGTATGAGTTTGAATATGAAATTCTCGAAAAAGAAGAAATGGAACGGCTCGGAATGGGGGCGCTCCTCGCCGTCAATCAAGGATCGAAAAAACCGCCAAAAATGATTGTCTTAAAGTATCAAGGGAGAGAACAATGGGACAACGTTATCGGACTTGTCGGAAAAGGAGTGACGTTTGATACGGGCGGCTACTCCCTTAAATCGCGCGAAAGCATGGTTGATATGAAAACCGATATGGCTGGTGCCGCCGCGGTGCTTGGCGCGATGGAAATTATCGGAGAGCTGCGCCCGGAACAAAATGTTATTGCCGTCATCCCAGCTACCGACAATATGATCAGTGGGGAAGCGTTTAAACCGGATGACGTCATTACATCGATGAGCGGAAAAACGATCGAAGTGAAAAATACGGACGCGGAAGGCCGTCTCATTTTAGCCGATGCAATTACTTATGCGAAGCATCACGGCGCCAACTATTTAATCGATGTAGCGACGCTGACCGGTGGCGTGATCGTCGCGCTTGGCGTGCATACGACGGGGGCGATGACAAACAATGAAGCGTTATTTGAGCAGCTGCTTGAAGCGTCGGCGGAAACAGGGGAATTTATTTGGCGCCTGCCGATTACCGAAAAAGATAAAGAACGCGTGCGCAGCAGCAAAATTGCTGATCTCAACAACTCGCCGGGACGGGAAGGACATGCGATTATGGGCGGCGCGTTCCTCGGTGAATTTGCCGAAGATACACCATGGGTGCATCTCGATATTGCCGGAACGTCGGTGGCGGCGAAAGATTATGATCTCGGGCCATCGGGTGCGACCGGGGTCATGGTGCGCACGCTAGCGACGTTCGTAGAACGGTTTGAATAAGAATACTGGAAACCGAAGCCTCTTTTGTATGGCTTCGGTTTGTTTTTGGAATGCTATATGTACGTAATGTAAAGATAATGTAAATTTAATGTAAATTTTTTTTATCTTTTCTTGTCGATTCGACATTTATTGATAAAATAGAACAGGTAGCATAAATTCCATTAGTTCATAAAATAAAACAAGTGGCATCCATTTCTATCAGTTCAAAATCAATGGGGGTTTTCACAATGATCTTTTCGCCAAAAAAAGATGTCTTCTTTGATTTATTATTTACGATTTCGGAAAACGTGAAAGAGGCGGCACAATACTTTGTAGAATATAAAATTAACAACGTCAGCGATTTAAAAGAATTCGCCCGCGTGATGAAAGAGTATGAGCGCAAGGGAGACTCTTATATTCATGAACTCGTTGTTGAATTAAATAAAACATTTATTACGCCAATTGAACGCGAGGATATTCATCAACTGGCGATGAAAATGGACGATGTATTAGACGGATTGGAGCAATGTTCAGCCCGTTTTGAGATGTTTTCGTTTACTGAAATTGATGACCATATGGTGAAGTTTTTCAATAACATTTATCAAAGCACGATTGAAATCGCCCAAGCCCTGAAGTTGCTATCGCATAAAAAACTTCTTGAGATGCGGAAACATGCCATAAAAATTAAGGATTATGAAACGAAGTGCGATGAAATTTTGCGGGCTTCGATTAAAAATTTATTTGTGGAGCAAAAAGATCCGGTGAAAATCATTCAATATAAAGAACTATATGAAATGCTTGAAGAAATTGCCGATAGCTGTGAGGATGTAGCGAATACGATTGAAACGATCATCATGCGCAACGCATAAAAGGAGACATCGTCTTTATGGATACGGTATTGGTACTTACGGCTCTGATTGTTTTTTTCGCATTGGCGTTTGATTTTATCAACGGATTTCATGACACTGCCAATGCCATTGCCACATCGGTATCCACACGGGCGCTTTCGCCGCGAAAAGCGATTATTTTGGCGGCGTCGATGAACTTTATCGGTGCGCTGACCTTTACCGGGGTGGCGAAAACGATCACCAAAGACATCGTCGATCCATTCGCTTTGGAAAATGGTTCTATCGTCATTTTAGCAGCGTTAATCGCTGCGATCGTGTGGAATTTAATCACTTGGTATTATGGTATTCCAAGCAGTTCTTCGCATGCATTAATCGGTTCGGTGGCGGGAGCTGCGGTTTCGGCCGCCGGGTTCGATGTGTTGCATTATAAAGGGTTTCTTAAAATTTTGGAATCGTTGATTATCTCGCCATTTTTAGCGCTGGCGGTAGGCTTTGTCATTATGAGCCTGTTCCGTTTCATCTTTAAAAACGCCAATTTAACCCGTACGACGAAAGGATTTCGTATGTTTCAAGTCGTAACGGCAGCGCTGCAGTCCTTTACACATGGAACGAACGATGCGCAAAAGACGATGGGAATTATTACGATGGCGCTGATCGCCGCCAATTACCATACATCAGACAATGTGCCGGAATGGGTGCGGATCGCCGCCGCGCTTGCAATGGGAATCGGGACATCAGTCGGTGGTTGGAAAATTATTAAAACGGTCGGCGGCAAGATTATGAAAATCCGTCCGGTCAATGGCGCCGCTGCCGATTTATCGTCTGCGCTCGTCATTTTCTCGGCTACCCTTCTTCATTTGCCGGTTAGTACGACCCATGTCATTTCGTCGGCGATCATGGGAGTCGGTGCGGCGCAGCGCGTGAGGGGCGTAAAATGGGGAGTCGCACAGCGCATTGTGTTGACATGGATCATTACGTTGCCTGTTTCGGCGTTGATTTCGGGATTTGTATTTCAAATTTTAAAACTATTTTTCTAATAAAGAAGCGCGCATTCCTTTTTGGATATGCGCGCTTTATTTATAGAGAAAGAAGAGCATTCATGAACAGGGAATTAGGCAACGTGCCGATAATAGGAAGCCGATTTACGGATGGCGCGATACATACGTGGCGCCATTACTCCAGCTACGATCGATAAAATAATGTCTTTCGGAAGCGGCACCATCATCCAACTCCATGCCATGCCATAGGAAAATCCTTGTGGCGCTACCGCCCACCATTTATAAGCGGCATACATCCAGTTTGTACCGATGACATAGTTAATGGCCATGCCGACGAGTGATGCGGCGACAAAGCGGACAGTAGACGGATTGTCCTTGCTGCGCTCAATGATCCAGCCTGTAGCATATGCAGCAAAAATGAAAGAGACGATAAAGCCGAATGTTGGGCCGACAATGCTGCCAAATCCGCCGCCAAACTTGGCAAACACCGGGGCGCCAAATAAACCGACTAACATATAAACCATCATCGCCGCGGCGCCAAGCCTTCGTCCTAAAACAGCTCCAGCGAGCACGCAGAAAAATGTTTGCAAGGTAATTGGAACGCCGCCGATGACCAAAAATGGCGCCCATGATGTGATATTGGCACCGATCGCCATCAAGGCCACGAACATGCCGATCAATGTAATATCAATGGCACGCCATTTCGGATGTTGTGCCTCCATATGTAAACCCCCTTCTTTTGTGTGTTAACAAAATCGTATCGAACAATAAGAGGGATGTCAACTATATTTTTCGGACATGTGCATAATAAAAAGAAAGCGGTATGCTGATTTTTATTCGCTAAGAAAGGAGAAATGGCATGAAATTTGCTGAGCAAGAACGGGAGATCAAACAGGCGAGCAAAAAAGGGGCAAACGAAGATATTATTCATGTAAGCAAAAACGATGATGGATACGATTTGCGCGATGCCGCAGAAATCGGGAAAAAACAGCCGTTTGATGAAAATGGAAATGCGTAATGTTATGAATTGGGTGAGGAAAGGGCTCACCTCTGTGGAAGGTGCAGCCCGATCGCGTTCGCAAGCGATTAGGTGGGCGGAAACGTATTCCAGCGTAAGCCAATAACAAGCTGACAACATAAAAACGCACCTGGCGGAGGAGATAAAGTCAAGCGGATGCCGTCGGGATTAAAATAAAGATCGACTTTCGATTTAATTCCAAGCGATTGAATCATCCGGCTGACTTCCTTTGTTTTTCCCTCCTGTGCCGCTGCCATGACGCTGGTTGCGAACGATTTTGATTCCGCTAGTTTTTTTAAAATCGTGCTGGCGTCGTTCATCAATGTTTGTGCGGTCGCCGCCGATTGGGAAAAAAGAGCAGGATTCACCGGCGGATATTGCCTGACCATATATGGGGGAGGGAATGCAGGATACAATATCACAGGTTATTCCTCCTTGTTAATTATTTCTATACTACTATATGTACAAAATGAGAAAAGGAGCGAATTTCTGTTGAACTTCGCTCCTTTAACATTCTGCTCTTATTACATTAAATAACGAACGAACAAATAGGCGTGGGAAAGCAGCAGAGCAATCAGCGTCAACGGCGCGCCAATTTTTAAAAAGTCCATATAGCTGAACCCATGCCCTTCGCGCGAAGCGATGCCGGCGACGATGACGTTCGCAGAGGCACCGATTAATGTGCCGTTTCCGCCAAGGCAGGCGCCTAGTGACAATGCCCACCATAATACTTCAATTTGCGCGGCATCCGGCGATAATCCCATGCCAACAGCCATGTCTTTAATCAGTGGAATCATGGTGGCGACAAACGGAATGTTATCGATCGTGGCAGAGGCAATGCCCGATAGCCAAAGGATAAAATACGCCGCGACGGAAATATCGCCGCCGGTGATTTCGAGCACTTTTTCCGCTAAACTTTTTATAAGGCCGATGTCCACCAGTCCGCCCACTAAGATGAATAGACCAGCAAAAAAGAAAATGGTTACCCATTCCACCGAGGCAAATACATCCTCGATTTCATGTTCCGGCACCGCGACCAACATTAAAATGACAGCGCCTGTCATCGCGATGACGGCCGCATCAACATGGATGACCGAATGAAGGATAAAGCCCAAAATCGTCAGCGCTAATATGGATACGGATTTTTTTAGTAGTTTGGCGTCCTTAATATAGTCGGCGTCATTTACATTCATCAGCTTGCTGATAAGTTTTTCATCCGTTTTCAGCTGCTTGCGATAAATCCATGCCAAAAGGGCGATGGTCACTGCAGCAATGAGGAGCACGATTGGTGTTAAGTTGAGCAAAAATGCGTTAAAATCAAGATGTTTATTGGCCGACCCAATCATAATGTTTGGCGGGTCGCCGATTAATGTCGCCGTTCCTCCGATATTGGACAGCAGCACTTCCGAGATTAAATAAGGAACCGGATTTACTTGCAGCATGCGCGTAATCGAAAACGTAACAGGAACAACGAGCAGTACGGTTGTGACATTATCCAAAAAGGCGGATAAGATACCGGTTAATGACGAAAGCATCACTAAAATGCGGATAGGACGCCCTTTTGCTAACTTGGCCGCTTTAATCGCCATGTATTGAAAAAAACCAGATTTACTTGTAATGTCGACCAAAATCATCATACCGATAAGCAAGGTGATCGTTCCCCATTCGATATGATGGGTAAAAGCTTTATGCAGGTCGACGATGCCAAAAATAATCATTACCGCTGCGCCAAACAGTGCAATCACGGCGCGGTTGATTTTTTCGGAGATGATAATGGCGTATGTAATCAAGAAAATAGCGATGGCAAAATAATATTGAAAATTGGATATTTCCGTTGCTGCGGTATGAGACATGACTTGTAAACGCTCCTTTCCTTTGTTTTAGACGGAGGTATGAAAGGCATTTCCGCATGCAGGGCATGTCCAGTCGCTACGGGTTGGATGAGCGTTACGCAAATAGAAAGAAAATGAGCAGTGCGGGCATTGTATTTCTGTCATGCGGTCAATAAACAATTTCTTCGTCGGCTCGGTTGGCACGGACGTATCGACAATTTCGATATGAATATCCTCGCGCGATTCATCTTCGGCAAGCACAAGACCGTTTGCTTCTTCCTCGGTTCGCCATCCTTTGTCAATCAGGTGCTGCTCGAGCTGGCTATGCGAAGAATGGTTCAGCATATCTTCGGCGAGTTCCATATATTGTTCATTTGTTAATGAGGCAAATGGAATATGCGATTTTTGCTTGTCCCAGTATGCTTTTAGTTGTTCTTCCGTGAAAATAAAAGTGACAATTTTGTGTATGACCACATTTTTCATGGCAGCGCCCCCTTTTTACTATATAAAATCAGTATAGTCTTTCTCTTCAGTGTTTTCAAACAAATATCTACTTGCCAGGGACAATAAATCCGTATTTTTGAAAGAATGATGCGGCTTGCTTCGAATATAAGTAGGCCACCCATTGTTTTGCTGCTTTTTGTTGTTTCGATTGAACCACCACTCCTGCCTTATAGACGATCTGCTTGTTGAGCGGAGGCGGAGCAACCGCGGCGATATGAACGTGCTTCGATGCAAGGGCATCAGTGCGATAGACGATTCCTCCATCGACATTTTGTGATTCGACATAAGTCAGCACTTGGCGGACATCTTTAGTAAAAATATATTTTGTTTTTAGTTTTTCCCATAATCCGGCCGACTGCAGCCATTGTCTAGCGTAAGCGCCGGCTGGCACCGTTTCCGGAATGCCGATCGCCACTGAACGGATGGACTGGTTCGTTAAATCAGATAGGGAATGCACCAAGCTTGAACGATCTTTTGGTACGATCAAAACAAGCTCGTTGTAAACGAGGGGACGGTCGTGCTCGGCGATAACCGTCTTGTTTTGCTGCAGCTGTTCAAACGTACGGGCATCGGCGGAAACAAATATATCAATCGGCGCCCCTTGTTCAATTTGTTTTTGCAACGTTCCCGTTGAGGCAAAGGTAAAGCGAAGCGTGACATCATGGTGCTCTTTTTCATATTGCTTGCCAATCGCTTCAAGAACGTCTTTCATGCTAGCGGCCGCCCCTACTGTAAGGACGGTATTTTTCTCGTTGGCGTGGGAGCAGCCTGCTAGAAGAATTATCAAGCATAGACATATCACGAGCTTCTTCACCGCATTTTTTCTCCTTTCCAATTATTCATCCATTATACCTAACTTTTCCGGCTTTCGCCCTTTTTTTGATATTTTCTGAAAAAGGAAATAAACTGTCGCTTCCTCATGATATAATAATAATAGCAAGATCATTCGTGATAATGCATAAGAAGGGAGGGAAAGATATGTCGACCGCACAACAATATTTGTTCCTCGATTTTGAATTTACGATGCCAGAGACAAAAACGAAGCCGCACGGGTTTCTTCCAGAAATTATTGAAGTCGGTCTTGTCGCGGTGGTCAATGGCGAAGTATGTGACCAGTTTTCGGCATATGTGAAACCGCTGCGCTTCCCGCAGCTTACAGACCGGTGCAAATCTTTTTTAAAGATTACACAAGAACAAATCGATCAAGGAATCAGCTTTTATGAACTTGTTACGCTGCTAAGCAAGTATGATCGGGCGCGGCCGAGCACGGTAGTGACATGGGGCAGCATGGATATGAAAGTATTGCGGGAAAATTGTATGTCGGCGAATGTGCCGTTCCCATTTAGCGGAGAACATCGCGATTTGGCAATGGAATATAAACGGTTTTTCGGCAATAAAAGTCAGACCGGACTGCGAAAGGCAATACAGGAGTATGGAAATGAAGGAGTTGGAAAAGCGCACTGTGCGTTGGATGACGCGTTCACTACCTATACTATCTTCCGGTTAGTGGAAAATGATAAAAAATATTTGACGAAAACAAAGCCGCCGACGCTCGGGGAGCGGATCGATTTCACCCAGCTGAGGAAAAAATTCGCGCTTTAGTGAGCCGCACCGACAGCGGTCTTTTTTTTGTTTGTTTATGCTATAATAGCGATTGAAATATTCTGGAGAAAGGTTGTTGAATGATGATTCTTCCAAATATATTAAACTTATTTTTATACTTTCCGGAAGATAAACGCGAATATATTCCGGCTGCCATTACATGCACCATTTTCTTGATTGCGGCGCTTTTAACGATGCGGCTGATCATAAAAATTTCCAAATGGCAGGAAGAAGAGGCAAAGAAATTAGAAGAACAGTTAAAGAAAAAAAATGTAATCCGCGATGAAAAATAGAATGTTTAATATGCCTTCTCTCTGGCAATACTAACAGATAAAAACGTATTGCCTGGAGGGGTTTTGTGCTTCAACGAGCAAGCTGGTTGTTAGCTGCAACGGTTTTATTCCTTGCCGGCTGCCAAAATGAAGATGCTACTAATTTAAAAGTCCATATGATTAATAGCGATGGTGATTCCGTCGGCACGATCCAATTGATGGAACAGGCAAAAGGAGTCAAATTGAAGCTGGATTTGGAGGGGCTTCCGCCTGGGGAACATGCGATTCATATCCACGAAAAAGGCGTTTGCAAAAAACCGGATTTCCAATCGGCTGGGAATCACTATAATCCGGACGGGAAAAAACATGGATTGCTCCATCCGGAAGGTGCGCATGCCGGCGACTTGCCTAATATTATTGTCAAAGAAGACGGAACGGTTAACGTCGAATTGACGGCGCCGAATGTGACGTTAAAAGAAGGAACGAAAGGGTCGCTATTGACCAAAGACGGGACGGCGATTGTCATTCACGCGGGAAAAGATGATGGAATGACACAGCCGGCTGGAGATGCTGGTGGACGAATTGCTTGTGGTGAAATTAAAAAATAGAAGGGGTAAGGAAAGGCTCTTGCCGGTGAAACGGGAAGAGCCTTTTTGTGTTTTTTGCGAAAGTTTTTCAGCGCCAGCAGTGGAGGCTGCCGCGTCATTTTATGTCGTTATTTCAAGCATCATGAACAATCTTATTGCAAAGCAATAGATAGGCGGTGAAGAGCCTCTTTCAGCGTTTGGCGCGGGCAGGCGACATTCATGCGTATAAACCCTTTTCCTTCTTCGCCGAATTTGCTGCCAAACTCAACCGCGATTTTTCCTTTTTCCAAAAGAAGCTGTTTCAGCTGCTGCTCTGTTAGGCCAAGATGCCGGCAGTCGATCCAAACGAGATACGTCGCTTCCGGGCGGATGATGCGAAGCGCTGGTAAATGTGTCTGTATGTAAGAGGATACGCAATCGATATTCTCCTGCAAATATGCAAGCAGTGCATCGAGCCATTCCCCTCCATGACGGTAGGCTGCCTCTGTGCCGACGACGGCAAACGTATTCAGCGTAAAAAATCCTTGCCGCTGCTGGACTTTGCGGAATTGCCGTCGCAGTGATTCGTTGGCAATGATCGCTGCCGCTGCCTGCAGACCGGCAAGGTTAAATGTTTTCGTCGGCGCCATGCATGTGATGCTTTTTTCGGCAAACTCAGGACGAATCGAGGCAAACGGCACATGTTTGTTTGGCGGAAAGGTAAGATCGGCATGGATTTCATCGGAGATGACGATCACATCGTGTTCCATGCATAACTCCCCGATTTTTTCCAATTCTTCTTTTGTCCATACTCGCCCCCCAGGGTTATGAGGGCTGCACAGAAGCAACAGTTTCGCGCCTTGAATCTTTTCCGTAAAATCCTCCCAGTCGATTTCATATCGCGTTTCCTTGAGCTGCAGCGGGCTGGTGACGAGCATGCGGCGATGCTGGCGAACAAGCTGAAATAGCGGCGGATAAACGGGAGTAAACACAACAACGCGATCTCCCTCCTCGGAAAACGCCTCGATTGCCGTCGCTAGTGCGGGCACGACACCGGTTGAAAAGACGAGCCATGATCGGTCTATATCCCATTGATGCCGCGTTTGCAGCCAATGTTGCACCGCTTCTTTTAATGAATCAGGAATGACAGTATAGCCAAAAATGCCGTGCTTGACCCGTTTGTGCAAGGCCTCGATCACTGCGGGCGGAGCCGGAAAGTCCATATCGGCCACCCACATCGGCAATGCGTCTTTGACACCAAAAACCCGCTCTGTGTCATCCCATTTTACCGAAAGGGTATGGCGGCGGTTGATAACATCGTCAAACCGATACATAAAAAACATCCTCTCCCTTCTTTTTTTATCCATTATCGCTTATAATTTTTGTATATGCACCCATTTTCGCCGAAAAGGTGACAGGCATATGATGGATGCGCAACAATTGTATGTTTCATAATAAACGCGAATATGATTTAGCTGGATTGTTTGTCCGTTTGTCCGGGGTGCGTCCATCCTTCTTCACCTCTTGCTGTTTATTTTAAATTTTTATCGTTTTTTCATGCAAATAGAGAGAATGTATGCGAAAATAGTTGCTGGGGGGATCTACATGAAACTGAGCGAAAAAGAGGTTGAAATTATCGAAATATTGGAAAAAGACGCTCGCATTCCAATGGAAACACTAGCGAAAATGGTGGAGCTGACGGTCGAAGAAACAGAGGCGATCGTGAAAAAGCTCGAAGAAACAAAAGTGATTGTCCAATATGCCGCGCTTGTCGATTGGCGGAAAGTGGACGGCCATGAAGGCGTCACAGCGATGATCGATGTGAAAGTGACGCCAAAGAGGGGAGTCGGATTTGATGAAGTGGCGGAGCGCATTTATCGCTTTCCGGAAGTAAAATCCGTTTATTTAATGTCAGGGGCATATGATTTATCGGTCGTTATTGAAGGGCGTTCGATGTCTGAGGTGGCGCAATTTGTTTCCGAGAAATTATCGACGCTCGATTCCGTGATTTCGACGACGACTCATTTTATTTTGAAAAAGTATAAACATGATGGCACTGTATTTGACCAAGGAGATCAAGATCGCCGCATCGTGGTGTCGCCATGAGACAGCAAACGAAAAAGTCATACGTGTCGGAAACCGTTTCCCGTTTAAAACCATCGGGAATTCGCCGCTTTTTTGATCTTGCTTCTGGCATGGAAGGGGTGATTTCCCTTGGAGTTGGCGAACCGGATTTCGTCACCTCTTGGAACATCCGGGAAGCAAGTATTTTATCGCTTGAACAAGGATATACATCCTACACGGCGAATGCCGGGTTGCTGGAGCTTCGCCAAGAAATCGCCGCTTATTTAATGCGCAAATTTCATGTCGAGTACAATCCGGAAACAGAAATTTTGGTGACGGTCGGAGCGAGCCAAGCGCTGGATTTGGCCATGCGGGCGATTATCAATCCTGGCGATGAAGTAATTGTCGTTGAACCTTGTTTTGTCGCATATGAACCGCTTGTGGCGCTTGCTGGGGGGACGCCCGTTTTAGTGGAAACGCACGGGGACGACCATTTTAAACTGCGTCCGGAACAAATCGAGCAAGTCATTACCGACCGCACGAAAGCTCTCATCATTTGCTCGCCAAACAATCCGACAGGCACCGTGTTGCAAAAAGAAGAACTGGAAGCTATTGGGCGCATCGTAAAAAAATATGATTTGCTTGTCGTTGCCGATGAAATTTATGCGGAACTTACATATGACGGTACGTATACAAGCGTTGCCGCTGTCGACGGTATGTGGGAGCGGACGATCTTAATTTCCGGTTTCTCGAAAGGGTTTGCGATGACAGGATGGCGGCTTGGCTTCGCTGCCGCGCCGAATGAAATTTTGCAGGCGATGTTAAAGATCCACCAGTATGCGATGATGTGCGCGCCGACGATGGCGCAATACGGCGCACTAGAGGCATTGCGCAACGGCGGGCAAGATGTCGAGTATATGAGAAAAAGCTACCGGCGGCGGCGCAATTATTTTGTTCAATCATTAAATGAAATCGGCCTTTACTGTCACATGCCTGGCGGCGCGTTTTACGCGTTTCCATCGATTCAATCTACCGGCTTGACATCGGAACAATTTGCTGAAAGATTATTGTTCGAAGAAAAAGTGGCGGTCGTTCCGGGCAATGTGTTCGGCGCAAGCGGGGAAGGATATATCCGCTGTTCTTACGCGTCTTCTCTCGAGCAGCTGCAGGAAGCGATCAAACGGATGAAACGTTTTTTAGAGCGATTGTAGTTTCCATGTTCTGCTGTCCCGCTGCGGGATGGCAGAACATATTTTTTTGGGATTCATCAAAAATTTATGTTATAATACAAAAACACATATGAAATAAAAAATAGGAGTGTTTTGTTTGTCAACGATAGAAGCAGGAGATATCGTGAAAGGAAAGGTAACAGGCATTCAGCCATATGGCGTTTTTGTCGAATTAGACGGAGGAATACAAGGACTTGTTCACATTTCGGAAATTTCCCATAAATTTGTAAAAGATGTTAGGGATTATGTCCATATCGGCGATGAAGTAATGGTAAAAGTATTGTCGATCGACCGGCAAACGAAACGGGCTAGCCTATCAATGAAGGCACTGGAGAATCGAAACAAAGACGAAAAACGTCACGTGAAAGTAAAAATGTCGTTAAACCCAGGATTTAATACGTTAAAAGAAAAGCTGCAAGAGTGGATCGAGCAATCCAAAAAAGAAGATTTACGAAAGTAAAACACCCACCTTTTTTGAGGTGGGTGTTTTACTTTACATTTTATGTGTGAGACGTTTTTGGTTCCGTTCGTCCTAATTCTTCGGCAGGCTTGAATAGAAGCGCAAGGTTAATCAATCCTGCAATGCCGATGATTCCATAGATGATGCGCGACAATGCGGCATCTTGCCCGCCGAAAATCGCTGCTACTAAATCGAATTGAAAGAAACCGATTAATCCCCAGTTAATGGCGCCGATAATCGTAAGTAATAGTGCAATGCGCTGAAGTACACTCATTCATCTATTCCTCCTTTACATTTTTCCATCATTCGCTTATAGAATGCATAACATGGACGAAAAATATGCATCATTTGCGAAAGAAGTAAATCACTTTACAAGCGGAGATCATACTGTCCATAATAGAGACAAGAAGGAGGGGAAATACATATGCAAAATTTTACTTTTCAAAATCCTACGAAATTGATTTTCGGAAAAGGGCAAATTGAGCAGCTGAAAAAAGAACTGCCGCGTTATGGAAAAAAAGTATTGCTTGTCTATGGCGGCGGCAGTATTAAACGAAACGGGCTGTATGACGAAGTAATGAACATATTGAATGAGCTGAACGTAAAAGTGACAGAGCTTCCGGGAGTGGAACCGAATCCGCGCGTATCGACGGTAAGAAAAGGCGTAGATATTTGCAAAAGAGAAGGCATCGAATTTTTGCTTGCGGTCGGAGGCGGCAGTGTCATCGACTGTACGAAAGCGATTGCTGCCGGGGCCAAATATGACGGCGATCCGTGGGATTTTATTACGAAAAAAGTGACGGTGACGGAAGCGCTTCCGTTTGGAACGGTATTGACGCTGGCCGCAACCGGTTCGGAAATGAACTCCGGCTCGGTCATTACCAACTGGGAGACAAAAGAAAAATACGGCTGGGGCAGCCCAGCGACGTTCCCGCAATTTTCGATTCTTGACCCGACGTATACGCTCACGGTGCCGAAAGACCATACCGTCTACGGAATTGTCGATATGATGTCGCATGTGTTTGAACAATATTTCCATCACACGCCAAACACTCCGCTGCAAGACCGGATGTGTGAAGCCGTATTAAAAACAGTGATGGAAGCGGCGCCAAAACTAGTGAATGACTTGCAAAACTACGAGTTGCGCGAGACCATTTTATACAGCGGAACGATTGCGTTAAACGGCTTTTTGCAAATGGGAGTCCGCGGCGACTGGGCGACGCATAACATCGAACACGCTGTATCGGCGGTATACGACATCCCGCATGCCGGCGGTCTTGCGATACTGTTCCCGAACTGGATGAAGCACGTGCTTGATGAAAATGTCAGCCGTTTTGCCCAACTAGCGGTGCGCGTGTTTGACGTCAATCCGGAAGGGAAATCGGAACGAGAGGTGGCGCTAGAAGGCATTGAAAAACTGCGCGAGTTTTGGTCGAGTCTTGGCGCGCCGTCTCGGCTTGCCGATTATGGCATCGGCGAAGAAAATCTTGAATTAATGGCGGACAAAGCGATGGCGTTTGGCGAATTTGGCAAGTTCAAAAAATTAAATCGCGATGATGTGCTCGCCATTTTGCGCGCATCGCTATAATGCAGAAAAGAGGCAGTTCCGGCTGCCTCTTTCTTGTTTTTTTATTCATATAAATGTTAAAAATGAATCCGTTTACATAGCGAGGCAACGACTTGATTCCTTTTTGTTGTTTCGTTAAAGTGAAAGAAGGTAAAAACATTTTGGTTTGGAGGATCGAACATATGACACATATTCGTTTTGATTATTCAAAAGCCTTGGCGTTTTTTGGCGAACATGAGCTTACCTATTTGCGTGATGCAGTGAAAGTGGCGCATCATTCCCTCCATGAAAAAACAGGAACAGGCAGTGATTTTTTAGGATGGCTCGATTTGCCTGTTGACTATGACAAAGAAGAATTTGCCCGCATTCAAAAAGCAGCGGCGAAAATTCAAGCTGATTCCGATGTGTTGCTGGTGATCGGTATCGGCGGCTCGTATTTAGGAGCGCGCGCTGCGATTGAAATGCTTCATCATTCATTTTACAATGCGTTGCCAAAAGACAAACGGAAAACGCCGCAAATTCTTTTCGTCGGCAATAACATTAGCTCGACTTATATGAAAGATGTCATCGACTTATTAGAAGGAAAAGATTTTTCGATTAACGTCATTTCCAAATCGGGCACGACAACAGAGCCGGCAATTGCCTTCCGCATTTTCCGCAAGCTGTTGGAAGAAAAATACGGAAAAGAAGAAGCGCGCAAACGAATCTATGCAACGACCGACCGGGCGCGCGGCGCGCTAAGAACATTGGCGACGGAAGAAGGCTATGAAACATTTGTCATTCCAGATGATGTCGGCGGCCGCTACTCCGTATTGACGGCAGTAGGACTGCTTCCGATTGCTGTCAGCGGCGCAAACATCGAAGAAATGATGAAAGGTGCAGCGCAAGCGCGCGAAGACTTCAGCAGTTCGGAACTGGAAGAAAATGCGGCATACCAATACGCGGCCATCCGCAACATTCTATACAACAAAGGAAAAACGATCGAGCTGTTGGTCAACTACGAGCCAGCGCTGCAATATTTCGCGGAATGGTGGAAACAGCTGTTTGGCGAAAGCGAAGGAAAAGACCAAAAAGGAATTTTCCCAGCTTCGGCAAACTTCTCGACCGACCTTCATTCCTTAGGGCAATATATTCAAGAAGGACGCCGCGATTTGTTTGAAACGGTGTTGAAAGTGGAAACGCCGCGCCATGAGTTGGTTATTGAAGAAGAGGAAAGCGATTTGGACGGGCTGAACTATTTGGCAGGCAAAACGGTCGATTTTGTGAACACCAAGGCGTTTGAAGGAACGCTCCTTGCCCATACGGATGGCGGTGTGCCAAATTTAGTGATCACCCTGCCGAAATTAGACGAATATACATTCGGCTATCTTGTCTATTTCTTTGAAAAAGCGTGCGCGATGAGCGGCTATTTATTAGGCGTTAACCCATTTGACCAGCCTGGAGTGGAAGCTTATAAAGTGAACATGTTCGCCCTCCTTGGCAAACCGGGCTATGAAGAGAAGAAGGCGGAGCTTGAAAAACGCTTGAAATAACGGCATTTTTTAACATATTCACCGATTCATCTTCCACCTCTAAACGGAGTGTAGGTGGGAGAGGTTCATGGGAATCGAGAAAAACAGCCGATTTTCGGGGTACAAAAATGGTGTTTGACCACATTTTTCAAAAGTGATTGGTCGACTGTACTCCGAAAATCTTTTTCTCGATTCTTTTTTCATTTTCTCCGTGATATAAGTGTACGTATCTGCCTTGATGGAAATACTTTCATGCTCCAGATCGTGCTAGATTTGTTCGGGAGCTATGCCAGCCGCTAAAATGTGCACAATCCAAATATGGCGTAAATCATGAGGCTTTTTTTGATTTGCTCGAATTGCTGTATGAAATGTTCTATCCCTTCACTTAGTCCCGTCAGGTTTATAAAAAAACAAAGTTTTGAATTCAGCAATGAAAAACGAACCGCCATGAGCTTTCAAATAGTCGAGTAAAGGATTAGGACGGTCATCTGCGATCACTGGCTTGGTTATTTCTAAATAATCAGCTAACTGACAGCATGGTTAAACAAGAAAAATTCACAGTTTTTTCATAGTTTAAATTACTGTATTCATGAAAAATGAATTACAATTATTGATAATGTTCTTCCAAAACTAAAATAATCTGGAAGAGAGCGCAATGAAGATTTTATTAATATTAGTAATACTTGTAATGGCAGCGGGATTAATTGGAACCTTATCCCTATCCGGAAAAGGTGATGAAGATTATAGTTCTTCCACCAAAAGCAACATAGCACGTCTTACACTTATATATGTTGGACTTGCCGTCGCATTAATGGTCGGAATTGGATTGTATGTTGCATTATAGAGCAGGATCTTCTTCAACTGCCGTAACAAAAAGAACATGTGCGTCTGTCTCTATGACAGGCGTTTTTATTTTATCGGAGCGATGGAGATGTATGAATTTCCATTTCCAAACAAACTGTGAGTGCGTTCCTCTTTGTAGCCGTTTACCTGTCTACGCATGTTTTTAACGATAAATCAAGCGGTTGTGCGGTTTCAGTGATGATTTTTCCTAAATTTTCGGTTTTTAAAATGTTTTCCTACGCTGGCCGCTTCTTAACGTAGACTAACTTCAGCAGGAATCGCTTTTTTATCACGTCATTATAGCCAAAGAAACATCATGTTTCAGACTATGGTTCAAATCAAAACAAACGAACAAATAATTGTACCCAAATAGGAAAACATAAAAGAAAAAGGAGCATTCCTG
>NZ_BAWO01000026.1 GCF_000632715.1 Parageobacillus caldoxylosilyticus NBRC 107762 | reverse complement strand
TACACCTCCTTTTTTGTTAGAATATTTGTTCATTTTTATTATAACATTATCACCGTTTCCATCCAATTAATGTGTTTTATAAAATTAAAATTATTATTATTTAATATTGATTATTTATAAATAATATATATAATAAATGATAGCAATAATCATTTCATAGCAGTGAAAAGGAGAGTATAAACATGCGTAAACAAATCATTTGCGAACAATGTCATCAGCCGATCCGCCGGTTAAAACATTCGATTCTTTGTCAATGTGGGATGAAGATTATTCAACATAAGTAAGGGAATAGGGATCAATGGCACTCGAGTCGTAAACGCGACCAGCAAAGTTTCTGGCGTGGTTTCATTTCTGTGACAGAAAGGATAAAAACGGAGCGGAAAAAGGAATTTATAATATGACTTCGACTCGACGGCTAGGATTAGCCGTTTTATTTTTTATAACCATTCCTATCACGGCGATTTCGCTCCATTTGTAGGAAAATCTATCTATATGTTAACCTGTATATAAAATATGGTTGACATTTAATAGATTGTCAGGCAAAATAAGAGAAAAAATATGGGATTGGAGGGAGAGAGATGAAAACGAAATCGCTTTTGTTAGCAGCGCTGTTTGCCGCGCTTACGGCCATTGGCGGGTTTATCAAAGTTCCGGTTCCATATGTGCCGTTTACATTGCAAATCGCTTCCGTTTATTTGGCGGGATGTTTATTAGGGCCGAAGCTTGGAATGCTGAGCCAGCTTGTCTATGTGCTTATCGGCCTTGCAGGAGCGCCTGTGTTCGCGGAAGGAGGAGGGCCTAGCTATGTGTTTCAGCCGACGTTTGGTTATTTGATTGGTTTTGTTGTGGGGGCCTATGTCAACGGATGGATGATGCAAGTCTTTCAATTTCGCCGGTCAGTAACGATATTTTTAGCAAATTTATCTACTCTTCTTGTTGTTTATTTCTTTGGATGCGCCTGGTTATACATGGCGATGAAATGGATCATGGAAAAGCCGCTTACCATTGGACAAACGTTATGGTTTGGCTTTGTGCTTCCTGTACCTGGTGATCTACTGTTATGTGCTGCTTGTTCCGTGCTTGTTGCACGTATATTACCGCGTATTCACATTGTCATACGCAATCAGGAGGCGGTTTCCTAATGGGAAAAGCAATATTTATAACCGGAACAGGAACAGAGATTGGCAAGACGGTGGCAACCTCTTTTCTTGCCTTTGTTTTCCAAAAATTAGGGTTGAATGTAAAAATATTTAAGCCCATTCAAACCGGCTTAGCGGAAGATGGAGTTTCGTTTGCCGATCAATATTGGTACGAGAAGGTTGTGGGACTGCCGCAATCAGAAGGGCTATATTATATGGAACCTGCCGTTTCGCCGCATTTAGCAGCAACATTAACGAATACCACTATTGACCCGGCATTGATAGCGGAAAAAATCGAACAATGGAAACGTCAATATGATATCGTTCTTGTCGAGGGGGCGGGAGGCTTAGCGGTCCCGTTAATAGAGAAAGAACAAGGATTTTATATGACAAACGATTTGATTAGAGAATACAACATTCCAATTATCATTGTTTCCTTAGCAGGACTTGGCGCGATTCATCATACGGTGACAACTGTATCTTACGCACAGCAGCAGGACATTCGTATTCTTGGATTAATTTTTAATCAATTTAATGCCGAAAGCATCATTCATGTGAATAATATTGAAACAATAAAAAGAATGTTAGGTTTGCCGGTCATCGCCACATTGCCATCCCTTGCGAAGGTGACGAAGTATACGATGATGGCGATGGCGGAACGTTGGCTAAAGAATAACGAGCAAAAGCAGTTGTTACAGGAGGTGCTTTCCGTTGAGGTATAGTTATGAACGGTTAGAACAATGGGATAAAGAGTATGTGTGGCACCCGTTTACCCAAATGAAAACATATGTGCAAGAACATCCGCTGATTATTGAGCGAGGGAATGGAAGCTACTTATTTGATGTCAATGGAAACAAATATTTAGACGGATATGCCTCATTATGGGTAAACGTCCATGGCCATAATGATCCTGAACTAAATGAAGCCTTGCACATGCAAATCGAAACGATCGCGCATTCGACATTGCTCGGGTCGGCCAATGTGCCTTCGATTTTATTGGCGAAAAAGCTGATTGAGCTTTGGCCGGGGCTTTCGAAAGTGTTTTATTCCGACACGGGTGCCGCCGCAGTGGAAATCGCGTTAAAAATGGCGTACCAATATTGGAAAAACATCGATCCAGTTAAATATGCAAAAAAGAATAAATTTGTTTCTTTAAAAGAAGCGTATCATGGGGATACGGTCGGCGCTGTGAGTGTCGGCGGAATGGATTTATTCCATCGCATTTTTAAGCCGCTGTTGTTTGAACGAATCGAAGTTCCTTCTCCGTATGTGTATCGCATGGACGAATACGGCGGTGAAGAGGAGATTGTCAGCTATTGTTTACAACAGCTTGAAGATGTGCTGGCCCGCCATCATGAGGAAATTGCCGGCATGATTGTGGAGCCGCTCGTTCAAGGGGCTGCGGGCATCATTACACATCCAAAAGGATTTTTAAAAGGCGTTGAAACACTTTGCCGACAATATGGCGTGTTGCTTATTTGCGATGAGGTCGCCGTCGGATTCGGAAGGACAGGAACGCTGTTTGCGTGCGAGCAAGAGGATGTCCATCCGGATATTGTTTGCTTAGGAAAAGGCATTACCGGAGGATATCTCCCTTTAGCCGCCACATTGACAACAGAAGATGTTTATGCTGCGTTTTTAGGAGACGTTGATGAAGATAAGACGTTCTATCACGGGCATACATATACGGGGAATCAGCTATCTTGTTCTGTCGCTTTAAAAAATATTGAGCTCATCGAAAAACGGCATCTTGTCGAAAATGTAAGGAAAAAAGCAGAAATATTGGCAAAGAAGCTAGAGAAGCTTTATGAAATTCCAATTGTTGGGGATATTCGCCAAAAAGGATTAATGGTAGGAATTGAAATTGTTCAAGATCGAAACACGAAACAAATTTTTCCGCGCTCCGAAATGATCGAACATCGCATTATTCTGGAAGCACGAAAGCGCGGATTGATCATTCGCCCGCTCGGACCGGTGATCACGTTCATTCCCGTGTTAGCGATGGCAGAGGATCAGATGGAAACAGCAGTCCATATCCTCTTCGATTCGATCGCGGAAATGGCCAAAGTCGTTCGGTAATTGTTTTCACTGCTGCCTAGCGAGTCTAGGCGCCTATTTTTTTTGCCCAAAAGGTCAATCGCCCATGCCCTTGGCGTTTGTCCTACATATGTTGGAAGGGAAGAAGCAAAATAATCGGCAAAGGAGAGACGAACATGAACGATATAAGCTTACAAGATACAAGAATCTGGGGATTTGGCCGTCCGTGGGGATTTGGTTTTGGCCGCCCATTCTTTGGTGGTCCGTTCTTTGGTGGTTTTGGTCGCCCATGGGGATGGGGATTTGGTTTTGGCAGCCCGTTCTTTGGCGGCCTTTTAGGCGGACTGTTGGGTGGAGCGCTAACAGCCCCGTTCTATGGCGGTTTTGGTTATCCTTACTATGGCTACGGATTCCCTTATGGCGGAATATGGTGGTAATAAACATTGCTTAAGCCTGCCGGTTACATGGCAGGCTTTAATTTTTTACAAAAGTGATGGCTATCCGTATTATTCATATGAAAAACTTATGAAAAAGTAGGCTGATTCCTTGCTCCATTTGTCCTTCATTAACATAGCATAATGGTGTCCAGTTCTATTTTGTAAAGGGGGAATCGTGATGGTATATCCACCAGCATTTTTCGGCGGTCCGTTTTTAGGCAGCTTTCTAGGCGGATTGCTCGGTAGTGCGCTAGCATTTCCGCTTTTCTTCCGTCCAAGACCGTATTATCTATACCCTCCGTATGTTGTATTTTGGTATTAACAAACAGCGTCTCCCGCACCATGCGGGACGCTTTGTAATAAAAAATGGCAATATGAGCTTTTTATGTCATCGAATCGGTCTATCACAGGCATGGTTTCATGAAGCATTTCTATTTGATGTGGAGGGGTTTTTGTTTACGAGCATATTGACTTATCCTTTCAATTACAACTTAACTTTCTAATTTTTTACAAATGTTGTTGGGAGTATCATGCCGATTTATTTGGTTTTCCATGCTGAATGGGGCAATCATTTTTATAGTTGGGAGGTCGGAGCTCTGAGAAATTTCATACATAATCGCGAATTTACGGTGACGAATATCATTTTCTGTCAGGGCAATTGTTTCACCTGTTGTTTGGAGGAATGCACCTGTTTTATTATAATGTAAGAAGTTTGAAAAAAGTATGGAGGAAAAGGGCATGGATGAAACGTTTTTCCGGCAGTTTGAGGCGCTCATGGACAAATATACAGAGCTGTTGCTTGGTCAAACGAATGAAAAGTTAAAAGAAAAAGTAAAAGCATGGGCGTTATATTCTCATGTGGCAAAATCGATGCCGGCTCTTGCGAAACATTGGAATGAGCTTTACCCGGAGGCAAAGGAACAAATGAAGCAGCTCATCGCTGAAATCAAACGATTGAATGATGAAGCACGTGCGAACGCGAAAAAGCCATGATGTGTGCAATCATGGCTTTTTTGTTGCAAAAGGACGAGCGAGTATTACTGAACGGTATTTTGATATGGGAATTGATTGGTGTATCCTTGGAATTGCTGATATGATTGCTGCAGTTTTTGTGGATCGGCAGCTTCAAGTTTGTACCAGCCTTTTTTGAACATTAAGTTAAACAGCTCACGTTGACAATTTTGCGTTTCGGTAAAAATGTTCATCATGTCTTGATATAATTGTTGGTTGCTTGCTTCATTTAAAAATATGCCATATGAAGAAGCCATATATTTTTCCGTCGTTAACATATCATTTAGAAAATCACGGTCGTTCATTTGCGGTGTTTTTGGTATTTGCGTTTCTGGATTTTGAATTTGGTTTTGGTTCATGATCATTCCTCCTGATTGTTATTGCATTGTCATTTTAGGCTGGCTTGGACTTTGTAGGTGGCTTAAAATTTTTTGATAGTGACGTTGGTGCATTTGTCCTGCTTTTTCAAGCGCTTGCGCCACTTCTTTGTCTTGGCATTGGGCTGCAAAAAAATGTGCTTTTTTCATGGCGAGTAAATTCCAAGACATCATGTCGTTAAAATACATCGCGTCCTTTGCTGAGATCATTTGCGGCGGTTGCGGCATCACGTTTTGCTGTTGCATGCTCATCTGTTGTTGCATACATCATGCTCCCTTCCAAAATGAATGTTTCAGTTGTAGATTGTTCATTTTGTGGAAAACTATACACAGCGAGAATGTTGTCGAAAAAGATATTCAACAATAAGAAAACATGTTACAATAAAAATATGAATGCGTTTACGAAATAAGGGGGTACAATGATGGAGCAGTTGATGCGCGACTTTTTTTTGTTTTTATCGAAAAATAAGACATTAACCAAATTAGCGAAAAAATATGGTCTTCGCTTTGGTGCCTCCCGGTTTGTTGCAGGAGAAACGATCGAACAGGCTGTCGAAGTGATTAAACAATTAAATAAAAAAGGGTTGGCTGTGACGGTCGACTACTTAGGAGAATTTGTCGACAATGAGCAAGAAGCAAACGAAATGGCGAACCACTGCCTTGAGGCGATTAAGGCGATCGGGAGAGAAAAGCTGAATTCGCAGCTGTCGCTAAAAATGACATCGATGGGTTTGGATATCTCGGACGAGCTTGTGATGCGCAATATGCGGCGCATTTTGGATACGGCGAAACAATACGGCGTGTTTGTTACGATTGATATGGAAGATTATTCCCGTTGTCAAAAAACGCTCGATATTTTTAAACAGTTGAAAAAGGAATACGATAATGTCGGAACGGTATTGCAAGCGTACCTATACCGTACGGCAGCGGATATTGAAGACTTGAAGGAATACCATCCGAATTTGCGCCTTGTCAAAGGGGCATATAAGGAATCGCCGGAAGTGGCGTTTCCGGACAAAAAAGACGTCGATGAAAACTTTAAAAAAATCATTAAAATGCATTTATTAAATGGTAACTATACGGCAGTGGCGACCCATGACGATGCCATCATTGAATACACGAAGCAGCTTGTCAAAGAATATAACATCCCTAATAACCAGTTTGAATTCCAAATGTTATACGGAATTCGTCCGGAGCGCCAAGAACAGCTTGCACGCGAAGGGTATACGATGCGCGTCTATGTTCCATACGGCACAGACTGGTACGGCTACTTTATGCGCCGTCTCGCCGAGCGGCCGGCCAACGTCGCCTTTGTGTTAAAAGGGATTTTCCGCAAATAAGCTGTCCAAAAGAGTTGTGTGAAAGTTCCCCTCTCCAACTTGCCTGAAGGAAAAGCAAAACGCATCACGGTGTGTCTAGGTACGTGATGCGTTTTTTCATTGTATCGAGAAGGTTATTCTCCTTGCATATTATGCCGCTTATATTGCTGATTTTGGCTCGTGCGTTTGCCGCCGCCGTCCATTTCCACCGTCGGACCAGCGTTGCCTTTGACGCTTGCCGCGCTAATTCCGCGTTGCGAAGGATTTTTTTTCAGCCTTGCCATCGTATCACCCCCTGTTTATAGCGTCACCAAAAAAAGAAGGTGTCATAAATGAAAAAATTGTTAAGTTTATATATTGCGAAAATTATTAACATATTTTATATTTAGTATAGAAATCATTTTCATGGCGCATTTTTTTTCGCGATAAAATGAATGATGATTCATTCAATATGGGTAAGGGGGAAAAGGAATGGTGAAACGCATTCGACGTGCTGCGGTGCTGGGATCCGGCGTAATGGGATCAGGAATCGCGGCCCATTTGGCGAACGTAGGCATACCGACATTGCTTCTTGATATCGTGCCGCGTGAGTTGACGAAGGAAGAGGAAGCGAAAGGGTTAACGCTCGAACATAAAGAAGTGCGCAACCGCCTTGTAAATCAGGCGCTGCAAAAGCTGTTGAAACAAAAGCCGGCTCCGCTTATGTCCAAGGCGAATTTGTCGCTGATTGAAGTCGGCAATTTCGAAGACGATTTCCACCGCCTCGCCGAAGCAGACTGGATTATCGAAGTCGTTGTCGAAAATTTAGACATCAAAAAAGGCGTGTTCGCGAGAGTGGATGAAGTAAGAAAACCGGGAACGATCGTCAGTTCGAACACTTCCGGCATTTCCATTGAGGCGATGGCGGAAGGACGCTCGGAAGACTTTAAAAAGCACTTTTTAGGAACGCATTTCTTTAACCCGCCGCGCTATTTGAAACTGTTAGAAATTATTCCGACAAAAGATACCGATCCGAAAGTTGTTTCTTACATGAAAACATTTGGTGAAGAAGTGCTCGGCAAAGGCGTGGTCATGGCGAAAGATACGCCAAACTTCATTGCCAACCGTATCGGCACCTACGGCTTATTAGTTACGGTCAGAGAAATGATGAAAGGCGGATATAGCGTCGGGGAAGTGGATTCGATTACTGGACCGCTGATCGGCCGGCCAAAAAGCGCGACATTCCGCACGCTTGATGTCGTTGGCTTGGATACGTTTATTCATGTTGCCAACAACGTTTTCGAAAAAGTCGAGGGGGAAGAAAAAGAAGCGTTCCGCGTTCCGGACTTTATGAAAGCAATGCTGGAAAAAGGCTGGCTTGGCAGCAAATCCGGACAAGGCTTTTTTGTCAAACAAGGAAAAGAGATTTTCGAGCTCAATTATGAAACGTTGGAATATGAGCCGCGCAAAAAATTAACGACTCCGGCGGTGGAAATGAGTAAGCAAGCAAAAGGATTAGCCAATAAGTTGAAAGCGCTTGTATATGCCGATGACCGCGCTGGAACGTTCCTTTGGAACATCACCGCCCCAGCTCTGCTTTACTCGGCGAAATTGCTCGGTGAAATTGCCGATGACATCGTAGCCATCGACCGGGCGATGAAATGGGGGTTCGGCTGGGAGCTTGGGCCATTTGAAATGTGGGATGCGATTGGCGTTGAGCCATCCGTTCGCAAAATGCAAGCGGAAGGCATGGAAATTCCTTCATGGGTAACCGATATGCTTGCCAACGGATTTACATCTTTTTATCAATTGGAAAAAGGGCAAGTGTTCTATTATGACCGGGGAGAGTATAAACCTATTGAAGAGAATCCAAAAACCGTTCACATTAAGCGCATAAAAGAGCAAAAAGGCGTCATTAAGAAAAACAGCGGCGCCAGCTTGATCGATCTTGGCGATGACGTCGCCTTATTAGAGTTCCATTCGCCAAATAACGCAATCGGCACGGATATTGTACAAATGATTAATTATGCGTTGGAAGAAGTGGATCGTAATTATAAAGGGCTTGTCATTGGCAACCAAGGCAAAAACTTCTGCGTCGGCGCTAATCTCGCGATGATGCTGATGGAAGCGCAAGATGAGAACTACTTTGAACTTGAGCTTGCTGTCCGCCAGTTCCAGCAAGCGATGATGAACATTAAATACAGCCCGAAGCCAGTTGTAGCGGCACCGTTCGCGATGACACTCGGCGGCGGCACGGAAGTATGTCTTGCCACTGCGCACATTCAAGCAGCGGCAGAAACGTATATGGGGCTGGTGGAAGTCGGTGTCGGCCTCATTCCTGGCGGCGGAGGAAATAAAGAGCTGTATATTAAACATTTAAACAGCCTGCCAAACGGCATTGATTTCGATTTGCAAAAAATCACCAATAAAGTATTTGAAACGATTGCGATGGCAAAAGTATCCGGTTCGGCAGCAGAAGCGCGTGAACTGAACTTTTTAAACCAGCGCGATGGCATTACGATGAACAGCGACCATTTGATTTATGAAGCGAAACAAGCGGTCATTTCCTTGTATGACCAAGGTTATCGCCCGCCGATGCGCAAAAAAGTGCCGGTCGTCGGGGAAACAGGATATGCGGCATTGCTTTTAGGAGCGCAATCGATGTTCCACTCCGGCTATATTAGCGAGCATGATTTGAAAATCGCGAAAAAACTCGCCTATGTCATTGCCGGCGGAAAAGTTCCGTACGGAACGGAAGTAGACGAACAATACCTGCTCGATTTAGAGCGGGAAGCGTTTTTAAGCTTGATCGGCGAGCCGAAAACACAAGCGAGAATGCAGCATATGCTTGTGAAAGGCAAACCGCTCCGCAATTAATGCTGGGGGAGGCTTGGAAATAACCGCTGAGAAAAATAGTGTTGTCGATGAAAGCGTCATCGCTGGCGAACTGCGCTTGGAAATAAACGCTTGAGAAAAATAGGGGGGAAGATTGTGAGAGAAGCGGTGATTGTAGCTGGAGCGCGCACACCGGTCGGAAAAGCGAAAAAAGGTACGCTCGCCCATGTACGACCGGATGACTTAGGAGCGCTTGTTGTGAAAGAAACGTTGAAACGCGCAGGAAATTATGAAGGAAATATCGATGACTTAATTATTGGCTGCGCGATGCCGGAAGCGGAGCAAGGTTTGAACATTGCGCGGAACATTGGAGCGCTTGCCGGGCTTCCATATACGGTTCCGGCGATTACGATTAATCGTTATTGTTCTTCTGGACTGCAAGCAATCGCGTATGCGGCAGAGCGCGTCATGCTTGGCCATTCCGACACGGTGATTGCCGGCGGAGTCGAATCGATGAGCTTAGTGCCGATGATGGGGCATGTCATTCGCCCAAACGCCAAGCTGGCCGAAGAAGCGCCAGAATATTACATGTCGATGGGGCATACGGCAGAGCAAGTCGCGATGAAATATGGCGTCAGCCGCGAAGACCAGGATGCGTTTGCGGTGCGCAGCCATCAGCGCGCGGCCAAAGCGATTCGCGAAGGCAAGTTTAAAGAGGAAATTGTACCCGTCGAAGTGACAGTAAGCAAAATTGAAAATAACAAACTAGTCGAGAAAACGATTCTTTTTGAAGAGGACGAAGGAGTCCGTCCGGATACGAATATGGAAGCACTAGCCAAGCTTCGTCCGGCATTTTCCATCAATGGAACGGTAACGGCCGGAAATGCGTCGCAAATGAGCGATGGCGCGGCGGCGGTGATGGTGATGGACCGCGAAAAAGCAGAATCGCTCGGCTTAAAACCGCTTGGAAAATTCCGTTCGTTTGCCGTTGCCGGAGTGCCGCCGGAAGTAATGGGAATCGGCCCGGTGGCGGCGATTCCGAAAGCGTTGAAACTAGCTGGCTTGGAGCTTTCCGACATCGGATTAATCGAGTTGAACGAAGCATTTGCTTCGCAATCGATCCAAGTCATTCGTGAGCTTGGATTGGATGAAGACAAAGTCAACGTCAACGGCGGAGCGATTGCGCTAGGCCATCCGCTTGGCTGCACGGGAGCCAAACTGACGCTGTCGCTACTTTATGAAATGCGCCGCCGCAACGTGCAATTTGGCATCGTGACGATGTGCATTGGCGGCGGTATGGGAGCAGCGGGAGTATTTGAATTAATCTAATTGGATCTAGCGGGCGGCGTAGTTCGCCGCTCGACGATATAAAATTTAGGGGAGGAGTACAAAAATGGCAAAAACATTGGAAAACGCGATTAAAGGTGGGAGCTTCCTTATCGAAGATATTCCTTGCGAACGCGTATTTACGCCGGAGGATTTTACCGATGAGCATAAAATGATTGCGAAAACGACGGAAGATTATGTCGTCAATGAGGTGCTTCCGCAATTAGAGCATTTAGAAAATCATGAATTTGACCGCTCTGTAAAATTATTAAGAAAAGCGGGCGAGCTCGGATTGCTTAGCGCCGACATTCCGGAAGAGTACGGCGGGTTAGGGCTGGATAAAATCAGCTCCGCGTTGATTGGGGAAAAAATGGCGCGCGCTGGCGGTTTCTCGATTTCCCACGGCGCCCATGTCGGAATCGGGTCGCTTCCAATCGTTCTGTTCGGAACGGAAGAACAAAAGAAAAAATACTTGCCGTCGCTTGCGACCGGTGAAAAAATCGCCGCCTATGCACTGACAGAACCTGGTTCTGGTTCCGACGCATTAGGAGCAAAAACGATGGCGAAATTAAACGCCGAAGGCACTCATTATATTTTAAACGGGGAAAAACAATGGATTACGAACGCTGGATTTGCGGATATCTTTGTCGTATATGCGAAAGTAGACGGCGAACATTTCTCCGCATTCATCGTGGAACGGGACTTCCCGGGCGTATCGACCGGTGCGGAAGAAAAGAAAATGGGAATTAAAAGCTCGTCGACGCGGACGTTGATTTTACAGGATGTTCCTGTTCCGAAAGAAAACTTGCTTGGCGAAGTCGGCAAGGGACATGTGATTGCGTTTAACATTCTGAATATCGGGCGTTATAAACTTGGCGTCGGCGCGGTTGGCGGCGCGAAACGGGCGCTTGAAATTACGCTTCAATACGCAAATCAGCGCCAGCAATTTAAACGGCCAATTTCACAATTTACGTTAACGCAAGAAAAATTCGCGACGATGGCTTCCCGTTTGTACGCAACCGAAAGCTCTGTTTATCGCACAGTCGGTCTATTTGATGAGCGGATGAGTCTTTTGGATAAAGAAAAAGCAAAAGACGGAAAAGAAATCGCCAAATCGATTGCCGAATATGCGATTGAATGTTCGCTGAATAAATTCTTTGCGACGGAAACATTGGATTATATCGTGGACGAAGGCGTACAAATCCACGGCGGCTACGGATTTATGCAAGAATATGAAATTGAACGCGCCTATCGCGATTCCCGCATTAACCGCATTTTCGAAGGGACAAATGAAATCAACCGTCTGCTCGTTCCAGGAATGTATTTGAAAAAAGCGATGAAAGGCGAGTTGCCGCTTTTGCAAAAAGCGCAGCAGCTGCAGGAAGAATTAATGATGCTCGCGCCAGAAGAAGTCGGCGACGGCGTGCTTGAACAAGAAAAATATTTAGTGCGCAACGCGAAAAAAATTGCGCTCATGGCGGCAGGATTGGCAGCACAAAAATTCGGCCCGAAACTCGAAGAAGAGCAAGAAATTTTAGTCAATATTGCGGATATTGTTGCGAATATTTACGCGATGGAATCGGCGGTGCTTCGCACGGAAAAAGCGATCAAAAACTCTGGAGAAGAGAAAAACAAACAAAAAATCCTTTATACGCAAATCTTTTGCCAAGAAGCGTTCAATGAAATCGAAGCCCATGCAAAAGAAACGCTCATTGCCGTGGAAGAAGGCGACGCATTGCGCATGATGCTGTCCGCTTTGCGAAAGTTGACACGCTACATGCCAATCAACATCATTGCGAAAAAACGCGAAGCCGCAGCCGCGCTCATTGAAGCCGAACGTTATATTGTGTAATAATGGAAAGTACCAGGCTTGTCCTGGTACTTTGTATATAAAGGATGGGTGAAGATGGCGTTCACGTTTTATTGGTATCCAAAATGCGGCACGTGCCGGAAAGCAAAAAAATGGCTTGACGAACATGGAATCGACGTACAAGCAGTGCATATCGTCGAAAATCCCCCGACAAAAGCGGAATTGACAGAGCTTTATCGCAAAAGCGGGCTGCCGTTGAAAAAATTTTTCAATACAAGTGGTATGAAATACCGGCAGTTAGGGTTAAAAGAAAAAGTGAATACCGCTTCCGAGGAAGAGCTTCTTGAAATACTTGCCTCAGATGGCATGTTGATCAAACGGCCGATTTTAACCGATGGGAATCATGTCCTTGTCGGGTTCCAAGAGGAACAATATGAAAAATTTTTCAACGAATGAGACGAATTCAGTGAGTTTTTTGGTAAAATCGGTTATGATGAAAAAGAGCATATTTTTTGTCAATATGGAGGGATGCGAGCATGAATACACCGAAAGAATTACGCTATTCAGAAGAACATGAGTGGGTGCGTGTAGAAGGAGACAAAGTGCGCATCGGCATTACGGATTTTGCGCAATCCGAACTAGGAGATATCGTGTTTGTCGAACTTCCGGAAGTAGGAACGGAAATTACCGCCAATGAGCCATTTGGCAGCGTGGAATCGGTCAAAACGGTGTCCGAGCTTTATGCGCCGATCAGCGGCAAAGTCGTTGAAGTCAATGAAGAATTAAACGACAATCCAGAGTATGTCAATGAATCCCCATATGAAAAAGCATGGATGATTGTCGTCGAGCCGAAAGATATGAGCGAGATCGATAATTTATTAACAGCAGAGCAATATGAAGCAATGGTAAAAGAAGGTTAAACCTTCCTGCTATGAATCATAAAAAGGATGGACACCCTATACATAACTGAATGGACAAAAAGGGGTGCTCCTATGGCATTAGAAACAAGACAAGTCAACATCACCGATCGCGTGATAGGCAAAATAAACGGTGATTCGGTTGAACTATATGTGGGGAATGAGCAAATTGGCCATCTTCCTTTTTCACAATCAAGCCATTTGCTGCAGTTAAAAAGTGGATATGAACAGAAAAATGGACAAATTTATAAGGAAATGACCGTCACCGTTGAGCCAGATCAAAAGTATGTCGATTGCGACGGTGAGGCTGGTTGGTGCTAAAAGCAACGGTGTGCTGCCGTTGCTTTCTTCTTGTTTTTATAAGATGCGGTTTATGAAGCGGCGCCCGCCCGTTTCTGCGACGGAAACCATGGCCGCCGTTGTCATATAAATAATAGTACAACGACATTTACTTTTGGGTGATTGTTTATGACGGAAATCGAAAAAGTGATTATTGTCGAAGGACGCTCTGACAAACAAAAAATCGCCAATATTCTAAATGAGCCGGTGGAAATTATTTGCACCAACGGGACAATCAGCGATGCCAGGCTGGAGGAGCTGATTGACGAGCTTTATTATAAAGACGTTTATATATTAGTCGATGCCGATGAAGCAGGCGAAAAATTACGCAAGCAGTTTCGCCGCGAGTTTCCAGAAGCGGAACATATTTATATTGACCGTGCCTACCGCGAAGTGGCAGCCGCGCCAAATTGGCATATTGCGCAAGTATTATTGCGTGCGAATTTTGATGTGCATATGAATTATTTATTGAAAAGGTGAGTAGGCAATGAAAAAAATAGAGCCGTTTGAAATCGATGAAGTCATTCGCAACGAAGAGGTAGTTTGCCTTTATTTATATACGCCGATGTGCGGCACTTGTCAGCTTGCCAAACGGATGCTGGAAGTAGTCGAGGAATTGTTTCCGTTTCTTCCGTTTTACCAGACGGATATTAATTATATACCGAAGCGGGCGGTTGCATGGAAAATTGAAAGCGTTCCATGCCTTCTTTTATTTCAACGTGGTAATATCGTCAAAAAGTGGTATGCATTTCATTCTGTTCCTTATTTGCATGAAACAATAAAAGAGATGTTGCCGAACAGCCATTAGATTTTTTGAAGCCAAAGATAGACTAGTTCATCGACGATTTGTGAACGATTCCCCTCCCCCATGATGTGTTTGGCGCTCGCGTTGAAAACAGCAGTTATTTTGCCTCCATTTGACATATTTCTTGGGAAATGACGGGAATTTTGTTCTTTTTCTAAATGATTTGTCGAGCTTTTTCTAAAGGATTCTTTTCGCTCATATGGAAATAAATGAAACAAGGGGGAGGCGGATAAAATGAATATGCGTGAACTAGTCAGCCAACTTGCCGAACGAATGCAAACATTAAATCATCTATTGCCGATTTTACCGGAAGAAGAGCTGTACGTTCGCTTTGAGTGCGAAACGGAAACAGCAGTCGTGGCGATTTCAAAACATCAAATCAGTCCAAAAGCGGAAGTAGACGAGCGGCGGGTATTAACGGTGCGCGGGTCAAAAGAAGCATTGGAATCGCTATTAAGCGGAAGGATGAAATTGCAGCAGCAAATTCGTCTGAAAGAAGTGTGTATTTCCGGAAGTTTCCGGCATATGTTATTGTTGGAGTCATTGCTTCACTTAGCCAAGCCATATCGATATGTTTGTTAAATAATGTTTCACATAGTTTCCTATGCAAAAAATTCATAGGCGCAGAAAATAGTGCTGCCATTCAGAAAAAACTTTGATTACAAGAGGCGGAGAGGCTGCCCAGTGCAATCCCGCAATCGGTTTTCCTAACACGGTGCTAATTCCAGGAGCCTAGACAGCTCGAAAAGA
The DNA here is from genome assembly GCF_000632715.1 of Parageobacillus caldoxylosilyticus NBRC 107762. GTDB lineage: Bacteria > Bacillota > Bacilli > Bacillales > Anoxybacillaceae > Saccharococcus > Saccharococcus caldoxylosilyticus. The sequence continues at coordinate 23,777 of NZ_BAWO01000026.1, read as the reverse complement.
TCAAAAACATGTCCCCCCTCTCTCCCTGACAAGAGAGAGTTTTTATTACAAATCAAGGGGGGAACAGAGGATTTGGTCGTCTGTTGGGATTGGAAAACATCAATGAATGAATTGAGGATTTAGGGCAGACCATTGCCGCTGCGACGTGGATTACTTTGAATATTTCCGTTTCATCATAAAAGTAAGATTGCCGAAAAATATGGGAGAAAAATTTTTTTGTTGACATGATTCGACATAAGATGATACAATCACATTCGTAAATTAATTTGTAATTAATTGAAGATTTGTAATTGAATAATATGATTGTTGTGCTCTTATCAAGAGAGGTGGAGGGATGTGCCCAATGAAGCCCGGCAACCGTCAGCACATGTGCTGAAATGGTGCCAATTCACACAAAGCGTCTGCTTTGGGAGATAAGAGACGGAATGGTAATGATATTACCTTTCTGTTCTCTTCGAGCAGAAAGGTTTTCTTTTTGGAACGAGCCGCCTGCTAGATGAAGGAAGGTGAAAATGTGCATGATTACGTTGGAAAATGTGACAAAAATATATGAAGCGGCAAGCGGGTCGATCACCGCAGTCGACAATGTTTCTTTGCAAATTAAGGAAGGGGAAATTTTTGGAATTATCGGATATAGCGGCGCGGGGAAAAGCTCGCTCATCCGTCTTCTTAACGGATTGGAAAAACCGACAAGCGGTAAAGTCATTGTTGCCGGACGGGATATGGCTAATATTAAAGGAAAAGAATTGCGAAAGGCTCGCCAGGAAATCGGGATGATTTTCCAGCATTTTAATTTATTATGGTCAAGAACCGTTCATGAAAATATTGCATTTCCTTTAGAAATTGCTGGTATTCCGAAAGAAACGCGGAAAAAGCGGGTCGATGAGCTAATTCAGCTTGTCGGGCTGCAAGGAAGAGAACATGCTTACCCGTCACAGCTGAGCGGCGGGCAAAAGCAGCGCGTTGGCATCGCGCGTGCGTTAGCAAACAATCCAAAAGTGTTATTGTGCGATGAGGCGACATCCGCGCTAGACCCGCAGACAACCGATTCCATTTTGGAGCTTTTGGTGGATATTAATAAACGTTTAGGATTGACGATCGTATTAATTACCCATGAAATGCATGTGATTCGTAAAATTTGCGATCGCGTCGCAGTGATGGAGAACGGAAAAATTGTCGAGCAAGGCGAAGTGCTGCAAGTGTTCCGGCAGCCAAAACAAGAGATTACGAAACGGTTTGTGCAACAGGTTGTTGAACCGGAGGAAACAAAAGAAACGATTACCCATCTGCTCGATAAATATCCGAACGGAACGGTTATCCAATTGACGTTCGTCGGAGAGGCTGCGGAACAGCCGCTGATTGCCAATGTTGTGCGTCAGTTTCAAGTGGATGCAAATATTTTACAAGGGAAAATTTCACAAACTCATCAAGGCGCCTACGGTGTGCTGTTTGTTCATATGGATGGGGAAAAAGAGGAAGTGGCCCGCGCGATCGATTATATTCGCCAGCAGCAAGTGGCAGTGGAGGTGATTACGGATGCTCGCTAACCTCTTGCCGAACGTAGAATGGGATATGATTTGGGCGGCTACGGTTGAGACGCTTTATATGACAGGCGTCGCCGTTGTGGCGACATTTATATTGGGAACGATTCTTGGACTGCTTTTATTTTTAACGTCAAAGGGAAACCTCTGGGAGAACCGTCTGGCGAATATGATCATTGCCGCTATCGTCAATATTTTCCGTTCCATTCCATTTATTATATTAATTATTTTGTTAATCCCATTTACGAAATTGTTGGTTGGAACGATTCTTGGTGCCAACGCCGCGCTGCCGGCGCTCATTATCGGAGCAGCGCCATTTTACGCGAGAATGGTGGAAATTGCGCTCCGTGAAATTGATAAAGGCGTCATTGAAGCCGCGAAAGCGATGGGGGCATCGACGGCAACGATTATTTGGAAAGTGCTGCTTCCAGAGTCACTGCCTGCGCTTGTGTCTGGAATTACTGTAACGGCGATTGCTTTAGTCGGATATACGGCGATGGCAGGGGTTGTTGGTGCCGGCGGTCTTGGAAACTTAGCCTATTTAGAAGGATTCCAGCGCAGTCATAACGATGTCACGTTTGTCGCTACCGTTCTAGTTTTAGTAATTGTCTTTGTCATTCAGTTTATTGGTGACTTTGTCACTTCCAAAATAGATAAACGATAAAAAGGGGGAAATCGATATGAAAAAATGGATTAGTGCATTATTTGCCGTCGTTCTTGTGTTGGCATTGGCAGCATGCGGAGGCAATAACAACGCTGATGGTGGCAAAAAAGAAGGGAAATTAACAAAATTAGTCGTTGGAGCTTCCAATGTTCCGCATGCCGAAATTTTAGAAAAAGCAAAACCAATTTTAAAAGAAAAAGGCATTGATTTAAAAATTGTTACATTCCAAGATTATGTATTGCCAAACAAAGCGTTGGCGGATAAAGAAATTGACGCGAACTATTTCCAACACATTCCGTATTTAGAAGCGCAGAAAAAAGAACACGGATATGACTTTGTCAACGCTGGCGGCATTCATATTGAGCCAATCGGCGTTTATTCGAAAAAATATAAAAGCCTTGAAGAATTGCCAGACGGTGCGACGATCATCATGAGCAACTCGGTTGCCGACCATGGCCGCATTTTATCGATGCTGCAAGAAAAAGGATTGATTAAGTTAAAAGACGGCGTGGACAAAACAAAAGCAACAGTGAAAGACATTGTCGAGAATCCGAAACATTTAAAATTTAAAACAGATGTTGATGCGGGAATGCTGCCGCAAATTTATAAAAACGGCGAAGGCGATGCGGTCGTGATTAACGCGAACTATGCGCTAGATGCTGGCTTGGACCCTGCAAAAGACCCGATTGCTGTCGAGTCGCCGAAAAACAACCCATATGTCAATATTATCGCTGTACGTAAAGGCGATGAAAACCGCAAAGAAATTAAAACGCTTGTCGAAGTGTTGCAGTCGAAAGAAATTCAAGACTTTATTAAAAAAGAATATAAAGGCGCTGTCATTCCAGCGGCACAATAAAATAACGGAAGCGATTCGCTTCCGTTATTTCTTTTTTGGCAGCTTTTCGAGAATGGCGATCAGCAGCGTAATGATCAAAGAGCATTGAAGCGAAATAACGATGGTAACAATATCGGTTGGTTGAGCGTCTTCCAACAATGCCCCTACCAAGAAAAATAACAAGATAGAGATGATAATCATCATGAGGAACATGGAAATCCATTTTCCCATTTGTTTCCCTTCCATTCGTCTATATTTTAATTCCTTTTTCCTTCATGAGAACACCCGCCGGAAGCCCACGGCTTTAGCTGTGGGAGGAAGGCGGATTTTTCTTATTTTCAATATATACTGAATTATTTATTCAATATAAGTATAATGAATTTAGAAAAGCAGGTGAATGAAGAATGCTCTGCACTCTCAAGATAAAATTAGCGCCAACCCCTGAACAATTTCCATGCGTTGCTGGAAACGATGAAACGGTTTAACCAAGCTTGCAACTATATTAGCGAGATTGCTTTTCGCTCCAGAACCTTTTCCAAAACGAAAATCCATCGGCTTTGCTACTAGCAACAGCGTCGTCAACACTCTTCTCGGTCTTTTTATCAGTTGAGAAAGTTTATGGAGTATAAAGCAGCGATCGCTGACGTTCGGGTGGTATTGGTTCATCCGAAGAATACTTCCCGCACCTGTCCGATTTGCGGACATGTTGCCAAAGAAACAGGCCGTCAAGGGATCAGTTTTGTTGTCGCGCTTGTGGGTACGTTGCCCCTGCCGACAACGTGGCTGCGGAAAATATCCGCAGGGCTGCGGTCAACCAGCCGAACGCGGCAGCCAATTAGGCTAGCTGCAAGCCCAAGGTTTAGCCGTTGGGTAGTTGACGCATACTAACACCGATATAATTATGGAAAGAGGTGTTAAGGAGTGAACCAGCAACAACATACGTCGGTTGAAGCGGCTCTTCGCCATTATAAAGAGGGAATTGGCGTGTTTACGCAGAAACTCCCCGAAATTGCTAGCAGCTTCAATGCTTTCACCGAAGCTTGTTTTGAAGCCGGCGCGTTATCAAAAAAAGAAAAACAGCTTATTGCTTTGGGAATCAGCCTTGCTACGCAAGATGAATATTGCACGATTTACCATACGAAAGGCTGTTTAGACGAAGGGGCTTCGGAACAAGAAATTTTAGAAGCGTGTGGGGTAGCGGCTGCATTTGCCGGCGGCGCGGCGATGAGCCAAGCGGTAACGCTAGTACAAGAATGCATTCGTGAATTATCTCAAACCCATTAAAAGACTCCGACATAGGAGTCTTTTTTATAGCGTCTGAAAAATTTGTTAGTGACGTAAATTTTTCCGATCTAAGTTGATGGCACGCAAATAATACGCTGTTCGTGTAAAATAATACGCAATCGCCATTATAATAATTTTCACTATGAACATAGTGAGATTGTGCCCAAAAGGTTGCTAATACTTTTCATTTGTTATAAGATTGTAATGAGAATAAAATGAGAATGGAAGGCAAGAAAATCAGTGGTACACTGATATATACAATTTTCAGCGAAAATTGGAGGTATTCTGCATGGCAGTGTTGACAATCAAAGATCTTCACGTATCGGTAGAAGGAAAAGAAATTTTAAAAGGCGTGAATCTGGAAGTAAAAGGCGGAGAAATTCACGCAATCATGGGTCCGAACGGGACAGGAAAATCGACGTTATCGTCCGCGATTATGGGACATCCAAAATATGAAGTAACACAAGGCAGCATTACATTGGACGGGCAAAACGTGCTAGAAATGGAAGTGGATGAAAGAGCGCGCGCTGGGCTGTTTTTGGCGATGCAATATCCAAGCGAAATTAGCGGGGTAACGAACGCTGATTTCCTGCGTGCCGCCATTAATGCCCGTCTTGGCGAAGGCAATGAAATTTCATTAATGAAGTTTATCCGCAAGTTGGATGAAAAAATGGCGTTCTTGGAAATGAATCCAGATATGGCGCATCGTTATTTGAACGAAGGATTCTCGGGCGGGGAGAAAAAACGCAACGAAATTTTACAATTAATGATGCTCGAGCCGAAAATCGCGATTTTGGACGAGATTGACTCCGGTCTTGACATTGACGCGTTAAAAATTGTTGCCAAAGGCATTAATGAAATGCGCAGCAGCGAATTTGGCTGTCTGATCATTACGCACTATCAGCGCTTATTAAACTACATTACACCGGATTATGTGCATGTCATGATGCAAGGGCGCATTGTGAAATCCGGCGGCCCAGAACTGGCACAACGTCTTGAGGCGGAAGGATACGACTGGATTAAAAAAGAACTTGGCATCGAAGACGAAACGGTTGAGCAAGAAGCGTAAGCGTTAGGAGGAGTATTATGACGACAGAAACAAAAATACCATTCGACCAACAATATGTGCGCGCGTTTTCTAGCGGGCGCGGTGAACCGGACTGGCTGTTACAGCTTCGCTTACAAGCTCTTGCCAAAGCAGAAGAGCTGCCGCTGCCGAATCCGGATAAAACGAAAATCGACAAATGGAATTTCACTCAATTTGCCAATCATGTTGTTGAAAGCGCGCCATATGCTTCGTTAGACGAATTGCCTGAGCCGGTAAAAGCGCTGATTGAAGCAGGAGAGGAAACAAAAAACCTATATGTGCAGCGCGACCATACTCCTGCGTATCTATCTTTATCGGATGACTTGAGAGCAAAAGGAGTCATTTTCACCGATATTTTCACCGCGGCGCGCGAACATGGAGAGCTGCTGCAAAAATATTTGATGAAAGACGGCGTCAAAGTAGACGAACATCGTTTAACAGCATTGCATGCGGCGTTGTTAAATGGAGGCGTGTTTGTCTACGTACCGAAAAATGTCGAAGTCAATGTTCCGCTGCAAGCGGTATATATTCAAGAAAACGATGATATCGCGTTATTTAATCATGTCATTGTCGTTGCGGAAGATAATAGCCGTGTTATTTATGTGGAAAACTATATTTCCACGAAAGAAACGAGCAGAGCGGTTGTCAATATTGTCGCCGAAGTGTTTGCCAATACAAACGCCCGCGTATTTTTTGCTGCTGTCGATAACTTGGCAAAAGGGGTTACAACGTACGTCAATCGCCGTGGCATTGCGGCACGCGATGGCCGCATTGAATGGGCGCTCGGCTTAATGAGCGACGGCGATACAGTTTCCGAAAACATCACCCGCCTAATTGGCGACGGTTCATTTGGTGATACGAAAACGGTTGTTGTCAGCCGCGGGGAGCAAGTGCAAAACTTTACGACGAGCGTCGTGCACTACGGAAAACATACGGAAGGCTACATTTTAAAACACGGAGTGGTGAGAGACAGCGCGACATCGATTTTTAACGGCATTGGAAAAATTGAACACGGCGCTTCGAAATCGAACGCCCAACAAGAATCGCGCGTCTTGATGCTAAGTGAAAAAGCGCGCGGCGATGCCAACCCGATTTTATTGATCGATGAAGATGATGTAATGGCAGGTCACGCGGCATCAGTCGGCCGAGTGGATCCAATACAGTTATACTATTTAATGAGCCGCGGTATTCCAAGACATGAAGCAGAACGCCTCATTATTCACGGATTTTTAGCTCCGGTTGTTGAGGCGATCCCAATTGAAAGCGTGAAAAAACAATTGATTGAAGTTATTGAAAGGAAAGTTCAATCATGAATGTAAAAGAGATACGGAAACTGTTTCCTATTTTAGACCAAGAAGTGAACGGCAAGCCGCTCGTATACCTTGACAATGCCGCGACGTCGCAAAAACCGCTTCCTGTCATTGAGGCGCTCGATCAATATTACCGTCAGTACAATTCCAATGTCCATCGCGGCGTGCATACGCTTGGTACAAAGGCGACAGATGCGTACGAAGGGGCGCGGGAAAAAGTGCGGCGATTTATTAACGCGAAGTCCACACAAGAAATCATTTTTACAAGAGGGACGACAGCGGCGTTAAATATCGTTGCCGCCAGCTATGGCCGCGCCAATTTGCAGGAAGGCGATGAAATTGTCATTACGTATATGGAGCACCATAGCAATTTGATTCCGTGGCAGCAGGCAGCCAAACAGACAGGGGCCACATTAAAATACATTCCGCTTCAAGCGGATGGAACCATCGATATAAAAGATGTAGAAGCAACGGTGACGGCAAACACGAAAATCGTTGCTGTTGCCCACGTGTCCAACGTGTTAGGAACGATTAACCCAATCAAAGATATTGCGCGAATCGCCCATCAACATGGGGCGGTTGTTGTGGTGGACGCCGCGCAAAGCGCCCCGCATATGAAAATTGACGTTCAAGATCTTGATTGTGATTTTCTAGCGTTTTCTGGGCATAAAATGTGCGGTCCGACCGGAATTGGCGTATTATATGGTAAAAGAGATTTATTAGAGCGGATGGAACCGGTAGAATTTGGCGGGGAAATGATTGATTTTGTTGAATTGTATGATTCGACATGGAAAGAGCTTCCTTGGAAATTCGAAGGAGGCACGCCGATTATTGCCGGAGCAATCGGCTTAGGCGCGGCGATTGATTTCCTTGAAGATGTCGGATTAGATCATATTGCCGCCCATGAGCATGAACTGGCGCAATATGCGTTAGAACGAATGTCTGCTATAGACGGGCTGACCATTTATGGTCCGAAACAACGCGGCGGATTGGTTACGTTTAATATAGACGGCGTTCATCCGCACGATGTAGCAACCGTTCTTGATGCGGAAGGCATCGCTGTCCGCGCCGGCCACCATTGCGCGCAGCCGTTGATGAAATGGCTGAATGTAACCGCGACAGCGCGGGCAAGTTTTTACCTCTACAATACAAAAGAGGAAATTGATCAGCTTGTCGTTGCATTACAGAAAACGAAGGAGTATTTTGGTCATGTCTTTTAATAATCCTTTAGATCAGCTTTATCGCCAAGTCATTATGGATCATTATAAAAATCCGAGAAATCGTGGTGTTCTAGAAGGAAACAGCGTCGATATCAATATGAATAACCCGACCTGCGGTGACCGTATTCATTTAACGATGAAAGTAGAAGACGGGAAAATTGCCGATGTGAAATTTGAGGGAGAAGGCTGTTCGATTTCGATGTCGTCGGCGTCGATGATGACACAGGCGATTAAAGGAAAAACAGTGGAAGAAGCATTAAAGCTAGCCCATATCTTTTCCAATATGATGCAGGGGAAAGAATATGATGGCTCGGTCGACTTGGGCGATATCGAAGCGCTGCAAGGCGTTTCCAAGTTTCCGGCCCGCATTAAATGCGCTACGTTAGCGTGGAAGGCAATGGAAAAAGGATTGCATCAGCATCATTAATGGCAAGGAAAAAAGGAGGGTGAAAGCGCATGGCAAAGAAAGCGCCAGAAATCGGCGAATATAAGTATGGGTTCGTCGATAAAGACGTATCGGTATTCCGCGCGGAGCGCGGATTGACACGGGAAGTGGTCGAAGAAATCTCCCGCATGAAAAATGAACCGCAATGGATGCTGGAATTCCGCTTAAAAGCGTTAGATATTTTCTATAGCAAACCAATGCCGCAATGGGGTGGCGATTTATCGAGCTTAGATTTTGACGAAATTACGTATTACGTAAAACCAACAGAAAAATCGGGCCGTTCTTGGGATGAAGTGCCGGCGGAAATTAAAGCAACGTTCGATAAGCTGGGGATTCCTGAAGCTGAACAAAAATATTTAGCCGGCGTATCGGCGCAATATGAATCAGAAGTGGTATACCACAATATGAAAGAAGATTTGGAAAAACTGGGAGTCATCTTTAAAGATACGGACTCGGCATTGAAAGAAAATGAAGATTTATTCCGTGAATATTTTGCCAAAGTTGTGCCTCCTACCGACAATAAATTTGCTGCGTTAAACTCAGCCGTATGGTCGGGCGGCTCGTTCATTTACGTCCCGAAAGGAGTCAAAGTGGAAACGCCGCTGCAAGCGTACTTCCGCATTAACTCGGAAAATATGGGGCAATTTGAACGCACGCTGATTATCGTCGATGAAGGGGCGCACGTTCACTACGTTGAAGGATGCACGGCGCCGATTTATACCACAAATTCGCTTCATAGCGCGGTCGTTGAAATTATTGTTAAAAAAGGCGCATATTGCCGTTACACGACGATTCAAAACTGGGCGAACAACGTATTTAATCTGGTTACCAAGCGGGCTGTCTGTGAGGAAAATGCGACGATGGAATGGATCGACGGCAATATCGGTTCGAAATTAACAATGAAATATCCAGCTGTCATCCTGAAAGGAGAAGGCGCCCGTGGTTTAACGCTATCGATCGCAATTGCCGGAAAAGGACAGCACCAAGACGCAGGGGCGAAAATGATTCACCTTGCTCCAAACACCTCGTCGACAATCGTATCAAAATCGATTTCGAAACAAGGCGGAAAAGTAACATATCGTGGAATGGTGCACTTTGGCCGCAAAGCGTCGGGGTCGCGCTCGAACATTGAGTGCGATACGCTGATTCTTGATAACCAATCGACATCGGATACGATCCCGTATAACGAAATTTTAAATGACAATATTTCTCTTGAGCATGAAGCGAAAGTATCAAAAGTATCGGAGGAGCAACTGTTCTATCTCATGAGCCGCGGCATTTCCGAGCAGGAAGCGACAGAAATGATTGTCATGGGCTTCATTGAGCCGTTTACAAGAGAGCTTCCGATGGAATATGCGGTCGAAATGAACCGACTCATTAAGTTCGAAATGGAAGGTTCTATCGGTTAATGCCGTTTAGCGAAACCATCCATTTGCCTATGGCGAATGGATGGTTTTCTCTATTTCTTGCTGTAATAATATTCCGTTGTTCTCAAATTTTTTGCCATTGTGATATAGTTAAAATAAAAAATAAATATAAGTGTTAAAGCCAAAAAATAATCGGTCTTGACAGTAGCGTATGATCTAAGGTGATACATATGATTTATATAGGATTGACAGGCTGGGGAGATCATGACAGCCTATATCCTCCTGGACTTGCCGCAAAAGATAAGCTGCAAGAATATGCGGCGCATTTCCCAACGGTAGAAGTCGATTCTTACTTTTATGCGATTCAGCCACGGCAAAATGTCGAAAAGTGGATTCGCGAAACACCTTCTTCGTTCCAATTTGTCGTAAAGGCGTATCAGGGGATGACAGGGCATGAACGCGGCCCGATTCCATATGCCGACAAAGAAGAGATGTTTGCCGCGTTTTTGGATTCGATTGAGCCGTTTATCCAGTCGGGAAAACTAGCGATGGTGTTGTTTCAATTCCCGCCTTGGTTTGATTGCCGCCGCGAGCATGTCGCGTATTTACGCTGGTGCAAGGCGAAAATGAAAAACATCCCGGCAGCACTGGAGTTTCGCCACCGTTCCTGGTTTTCTCCCCGTTATTATGCAAAGACGTTGCAATTTATGAAAGAGGAAGGATGGATTCATAGCATTTGTGACGAACCGCAGGCGGGGGAAGGATCGATTCCGACCGTTCTCTATCCGACGGATGCGGAAAAAACGCTCATTCGTTTCCATGGCCGCAACATCCATGGGTGGAATAAGGCGACAAGCGGGGAAAACTGGCGCGCGGTTCGATATTTGTACCGATATCGTGAAGAAGAGCTGCGCGAGTGGGTCAGCCACATCGAAATGTTAAAAACGAAGACGAAAAATATTTATGTGCTGTTTAACAACAACTCTGGCGGAGATGCGGCGGATAATGCGAAACAATTGATCCGTTTGCTTGGCATTGAATATACGGATTTAGCACCACGACAGCTTGATTTATTTTAATATTGGGGATGAACGATATGGAATATGCGCTGTTAGTCAGTGTCGGTTTTTTGGCAGGAACGATCGGTAGCTTAGTCGGTTTAGGCGGCGGCGTGATTATTGTGCCATCGCTGTTGTTTTTAAGCGCGATGCATTGGCTGCCGCACGTGACTCCGCAGTTGGCGGTCGGCACTTCGCTCGTTGTTATTATTTTCAATGGGTTGTCGTCGACCTTGTCGTATATGAAGGAAAAAATGGTCGATTATCAAAGCGGGCTTTTATTTTTTATTGGAAGCGGTCCGGGGGCGATCATTGGCGCATGGGTAAATAATATATTAAGCTTGCAGCACTTTTCTTTATATTTTGGCCTTTTTTTAGTGGCTGTATCGTTCTTTTTATCTTTTAACAAAAATAATGCGAGGAGTTCAGAGCGGAAGGCGTTTCCCATTACCCGCACGTATGTAACGAATGAAGGAGAAACGGTGACGTATGGGTATCATCCGTTTGTCGCTATTGCCATCTCCTTTGTCGTTGGCTTTTTCGGCGGCATGTTTGGTATTGGCGGCGGTTCTCTAATGGTGCCGGCAATGATGATATTGTTTCTCTTCCCGCCTCACGTTGCCGTTGCGACTTCGATGTTTATGATCTTTTTATCTTCATTGGTTAGCTCGCTTACACATGTGTTTATGGGAAACGTACAATGGTTATTTGCGCTCGCCTTAATTCCGGGGGTTTGGTTTGGAGCGAAAACGGGTGCATTTATTAATAAGCGGCTGCGCAGCAAAACTGTCGTCATCGTTTTGCGGATTGTGCTTGTTCTTTTAGGAATTCGACTTATTTACGAAAGCTTTTCATAAGAGGAGGACGCCCATTGAAACGGACAGTATATGTATATCATACGAATGATGTGCATAGCCATTTTGAGCATTGGCCGCGAATTTCCCATTTTTTGGCTGAGCAAAGACGGAAACATCAGCAACGGAATGAGACGATGTTGTTGTTTGATATCGGCGATTTTATCGACCGTTTCCACCCGATTACCGAGGCGACAAGGGGAAAAGCGAATGTCGATTTACTTAATGCACTTCAGTATGATGCGGTAACAATCGGAAATAATGAAGGAATTACCCTTGATTACGAAGATTTAAACACGCTGTATGAAAACGCTCGTTTCTCCGTGCTTGTCGCCAATTTATTTCACAAAGACGGCACCCGCCCTTCATGGGTGCGCCCCTATTCGATCATTCCGATTTCCGATGCATTTCGCATCGGCGTTATTGGTGTCACGGCTTGTTTCGCCGAATCTTATGAGCTGCTTGGCTGGAAAGTGGCACCGCCGCTTGAAATGCTCGAGAGCATTGCGGCAGAAGTCAAAAAACAAGCCGATCTTGTCATTTTATTATCGCATTTAGGCATCCATGAGGATGAAAAAATTGCAAAGACCATGCCGGACATTGACATTATTCTGGGTGGCCATACGCACCACTTGTTTCCAGAAGGAAAAAGAATTAATAATACGTTGCTATGTGCAGCTGGAAAATATGGGAAATATATTGGGATAGTAAAGCTGGAAATCGAGGAAAACGGCCATACATATGAAACGTTAGCGACCGTAGTAGATGTGGGGGATTTGCCGGATTGGGAGCAAATGCAGCGCACTTTATTCATATTAGAGCAGCAAAGTCTAGAAAAGCTGGAAGCAGAACAAATTGCTGAGCTAAAGGAAGACTTGCCGTTGCAATGGTTTTCGCCGTCTCCGTTTGCAAAATTGCTCGCTTCAGCATTAAAAGAATGGTGCGATGCGGAAATTGGCATGGTGAATGCGGGAGTTCTGTTAGAGCCGCTTCCGAAAGGAATAGTCACTAGAAAAGATTTGCACCGCATTTGCCCACATCCGATCAACCCTTGCAAAGTTCAGCTGCGTGGCGCGGAATTAAAGGAGATTATTTTACAAGCAAATACCGAAAGAATGAAATACTTACAATTTAAAGGATTTGGTTTTCGCGGCAAAGTGATGGGGCAAATGGTTTATGACGGGGTTGAGCTCGAGACGGAAAGAGAAGAAGATGGTGCGGAACATATCCGTCGCATTACGATCAATGGCGAGCCGTTACATCCGGAACAATTATATGAGGTGGCCACGATTGACATGTTTACGATCGGCCATTTTTATCCGCAAATCCGGCGCGCGCCGAAAAAGAAATATTACATGCCCGAGTTTTTGCGGGACGTGTTGGCATGGAAATTGGCGAAAGAGAAATAGGCACACATCTTTCTCTGCTTCATACATTGAAGTAGGGAAAGGAGCGTGATGTTATCATGATTCACGTAACACCGATGATGATCGACGGTTATCCATTTATCGCTATTTCTGTCCAATTGCCGAAAACCAATTTGCTTGCCGTAGCGAGTGAAAAAGGGTACATTATGTGTGGAGCGCTTGATGTGGCGTTACTGAACGAGAAATTGCGCGACCGCGGAATTGTGGCTGGAAGGGCGGTCGGGGTCCGCACGATTGAACAGTTGCTTGAAGCGCCTTTAGAATCGGTGACGGTGGCTGCCGAAGAGCTGGGAATTACGGTCGGTATGAAAGGAAAAGATGCTTTGTTGAAAATGCGGTAAAAAATTATATAACAATTGGCTTTATCCCCTTCCTTTCAAGCATACATATAGCTTGTAAAGGAGGGATTTTATTTTGCCTAGATTTTCCGCTCGTCCCCGTTTGTTAAGAAGAGGACCGCTTCCGTTTCGCTATGTGTTTTTGCTGACGTTTGTGTTTTTTATGTTTTCTACCGCTCTTAGTCTTTGGATTGTCAATAAAAGCATTGAACCGGTTTTAATGGAAATTGCCGAAACGGAAACGAAACGGATTGCTAATTTAGTGATTAATAATGCGATCGAACAGCAATTTTTAAAAGAAAATCAAGAGATAAACGATTTGGTCGTCGTGCAAAAAGATGCCAATGGCAAAATTGCTTCTGTCGATTTTAACACTGCTGTTATAAACCGAATTTTGGCAAAGACGGACGATTACGTGATGGAAAGCTTAAAGGCGGCAACAGAAGGGAAAATTGAAAGGCTTGTGCTTCCTGAGGTGGAATCCGGAAAAGGAGAAAGCAGAGGGATTATTTACTATATTCCTTTTGGCCAAGTCACGAACAATTCGCTTCTTGGCAATCTCGGCCCGCGTATTCCCGTGCAGTTTCAAGTCATTGGCAATGTAGCATCCGAGGTAACGAAGGAAATCAAACCATTTGGTATCAACAGCGCATTAATTGAAGTCGATATTCACGTTTCCGTTGATATTCAAGTAGTGATTCCGTTTGCCTCTAAAGTCGCAACGGTTACCACGGACATTCCGATCGCGATGCATGTGCTTCCAGGAGAGGTTCCGCAATTTTATAATAACGGTGGAAATGTCGGTCCTTCTTTACATGTGCCATCCCATTAATCATCTATTGGCCGTGGATATGGAGATTGATTTGTTGTTTTTTTGCAGCAATAACGAAAAATTATATATAAAAAACGTTATTGTTTGCCGTTTTTATTAAGCTGTTTTGCTGATAGACAATTCATCTGCAAAACAGCTTTTCAATTTACAGAAGAAAACACCTAGACGGGGAGTGAAAAATTTTGTAATATTATATTAAATTGGGAATAGTTTTATTATTATGTTATTTAGAAAAACATTTAGAAAGGATGTGGGGGAAGAAGAGGAGACATACGCTCATCCAAAACTGAATTTTCCGAAAAATTATTGTGGGGGGACAAAGAATGAAGAAAAAAAGATTAGCAAGTATTTTTCTATCACTGGCATTAACTGCTGGCGTCATGGCAGGATGTGGAGGAGAGAAGGAGACGAGCGGCACCTCTGGCGGCAGCGGAGGAGGCGGCGATACGATTAAAATCGGCGCCAATCTTGAATTGTCTGGCGGGGTAGCTTCATATGGGCAATCGATCGCCGAAGGATTAGAACTTGCTTTTGAAGAAATCAACAAAGAAGGGATTAATGGCAAAAAACTGAAGCTTGTGAAAGTAGATAACAAATCGGATGCAGCCGAAGCGACGAACGGCGCGATCAAGCTCGTCAGCCAGGACAAGGTAGCAGCGATTATCGGCGCCGCAACGAGCACCAATACGCTAGCGCAAGTCCAAGTGGCCCAAGACAACAAAGTTCCGTTAATTACGCCAACGGGAACAAACCCTACGATTACGAATAAAGATGGCAAAGTAAACGATTTTGTATTCCGGACATGTTTTATTGATCCTTTCCAAGGGACAGTTGCCGCAAAATTCGCGATCAATGATTTAAAAGTGAAAACTGCAGCGGTGCTGATTGATAGTTCCAGCGACTATTCGAAGGGTCTTTCCGCAGCGTTTAAAGAAGCGTTTGAAAAAGAAGGCGGCAAAATTGTAGCGGAAGAAGCTTACGTTGCTAAAGACACGGACTTCCGTGCCACGCTTACCCGCATTAAATCGGCTAATCCGGAATTCATTTTCTTGCCTGGTTATTACGAAGAAGTAGGTCTTATCGTAAAACAGGCGCGTGAACTTGGCATTAATGTACCGATTATGGGCGGCGACGGATGGGATTCGCCTAAATTAGTGGAAATCGCCGGCAAGGATCCATTGAACAATACGTTTATTACGAACCACTATTCTTCCAATGACCCAGATCAAAAAATTCAAGATTTTGTAAAAGCATTCAAGGCGAAATACAATAAATCTCCAGATGCCTTCAGCGCGCTTGGATATGACACAGCATATTTCCTCGCTGATGCCATCAAACGTGCTGGAAGCACAGATCCAGAAAAAATTAAAGACGCGCTTGCGAAAACGAAAGACCTTGCTCTTGTTTCGGGAACATTGACGCTAGATAAAAACCACGATCCAGTGAAGTCAGCTACGATTCTCGAATATAAGAACGGCCAGCAACAATTTAAAACAAAAGTGAATCCATAATCTCACGCGGTGGATAGGGGGCATGTCCCCCTATTCCGAATTTTTCTAGATAAAAGAAACAGTCTTCTTTAAGGAGAGTGCAAATATGGAACTCATTCAGCAACTAGTTAACGGGATCTCCCTTGGAAGCATCTACGCACTGATTGCTCTTGGCTATACGATGGTATACGGAATTGTGCGCCTCATCAATTTTGCGCACGGCGATGTATTTATGATTGGTTCTTTTGTTGGATTTTACGCTGTCACCAGTTTTCATGTAGGTTTTTTTCCAGCGTTGCTCCTCGCAATGGTTTCCTGCGCGATCTTAGGGGTATGTATTGAGAGAATCGCTTATAAGCCGTTGCGAAACGCTACGCGAATAGCAGTACTGATCACTGCCATCGGGGTTTCGCTTTTAATTGAGTATGGAACCATTTATCTGCGCGGCGCTCAGCCAGAAGCGTATCCTAGCACAGTGCTTCCGGATAAAAAAATTGAAGTATTGGGCGTAACCGTTAATAGCCAGTCATTATTGATTCTTGGTGTTTCCATTGTATTGATGATTCTCCTTCAATTTATCGTCCATAAAACAAAAATCGGAAAAGCGATGCGGGCCGTTTCTCATGACGCAGAAGCAGCTCGGTTGATGGGAATTAATGTAGATAATACTATATCAGCGACTTTTGCCATTGGCTCGGCTTTGGCGGGGGCAGCAGGCGTTATTTTCGGGATTTACTATACTAAAATCGACCCGCTGATGGGAATTATTCCAGGTTTAAAAGCGTTCGTAGCTGCCGTATTAGGAGGAATCGGCATTATCCCTGGCGCGATGGTTGGCGGTCTGATGCTTGGCGTCATTGAATCGCTCGTAAGCGGTCTTGGTTATTCGCTTTGGCGGGATGGGGTCGCTTTTATCATTCTTATTTTGATTCTCATTTTCCGACCAGCTGGATTATTTGGTAAAAACGTAAGAGAAAAAGTGTAAAGGATGGTAGGGAGCGATGGCAACTTTGAAGCGGACGATAGGATTTTGGATCTCCATTGTACTGGCGCTGATCCTTTTTGTTGTGGTTCAGGTGCTAATATCGGGAGAAATACTTAATTCCTTTTATGTTAATACGTTATTTTTTATGGTGATTAACATTATACTAGCTGTCAGCCTTCATTTAATCATCGGGATTACCGGACAGTTTTCCATTGGCCATGCCGGGTTTTTTGCCGTGGGAGCTTATGCATCAGCAATTATGACGATGAAATTGCAGATGCCGTTTGCGCTTGCGTTGCTTGTTGGCGGTGTCGCTGCAGCGGTTGCAGGCCTCCTCATCGGCATTCCTAGCCTGCGGTTAAAGGGCGATTATTTAGCGATTGCTACGCTTGGTTTTGGGGAAATCGTACGAATCAGCCTGCTAAACATTGAGTATGTTGGCGGCGCCAGCGGTATGACGGTAACCCACCTCACCACTTGGCCATGGGTGTTTGCCTGCCTGCTTATCACCATTATTGTCATTGCTAATTTTACTAACTCTACCCATGGACGTGCCTGCATCTCGATTCGAGAGGATGAAATCGCAGCGGATTCTATGGGAATTAACACGACGTATTATAAAGTGGTCGCTTTTGTCATAGGTTCTTTCTTTGCCGGAATTGCCGGGGGGCTTTATGCTCATCATTTTTATATCATTCAGCCGACTAACTTTGGCTTTTTGAAATCATTTGATATTTTGATTTTTGTTGTGCTTGGCGGACTAGGAAGCATGTCTGGCGCGGTGATCGCTGCTATCCTATTAACCATTGTTTCGACATTCCTTCAGGATTATCCAGAAACGCGAATGATTATATATAGCATCATTCTTATTTTGGTTATGCTGTATCGTCCAAAAGGATTGTTAGGCACAAAAGAAGTAACATCTTTCTTTAAGCTGCGCAGAGCGGTGCAAGGGGGAATTGGAAATGACAACAAGAACACCGTTGCTTAAAGCGGAACACGTTGGCATTCAATTTGGTGGCCTGAAAGCTTTATCTGACGTCAATATGGAGTTGAATAAGGGAGAATTAGTAGGGCTTATTGGACCGAACGGGGCAGGGAAAACCACCTTTTTTAACTTGCTGACCGGCGTCTATGAGCCAACCGAAGGAAGCATTGTGCTCGACAATGAGAAGCTAAACGGCCTGCCGCCATATAAAATTACGCGCAAAGGAATCAGCCGCACATTCCAAAATATTCGGCTGTTTGGTGAGCTTTCGGTGCTGGACAATGTAAAAGTTGCCTATCACTCTCTCGCCCGTCATTCTATTCTTAGCTCCATCTTTCGCCTTCCTTCCCATTTTTCTGGCGAAAAAGAAATAGAAGAAAAAGCGGTCGAATTTTTAAAGATTTTTAAGCTCGAACATGTGATGGATGAGAAAGCGAAAAATTTGCCATATGGACAGCAGCGCCGTTTAGAAATCGCCAGAGCTCTCGCCGCGCATCCGAAGCTATTGCTGCTTGACGAGCCTGCAGCAGGGATGAATCCACAGGAAACGAAAGAATTAATGAGCTTGATTGCATTTATACGCGAGAAGTTTGATTTAACGATTTTGCTGATTGAGCACGATATGTCTCTCGTGATGGGAATATGCGAACGGATTTATGTGCTTGACCACGGGCAGTTGATTGCGCATGGCACACCGGAAGAAGTAAGAAATAATCCTAAAGTGATCGAGGCATATCTTGGCGAGGAGGTTTCTTAACGTGCTAAAAGTGGAAAGCATCGATGTATTTTATGGAAATATTCAAGCGTTAAAAGGTGTTTCACTGGAAGTAAAAAACGGCGAAATCGTCACCTTAATCGGCGCTAATGGCGCCGGCAAAAGCACGTTACTAAAAACGATTTCTGGGCTGTTAAAACCGAAGCAGGGCGATATTCTATACGAAGGGACATCCATTGCAGGCAAAGCGGCGCAAACGATTGTGAAACAAGGAATTTCCCATGTTCCCGAAGGCCGCCGAATTTTTGCTAATATGACTGTAGAAGAAAACTTGGAATTAGGTGCTTTTTTAAGAAAGGATAAACAGGAAATTCAGCAAGACTTCGAGAAAGTGTACCATCTGTTTCCTCGCCTTTACGAGCGGAGAAAACAGCTCGCCGGAACTTTGTCGGGGGGTGAGCAGCAGATGCTGGCGATCGGCCGTTCCCTAATGGCCCGGCCTCGCCTTCTATTGCTCGATGAGCCATCGATGGGGTTGGCGCCATTATTGGTGAAAACCATTTTTCGCATCATTGAAGAAATTAACTCCTTTGGGACGACTATTTTATTAGTCGAGCAAAACGCGCATATGGCGTTGTCTGTAGCCGATCGGGCTTATGTGATCGAATCCGGACGGGTCGTCTTGTCAGGAACAGCACAGGAACTAAATGCAAGCGAACAGGTGAAGAAAGCGTATTTAGGAGGACATTAAAAGAAAAATATACTGCACGGGAGATAGAAAAAGGAGGCTCATTTCTGTTGGGCCTCCTTATTTTTCTTCCGTTTTTGTTTTTCCGAGCGTTCCCAAGCTTTTAAGTGCGGATATGGGTCGAACGACCATTCCGTATAGCCATTATCTTTGTACATTCCGTAATGAAGGTGAGGCGGGAATTTTCCCGCTGTTCCCGGCGGACCGTAGCCGGAGCTGCCGACCGAGCCGATCACGGTTCCCGGCTCAACGATCTGCCCTTCGCGCAAATTAGGGGCAAATCCGTTTAAGTGGCCAAAATAATGGTACGTATTATTAATATCGCGAATACCGATGCGCCAGCCGCCATATTTGTTCCAGCCCTTTAATTCGACGATTCCGTAGCACGTCGATCGCACTGGGACACCGTAGTCGGCAAAAATGTCCGTGCCTTCATGGATGCGACGTCCGCCCCAGCCTCTTGCATCTCCCCACGTATCGCGATAGCTGTAGTTAGCATGCAGAGGAAGTGGAAATACATGGTCATCTAATTTTAACGTTTGGTACTTTTTATATATTTTTGCTTTGCCTAAAATGAGGTCAACCGTTTTGCTGCGCTGGTAATAATTCCATAGCGCTATTTTAATATGCTGATGATCGATTCCGTACGTTTGCAAATAGCGAGCAATCGCGAAAATCACATCTTCATCATCCTCGCGATTGGCAAGGCCGTCACCATTGCCGTCGATGCCCAGACCGCCAAATTGTGAAATCGTAAACGGATTGGTATCATGAGGGTTTTTGTTTAGCGGGCCGGCCCAAATTTCCGGTTTGATATAGATCCCAAGCACTCCGGTAGGTTTCGGCAAATCACGGCGCACTTGCTGGACGTTTCGTTCGTATTGGTCGATTGCCGCAAAGTAATACCAAGGGATAAGCGAGACCGCTTCCGCTTTTTTATACAGCTCCATTCGTTTTTCGTATATCGTGTCCTCATCCATTTTTTCTTCGGCAAATGTTGCTTTTGGCACCGTTAATACAATAGCAGCAATCCATACAATAAATATCCATCGGCACACGCGTTTCTACTCCTTTCCGTCCATTTCATATATTTAGTTTGGGGAGATTTGCTTGTTTCATAAATGTTAAAAAGCGGTAAGTGGTGGGAAATGGCTAATTTCTTTGTGTTTGGCAGCTGTTTTTTTTATAATGAAAGATGTAAATAAAAACTTATTGGAGTGAGAACAATGTCGACAAAAGAAGAACATCTTCGCAAGCCGGAGTGGTTAAAAATAAAGTTAAATACAAATGAAAATTATACTGAACTAAAGAAATTGATGCGTGAAAACCGATTACATACGGTATGTGAGGAAGCAAAATGTCCAAACATTCATGAATGCTGGGCAGTTCGGAGAACGGCGACATTTATGATTTTAGGAAATGTATGCACTCGCGCCTGCCGTTTTTGTGCGGTCAAAACGGGGCTGCCGACCGAACTGGACTGGCAGGAACCGGAACGCGTTGCAGAGTCTGTCCGCATTATGAACTTAAAACACGTTGTCGTCACTGCTGTTGCCCGCGATGACTTAAAGGACGGCGGGGCAGCCGTGTTTGCGGAAACCGTTCGGGCCATCCGCCGCAAAAACCCGTTTACGACGATTGAAGTTCTGCCTTCCGATATGGGCGGAGTATATGAAAACTTAAAAATATTGATGGATGCCCGCCCAGATATTTTAAACCATAATATCGAGACGGTGCGCCGCTTGACGCCGAGAGTGCGCGCACGTGCCACCTATGAACGCTCGCTGGAATTTTTGCGTCGCGCCAAAGAACTGCAGCCGGATATTCCGACAAAATCGAGCATCATGGTCGGACTTGGGGAAACGAAAGAAGAAATTATTGAAGCGATGGATGATTTGCGCGCCAATCATGTCGATATTTTAACGATCGGCCAATATTTACAGCCGACGAAAAAACATTTGAAAGTAGTAAAATATTACCATCCAGATGAATTTAAAGAGTTAAAAGAAATTGCCTTGAGCAAAGGGTTTACCCATTGCGAAGCCGGCCCGCTTGTTCGGTCTTCGTATCATGCCGATGAACAAGTCAATGCGGCTTCGGCAGCGCGGCAAATGAAAGCATAAAGGCGTCGAAAAAACGGTCTTGCCTTCTGTATGATGAAGACAGACCGTTTTTTCTTCACATTAGCGTGTTGTTTTGGCTGATCTTGGCGTTCCGTCATGAAAATCGCGGTCAAGACGGTCGTTTGTTTCATTGATCATTTCACCGTTTTCATTTTCTCCGTCACTTAGCTTCCGACCTTGCGGATATTTTAGCATTTGTTGAATCGTAGCATCGATAATTTGATCGATGTTTCGGCTGTTCGAATCCAAACGTCCGAAACGTTCGATGTCTTTCATCAGCTGTGGATTGTCGGCCACATATACATGGTAATAGCGGGGAACGACAGAAAGCGCGGTCTTTTTCACTTGGTCTGCCGTTTCGTTACGGTTTTTTGTATCGGCATCATAGACGACTAACACTTCCTCATCGGTTACCAATGTAGCGACATCTTTCACGTTTGGAAGCTGTGTACAGAGCTTGCTGATTAAATCGGCAGCTTGCTCGCGGTTAAAGGTCGGCATGTTGTTATAAATATTGACATCGCCGCGAACAGGGCTTTTTTGGTGGCGGACATAGCCAAAGTTGTTCATTGGCGTATCGTCGCCGTTCGGCACTCCATTTTCGTTATATAAATCATTGCGGTCGGTGACATTCATCATATTGCCGCTCCGTTTATATACATCGGTATTGTCATCCCGCGCCATCTGCGCACAGCCTGCTAATGTGACAGCTGTACCCAATGCGACGGCAAGCAATGGTTTTCTCATTGTCAATTCCCCCCTTTCACCTTTAGGATGATTCTCTTGCTGAACTTCAATAACAGTAATTGATTGGGAACGTTTCATCGTTTATGATGAAAGTGGAAAGGCAAGGTGAAAAGGATGATATGTATTAACAATATCTGTTACGAACTGGTGGAAAACGTGAAAAATGCGTTTAATGAAGAGGCATTTCGCGCCCGATATGCCGATATTTTAAGCAAGTATGACTATATTGTCGGGGATTGGGGATATAATCAGCTCCGTTTACGCGGCTTTTTTGATGACTATAACCAAAAAGCGACATATGATACCAAAATCAGCACTTTATCTGAGTATTTGTATGAATATTGCAATTTTGGCTGCGCCTATTTTGTGCTTCGCAAGATAAAGCGGTAAAACGAGATGCGGCTATCCTTTTTCATGAGGATAGCCGCTCGTTCATTAATCCTGGCCGTATGGAAATTGCTCGTTTTCCCGCGGATCGTCATGCAACGGGTGTGCGCCAGGATCTCGTCTTGGAATATTTTGATGGAATGATTTGAATTCATAGTTAAACGCGCTGTAATGGCGCTGTCCTTTTTTCCATGGGGTGCTTTTATTTTCGACCGGCACGTCGGCACGGCGCGGCGATCCATACGGTCCTTCGGGAAATTCTTCCGCCGTTAAAAAATTTTTCTGCTTTTCCACGGTGGAAAAGTAGCTATATTTTTCCTTCTCCTGCATTTGTTTCACCTTCCTCGTTTCCGGGGATTGTTTATAATGTTCCCGAATGAGAAGGCGACTATGAAATACATTCGTACAAAAATGCCCGCAAATCATTCGCGTCTTCTTCACTGAGATGATACGCATGTTCTAAGTATCCCGGTTCCTCTAGATCGTCTTGTCCGATGATGGCAAAACGGTTGCTTTGCAAGTCGAGAACTAAATATTTCCCGTAGAAGCGATCTGTCTCGATGATCGCCAAATCGAACCGCTGCCGTTCTCCTAAAAAGCTGACGAAGCGCGTTTTTGTTTCAATGGTATCATCGTATAAGTAAAAACGATCACTCATTGGCCATGACCTGGTTACTAAAATCTATAAAAATCGACTCCTCGCGATGGAACCAGGAAACATCGCTTGCCGCTCAGGAAACACCTGAGTTCCATCAGGAAGGGAATCCCCTTGTCATTCACCTGCTGTGAAAGACACCCCGTGGCTCACTGTCAGCGACGGCACCTGTCGTGCACCATTCCTTCCATTGGTCCGTACACGACAACGATTTTAGCAACCAGGTCTACACCTCCCTTAGTTGAATTTGGTACTGGTTCAGCCAACAACATTTGTGCAAGATATTCCATAGTGACCATTCATGTGCCTCTTTGAAGTTCTCGATCTTTTTTAACATCCTACCTAGATATTGCCGTTGTTTCGTTCCGCTTTTCGATTGCTTGTAGGATTCTTCCATCGACCCTAACACAGCAATCAAATGGCGTTTCACTTTCGTTTTTATGGTGTACACGAGTTCTTTTGGCAATCGTTCCTGATACCCTAATCCCCGTCTGCCAATCACCAAAGCGGCACTTTCATGGACGGATAACCCATACTTTCTATTTTCTTCGCTGTTTTTTCGATTTTCGCCCTCACATCCTCCAAGCGCATTGGACGCAGCTCACGTTTAGAAGAAATCAACCTTGGACAAGCAGGAACGCGTCTTCGGCATACCGTTTGTTGAGCCGAAATTGGTG
>NZ_BAWO01000027.1 GCF_000632715.1 Parageobacillus caldoxylosilyticus NBRC 107762 | reverse complement strand
CGTCCTGAATGTTAATAAAATCAAAGGGGTCTTACAAACGATCTATCACCAAGTCATCAAAGGACCCATCAATGCAACGATCCGCTCGTTCAAACAGCAATGGGAGCAACTTCCCGAAAATGTTGGCTCTGTCCTAATGGAACCACAGCCGGCCTTGGCAGGAGTCGGCGGTCCGACATCCCGCATGTGGATGAGCGGGGCCGAGAGGGGAACAAAAGGAACGACGATGAATATCGTCGGCAGAACGGGAGCTAGTAAGGGTATAGGCAAAGCAGATCCAGATTTAATACGGAAGATCGATGTTGATTTTCTTGATAGGATGGAAGCTGCTGGCGGACATACTATAGATAGACGTGTGTCAAAAACAAACGAAGAACTTATTAAAAGAGCCATTCAAGAAGATGCAGAAGCAGCTACTACGTTTACCAATAAGCAGATAGCCATTAAAGCTATTCAGGAAAACTTGCGCAAGAATGCCGATGATATTGCGAAATGGCTAAATGAATCTGATACGGGAAGAAAAATATTCGATGTATCACACAATCATCCAATAGGAAAAGGGGTTCTTAGAGATAAAAAACATGTCGTTTATAACCTAACCAATTCTAGAGTAGTATTGATTAGGGATTCAACACAGGAGCTAGGATTCAGAATATTAACTGCATTTCCTATTGTTAAATAAAAATAGAGGGTGATATCATTGAACGAGGATCTGAAGTACGATACTTTTTAAATATTTTCTTGAATGTTATTTTAACCCAAGTGTATATGCCTTCAAGATTTTCTTATTTATCGCATGCGTTGAACGATGTCAAAGACCGTATTGGAACATCTAAAGATGGTCAAGGAACTGGATAAAGATAATAAAAAAGGATAGGCGCCCAAAGCATTGGCACCTATCCTTTCGTTTTGCTCGGCATTACGCCTTTGTCGTCACGTCATCCGGAACTTGCAAGCCAAGCCCTTCGGCAACGCGGCGGCCATAGTCAGGATCGGCTTTATAGAAGTGGCGGATTTGCCGCAATTTAATTTCTTCTTTCGTGACTTGTTTCATCGATTCGACGATGTTTTTCACTAAGCGGGCTTTTTCTTCTTCGCTCATGAGACGGTACAAGTCGCCGGCTTGTGTATAATGGTCATCGTCATCATACGGCACGCTTTCCGCCAAACCGGATACCGGGAACGGCGTTGTTTTATGCTCTGGCACTTCTGTCGGCCCGCCAAAGCTGTTCGGTTCATAGTAGACGGAACCGCCGCCGTTATTGTCAAAGCGCATAAAGCCATCACGTTGGTAGTTGTTGACTTCGACGCGCGGACGGTTGATCGGCAGCAAGTTATGGTTGACGCCGACGCGGTAGCGGTGTGCGTCCGCATAGGCGAACAAGCGCGCTTGCAGCATTTTATCCGGCGATGGTTCTACGCCAGGGACTAGGTTTCCAGGCGAGAATGTTGCTTGTTCGACTTCGGCAAAGTAGTTTTCCGGATTGCGGTTTAATACCATGCGGCCGACTTCGATTAACGGATAATCTTTATGCGACCAAACTTTTGTGACATCAAATGGATTGAAACGGTATGTTTTTGCGTCTTCTAGAGGCATGATTTGCACATATAATGTCCAGGATGGATAATCGCCGTTTTCAATCGCATTAAATAGATCTTCTGTATGGTAATCTGGATTTTCGCCGGCGATTTTTGCCGCTAGTTCCGGGTCCATGTTTTTGACGCCTTGATTGGTTTTAAAATGATATTTCACCCAAACCGCTTCACCGTCTTTATTCACCCATTTGAACGTATGGCTGCCGTAGCCGTTCATATGGCGGTATGTTAGCGGAATGCCGCGGTCGCCGAACAAATACGTTACTTGGTGCAGCGATTCTGGTGACAAGGACCAGAAATCCCACATCGCTGTTGGGTTTTTCAAATGGGTGCGCGGATCGCGTTTTTGCGTATGGATAAAATCAGGAAATTTAATCGCATCACGAATGAAGAAAATCGGTGTGTTGTTGCCGACGATGTCATAGTTTCCTTCTTCGGTATAAAATTTCACAGCAAAGCCGCGCGGGTCGCGGACAGTATCAGCGGAACCAAGCTCGCCAGCGACGGTAGAGAAGCGGACGAACACAGGCGTGCGTTTGCCGACGCCGTTAAACACTTTCGCTTTTGTGTATTTGGACATATCGTTTGTTACTTCAAAATAGCCGTGTGCACCTGCGCCTTTCGCGTGAACGACGCGTTCTGGAATTCTCTCTCTATTGAAGTGTGCTAGTTTTTCAAGAAGATGCACGTCTTGGATTAATGTCGGGCCAGGAGAACCGGCCGTAATCGAGTTTTGGTTATCGCCGACAGGAGCTCCCCAGCTGGTTGTCAGTTTTTTTTGCTCTGCCATTCTTCATTCTCCCTCCGTTCGATTTTCCTTTCACCAATAAATGATAACATTTCTCAAACAAAAGTCAATACTTTTTTATAATTATTTTAAATAGATATATATACTAAAAAGAAAATAAGTAGTATAAAATATTAATTTTCCATTTTGTCACTAAATTTTTCTTGCAAAATCGCTAAAAAGTGATGAACGCTTTTGGCAACATAGCGATCTTTTTCAATGATTGCCGCTGCTTCTGCCTCAATGGAAGAATCGATGATATCAAGCACGCAAATGTCTGGAAGGCGGAAAAAAGAAACGGTCGATTTGGGGACGATGGTTGCGCCGACCCCTTTGGAAACGAGAGAAAGCAAAATCGTCGCATCAGGGCACTCGCAAATGACTTTTGGTTCGAAACCGTGGCGCCGGCATTCATGAATGACGAGTTCGTATTGTCCTTTTCCTTGGATGCGGTGAAGAAGAAGGAGAGGAACGTCGACAAACTCTTTCATATGCATATAACGTCTAGAAACGTTCCATTGCTTCGGGAGGACGGCGACATAAGGGTCGCTTGGCAAGCGAATCATTTCATAATGATACGAATCAATAGGAAGACGGACGATCCCAATGTCAATTTCCCGCTTCTTCAATAACTCACAGATAAAAAAACTATCTCCTTCACGCAGATGAAATTTCACATTTGGAAACGACTGATGAAAAGGCTGAATGATTTCCGATAAATAGAAAAAGCACGATTTGACACAGCCGATGGATAACACTCCATTTGTTCCTGCTTCGATTTCGCGGACTTCTAAAATGGCATCCTCTAACTGCTGAAGCAGCTGTTTTGCTTTTTCATATAAAATTTTTCCTGGCTGCGTTAACTCCAGCTTTTTTGCGTTTCGGTCCAATAATGTAACCCCTAACGTTTCCTCAAGCTGTTTGAGCTGCTGGCTTAATGGAGGCTGTGCCATATGCAGCTTTTTTGCCGCTTTTGTAATTTGGCCTTCCTCGACGATCGTCGTAAAATATTTTAAATGCCTGATATCGACCATCTTTCTCCCCCCATTAACATATATTTTTTATATGGCAAAGCAATATTTTTTATATTTTTCATATATGAAATCATATGTTATATTAATTTCAAAGATTCAGAAAATATACGATTAGAAAGAGAGGTGGGCAAGCCGATCGGTTTAGAAAGCGCTTACTATTGCAATTATACATGAACTTGGAAAAAGAATGTAGGAGGGAGCCAACAATGCCTGCAAAAACAGGGAAGGAATATATCGAACGGCTAAAAAAGGCGAAAAGCAGCGTTTATATTCACGGCGAAAAAGTAGAAGACGTAACTGAACATCCCGCGTTTAAAAACGTCATCCAGTCAATGGCCCGTCTATATGACCTCCAATATGAAAAGCCGGACAAAATGCTTTATACGTCGCCAACGACAGGGAATCCAGTCGGCATGACGTATATCCAGCCGAAGACAAAAGAGGAGTTGATCGCCAGACGGGAAGCGACGCAGGAATGGGCGCGCACTTCGGCGGGCATGATGGGCCGTTCGCCAGACTACTTAAACGCGGAAGTGATGGCGATGGGCATCGCCAATGATCTTTTCGCCGAAGATGATCCGCTGTTTGCCGAAAATGCGAAAAACTATTACGAATACGCGCGCGAAAACGACATCAGCCTGACACATACGTTAATTCACCCGCAAATGAACCGCTCGAAAGCCCTTCACGAACAAAAAGACGCCAACGTTCCATTGCACTTAGTAGAAAAAAGAAAAGACGGCATTATCGTCAGCGGCATTCGCTTGCTGGCAACGCAAGGTGGCATTACCGATGAAATTTTAGTCTTCCCGTCTACGGTCAAAAAATCGGGCTCAGGGGAAGATCCATATTCGCTGGCCTTTGCAATCCCAAATAATACGCCAGGGGTTAAATTTATTTGCCGCGAAGCGTTTGATTACGGCAGAAACCATTGGGATCACCCTTTAGCTTCACGCTTTGAAGAGGGGGATGCGATCGTTTCCTTTGAAAACGTATTCGTGCCGTGGGAGCGCGTGTTTATCTGTGGAAATTCATCTATTTGCAACCGGACATTCCGCGAAACGAACGCGGTCGTTCATATGTCCCACCAAGTGGTGGCGAAAAATATCGTCAAAACCGAATTTATTCTTGGCGTAACGCTTTGCATCATGGATGCGATCGGCATCGACCAGTTCCAGCATGTCAAAGACAAGGGAACGGAAATTATGCTCGTGCTCGAGACCATGCGCAGCCATTTGTATCGCGCCGAACATAATGCGAAACCGGACCGCTGGGGAACCATGACGCCGGATTTTGCCGCTCTTGATGCGGCGAGAAACTGGTATCCGCGCATTTATCCGCGTCTTGCTGAAATTGTCCGCATTCTAGGCGCTTCCGGAATGATGGCGATTCCGACGGAGGCGGATTTCCAACATGAAGAGATTGGCGATATCGTGCGGCGCGCTATGCAGGGAGCGAATATCGATGGATATGAGCGCGTGCAATTGTTCCGCCTTGCCTGGGACATGACGATGAGCGCGTTTGGCAGCCGCCAGACACATTATGAATATTACTTTTTCGGCGATCCGATCCGCATGGGGATGGCTTATTTCGACGGTTACGAGAAAGATTACTATAAAAATTTAATTTATGAATTTTTAGGAACACCAAAAAGCGTCCATATTCCAGCCAATACCCATTTAAATCCGTAAAGAGTAAGGGGGAGAGATGACATGACATTTTCCATTATCCGCTGTGCAAGAGCCGTATTGCATGTGACCGATTTAAACGCTTCCCGCGATTTTTATGAACGCGCATTGGGATTTGTCGTGACGGAAGCGGACGATATGCATCTATATTTGCGGGGATTAGAAGAGTATCATCATCATAGTTTGGTGCTCAAAAAAGCCAAGCAGCCCGGGGTGGAAGCGATCAGCTATAAAGTTTATTCCGAAGCGGACTTGGAAGAGTTATATCAATTTTTTGCCGAAAAACAAATGAACCCGAAATGGGTGGAAGCTGGTGAGCAACGCGCCGTCGGAAGGGCTTTCCGCGTTCGGGACGTATCAGGGCTGCCGCTGGAGTTTTTTGCGAACATGGAGACAGTGGAGCGCTTGTTGCAGCGCTATGATGTATATCGAGGGGCTCGGGTGCAGCGCATTGACCATTTTAACTGCGCAGTGACGGATGTGCAAAAAGCGTACGATTTTTATGTAAACGAGCTTGGCTTTGCCTGCTCGGAATATACGGAAACGGAAGACAAAAAATTATGGGCTGCCTGGCTGCACCGCAAGCAAAATGTGCACGATGTGGCATTTATGAATGGAAAAGGACCGCGTTTGCATCATATCGGCTTTTGGCTTTCCGACCAGCTTAGTCTGATTCACGCATGCGATGTGCTTGCGGCGATGGGATATGCGTCAAGCATTGAGCGCGGGCCGGGGCGCCACGGGCTTTCGAACGCCTTTTTCCTTTATTTGCGCGACCCAGACGGTCATCGGATTGAATTATACAATGGCGATTATTTAACGAGCGACCCGGATTTTAAGCCGATTCGCTGGGATATTAATGATCCGCGCCGACAAACGTTCTGGGGTCATCAGGCGCCGGACAGCTGGTTCGAGGAAGCATCGATCGTGCTGGATGTGCATAGCGGCAAGCCGGTTGAAGTAGGGGAGCCTGCGCTCGAGCAAATGAAACCAACTTTTATCATCTAAGAGAGAACGATGGTTACCATTGTTGCTATATGGATAGCCTGTCTACAGTGAAAAGTATGAAACGAATATCATATATGATTAATAGTTGAAAACATATATAATTTTATATATAATATAAACAAAATTCTGACAATGAAGCAGTGAGCGTGAATCGCTAGGAGGTTATGGCTTATGACCTATGAAGAAGTAAAACAAAGACTGCGGGGATCGATCACCCCCGTTATTACGCCTTTTGACAGCGAAGGGAATATCGATTTTGAAACGTTGAAAAAATTGATTAACTGGCAGATTGAAAGCGGAAGCCACGGCATTTCCGTCACGGGTACATCCGGAGAGCCGAGCTCACTGACGCTGGAAGAGAGAAAAAAAGTGATGGAAACGGCCAAAAAGGCGATTAATGGAAGGGTGCCGTTTGTGCCGGCAACCGGTTCGACCAATCATGACGAAACGCTGGAACTGACGAAATTCGCGCAGGAAATCGGGGCGGATGCAGCGATGGTCATTGTTCCTTACTACAACCGCCCGTCCCAGCACGCGCTTTATAAACATTTTAAAGCGATTGCCGATACGGTCGATATCCCGATTATTATTTATAACATTCCCGGCAGAACAGCCGTTAATTTAGAAGTGCGCACGATGGCGCGCTTGGTTGAGGATTGCCCAAATATCATCGGCGCGAAAGAGTCGAATAAAGATTTTGAACATGTCAACCGCGTTCTTTTGTATTGCGGCAGAGATTTTCTCTTATTCTCGGGCATTGAGCTATTATGCTATCCGATGCTGGCGATTGGCGGTGCGGGATCGATCAGCGCCACGGCCAACGTCGTTCCGGAAAAAGTGGCGCAAATGCATAACGCCTGGTTCGAAGGTGATGTAAAGCGAGCACAAGACCTTCATTTTGAACTGATGGAACTAAATGATGTGCTATTTATTGAAACAAATCCGGGTCCGGTGAAAGCGGCGCTTGGAATGATGGGAAAAATTACACCGAAACTGCGCTTGCCGCTGGATTTGCCGAGTGAAGAAAATCAAGAAAAAATCCGGAAAACATTGGTGAAATACGGGCTGTTAACCGAAGTAACGTCGTAACGGCGAAAGCGTGGTGAAACAAGATGGCTAAGGCGTTTTTTCGCCTAACCGGCATTCCTCATACGATGGAATCCGAAGTAAATGTCCAAAAGAATACGGTTATGATTCATGGAAAAGAATACGATGCGTGCCGGCTAAAATGGGAAGCACCGGAAATCGGCGCGATTTACGGTGTGCTTTTAAACTATAAAGACGAATGGAAAAAATTCCGCGAACAAATGACCAAACCGCCATATCATCAACCGCCTAAAGCTCCCATTTTGTATATGAAACCGGCCAATACGATCAACGTGCATGGCGGATGCGTGCCGCTCCCAAAAGGGGTGTATCAGCTGCAAGTCGGAGGAGCGCTCGGAGTGGTCATCGGCCGAACCGCCACAAAAGTCCGTAAAGGAGAGGCTTTCGATTATATTGCCGGATATACGATCGTCAACGATGTCGCGGTCCCGCATGAATCGATTTACCGTCCAGCTGTCAAAGAGCGAGCAAGGGACGGTTTTGCCCCGATCGGACCATGGATTATCGAAAAAAATGAGATAGATCATCCAGATGAACTGGATATCCGTGTTTTTGTCAATGGACAGTTAGTCCAGCGGGATAATACGAAAAACTTGTTGCGCCCGATCGCTACCCTTTTAGAAGAGATTACAGAATTTATGACGTTGTACAAAGGCGATGTGCTGCTTGTCGGCGTGCCGGATGATGCGCCGCTTGTGCAGGCGGGCGACCATGTGCGCATTGAAATCGAAGGAGTTGGAAGTTTGGAAAATATCATTGTTCCGGAAGGAGACTGGGTAAAGGAGACAGGATATGATGAAACGTGCACGCATAGCGTTTAACGGAGCGGTTTGTGAAGCGGTCGTTGAAGAAAACGGGCAGCTTCGTTTGCCTAACGGCTGGGTTGTAAAAGAGGAGGAAGTAGTGTGGCTTCCTCCTGTAGAACCGCGCACCATTTTTGCGCTCGGGCTAAATTATGCCGATCATGCCAGCGAATTGTCGTTTTCTGCTCCAAAAGAGCCGCTTCTTTTCTTCAAAGGAAGAAATACGTTAATCGGCCATCGCAGCAAGACGCCAAGACCCGCCGATGCGACGTTTATGCATTACGAATGCGAGCTCGCCGTTGTGATTGGCAAAACGGCGCGCAATGTGAAGGCCGAAGAGGCGTACGACTACGTGCTCGGCTATACCGTTGCCAATGATTATGCGGTTCGCGATTATTTAGAAAATTATTATCGACCCAATTTCCGCGTGAAAAACCGCGATGCTTCGACGCCGCTTGGACCATGGATCGTGGATAAAGCTGATGTGGACGATCCCATGAACTTGATGTTGCGGACATATGTGAACGGAAACATCGTGCAGGAAGGAAATACGCGCGACATGATTTTTACGATTCCGTTTTTGATTGAATATATTAGCAGCTTTATGACATTGCAAGCAGGAGATATCATTCTGACGGGCACTCCGAAAGGAGCGGTGAACGTAGAGAGTGGCGATGAGGTGGTAACGGAAATTGAGCGAATCGGCCGTTTAATCAATTACGTTGTCTAGCAAAGGAGACGGATCGATGCCTCATTTCATTTTAGAGTATACCGATAATCTTAGCGAAGAAGCGAATATTCGCGAGCTATTGCGGAAAATTCATGAAGTATTGATTTCACGCAGCGATTTGTTTCCGATCGGCGGCATTCGCTCACGGGCGATACCATTAAAAGAATATTACGTTGCCGACGGCACGGAGGATGACGCGTTTGTGCATGGTACGCTGAAAATCGGCGCCGGCCGCTCGGAGGAAGATAAACGGGCGGTATGCGAAGAAATATTCCGCGTGATGAAAGAACATTTCGCTCCATTGTTCGAAAAGCGTTATTTGGCTTTGTCTCTAGAATTATATGAATTTAGTGAAGCAGGGACTTACAAGCATAATAATATTCATCAGCGCTACTGAAAGCGATAATGGCCAGGAGGGGAATATATGGCAAGCAAAATAAGCAATGTGCTTCATTATATTAACGGTGAGTTTGTCGAAGGAACCGCAGGAAAATACTTCGAAAATATCAATCCTTTTACGAATGAGCCGATTAACCAAGTCGCAGAAGGATTCAAAGAGGATATTGACGCGGCGGTCCGTGCGGCGAAAGCAGCGTTTGAACATGGGCCGTGGCGGACGATGTCCGTTCATGAAAGAATGAAATACGTTTTACGCATCGCTGATCTTATCGAGAAATACGCGGATGACATTTCTTACTTGGAATCGCTAGATACGGGGATTCCGATCAGCCAGGCGCAAAAACAGGCAGCCCGCGCGGCGGAAAACTTTCGCTTTTACGCCGAAATGGTAAAAACCCGCATGGTCGGGGAGGCGTATCATGTCGATGGACAATTTCTTAACTATACGATTTATAAACCAGTTGGTGTCGCCGGGCTGATTACGCCATGGAACACGCCGTTTATGCTCGAGACGTGGAAGGTGGCACCGGCGCTCGCGACCGGCAATACGGTGGTGCTGAAGCCGGCGGAATGGTCACCGCTTACGGCCAACAAGCTGGCGGAAATCATCCACGAAGCGGGGCTGCCAAAGGGAGTGTTTAACGTCGTTCACGGCTTTGGCGAAACGGCAGGTGCCGCGCTTGTCGCCCATCCTGATGTCCGCCTCATTTCCTTCACCGGCGAAACGAAAACAGGGGCGGAAATTATTAAAAACAGTGCCGATACATTGAAAAAGACATCGATGGAGCTTGGCGGAAAATCGCCGCTAATTGTGTTTGCGGATGCCAATTTGGAGCGGGCGCTTGATGCGGCAGTTTGGGGCATTTTCTCCCTCAACGGCGAACGATGCACCGCCAACTCCCGCCTGTTTGTCGAACAATCGATTTACGATTCGTTTGTCGAGAAGCTAAAAGAAAGGGTAAACAATATTGTGATCGGCGACCCGATGGATCCAGCGACCGAACTCGGACCGCTGATTCACCGCGATCATTGGGAACGGGTTGTCAACTACATCAAGATCGCCAAGCAGGAAGGTGCGGAAGTGTATGCGGCAAGCGTGCCAGAGGAGCTGAAAAAAGGAAACTTTGTTCCGCCTACGCTGCTGCTAAACTGCCGCAATGACATGAAAGTGGCGCAGGAAGAAATTTTCGGTCCGGTAATGGCAGTCATGTCTTTTGAAACGGAAGAAGAAGTAATCCGCATGGCGAATGATGTGAAATACGGACTGGCGGCATACGTGTGGACGAACGATATGAAACGCGGCCATCGTATCGCCCAGGCGCTCGAAAGCGGCATGGCATGGATCAATTCACAAAACGTCAGAGATTTACGCATCCCGTTTGGCGGCACGAAGTACAGCGGGCTTGGCCGAGAAGGCGGGCATTACAGCTTTGATTTTTACACGGAAGTGCAAGTCGTTCATGTGGCGATCGGCGACCATCCAATTCCGAAATTCGGGAAAGCGAAGCAGCCTTCCACCGCTTCTGTCGAACGGCGATGAAAAGGCGTGCTTGTAAGCATATCACATATAGTATTATGATGATAGTATGGAAGCAAAAGTAAAAAACAAAACGAAGATTGCCTATGAATATATTCTTTCTCGGATCGAAAGCGGCGTCTACGGACCGGGATACCGGATTGTCATTGATCAAATTGCCAGAGAGCTGAATTTAAGCAGCATTCCGGTTCGCGAAGCGATCCGCCAGCTCGAAGCAGAGGGATGGATCCAGTATAAACCTTACACTGGCGCCGTCGTCAGCAATATTAACGAGAAAGAATATGTAGAAACGTTATCGGTTCTCGCGGTATTGGAAGGATACGCCACAGCGCTGAGCTCAAGCAATATGAAGGAGGGGACGATTCAGCAGCTAACCAAATTAAACGAAAAAATGGAGCAGGCGCTGCACGAATTTGAGTTTGAGCTATTTAGCGAACTGAATTACGAGTTTCATTCCCTTATTTACGAACATTGTGGCAATGCGTATTTAGAGGAGCAAATTAAGCAAATTTGGCAGCGGATGAGACGAATCCGCGCCTATGGTTTCACCTTTGTGCCGCAACGGGCGAAAGAATCGATTAAAGAGCATACGGAAATTGTTCGTTTATTAAAAGAAAAAGCGCCGCCGAATGAGATCGAACACTTTGTCCGCCAACATAAGTTAAATACGGCTGAAGCCTTTAAACAACGCTAGCCTCTTCTTCATTCCACTAAAGCAGATCATGCTTTAGTGGAATGAGGAGTGAAAAGTTTTGTTTGCATTCATTCATATATCATTTCCTATATAAAAAGTTGAATCTTTCTGCCATGTTCGTTTTTACCTCTCTGTTCATGCAGAATTGATGTCAACCGGCTGTGCATAAGTTTTTTTGAAAGCGTTGTCAAAAAATTATTTCAAGGGGGATTGGAGAAAAGATGAGAAAATTTTTCTCCGTTGCGGTATTTCTTTTATTCGCTGTTATTCTTGTTGCGTGTGGGAAGGAACCTTCGAGCGGTTCTGAAGCGAAAGTGATTAAAATTGGCGGCATCTTCTCTGCTTCCGGGGGCGCTGCGCCATTAGGCAAGCCGGAGATGGAAACGATCAAGATGCTCGTCAAAGAATGGAATGAAAAGGGCGGCATTGACGGCAAAAAAATAGAGCTCATTGCATACGATGATAAGTCCGATCAAAATGAGGCGGTATTATCGACGAAGAAATTGATTGAACAAGAGAAAGTCACAGCTATTATTGGTGGCACGATTAGCGGCAATTCACTGGCGATGATTCCTCAAATTGAAAAAGCAGGCATTCCGTACATTTCCCTCGCTGCTAGCAAGCAAATTGTCAATCCGAATGATCATTCTCCGCGAAACTGGACGTTTAAAACCGCCCAAGGTGATGATATCGTCATTAATAAATTATTAAGCTATTTGAAAGAACAAGGCTTGACCAAAGTGGCATGGCTGAATGTTGCTAATGCCTATGGAACAAGCGGACATGATGAATTTAAACGGTTTGCTCCGGATTATGGCGTCGAAGCGGTCATCGAAGAAGAATTTGAGGCGACCGTAGACGATGCCAAAGCGATGCTGACGAGAGTGAAAAAAGCCAACCCGCAAGCGATTATCGTATGGGGAACCGCGCAAGAATCGGCAGTTGTTACAAAAAATATTCATCAATTAGGCATTACTACACCAATTATTGAAAGCCACGGCATTGGCACGAAGAGTTTTATCGATTTAGCAAGGGAAGCAGCGAACGGAGTAATCTTTCCAGTCGGACGTATTTTAGTTGCAGAACAGCTTCCGGATAGTGACCCGCAAAAAGAAACGCTGCTGAAGTATAAGAAAGATTTTGAGAAAACGTATAACTATGAACCAACTACATTTGGCGGACATGCGTGGGATGCGTTCCATCTATTAGTGAATGCCATTAAAGAAGGAGGAACAGATAAAGAAAAAATAAGAAAAGCATTGGAAAATACGAAAAAATTTGTCGGGATATCGGGAGTCTTTAATATGGAGAAAGACGATCATACGGGATTAACTGCGGATAGTTTAGTAATGGTGCAGATCAAAGACGGAAAGTTTGTGCTTGCGGAGTAAATGTGCGCAATAGGGGGGAATTAGACAGCTAATTCCCTTTCTTTTACCTTTGATGAAAGGGAGGGAGCGGGACATGGATGGATGGAGCCAGTTCGTGCAGCTGCTTTTTTCCGGTTTGACAGTAGGCAGCATCTACGCTTTAGTGGCGCTTGGGTTTGTCATTACCTACAGCGTTACCGGCATTTTAAACCTCGCTCAGGGCGATTTTGCGATGCTTGGTGCGCTTCTTTGCATCACGTTTGTCAACAGCGGTATTCCCTTTGTCATCGCTATATTGCTTAGCGTTGTTGCCGTAATGGCGGTAGGGGGATTATTTGAACGATTAGCGATTCATCCAGCGAGAAACTCATCGATTGCAACGTTAATCATCA
The DNA here is from genome assembly GCF_000632715.1 of Parageobacillus caldoxylosilyticus NBRC 107762. GTDB lineage: Bacteria > Bacillota > Bacilli > Bacillales > Anoxybacillaceae > Saccharococcus > Saccharococcus caldoxylosilyticus. Next base: position 8,060 of record NZ_BAWO01000027.1, on the reverse strand, counting down.
TTACTATTGGAGCGGCCTTTGTTTTTCGGGGAATTGCCATTTTTATCTGGGGCACGCAGCCATATGCCTTGCGTCCGTTTACGGGAAATCACTCCTTAAACGTCGTTGGCGCCGTTATTCAAACGCAAAATCTATGGGCGATTGCCCTTTCTTTAGTCAGTTTCATCGCTTTATATATTTTCTTTAATAAAACCTATATAGGAAAAGCGGTAACCGCCTGTGTGGTGAATCCATTCGCCGCTCGCCTGATGGGGATCGAGCCGCGCAAAATGTCATTGGGGGCCGTGGCGGTCAGCGCGGGTCTCGGGGCGTTGGCCGGAATTGTGATTGCGCCTGTTTCCGGTGCTTCGTATGACATGGGAGTAATGATCGGGCTAAAGGCGTTTATCGCCGCGGTGATTGGCGGGCTGACCAATGCGCCTGCCGCTATTGCCGGCGCTTTTATTATCGGCATTTTAGAGGCGTTTACAGAAGGATATTTGTCCTCGGGATATAAAGATGCCATCAGCTTCGGATTGCTTTTGCTTGTGCTGTTCTTCATGCCAAACGGCATTTTCGCCAAGATGTCGGGAAAACGGGTATAGGGGGAAAGCGGTATGAAACTAGATGTAAAGAGAATCCACACCGGAAATGCAAAATGGTCACTGCTGTTTACGGTCTTATTGCTTGGTCTTCCCCTTATCTTTTCAACGAATAATTATTTGTTAAGCACGCTTATTATGGTCGGGTTTTATACGATTGTAAGCACTGGCCTGACATTGCTCATGGGATATGCCGGACAAATATCGCTAGGGCAGGCGGCTTTTTATGGAATCGGTGCTTATACGTCCGCTTATTTAACAGCACATGCGGGTGTTTCGTCATGGCTTGCCATGGCGGCAGGAGCAGCCATCGCGGCGATGGTGGCGCTTATTGTCGGCATCCCTGCTTTCCGGCTGCGCGAACATTATTTAGCGTTAGCTACGTTAGGGTTTGGTATCATTGTATTTACTTTTTTTAAAGAGTGGAAAGGTATTACAGGGGGATTAAACGGATTTTTTGGCATTCCGCCCATTCAGCTATTTGGATTCCCTTTGCAAACAGATTTTCAGTTTTATTACCTTGTATGGATTTTCGCTTTGATTGGCGTTCTTTTTGCCCGTAATATCGTTCGCTCAAGGGTAGGAAGGGCGCTGCTATCGATTCATGGAAGCGAGATAGCGGCCAATTCTCTGGGGGTGAACATTACAAAATATAAGCTGCAAATCTTTATGATCAGCGCTGTTTACGCGTCTGTTGCCGGCAGTTTATATGCACATTATGTTACATTTATTAACCCGGATCTATTTGGAATTGTTCCCTCTATTTATTTTTTAATTATGGTTGTCATCGGAGGGACCGGGAACGTCTGGGGCGGTTTGATCGGCGCAGCGGTGTATGTATGTTTAGGGGAGCTGCTAAAGGAAATGGTTCCAATGTTTATTCCCAATGCAGGCGGCGAATTTGAAATTGTCTTTTTCGGACTTTTGCTTGTTATTATTCTTATTTACATGCCAAATGGGCTATCTCATTCTTTATCAAAGGTGTTGAAACGAGTATCGTCGACATCAAGGCACAGAAAGGAGCCGATATTGGTGGCGGAAAATGAAAATGCTGGCTCGGTGGGAGGCGAGCATTGATGAAAAAAAGTGTACTGTTGGAAATCGAGCAATTGTCGAAATCGTTTGGTGGGGTTCATGCGGTACAAAATGTGTCCTTTTGCGTCCGTGACCAAGAAATCGTCGCAATCATTGGGCCGAACGGAGCGGGAAAAACCACATTGTTTAACATTGTTACCGGCATTCTTCCGCCAACAAGCGGTTCTGTTCTTTTCAAAGGGATGCCCGTCACCGGTAAAAAGCCATATCAGCTTGCGGCATTAGGCATAACGCGAACATTTCAAAATCTTCAGGTGTTTACGAACATGACCGTCATCGAAAATGTGATGGTCGGAATGCACACGCGTCTGAAAACAGGAATATTCAGTGCTGGATTTCGTTTGCCACAGGTGTTCAAAGAAGAAAAACAAGCATTGAAACAGGCGATGGCTTGCCTTGAACAAGTTGGCATCGCCCATCTTGCTTTTGAAAAAGCGGACATCTTGCCATACGGAACCCAGCGGTTAGTGGAAATTGCCAGAGCAGCCGCCTCCCAACCTTCTCTTATTTTATTAGATGAACCGATGGCCGGATTAAACCCGCAAGAGTCCAAAAAGCTAGTGGACGTTTTATTAGCGATGAGAAACAACGGCATGACCTTTCTCTTTGTTGAACACGATATGGAAACAGTGATGGCGATTGCCGACCGCGTCATTGTATTAGACTATGGAAAGAAAATAGCGGAGGGATGCCCGGAAGAAATTACCCAACATCCGGATGTCATTAAAGCGTATTTGGGGGAAGAGGAGGGGGCTTCATGCTGACGTTGAATCATTTACATGTATACCATGGCCATTTGCATGTGCTAAAGGGGATTTGCTTGCAAATCGGCAAAGGTGAAATAGTAGCGATTGTAGGAGCCAACGGAGCGGGAAAGAGCACGTTGCTGGGAACGATTGCAGGAGTATATTCGCCAAAAGCAGGAGAAATTATTTTTGAAAATGAACCACTCCCTTATGGAAAAGTCGAACAAATTGTGAAAAAAGGGATTTGTCTGGTCCCGGAACGCCGGCAAATTTTTGGTGATTTATCCGTCAAAGATAATTTACTGCTGGGTGCGTATCATCGATATCGGAATGATTTTCAACAAGTGATGAGAGATTATGAACATGTGCTTGAAGTTTTTCCAAAGCTAAAAACGATGCTGGACCGGCCGGGCGGATTGCTAAGCGGCGGGGAACAGCAGATGCTTGCCATCGGCCGGGGATTAATGGCGAAACCAAAATTACTGATGTTGGATGAGCCGTCTTTAGGTCTCGCTCCTCTGATTGTAAAAGAGATAATGAAACTATTAAGACAATTGCGCGATCAATTTAGCACTACCATTTTGTTGGTGGAACAAAACGTACGCGCGGCGTTGCAAATTGCCGACTATGCTTGTGTGCTAGACCGCGGCGAAATTATGATGCAAGGAAAAGCGGTTGAACTTCTCGACGATGAACGAGTGAAAAAAGCTTATTTAGGCATGCAAAACAAAAAGGAATATAACATTGCTAAATAGCGTAGATGAATCATCCGTTTTTTCAACCCGCTTCTGTGGAGAAAAGGACGTTTCCTTTTAAACATATCAGGAATGATCTTTACAAAACAGATCAAATCAGTGTTAATATAGTAATAATTATATTGTGAAAGAACCATTCTATTGGTGCTTGCCGTATCGTGCCGTTTATCATTTATTCTGTTTTAAGTTTAATAATTAAAGAGAAAGGAAGTAAAAAAATGGACGATCGTACATTTCGCAATGCGATGGGGAAATTTGCCACGGGTGTGACGGTGGTGACTACGGAATTTCAAGGGGAAGTCAAAGGGATGACAGCCAACGCCTTTATGTCCGTTTCCTTAAACCCAAAGTTAGTGGTGGTTTCCATCGGGGAAAAGGCACGGATGAATCCGATTGTCAAGCAAACGGGCAAATTTGCCGTCAACATTTTGGCGAGAGAGCAAGAAGATCTTTCCCGCCTGTTTGCCGGACAGCTAAAAGAAGATAGAAAAGTAGATTTCCAATGGGTAAACGGGCATCCGATTTTGCCTGATGCCTTAGCCAATATTTTATGTAATGTGCATAGCTCCTATGTAGCGGGGGATCATACATTGTACTTTGGCGAAGTGACAGACATCTTGATGAAGGATGAAGCGGGAGATCCGCTATTATTCTTTGAAGGTAAATACCGAAGCGTTGCCAAAGAATAAGAAGCAAAAACTGCCCGGAAAGGGGCAGTTTTTATTTTTTTAATATTTATTTTTATCAGACAATTTGATGAATAATGCGTTAGGTTCATTTTATGATTCAGCTGCGAATATATAATATTATAACCATCTTTTTCTATTGACCAACTGAGGTGAGGATTCGTGGATGAATTCAACAATAACGAACATATAATAGGGAACAAGTTATTGAACATATATCAGTCAATGACCGAATGGATCAAACAAAAAAGAACACAGTTTCCGCTTTCGTCTCATGAAGAAAGTAGGGATAATTTGCTGGCATATTTATACGTAAAAGAAATGATGTCCCATGATCTCATTCAAGCCATTGAAGAGGAAGGATTATCGTCCATCTATGGACACGAGTCCCATATCATTTCAAGTATTGAACTTTTATTGAGACGTTTGCAGGCGACTGCATTTCAGGATACAGATATAAGAAAAATTACTCGACAGCAGGCAAAACAGCTGATCGTTGAGCGAGCACGAACTGTGTTGGGAGAAGGCCGGCGCTCTCGACAAACGCGCATCATGGTGACACTGGATGAGCAACTGATCGATGAGCCCAAAGTGATGGAACAGTTGTTGTTACATGGCATGGATGTTGCCAGAATCAACTGCGCTCATGGTTCACCGGAAATATGGAAAAAAATCATTGAGGGTGTTCGTCAAGTAGAAGAACGGCTTCAAAAAAAACAACAATGGGAAAAGAGATGCCGCATTTATATGGATTTACCGGGTCCAAAAGTTCGGGTAGATAGCATTGTATCGAATACCTATCCGGTAAAACTGACAGTTCGAAAAGATGAATACGGTCAACCAATCCAGCCTGTTACGGGGTTCCTGTATCTTCACACCCCGTTATATTTTCCATCAGAGCAGAGTGATGTGTCGTTTGTTTTAGAAGTAGCAACGAATGAGAGTATTACGATGGTAAGCGGAGATGAACTAGTGTTTATCGATGTTCGCGGGCGAAAGAGAAGGCTGAAGGTAATTGATGTCATTGCACCTTCTTGTTTTAAAGTCGAGCTTTCAAACACGGCATATATTCAAGAAGGGATTTGGTTCAAACATAAACGTTTTTCTTTGTTGCTGCAGTCGGTCACACCGATTCCCATGAAAGCGATTGTCAAAAAAGGAACCCGCCTTCAAATTTACTTCGATCGCACACATTTCGAGGCTGCGAAAATGGATGATGCGGTAAAGCTGACGACAACACTTCCCAAAGCATTACGTAATGTGCGAGTAGGGCATCGGCTTTACTTCAATGACGGAAAAATTTTTGCTATGATCCAAAACGTAACAAATAAATATATAGAAGCCAAAGTTATTTCAACTGGAAGAAAAAACAAAATGATAAAAAAAGGGATGGGGATCAATCTACCGGATTCATTGATGCATTTAACTGTTTCGTCACTGACAGACCGAGATTTGCAGTATATTCCTTTTATTTGTAAATATGCAGATATGATTGGCTTATCATTCGTTCATACTCCCCATGATGTAGCAAAGCTGTATCGCATTTTGACAGAACAAGGTGCGCCTCACCTGACCATCATTGCTAAAATTGAAACAAGAGCAGCACTCCACAACCTTACTCGTATTTTGATGGAAGGGTTAACGCTTCCATCGTTTGGAGTGATGATTGCCCGCGGAGATTTAGCGATTGAGGTTGGATTTGAAAACATGTCCATCGTACAGCATGATATTCTCGCATTATGTCAAGCCGCCCATGTTCCGGTGATTTGGGCAACACAAGTGCTTGAAAATCTAGCGAAGAAAGGAGTGCCTGCCCGCGCCGAAATATCAGACGTATCGCTAGGACAAAAAGCGCAGTGTGTCATGCTGAACAAAGGACCGTATATTGTAGAAGCGGTAAAAATGCTAGCTAACGTCTTAGAAAAGGAAGAATCCCATCCACAAAAACGTGCAAAAATGATTGCCCGTTATATGGATCAACAGGGAGTTTTTCGATGAATCCCTCCCACCTTCATTCCATGAAAAGGTGGGAGTTTCTTACTGCCTCCATCAAAGAAGCTTCTGCGTAGAAGGAGGGTGGCTCCTTCTGCTCGATGAATTCATCGGAAGTCTTTTTGATGGATCTGATTTTACCTGATAATTAGCGAATGTTTTTAATATAGCTTGTATGTAGCGGGTGATCTATAACATTGGGGAAGTGAAGGGGTAAGGGGATTCGTTATTGCCGAAGGGGAGCATCACAGAGAAATAACAAAGAACTGCCCACATTTGAAGTGACCCCTGTCAAGTAGACAGGAATAAAAAAGCACATTTAAGCAGCCTGAGTCCTATATTCATAAGGACTCAGGTTATTTAATTTCTTTTGGAAACGTTGATGGTTATAAAAACGAATATATTTGTGTACGGCATCCTTCACCTCTTCGGCCGTGCGGAAAGAGTACAGATTAAAACACTCTGCCTTGAAATGGCTGAAGAAGTTTTCCATGCAGGCATTGTCCAAACAGTTTCCTTTCCTGGACATACTGGCCTTTATATTGTATCTTTTTAGTAGATTGTTGTATTGGCGGGATGTATACTGGAACCCCTGATCACTATGAAGGAGGAGTCCATTTACATTCCGTTTTTTTATGGCCTTTTTTAGCGTGTCGATGACCAGTTTGATGTCATTTCTTTGACTGATATGGTAGGCCACGATTTCATTGTTGTATAGATCTTTAATGGCGGACAAATAGAGCTTTTGCCCATTAAAAATTAAATAGGTAATATCTGTCACCTATTTCTCGTTTGGCTTGGACGCGTGGAAATCTCGGTTTAGATGGTTGTCCGAAATCACATAAGGCTCTTTCTTTCCGTAATAAGGCCGTTTCTTCCGAATCACTGCCCGAATTCCCATCTCCCTCATCATCCTTTGTACTCGTTTATGGTTGATATTCAGTTGGTATTTCCGTTTCAGCCAAACTTTTACTCTCCGATACCCATAGATTCCTTTCACTTCTTCATGGCACTCTTGGATTTTTTCCTTTAGCTGCTCGTCTTCCAAGTGCTTCTGAGAAGGGCGTTCCTGTCGTTTTACCCACTTGTAATATCCGCTTCGAGACACGCCTGCTATTTCACATAATCGTTGAATCGAACCATAACACCCGGCCATTTCTTGAATGATCGCGAACTTCTTGTGAGCTGGTACTGCTTCCATTCCCCCTTTCACCTCTTTAAGAGCTTTTTTAGCATCTCTACTTCCGCCTCAAGACGCTTGATTTTCATTTCAGGATCTTCCGGACGAGTTCTCGGTCTTCCTTTGCCTGGTCCTTTTGCCTTTCCTCGTTTTTCCTCTAGCCCTTTCATTCCTTCCTGTTCATAGCGTTTCACCCATCGGCGTACCATGGACTCATCAATCCCTAATTCTTTCGCCACCGTTTTATATCCCATGCCCTCTTTCCAATATAAATCCACCGCTTTCTTTTTAAACTTTGCATCGTATGTTTTTCGTATTTTCCCCATAGAAAAATCCCCTCCATAGTAGACAGATTAATTGGCTTTCTTTTTTCTGTCTACTATAAGGGGATCATATCAATTTGTGGGCAGCTTTTTATTTTGATTTTAACACATCATGATCGACATAACGTTCGCCGTTTAATTCGCTAATGACGTTAATGGCCACTTTCGCTCCATCGCCGGCGGTGATGATCGTATGTACGCTGACGCCAGCTACTGTTCCGGCTGCCCAAATTCCTTCAATGTTGGTGCGTCCAGCGGCATCCACGTCGATAACCGTTTTAATACGCGGCTCTGTTCCTGGTTTTGTTTTCACGCCAATTTTTTCAGCGAGGTCGGTTGCCACGCCAGTTGCTAAAATAACATGTTTAGCTTCAAATGTTTGATTTTCGGTTTCTACACGAAAGCCCGTTTCTGATTTTTGGATGTTGACGACTTGATCATTCACAAGTTCTGCTCCAAATTTGACCGCTTGTTTTTTTCCTGTTTCCACTAAATCTGGACCTGTGGCTTCCATGACCCCATAGTGGTTTTCAATCCAAGCTCGTTTTGTAATGCTTTTGTCGTTGTCAATCAGTACCGTCTTCTTTCCCGCTTTTGCGGTAAAAATGGCCGCACTTGCCCCGGCAGGTCCAGCACCGATAATGGCAATATCGTACATCGTTTCACCTGGTTACTAAAATCTATAAAAATCGACTCATCACG
>NZ_BAWO01000028.1 GCF_000632715.1 Parageobacillus caldoxylosilyticus NBRC 107762 | reverse complement strand
GCCTAGCGACGACCTACTCTTGCAGGGGCGCTGGCCCCAACTACCATCGGCGCTGGAGAGCTTAACTTCCGTGTTCGGGATGGGAACGGGTGTTTCCTCTCCGCTATAGTCACTAGGCAAGCTGTTCTATTGGACATAGATTATTATATTCATCAGATTGATTTTGTCAAGAAGGAGTTCATTCCTTCAAAACTAGATAACCATCTGCTTGGAAGAAGCCAAGCGCCTCCGCTTTTCGTACTGTCTAGCTCCGGACGCCATCGGCTCGCGACGCTTCGGTCCCGTTGCGGTGGCAACAGCCTCCTCACGGGCCCTCCAGCGCGTGTCGCCGATAGGCGGGCGTCCTCCGCTTTTCGTGGTTAAGTCCTCGATCGATTAGTATCCGTCAGCTCCACGTGTCGCCACGCTTCCACCTCGGACCTATCGACCTCGTCATCTTCGAGGGATCTTACTCGCTTGACGCGATGGGAAATCTCATCTTGAGGGGGGCTTCACGCTTAGATGCTTTCAGCGCTTATCCCTTCCGCACATAGCTACCCAGCGGTGCCCCTGGCGGGACAACTGGTACACCAGCGGTGCGTCCATCCCGGTCCTCTCGTACTAAGGACAGCTCCTCTCAAATTTCCTGCGCCCGCGACGGATAGGGACCGAACTGTCTCACGACGTTCTGAACCCAGCTCGCGTACCGCTTTAATGGGCGAACAGCCCAACCCTTGGGACCGACTACAGCCCCAGGATGCGATGAGCCGACATCGAGGTGCCAAACCTCCCCGTCGATGTGGACTCTTGGGGGAGATCAGCCTGTTATCCCCGGGGTAGCTTTTATCCGTTGAGCGATGGCCCTTCCATACGGAACCACCGGATCACTAAGCCCGACTTTCGTCCCTGCTCGACCTGTCCGTCTCGCAGTCAAGCTCCCTTGTGCCTTTGCACTCTCCGAATGATTTCCAACCATTCTGAGGGAACCTTTGGGCGCCTCCGTTACCTTTTGGGAGGCGACCGCCCCAGTCAAACTGCCCACCTGACACTGTCTCCCACCCCGATAAGGGGTGCGGGTTAGAATTTCAATACCGCCAGGGTGGTATCCCACCGGCGCCTCCACCGAAGCTGGCGCTCCGGCTTCCCAGGCTCCCACCTATCCTGTACAAGCGATACCAAAATTCCATATCAGGCTGCAGTAAAGCTCCACGGGGTCTTTCCGTCCTGTCGCGGGTAACCTGCATCTTCACAGGTAGTATGATTTCACCGGGTCTCTCGTTGAGACAGTGCCCAAGTCGTTACACCTTTCGTGCGGGTCGGAACTTACCCGACAAGGAATTTCGCTACCTTAGGACCGTTATAGTTACGGCCGCCGTTTACTGGGGCTTCGGTTCGCACCTTCGCTTTCGCTAAGCGCTCCCCTTAACCTTCCAGCACCGGGCAGGTGTCAGCCCCTATACTTCGCCTTTCGGCTTCGCAGAGACCTGTGTTTTTGATAAACAGTCGCTTGGGCCTTTTCACTGCGGCTCCCTCGGGCTCATCACCCAAGAGAGCACCCCTTCTCCCGAAGTTACGGGGTCATTTTGCCGAGTTCCTTAACGAGAGTTCTCCCGCGCACCTTAGGATTCTCTCCTCGCCTACCTGTGTCGGTTTGCGGTACGGGCACCTCTCACCTCGCTAGAGGCTTTTCTTGGCAGTGTAGGATCGGGGACTTCGGGACCGATGGTCCCTTCGCCATCACGGCTCAGCCTTTGCGCCAGACGGATTTGCCTATCTGGCAGCCTAACCGCTTGGACAGGCTATTCCAGCAGCCTGCTCGCCCTACCTTCCTGCGTCCCCCCATCGCTCAAACGGTGAGGAGGTGGTACAGGAATCTCTACCTGTTGCCCATCACCTACGCCTTTCGGCCTCGGCTTAGGTCCCGACTAACCCTGAGCGGACGAACCTTCCTCAGGAACCCTTAGGCTTTCGGTGCAGAGGATTCTCACCTCTGTTTTCGCTACTCACACCGGCATTCTCACTTCTAAGCGCTCCACGAGTCCTTCCGGTCTCGCTTCGGTGCACTTAGAACGCTCCCCTACCGATGACCAACGGTCATCCCACAGCTTCGGTGGCACGTTTAGCCCCGGTACATTTTCGGCGCAGAGTCACTCGACCAGTGAGCTATTACGCACTCTTTAAATGATGGCTGCTTCTAAGCCAACATCCTGGTTGTCTGGGCAACTCCACATCCTTTTCCACTTAACGTGCACTTTGGGACCTTAGCTGGTGATCTGGGCTGTTTCCCTCTCGACCACGGATCTTATCACTCGTAGTCTGACTCCCAAGGATAAGTCGTTGGCATTCGGAGTTTGACTGAGTTCGGTAACCCGATGAGGGCCCCTAGCTCAATCAGTGCTCTACCTCCAAGACTCTTCCCTTGAGGCTAGCCCTAAAGCTATTTCGGGGAGAACCAGCTATCTCCAGGTTCGATTGGCATTTCACCCCTACCCACACCTCATCCCCGCACTTTTCAACGTGCGTGGGTTCGGGCCTCCAGTAGGTGTTACCCTACCTTCACCCTGGACATGGGTAGATCACCTGGTTTCGGGTCTACGACGACGTACTATACGCCCTATTCAGACTCGCTTTCGCTGCGGCTCCGTCTTTTCGACTTAACCTCGCACGCCATCGTAACTCGCCGGTTCATTCTACAAAAGGCACGCCATCACCCATTAACGGGCTCTGACTACTTGTAGGCACACGGTTTCAGGTTCTCTTTCACTCCCCTTCCGGGGTGCTTTTCACCTTTCCCTCACGGTACTGGTTCACTATCGGTCACTAGGGAGTATTTAGCCTTGGGAGATGGTCCTCCCTGCTTCCGACGGGATTCCCCGTGTCCCGCCGTACTCAGGAGCCACTCGGGAGGGAACGAAGTTTCGACTACAGGGCTGTCACCTTCTCTGGCGGGCCTTTCCAGACCGCTTCGTCTACCCCGTTCCTTTGTCACTCCCATGTGAGTGGTCCTACAACCCCAAGAGGCAAGCCTCTTGGTTTGGGCTGTTCCCGTTTCGCTCGCCGCTACTCAGGGAATCGCGTTTGCTTTCTTCTCCTCCGGGTACTAAGATGTTTCAGTTCCCCGGGTGTGCCCTCCATACCCTATGGATTCAGGTATGGATACTGCCCCATTACGGGCAGTGGGTTCCCCCATTCGGACATCTCCGGATCAACGCTTGCTTACAGCTCCCCGAAGCGTTTCGGCGTTTGCCCCGTCCTTCATCGGCTCCTAGTGCCAAGGCATCCACCGTGCGCCCTTTCTAACTTAACCAACATCAGCGCTTCTCGGCTTCTTCCTTTCGGTTATCTAGTTTTCAAGGAACGAACTTATTTTCCGCATCTGCTTATAGATACAGACCTAAACCATTGAAGGAATAACTAATATTCCTTCAAAACTGAACAAGGCTACTGCCTTGAATTCACTTCTTTGCTGCCTTGCGCCGAGGAATCCAGCTTCTTTGAATTCACTGGAAGACGCAGGCGCAAAACTCTTGAAGGAATAGTTATATTCCTTCAAAACCGAACAAAACGTAAGCGCCCACTTCCGACTAGCCCATAAGGGCAGTCGCCTTCGCTTTTCGTGTCATCCTTAGAAAGGAGGTGATCCAGCCGCACCTTCCGGTACGGCTACCTTGTTACGACTTCACCCCAATCACTTGCCCCACCTTCGGCGGCTGGCTCCCTTGCGGGTTACCTCACCGACTTCGGGTGTTGCAAGCTCTCGTGGTGTGACGGGCGGTGTGTACAAGGCCCGGGAACGTATTCACCGCGGCATGCTGATCCGCGATTACTAGCGATTCCGGCTTCATGCAGGCGAGTTGCAGCCTGCAATCCGAACTGAGAGCGGCTTTTTGGGATTGGCTCCCCCTCGCGGGTTCGCAGCCCTTTGTACCGCCCATTGTAGCACGTGTGTAGCCCAGGTCATAAGGGGCATGATGATTTGACGTCATCCCCACCTTCCTCCGGTTTGTCACCGGCAGTCCCCCTAGAGTGCCCAACTGAATGCTGGCAACTAGGGGCGAGGGTTGCGCTCGTTGCGGGACTTAACCCAACATCTCACGACACGAGCTGACGACAACCATGCACCACCTGTCACCCTGTCCCCCCGAAGGGGGAACGCCCTGTCTCCAGGGTTGTCAGGGGATGTCAAGACCTGGTAAGGTTCTTCGCGTTGCTTCGAATTAAACCACATGCTCCACCGCTTGTGCGGGCCCCCGTCAATTCCTTTGAGTTTCAGCCTTGCGGCCGTACTCCCCAGGCGGAGTGCTTAACGCGTTAGCTACAGCACTAAAGGGTTTGACCCCTCTAACACTTAGCACTCATCGTTTACGGCGTGGACTACCAGGGTATCTAATCCTGTTTGCTCCCCACGCTTTCGCGCCTCAGCGTCAGTTACAGACCAGAGAGCCGCCTTCGCCACTGGTGTTCCTCCACATCTCTACGCATTTCACCGCTACACGTGGAATTCCGCTCTCCTCTTCTGCACTCAAGTCCCCCAGTTTCCAATGACCCTCCACGGTTGAGCCGTGGGCTTTCACATCAGACTTAAGGGACCGCCTGCGCGCGCTTTACGCCCAATAATTCCGGACAACGCTCGCCCCCTACGTATTACCGCGGCTGCTGGCACGTAGTTAGCCGGGGCTTTCTCGTTAGGTACCGTCACCGTACCGCCCTATTCGAACGGTACTTCTTCTTCCCTAACAACAGAGCTTTACGATCCGAAGACCTTCTTCGCTCACGCGGCGTCGCTCCGTCAGACTTTCGTCCATTGCGGAAGATTCCCTACTGCTGCCTCCCGTAGGAGTCTGGGCCGTGTCTCAGTCCCAGTGTGGCCGGTCACCCTCTCAGGCCGGCTACGCATCGTCGCCTTGGTGAGCCGTTACCTCACCAACTAGCTAATGCGCCGCGGGCCCATCCGTAAGTGACAGCCGAAGCCGCCTTTCAACCAAAGACCATGCGGTCTTTGGTGTTATCCGGTATTAGCTCCGGTTTCCCGGAGTTATCCCGGTCTTACGGGTAGGTTACCCACGTGTTACTCACCCGTCCGCCGCTAACCGAACAAGAGCAAGCTCCTGTTCGGTCCGCTCGACTTGCATGTATTAGGCACGCCGCCAGCGTTCGTCCTGAGCCAGGATCAAACTCTCCATAGAAAGTTGATTGGC
>NZ_BAWO01000029.1 GCF_000632715.1 Parageobacillus caldoxylosilyticus NBRC 107762 | reverse complement strand
CAGATTAATGAAGTCAAGTATTAATTTAGTTTATTATAATGGAGCGGGTGATGGGAATCGAACCCACGACATCAGCTTGGAAGGCTGAGGTTTTACCACTAAACTACACCCGCATATTTTTATTAAACAAGTCGGGAAGACAGGATTCGAACCTGCGACCCCATGGTCCCAAACCATGTGCTCTACCAAGCTGAGCTACTTCCCGCTATGGCGCGCTCGAGAGGATTCGAACCCCTAACCTTCTGATCCGTAGTCAGATGCTCTATCCAATTGAGCTACGAGCGCGCGATATTAAGACAACAAATTTTACTATAACACAATAAATTGTTGAATGCAAATGTTTTTTGTTATGCGGTCGAGAGGACTTGAACCTCCACGGGGTTGCCCCCACTAGGCCCTCAACCTAGCGCGTCTGCCATTCCGCCACGACCGCATATTCAACTGGTGCGGGTGGAGGGACTTGAACCCCCACGCCGTGAGGCGCCAGATCCTAAGTCTGGTGCGTCTGCCAATTCCGCCACACCCGCAAGGTGGTGAGCCATGGAGGACTCGAACCTCCGACCCTCTGATTAAAAGTCAGATGCTCTACCTACTGAGCTAATGGCTCATGGCTGGGCCAGCTGGATTCGAACCAGCGCATCACGGAGTCAAAGTCCGTTGCCTTACCGCTTGGCTATGGCCCAATGATTCATGTAATGGCGGTCCCGACGGGACTCGAACCCGCGATCTCCTGCGTGACAGGCAGGCGTGTTAACCACTACACTACGGGACCATCATGAAGGTTGGGGTTTCACAACCCCAACACATCTTATAAAAGTGACCCGTACGGGATTCGAACCCGTGTTACCGCCGTGAAAGGGCGGTGTCTTAACCACTTGACCAACGGGCCACGATATATATCAAAGTGGCGGAGAAGGCGGGATTTGAACCCGCGCGCCGTAAAGACACGACCTAACGGTTTAGCAAACCGTCCCCTTCAGCCACTTGGGTACTTCTCCAAAGGCTCCGCAAGTAGGATTCGAACCTACGACCTACCGGTTAACAGCCGGTTGCTCTACCGCTGAGCTATTGCGGAATAATGAATCCTAACAACAGACAGCTTTTCGGTATGCTTGCTGCCTCTTCCTCTGCTAGCCGTCTCCAAGAAGCTAGATGCGTCGAGGCAACTCGGAGTGGATTCATTGATGTATTCCTCGTCGCTGAGCTATTGCGGAATAATTAATTTTTAAATGATCTGTTGTGTGCAACCGACATTCTTTATTATATTTAGGTAACTTAGCGTTGTCAATATGTTTTTTGCAACCCGTCGTTTGGCGACGGCTTTTATAATTTAGCATAATAAATAATCCATGTCAATAACTTTTTATCATTTTTTTGCTTCTCGTTATCAACCAATTTGAAAAATTTTACTTTGCTTCACCGCTATCATCTGATGTTAGCCTTCCCCCACATTTCCCGCAAACATACCGATTCGTATTGACCCGTTTTTTTCTTTCATAAGTCAAACCGCACCAGGAACAAACGTACACGTGTATCTTTTTTGCTTTTTTTCGTGTTTGTTGCGGAAGCGGGCGGCAATAACGCGGGGCCTGAACTTGCCGCAATAAATCGCGGAAATCTTTATCGCGATGACGGTAACCTTTCCCCTCTAAATGAAGATGGTAATGGCACAATTCATGTTTAATAATGGCGATCAGTTCTTCTTCGCCAAATGATTCGTAATACTTTTTATTTATCTCAATGTTATGGGTTTGTACGATGTAACGTCCTCCTGTTGTTCGCAGCCGTGGGTTGAACGTCGCCATATGTTTGAACGGTTTTTGAAAAAATTGCAAAGATACCCTTTCGACAAGTTTTTGTAAATCACTTTGTTCCATTGCTCTTTACTCCTCACTTTTCTGGCACAGGACAGACTGGCAGTACATACATTATATACTAACCTTTTCATTATAGGAGGTTGGACACGATGCCAACTTGGCTAAAAAATCAAATGAGACGAGCCTACTATGAAAAAAATCGTTATCAAATCAAACTGTTAAACCAATGCTGGTTTTTTTATCAGAGAAAACACTGCTCATGAAGGCAGTGTTTTCTCTAGCTCCGCTGGCGCAATCATTGATAAAGAGATTCTTTCTTTATTCACATCTACATGATCCACCCAAACT
Source organism: Parageobacillus caldoxylosilyticus NBRC 107762 (assembly GCF_000632715.1). Taxonomy (GTDB): domain Bacteria; phylum Bacillota; class Bacilli; order Bacillales; family Anoxybacillaceae; genus Saccharococcus; species Saccharococcus caldoxylosilyticus. Next base: position 92,128 of record NZ_BAWO01000029.1, on the reverse strand, counting down.
TTTACGACATCGCCGACCGATACAACATCAAGCGGATGTCGTACGTATTGCTTGCTTAATTTAGAAATATGCACAAGCCCGTCCTGCTTGACGCCGATATCGACAAACGCGCCGAAGTCAACGACATTCCGTACGGTGCCTTCTAGTTCCATCCCCGCTTTTAAATCTTCCATTTTTAAAACGTCCTTGCGCAATAACGGCTTTGGCAGTTCATCACGGGGATCGCGTTCCGGGCGGATTAAGGCGTCGATAATATCTTGTAACGTTAATTCGCCGATACCAAGCTTCGCGGCCGTATCGGAAATATTCAGCGATTGCAGCGCCTCGCGAAGTTCTTTGCTTCCGATATGCGCTGTGGAAAAGCCTAAATTTTGCAATAGCTTTTTCACTTCTTCGTATCGCTCTGGATGGATCGGCGTCCGGTCGAGCGGTTCATCTCCGTCAATAATACGCAAAAAGCCAATACATTGCTCATATGTTTTCGCACCGAGCCGCGGTATCGATTTTAATTCTTCGCGGCTTCTAAATTTTCCTTGTTCTTCCCGTCGCTTTACAATATTTTCCGACACCGTCTTTGTAAGCCCCGATACATATTGCAATAAGGAAACAGATGCGGTATTGACATTGACACCGACTTGGTTCACGACCGTTTCTACGACAAAGCGCAGCGATTCGGCTAATTTCTTTTGCGAAACATCATGCTGATATTGGCCGACACCGACGGACTTTGGATCGATTTTTACCAATTCTGCCAATGGGTCTTGTACGCGCCGGGCGATCGAAACGGCGCTCCGCTCTTCAACTTGCAAATCTGGGAATTCCTGGCGTGCGAGATCAGAGGCAGAATATACGCTGGCACCCGCTTCATTGACAATTAAGTAAAAGATTTCCCTATCCACCTGCTTCAGCGTATCGGCGACGAACTGTTCCGTTTCCCGTGATGCTGTTCCATTCCCAATCGCAATCATTTCTACATGATATTCTGCGATTAGACGAATTAACTTTTCCCTTGCTTCGTCTACCCGTTGCTGCGGTGGATGTGGATAGATGACATCAATTTTCAATAGTTTGCCTGTTTCATCAACAACAGCAAGCTTACATCCCGTTCGGTAGGCCGGGTCAATGCCAAGCACGATTTTTCCTTTCAATGGCGGCTGCAGCAAAAGCTTCCGCAAGTTTTCAGAAAAAATGTGAATCGCCCGCTCTTCCGCTTTTTCCGTTAGCCCATTGCGGATGTCGCGTTCAATGGCCGGCTCGATAAGCCGTTTATAGCCATCTTCTATTGCTTCAGATAAAAGCGGAGCGGCAGGAGATTGCGGATTTGTGATCACGTTTTTTTGTAAATACGCCATAATCTCTTCTACTGGTGCCTTTATGGTGACACGCAGCACCTCTTCCTTTTCGCCGCGGTTTAACGCTAACACACGGTGCGGCACAATCTTATGTACAGGCTCTTCGTATTCGTAATACATTTCATATACTTTCTTCTCATCCTTTTCCGGCGCTTTGGCCGTTGATACAATGACTCCCTTTTTCCACGTTTGCTGGCGAATCCATTGGCGGAATTGCGCATCATCAGACACTTTTTCAGCAATGATATCTTTTGCTCCTTGGAGCGCTTCTTCCACCGTAAACACTTCTTTTTCCGGGTTGATAAATTCCTGTGCTTTTTCTTCCGGTCTCGGTTCCGCTGGACATGTCCATAGCCATTCAGCAAGCGGTTCGAGCCCTTTTTCTTTGGCGACCGTAGCTTTCGTGCGTCTTTTTTGCCGATAAGGGCGATACAAATCTTCGACTTGCTGCAGTTTCGTGGCGCTCATAATCGCGTTTTTCAACTCATCCGTCAATTTCCCTTGCTCATCGATAAGACGAAGAACTTCTTCTTTACGTTGTTCTAGGCTTTGCAAGTAGCTCCATTTCTCTAAAATATCACGAATCTGCACTTCATCTAGCGCGCCTGTCATCTCTTTGCGATAGCGGGCGATAAACGGTACTGTGTTCCCCTCCTCGGAAAGGGTAATGACATTGCTCACTTGATTGGCAGACAACTGCAACTCATTGGCGATCAAGCCGATCAACGCTTCTCTATTGAACAAATCGATTATCCCTCCAATGGCGAAAATAAAAATAGCTACAAAGATGCAGCTATTTCCGATCAACCATACTATAAATAGTTGGACAGATCGTTTCTCCCCGCGACCTGTCCTTTTTTATGCACAGCAAAACAAACTATCTGCCACTTTGTTTATACATTGCAGAGGCGATAGATGGCTCAGTACGCTGCAAACACAGAATAAGCCCTTTTTCGAAATCGAAACAGGAGAATGATAGGACAAAGCACTGCAAACGGAATCTTCGCACGACTAAAGTCGGCAGGTTCTTTTGTACCAAAGAGCTTCTTCCGTGCTTCGCATGGACACTGACTCTTGTTCCACAAGACTTTCATGAGCAAACACTTGGGGCGATGTTTCCCACCCTGTGCACCGGATTCAAGATGCCCACTTCAAACTAGGCTTCGTATGTTTTCGAAGTGGGAAAACTCTTGCCGGTTTATGTTAAAAATCGATAAGTCCTAAACTGATCTGCAGCGCTTCATCCACTTTATCCATCATTTCATCATCTAAATGGGTGATTTTATCCGTGAGCCGCTGTTTATCAATTGTCCGAATTTGTTCTAGCAAAATGACGGAATCCCGCTCAAACCCGTAGCGTTTTGCATCAATTTCAACGTGCGTTGGCAGCTTCGCTTTTTGAATTTGCGCTGTAATCGCCGCTACGATCACCGTTGGGCTAAAGCGATTGCCAATGTCATTTTGGATGACCAATACGGGGCGGACACCGCCCTGCTCTGAGCCAACTACCGGGGAAAGGTCCGCAAAATAAACGTCGCCACGTTTAACAATCAAAGCATTACCCCCCGCTAACTAAACGTTCAACGGTGTGGTCGGCTTCATATTCTGCAAGAAACGCTTCTGAAGCGATCGATAAATTGATTTTTGCCATTTCCATGTAGCCTCGTCTCATCGCTTCGCGGATTTGCCGTTTCTTCCGCTCACGAATATACATTTTCGTCGCTTGGTAAATCAGTTCATTCCGATTGCCGTTTTCTTGTTTCACCAGCACATCTAATTCTGTTACTAATGATTGAGGCAAACGAACGACGATTTCCGTTGTTGCGCTAGACTCCGACACAAATATACACCTCCACGAACTGCAGCCATTCATTGCTTCCATTTCATCATACCACTAAATAAAGGCGCTGCAAAGTCATTTCTGCGTTTTCTGCGTATTATCTTCTGAAAAGTTTATACATAATCATTGCCATTCAAAACAACATTTCTCACTTCCATTATACTCTTATTTCTGAAAAAAATACGGGGAACGCGATAACTTACTGTACAAGGAACCTCATAGTTAATCGTTCCAAGATATTGGGCCACGTCATCAACGGAAATATATTCGTCGCCCTGCCGCCCAATTAAAGTCACTTTCGTTCCGACCGGCATTGGTTCAGGCAGACGGATCATGAGTTGATCCATGCAGATTCTCCCGACAATCGGCGCTTTTTTTCCGTTCACCAGCACATGGAAATTTTGCAGTTTGCGCAACCAGCCGTCTGCATAGCCGATTGGCACAGTGCCTATCCATTGTTCCGTCTCCGCCGTATAGGTTGCACCGTAGCTCACTTTTTCTCCTGGTTGTAGCTTTTTAACGTGAACAAGGCGGCTATGCAAGGAGAAAGCTTCTTTTAGCTCGTATGGCAAGTATGGCTTTATAGCTGGCGAAGGCGACAATCCATACATTGAAATGCCAAAGCGCACCATATTAAATACTTTATCCGGAAACCGCAAAGCCGTCGCGCTGTTCCCGCAATGGATCATCGGTGGTTTATACGGAAGCCACTCTAACATTTGCAGAAAACGACGATACTGAAAGGAAAAATAATCGGTATTGATTTCATCGGCTGTGGCGAAATGAGTATAAACGCCTTCCAGCGAAAAATACGGATGGCCGTCGATTAATTCAACAATGCGTTTTGTCTCCGCTTCCTCTCTGACTCCTAACCGTCCCATTCCCGTATCCATTTTTAAATGGAACCGCACTCGTTCCGTTCCCTTGTATAAATCGGCCGCTTGCTCGACCCAGTCCGGTTGAAACACCGTAAGTGAGATTTTGTGCTTGGCGGCAAGATGGACATCGCTAGGACGAGAAGCGCCTAATACGAGAATCGGAGCAGTGATTCCTTTTTCTCGCAATGCAAGCGCTTCATCTAAAAAAGCTACGGCCAAATAGGAAGCGCCGGCCTCCAGCGCTGTCTTCGCCACTTGCGCATCGCCGTGGCCGTATGCATTCGCCTTTACCACTGCCATAATGCAAGTTTCATCCGGCAAAAGCTTCTTAAGTTGAGAAACATTGTAATAAATCGCGTCTAAATCAATTTCAGCCCACGTATCACGGTAAAATGAATTCATCATTTCTCGCTGTCCTTCCTTGTCTAGCAGATCTCAGAGTTATTTTTTGAATGTAAACGCTCTAATTTGCGCTATCCTTTTTTAGTTTACCACTTTCTAAACAAGGAAGGAATATATCATTGTCTTAAGAGTCTGCCTTTTCCTAAAAAAAACAGGCTCGGCAAGCCGCGAGCCTGTTGCCTAGCAAATCAATTATTTAATCGCCTTTCCTTGCACGGAGCGGGCTACCATGACCATTTCCTCCGGTGTTAAATCATCGGAAGCAATCGTAAAGTCGACACCTTTATACGACCATGTCAATGTTTTGTCCGTCAGCGTACCAATCGCAAAACCTAAATCGACCGGCTCGCCATTGACCAGCATCGGTGTGCTTGTTGCCGGTAAAACTTTTGCTTTTTCCTGAACTAATGTAAATGTTTTTTCGCCGCCGAACGTCATAATCACTCGTTTTCCGTTTTCACTGGCAACTTCCTTCTCATCGATTTGCTTTACTCCTTCCGGCAGCTGCACCGGATACATGACTTCCATCGCTTTGTCTTTCGCTTCTGCCATCGTCGGCACTTCTAAACGCGCTCCCGTCATATTTTTCGATGTGTCAAATGCATCATCATCAAACTTTTTATTAAATTCGACCTTGGAGAATTGCACGGTTAACAAAGCTTTTCGGTCGGTATCCATCACTTTGACCGATACCGGTGATAAATCCTTTTTGTTTAACGTAATTTCTTGCGTCGGCACGACATTGCTGTTTGGATAGTTTGTTTTCGTTTCAAATACGTAATGATTTTTTGTCGCTTTAAACTTCGCCTTCGAATCGCTCAAAATGTCTTTGACCAATGACTCATACAAATAGGCCTGACTGCTGTTTTTCGGCCAATCACTTTGGAACCGGAAGCTTTTATTAAGCGCCGGCGTAAACACAAAGACCCCTTCATCATTGCGCAAAATCATCTGACTTTGCTCTTTGTCCGCATTTTTTAAGCTGACACGGTAATAGGCAGGATGTTTATACCAGATTTCGACGTTATATACTTGCGGTTTTGAACCTGTTTGAAATGTCATTTTTGCTTCTGCCTGGTAGCTTGTGATCTCATCCATTTTTTCATCGAGCGCTTTGATGACATCTTCCTGTGATTTTGACCCACAGCCAGCTAAAGCAATAAGCAATATGATGCCAACCAATACACTGAGCACCTTTCTCCTCATTCATTTCAACCCCTTTGCCTCATATCGATTTCCCTTTTCGCATTACAATATATGAGACAACTTCGGGGAATATGCAGACTAGCTATGACAAGCGCTCAATAATTACTTGAGCGATTGCATAATCACGGCTATGAGAAATGGAAAGATGGATGCGGCAGTCATTCGCATCTGAAACGACGATTGGCTTTCCATGCAGGTCGTTCATAATTTGAATATCGTGGAATGACAGATGTTTTCCAATTCCTGTGCCGACGGCTTTTGCGTACGCTTCTTTCGCCGCAAACCGCCCCGCTAAAAATTCCACTTTGCGTTTTGGCGATAATTGTGCAAACACATTTTTTTCGTCCCTCGTTAAAATGCGGTCAATCAATTTTTCATTTTTTTCCATCAACTGTCTAACCCGCTCTAATTCCACAATATCAATGCCAACTCCGATAATCATTGTCCTTCTATCCTTTCTACTTCTTACATACCATTTTAATAAGCCGATTCATCTTTCACTTATTCGTTTTGCCCGCCAAAGCGGAAGCTTTCCTAGCCATTTTTTGATAAACAAAGATGAAGGAGAGAATGACATGTTTGTGCGCAGGGAAAACGCCCGTGTTTTTTTTCGCCTTTATCCCGTTGTTTCTATCCTTGTGATCCTTCATGTAGTCATATGGTTTATGTTTTTTTTGCGTCTTTCGAGTGCGGAACCATTATGGGAACGAATGATTGGATTTAATGCCGCCATACGCGAAGGGGAGTATTGGCGGCTTGTAAGCCCTCTTGTTTTTCATGTGCGGTTTGAACATATGATGATCAATTCCATTTCTCTTCTTTTATTCGGCCCTGCATTAGAGCAAATGTTAGGGAAAAGCAAGTTTTTGCTTCTTTATATAGGGAGCGGAGTCGGCGCCAACATCGCCTCCTTTTTCCTTCTGCCGGCTATGTACAGTCACGTTGGAGCGTCTGGCGCTATTTTTGGCCTGTTCGGCATGTATGGCTATTTAATCGTATTCCGCCGCGATATAATCGACCATCAGCATGCCCGCCTTCTTCTCGCCGTTATCTGTATTAGTTTATTTATCGCATTTACCACTCCTGATCTGAATATGGTCGCCCACCTATTTGGTTTTTTAACAGGAGGGATTATTGCTCCTTTTATCTCGTCTCGCCTGCGCCCGCATCGGCCTTTTCTTCTTCATCGCTAACCATCATCGCCGCTTTCTCGACAATGAAAGCGGGATCTGATGAATTAGCGGATGAAAATGACGCCGTCAACCCATTCGATTTCTAAAAAAGGGCGCAAACGTCATCGTTTGCGACAGGGAACACTGCTGCAAATGAACGCTCATGGCGACATAGCCAAGCAGGACGATCGCCATAAAAATTTCTTTTCCCCAATGGATATATTCATTCTGTTTGCTGCCCGGCTGTTGTTCGCGCATATACATTTTACCATAGCAAAAAACGGCGCCTGTTGCACCGTTTTTAACGGGCAACGCGCCGTTTTTTGGCACGCTCACGGAATGGGCCTTCCGCGCGGTTTCCCCGCTTTTTCTCCCGTTTAACCGGAAGCGGCGGCTCTTCCGTTAACCGCACCGGCGTCGTATCCGGTTCTTTTGTCAACATTTTAATACATGCGGCTACCAGCGAAACCGAATCATGTTCCTCTAATAGCTCTTCAGCAGCTCGTTTATAGAAAGACAAGTTTTCGCTTTCTACCACATTCACCAATTTTTCCACCGCGATACGCTGCTGCCCTTCCAGCGCTTCGTCCAATGTTGGCGGTTTCATACGCTCCATTTTCCGCTTTGTCGTCCGTTCAATGTTATGAAGCTGTCCGATTTCCCTTGGTGTCACAAACGTCATCGCGACGCCTGTTTTCCCTGCGCGGCCGGTGCGGCCAATGCGGTGAACGTAGCTTTCCGGATCTTGAGGGATATCAAAATTGTACACATGCGTCACGCCGGAAATATCCAGCCCGCGCGCCGCTACATCCGTGGCGACCAAAATCTCGATCGCACCTTCTTTAAATTTGCGCAACACAGAGAGACGTTTCGCCTGGCTTAAATCGCCGTGAATCCCTTCCGCCGCATAGCCGCGCAAATTTAGCGCTTCCGCCAATTCATCGACACGCCGCTTTGTCCGCCCGAACACAATCGCCAGCTCGGGGGCCTGAATATCCAATAAACGCGTCAAAATATCGAATTTCTTTTTTTCTTGCACTTCGAGGTAATATTGTTGAATATTCGGAACGGTCATTTCTTTTGCTTTTACTTTTACGAGCTGCGGATCATTCATAAACCGCTCGGCAATGCGGCGGATCGGTTCCGGCATGGTCGCTGAAAACAATAACGTTTGCCGCTGTTTCGGAACATTGCTTAAAATCGCCTCAATATCGTCAATAAATCCCATATTCAGCATTTCATCCGCTTCATCGAGCACCACTGTATGCACCTGCTCTAACCGCAACGTCTTGCGGTTGATATGGTCGATAATTCGCCCCGGTGTCCCGACAATAATGTGCGGATGTTTTTTCAACGCGCGAATTTGCCGTTCAATATCCTGCCCGCCGTAAATCGGCAATACGCGCACGCGCTTGACGGCACCAATTTTATAAAGCTCTTCTGATACTTGAATCGCCAGCTCACGCGTTGGGGCCACGACCAATCCTTGCACTGCTTCCTTTTTCACATCTACTTTTTCAATAAGCGGAATGCCAAACGCCGCCGTTTTCCCGGTACCGGTTTGTGCTTGTCCAATTACATCTTTATTTTGCAAGCTTAGCGGAATCGTCTTTGCTTGAATCGGGGTCGTTTCTTCAAACCCCATGCGGCTGATCGCCTTCATTAATTCATTGCTTAATCCTAACTCTTGAAATGTCGTCAATGTTATTCAAACTCCTTTAATCATCCTTACTGATCAATATAAAATCAAATAAAAATGTTTTGACAGTTATCATACCATTTTCATCTGTCATTTTCAATCATTACCATTTTCCCATAAAAACTTTTCGACTTCGGTAAACAACAGGTGCCGGTCTGCGCTATGGCAGACGTGATGATAAGACTCGGGCAAGAATAATAGTTTCTTTTTGGATGAACCAATTCTTTGATATAAATAATGGGCGCTTTTTAGCGGAACAATCCCGTCTTTTTCTCCCTGCACAATCAACACCGGGACATGAACGTAGGGAAGACGCGGCCGTACTTCATTCACTAGTTTGCGAAACTCTAATACCGCAGCAAGTGGCGTGGATCGCATCTTATTTTTATAACGGATAAACAGCGGATGTTCGCCAATGCGCCGCCACCCATTGCGAAACATATCACGAATGTCTTTCCATAATTGGCGCGGATTTACATAATAAAATGCCGCGCTTAACAGCACTAACTTGTCAATGCGGTATTTTTCCGCTAAATAGACGGCGATCACTCCGCCCATCGAAAAACCGATGACATATACCGTTTCACACTCGTCCATTAACGCTTGCAGCTCCCGTTCCGCCGCTTGAAACCATTGATCATACGTAATTCCTTTCAGCTGCAGCTCTTCTCCGTGGCCGGGAAGAGTGGGGGTTTTGATCATCCAATCCGTCCGCTTTCGCAAATACTCTGCCAGTGGGGCAACTTCATCAGGGCTTCCCGTAAATCCATGGATACATAGACAGCCGATCATGATTATCACCGTTTCCTAAAAATCAAAAGCGGCGATCGACAACGCCGCTTTTATTTTTCACCGTTGTTTTCATTTTACACGATGATACCGTTATTGCAAATCGCGAAGCAACTCTTCCAATTTCATCCCACGGGAAGCCTTTAACAAAATCACATCACCCGCAGACACGATGGCAAGCAAATCGTTCACCAATGCTTTTTTCTCATCGTATGCGCTCACCCGCCCATCCGGGAAAAACGGAGCAGCGGTTAGCGCAATATGACGCGCCAGCGGTCCATAGGTAAAAACATAATCGATCATTTCCGGACGAAGCATCGCGCCTATTTCGCGATGAAATGCTACTTCTTGGTCACCGAGCTCCAACATATCGCCTAACACCGCAATTTTTTTCTTATATCCTGTCAATTCCCCGAGCAGTTGCAAAGCCGCCGTCATAGAAGTAGGGCTGGCATTGTATGCATCGTTAATGATCGTAAAACCCCGTTTCGTTTCGATCAGCTCCATGCGCATGCGGGTGACCTCTAAATGGGCAAGCGCTTCTTGAATGCTCTCCCAACTGACACCAAAAAAGCGGGCAACCGCAATGGCAGCCAATGCGTTGTAAACATGATGCTTCCCTAAAATCGGAATAAACAACGTTCGGTTTGGAAGCTGGTTGATCGTAAATGTCGTCCCCTTCGCTTCCATCCGCACCGCATTCGGATAATAATCGTTTTTCGTTGTTTGGCCAAACGTTTTGACGTGTTCCGGCAGCGGCAAATTTGACACGCGGCTTGTCAATAACGGCTCATCGCCATGATAAACAAACAGACCGTTTTTGCGCAAACCAGACAAAATTTCCAGTTTTGCTTGTGCAATTCCTGCACGCGAACCTAATTCTTGCAAATGGGATTCCCCAATGTTCGTAATAATCGCCGCATCCGGCTCAGCGATGTTGGACAAAAGTTCAATTTCACCGAAATTGCTCATTCCCATTTCGACGACCGCCATTTCCGTATCTTCTGCTAAACGAAGGAGCGTCAATGGCACGCCAATATGGTTGTTTAAATTCCCTTCTGTTTTTTGCACCTTATAAGAAGTGGCCAATAGCGCCGCTGTCATATCTTTTGTCGTTGTTTTGCCGTTGCTTCCTGTAATGCCGATCACTTTTACGGCCAGCTGCCTGCGGTACCTGTGGGCCAGGCGCTGCAGCGCGCGCAGCGTATCATCAACAACAATCACCGGGGCGTTCTCTGGCGGATTTCCTTCCGTTTCCGACCAAAGCACCGCACTGGCGCCTTTTGCAAACGCCTCTTGCACAAACGCATGCCCGTTAAACTTAGCTCCTTTGAGCGGGACGTATAAATTGCCCTGCTGAATCGTCCGTGTGTCGGTCGAGACGCCGCTGATCGTAACATCCGCAAATTCGTCAGCCACCAAGCGGCCATCCGCCATCGCTTGTATCTCCTTTAACGTGCGAGTGATCATCTTTCTCCACCTTCTCTATTTCTCAAACGTGTACGTGATCGTTTGCTTTTCTTCATGCCGCTCGATCGCTAGCTGAATGAGGCGCTCGATTAATTCTGGATACGAAACGCCGCTATGTTTCCATAGCAATGGGAACATGCTGTATGGCGTAAACCCAGGCATCGTATTAATTTCGTTAATATACACCGTGCCATCTTCCGCCAAGAAAAAGTCGGCGCGCACAAGCCCGGAAAGATCAAGCGCCTTAAAGGCCGTAATCGCCATCTGCTTGATCGTTTCATACTGTTCTTCCGTCACTTGCGCCGGAATGATGAGTTCCGTATTGCCATCTTCATATTTTGCCTGATAATCATAAAATTCTTTTTTCGGAATAATTTCTCCTACGACCGAACAAATTGGTTCATCATTACCGATTACGCCAATTTCGATTTCACGGCCGACAATCGCTTCTTCCACAATAATTTTTCGGTCATACTTAAACGCTTCGATAAAAGCGGTCTTCAAATCGGCGCGCTGTTTGCATTTCGTAATGCCAACGCTTGACCCTGCGTTTGCCGGCTTGACAAAACAAGGGTAGCCGAGTTTTCGCTCAACCTGGTCGTATGCGGCTTCTTCATCTTTACTCCAATCCCGCTTCGTAAACGCTACGTATTTCGCCTGGCGCAGCCCGGCCTGGGCAAATAAGTTTTTCATCACCACTTTATCCATGCCGACCGCTGAGGCAAGCACGCCGTTTCCGACATATGGAATATTCAAAATCTCGAGCAAGCCTTGCACGGTGCCGTCTTCTCCATTTGGGCCGTGCAATAATGGAAAAATCACATCAATAGCCGTTTCCGATTCCTTATTGTCATCCATTTCAGAAGGATGCTGATTTTTATCATCCGCTAATACCGGCACTTGGTTTAACGCTACCGGTATCATTGCTTTCGCATCCGACTGGAACTGCAGCTGCTTGACTTCCGTAATCGTTCCGGTCAGCCGCTCCCCTTTGATCCATTGTCCTTCGGTGGTGATATAAATTGGAATCACATCAAATTTATTTTTATCCATAGCGTTCATGACCGCCATCGCTGTTGATAGCGAAACGTTATGCTCCGGCGATTTGCCGCCGTATAAAATCCCGACTCTCGTTTTCATGTAGGTTCCTCCTCTTTGCTTCCCATCGTTCCTATTTTAACACTTTTCGCGCGCAATCGTATGGTATTTTTATATGAGCAATGCAGGTTGTTTCGTCACTTCAAAAACAGCAAAAACACCATCTAACCGATTCGTTAGATGGTGAAATCGCTATTTCCGGAGAGCGCGATACGATCCTTGGCACATCACCGCCACCATCTCTTCTAATGCATCTTGGGCCGTTTTTTCGATCTCTGCAAAATATTCGTGCACCCGGCGGTAAAAGCGGTTTTTTTCGATTTCATCTGTAAGCACATGAAAAACTTTTTGTTCGTAATGGCGAAGCCCAGACAAATTATAAACTAACCCGCGTTTTTCAAGATACTGTAAATTAATTTGTTCCTGGCCAGGCAAATAATCGACTGTAAAAATCGGCAATTGCTTATGCAATACCTCGCTTACCGTAACGCCGCCCGGTTTCGTGATCACCGCATCAACCTCGTTATATAAACGGTTCATCTCCTGCGGGCTCGATATGTAGGAGAAAGGCCGAATATGCGGATGTTCCCAGCTTGCGATTTCATCATAAAGCTTTTTGTTTGCCCCGCATAATACCGAATAACGAAACAAATGAGAATTCCTTGCTTTTTTGAGAAAATCGATGATATTTCCTAATCCCTGGTTGCCGCCTGCCAATAGCAAATGAAACGAACGTCTTTTCCTTCTTGCCTCTGAATGTTTCGCCATAAACACTTCATGGACGGGAATCCCTGTTACGATAATCCGTCTTTCCTCAATATGATACTTCGTCATCAGCTCCCGTTTTGCGTCGGCATGCGGAACAAAGTGGTAATCAATATTTCGCTTCCCCCACACGCTATTAATAAAAAAATCTGTATAAACGTTGATCACTGGTGTGCGAATCACTTTCTTCCGCTTAAGCCGCTGCAAAATGCGCGATGGAAAGGAGTGCGTGCAAATAATAAGCTCTGGCTTCTCTCTTTCCAGCATTTTCCTCATCTTGCTTTCAAAATAAGGAAGCCACGGCTCGAAAGAAACGAATTCCAATCGATGAACATCATGGTACATGAACGTCTTATAAACACGATGGTACGAAGCAGGATGAGAGCGAATCCAGCGCAAATACATTTCCGATACCATTTTCTCCATTAATTCATTACAATAGCTTAAAAAATCGATTTTTTTGCAAAATACATACGGAAACTGCCTTTGCAGAAAATCGATCAACGTATCGGCTACTTTATGATGTCCTGTATTCATCTGGAACAGCGGTAATACAAGAATTTTCATCATCGTTAGCTCCCTTAGTTTTCCAAAGATTTTTTGCGCAGTCGCTGCCCAATCCATGTTGCAAATAGAAACAATACGAACAATGTCAACCCAATCAGAGGAAAATAAAACAGCGGAATTTGCATATGCCGTCCGAGCAACATTCCGGCAAGCATAACGGGAACAATCCACACCGTTGCGCCAAGCGAAGCAAGCAATAAAAACGAACGAAACGGGAAGTGAATAACCCCTGCCATATACGGAGAAATTTGCCGAACTCCCGGAATGTAATAGCCGAATAAAATACCCCATTTTCCATAGCGATGAAACAGCTGTTTTGTCCGCTCCCACTTTTCTTCTTTAATCCCTAAATACTTTCCGTACTTTTGAATAAATGGCGCTCCAAAAAAGCGCCCGATGCCGTAAGCGGTGATCATCCCGACCACTACGCCGCACCAGCTGGCGATCATACAATATTCCCATAAAAGCTGTTGCCTGGCAATTATGATGCCAAGAAAAAACAATAAACTCTCTTCCGGCGCCGGAATGCCGACAATGCCGAAAAACAAAAACACGAAAATAATGACATATCCGTATGATTCCACATACGAAAAGAGAATACTCGTATCCATAGATCCCCCCATTATATTGACGAGATTTGTTTATTAGTTTGCACGTTCATAACATCTGTAATCGTCACCCAGCGCATTTTTTTCGCCGCTTCTTCCTTTAGCAACAGCTCCAGCGCCGCAAGCATTTGTTCCGGCGCCCGTTTGTCAGCGCCAAGCGCATCACCGTTGTCATGCAGAACAATAATGGCTCCACCCTTCATACTATTTCGAAGGCGGCGGAACAATTCCATCGTGCCAAGCTTTGCATTCCAGTCACCAAGAATGTAAGTCCACAGCACCGTAATATATTTCTTTTGCACAAGCGGGGTAAATAAATTAAAATGCCCCCAAGGCGGACGGTAATAGATGGGCCGCTTTCCAATAATCTCTTCAATAATATCTGCTGATTTCTGCAATCCTTTTTCCAAAAAAGGCGGAAGTATCAGCCAATTGCTGATATGCCGGTAATTGTGCATTCCGATTTCATGACCTTCCTCATGCATCCGTCTGACAATATCAGGATATTGTTTTGCTTTGTTTCCAACCACGAAAAATGTCGCTTTCACTTGATGTTTTTTTAATAAATCCAATAATTTTGGTGTATAATACGGGTCAGGACCGTCATCGAACGTCAAAGCAATGTTATTCTCGGACGCTCCTTCGCGATAAATACGAAACTTTTTTTTGCGAATAACAATCGTTGGAACGATGCCATATAATAGTATCCCGCCAATAAGACACGCCAAAATCATCCACAGCATCGTTTTCACCTCTTTATTTGTACTTTACCAATATTTCTTATCTTTGAAAATAGAAAAAAACAAACCGATTTGAATCTATCACCATATCAAAACAATATTTACAGATTAATTATCATATAACACGTTGATAAAAATTAAAACAGAAAATGATGAAAATTTGATGAAACATGAGAACCTGATTCTTTAGCATACGTAAACAACGCCGATCGGTTTTCGCGTTTTCACACATGAAACGGAAAGTATCTGCTATAATACAATACGATACATGGAAAAAAGCTAATAAACCATTGCATCATGCTGAAAAAGACAGGTGATCAACGTTGAGCAAAAAAATTATTCTTACCGGCGGCGGCACAGCCGGACATGTCATGGTGAACGTCGCGCTGATTCCGAAATTAAAAGAACAAGGCTGGAACATTGCCTATATCGGTTCCCACCAGGGCATTGAACGGGAAATTATCGCAAAAATGGACGACGTGCCTTACTTTCCGATTTCGACTGGAAAGTTGCGCCGCTATTTCGATTGGAACAACTTTAAAGACCCGTTTAAAGTGCTGAAAGGCACTTGGCAAGCGTACCGCATCATCAAAAAAGAAAAGCCGGATATCATCTTTTCCAAAGGCGGATTTGTGTCCGTCCCTGTCATCATCGGCGCGTGGTTAAGCGGGGTGCCATCCATCATTCACGAATCGGATATTACCCCAGGACTGGCCAATAAAATCGCGATGCCGTTTGCAACCAAAATTTGCGTCACATTCCCGGAAACGATGCGCCACGTCAAGGAAGAAAAAGGCGTTTACATTGGGGCGGTCGTTCGTGAGGAATTAAAGCGTGGGGACGCCGACAAAGGACGAAAGCTTTGCCAGTTTGAAAAAGGAAAGCCGGTTCTTCTCGCCATGGGCGGAAGTCTAGGCTCGAAACGGATTAATGACGCGCTGCGCGCCAATTTGCAAACGCTTCTTTCCGATTTTCAAATCGTGCATATTTGCGGAAAAGGAAATGTCGACGCCAAATTGGCGAATGAAAAAGGCTATAAGCAGTTTGAATATGTTCATGAAGATCTTCCTCATCTGCTGGCGATGGCTGACATCGTCTTATCGCGCGCCGGCGCCAACTCGATTTTCGAGTTCCTCGCCTTGCGCAAGCCGATGCTGCTCATTCCTCTATCCAAAGAAGCGAGCCGCGGCGACCAAATTTTAAACGCCCGCTCTTTTGAAAAATCAGGTTACGCCGAAGTGTTGATGGAAGAAGACTTAACGAACGAATCACTGCAAAGCGCCATTTATCATCTTTACCAAAACAAAGACCGCTACCAGCAAAACATGGAGCGGTCCGACGCAGGAGATGCGTTAGAAAAGTTGTTGACGCTGATTGAAGGGACACGGGAAATGAAATGAAGCTTGAATATTTTGAAAAACAGTTATAATTTCGTTGGAAGACATGTTGAATTTTGAAGGAGAAACAGGACCATACGTGCAATATACACACGCAAGAGCCTGCTCGATTTTACGTAACGCTCCATCGCCTGTAACGGATCATATCCAAGGGCTAACAGACGAAGGGAGCTGGGAGATCGTCAAACTCCTTGCCGCGTTCCCAAACATCATTCAAAATGCTTACGAATATCTCGATCCTTCTCTTATTGCTAAATATCTCATCGATGTGTCCCAAGCCTTTAACAGCTATTACGCTCATACAAAGGTCCTTACCGAAGACGAGCAATTACACTCACGGCTTGCCTTAGTGTACGCGACAACGGTTGTATTAAAAGAAGGGTTGCGGCTGTTAGGAATTCACGCTCCTGAAGAAATGTAACACAAAAATAGTGCTGTCTCTCAACTAATGGACACGGTATCCTGCCGATACCGTGTCTTATTTAGTCTAGCTACACGTTTCTTCCATCCTTTAAACTCCTCTTGTCGTATTCATAATGCTTTTCTCCTTTCAAGCGATTCGTAGCTATCTTGCCAACGGAGAATTCGGCGTCCTGCCAGTTCCAGGAGATAATCGGTCAATTTTCCAAGCATCGCAAACAACAGAATGCTGGCAATGATGATCGCCGGACGCCCCGTCGTTTGACCATCAGTCAGAAGAAAGCCCAACCCTTTGCTTGCACCCATAATCTCCGCAGCTACGACAAACATCCATCCTAGTCCGAGACCGCTTCTTAGTCCGACAAAGAAGGAAGGAAGGGCCGATGGAAGAAAAAAATGGCGGATCAATCTCCACCCTTGATAACCGTGCACCCATCCCACTTCCAGCAGACGGCGATCCACTCCTTGAATGCCGGACACCAAATTTAGATAAACCGGGAAAAAGACACCCAAAGCAATTAATGATATTTTTGAAGCCTCACTGATTCCCATCCATAAAATAAACAACGGCACCCAGGCCAAGGAAGGGATATTGCGCAGCGCTTGGATGAGAGGGTCTAACAAATACCGGATCGTACGAAAATATCCGTTCAGTACCCCAAACAATAAAGCGATAGCCGTACCAAGCAGAAATCCCATGCTTACCCGGTATAATGTAATTCCGATATGTTCTAGGAGCTCTCCTTCACGAAACAAATCCACGATGGTGGAAACGATCTTCAAAGGGGAAGGCATGATATTGGTGGCAATCAAGCCGCTAACCGAGAAGATATGCCACAAGATCACAATAGATACTGGAATGATGAGCCCCATTCCTGTGACAACGAAGTTTTTGTTCCATTGACGCAACCGCAATCCCCCCTTAATTCGTGTCGATGTGTTCTATATACTGCGGATCGATTAAATCGTCGATCGTTTTCTTTATATCCACGGATTTGTCAATGACGCCGCTTTTCAATAGGACTTCACCTGCCGCTTCAATTGCCTGCTTATGGATTTCGCCGATTACCGGATTCGTGAAATCTGTACGGCTGAGCACTTTGGCTGCGACTTCTTCGCTCTGTTTGCTTTCCGCAGCCACAATTTTTACGAATTCATTCGGGTTTTCCAACGCCCATTTTCTAGCCTTTTCATAAGCTTTCAGTACTTTTTCCACAATCTCGGGATGGTCTTTCGCGAAAGCTTCCCTGACATTCAGGAATCCGTAGGTATTCCAATCCACGTTACGGAAAAACAGCTTGGAGTGCTTCTCTATCTCCGTCTGTGCCATATACGGATCGAGTCCCGCCCATGCGTCCACATCTCCTTTTTCCAGGGCAGTTTTGCCGTCAGGGTGTTGCAGCTGGACGATTTCCACGTTTTTTTCGCTCAATCCCGCAGCATCCAACGCCCGTAGCAAAAAGATGTAAGGATCCGTTCCACGTGTGACGGCGATTTTTTTCCCCTTCAAATCTTTTACCTTTTCTATAGGGGAACCAGCACTTGCAACCAATGCTGTCCATTCCGGTTTAGAATAAATATAAATCGATTTTATCGGGTTTCCGTTCGCCTTTCCGAGCAGAGCAGCGGAGCCTGCTGTCGAACCAAAATCAATGCTCTTGCTGTTCAAAAGCTCCAGCGCTTTATTGCTTCCAGCGCTGAAAACCCATTCGACTTCGATGCCGTCCTTCTGCAGTTCATCCTCCAACCATTTCTTTTCTTTCAATACTAGACTGACTGGATTGTAGTAAGCGTAATCGAGTTTTACTGTTTTCACTTCCGACGCTGTTGAAGCTGAACGGCTGCAGCTGCTGAGAACCCCAATTGCGGCAATAATCAGAAAAATGAAGGCGACTTTATACGTTTTTGAAATCATCGCGAAGATCCCTCTTTCATTCGGTAATGATATAAATATGAAACTCTTGAGAATGATTATTTAGGAGGAGACCGCCGATACAGATGCGGGAGCTCCCCGCTCCATGAGGTGATCGAGAATCAGTTTTTCGTAGTATGCGAAGTCGCTGTTTCTTTCCCTCGGTCGCGGTAGAGGTACCGGTATATCGATTGCAATCGCGCCGTTTTGGATGAGAACGATGCGATCTGCTAATGCGACTGCCTCGCTGACGTCGTGTGTTACCAGAATAGCTGAAAATTGCTGTTCCCACCAAATCTGTTCGATCAGCTCCTGCATTTCGATACGTGTCAGCGCATCTAGTGCGCTGAGCGGCTCATCCAACAGCAGGAGACGTGGGGAGCCTGCCAGCGCTCTCGCCAGAGCAATGCGCTGACGCTGTCCTCCGGATAACACGCTAGGCCATTCTTTGGCTTTATGTTCCAGTCCCACCAGTCGCAGAGCTTCTTCCGCTCTAGCTTTGTCTCCATTTCTTGCACCAATTTGTACATTGTCAATGACTCTTTTCCACGGAAGCAATCTGGCATCTTGGAACAAGATCCTAGTATCCGGATGAATTCCATTGACTCTCTCGCCGTCTAGAAGAACTTCCCCTTCTGTCGGAACATCAAGTCCGGCGAGCAGACGCAACAACGTGCTTTTGCCACAGCCGCTGCGTCCGACGATGGCGATAAATTCGCCCGGTTTGATTTCTAAATCCAAGCGTTTCAGCACTTCGACGTTACCAAAACGTTTTCCAACACCTTTTACCTGCAAATGGGAACCTATAGACTTTATACCCAATACTCATTCCTCCCCAATTCTGATTATGCTATTTTGTAGAATATGGTGGATGGTCTGATCAGAAAAAATCAACGAGTGTTCCAAGCCGACGCTACACTTCTTTTAATCAGCTGCTTATTACCATGAGAATGAGATACCACGGAGCACTTTGTTTGAAACGGCCTAAGGGAGTCCCTCAGGCCTGAATTCAACCGTACTCTTTCATATGCGTTAAGTTTTAATCTCCACCTTCATACCACAGCTCAAGGGGCAAACCAACAAGGGATTTCCCTATCCATTCACGGGCAATATTGTTGGAAGGTCCCATGGCAATACCGGCACGGGCATCTCTAAACAACCGTTCAAATATTCCCCGCTTATATCCGTACCCCCCTGTGACATCCAGTGCGGCCTTCGTCGCTTTATTGGCGACTTCCGATGCATGAATTTTGAATTCGACAAGCGGTAAAAATAGCTCCACTTGCGGTTTGCCCTGCGCTTGCAACTCGTCCAACTGTTTGGCCAATGTATATTGCCACGGTTTGAGGCTGTCAATCAAAACCTTTACTTCGGCTAACTGTTGGCGGATCACTTGGTAATCCGCAAGACGTTTGTTGAAATCGCGATGAATCATCCCTTTGACATATGAGACTGCCGCTTCCAAGGCTGCCTCCGCAACTCCAAGCCAAGTAGAGCCAAGTCCGATCAAATAAATGGGAGAAACGCCGCTCTCTAGTATTTCTCTTCCCTGGCCTTCTTTCCCAAGTTTGTCTTTTTGATGAACGCGGACACCTTCGTAGGTAATCGGACCGCTGTGATTTCCCCGAACTCCTAGAGCTTCCCATACTCCGGGCTTAATTCCTGGCAACTTCCCGTCTACGATGAAAAAACTGATATCTGTTGGTGACTGTGCTCCCGGCGAACGGGTCTGAACGACATAAAAATCTGCTTGTCCCGCGCTGGTAGTAAATGATTTTTCGGCATTGAGAATGTAATATTTTCCATCTCGGGAGGCTTGGCTCAAATTGAACCACCAGTGGCCTCCCGTCGCTTTTTCACTCGTGGAATAGGTGCCGATGAGTCCTTGGCGGATCGGCTTCAACCAGCGCTCCTTTTGATCGTCGTTTCCGTACAGCAAAATAGTTTGGGCAGCACCTATATGCATGACGTAAACAAGTGATGTCGAAGGGCAACCTTTGGCGATTTCTTCCGCAGCAATGGCAAAAGCGACATGATCTAGGCCCCGTCCACCCCACTGTTCGGGAATCAATACGCCATTCCACCCTGTTTCGGCAAGCACTTGAAGATTTTGTTTGGGGAAAATGCCGTCCCGGTCGATGATGTCGGCATTCGGTTTAATGACTTTCTCCACAATGGCGCGGATTTCTTCCCGCAGCGTTTCATAATGCGGTTGTACGATCGAGCTATTCACTGTTACGCTCATATTCACAATCTCCTTTGTAAGTAATTTTTTATACGGCATCCACGTTTAACGTTGCTTCCTTTTCGCGAACTAACGGAATCACTTTTTCACCGAATAGTCGGATGTCTTCGTCATAATGAAGGAACCCAGTCAAGATGAGGTCAACGCCGATTTTTTTGAGCTCGATAATGCGGTCTGCCACCTGTTCCGCCGTACCGATTAATCCGGTTTTGAAACCGTCATTGTATTGGACTAAATCGTTAAAATCTGAATGAGCCCACATGCCTTCTCTTTCTGGGGAAGCTTTGCCGGCAAAGCGCACTTGGCTGCGGAAGCCTTCCACAGCTTCGGCATCTGCGTATGCAATGATGTCGCGAAGCACCTGCTTAGCTTCTTCTTCCGTGTCCCGCACGATAACAAACGCGTTGACGCCGAATTTCACCTTGCGGTTGTTTGCTTTAGCCAGCGATGATACTTCATTGATTTGCGCTTTGAGACCGTCGATCGTATTACCGTTCATGAAATACCAGTCGGACACTCTGGCAGCCATCTGCCGGGCGGCACGGGAATTGCCTCCTTGGAAAATTTCCGGAACGTTATATGGCTTCGGCTTTAGAGGGGCGCCGTTAATTCGGTAAAAATCACCGCGAAAATGAGTCTTTTCCTCCGTCCACATGCTGCGTAGGACACGAATGAACTCTTCGGATCTTCGGTATCTTTCGTCGTGATCGAGCCAAGGCTCGCCATACGCGTGAAATTCTCCTTTAAACCATCCGCTCACTACGTTAATCGCAGCACGTCCATGGCTGATTTGGTCAATGGTGGAGAGCATTTTGGCTACCGTTCCCGGATGCCACAAGCCGGGAAGAACAGCCGAAATCAGCTTTAGCTTCTTAGTCACCGCCGCTAAAGCTGCCGCCAACGTGATGGCCTCCAGTTGATTTTCCGCACCGTAGCTTGCAATAAACCTGGTCTGCAGCAACGCATATTCAAATCCAACTTCTTCGGCAATTTGGGCATACCTAGCATTGTCTTCAAAGGACCAGCCAGTTTTTTGAGGAATCTTCGAAATGACCAATCCTCCGCTGACATTGGGTACCCAGTAAGCAAACTTCAAAGACAATATTTTTCACCTCTGTTTAGATTTATTTATAGACAAAGGGTTAGACCCTCTGCTATTTAACGAATAATTGGAACGGATAAAAAAGCATTATTCTGAGTGGAATTGGAATAGGTACATTGAGTTGACTAATAGATGTGCTTCCTTCATCTTGTTGAAATGAAGGTACTGTCTGCTTTACTTGACACTTTCCGGCGATAATCCGGTTCTTCGTTTGATTTCTTCAGCAAATTCCGTGGCCGCTTCATCTAATCTGTGGATCAAATCTTCTGATAGATTGTAACTTTCTTGTTCATGTCGGGTTATCCAAGTATCGACCGCATACACCCCGCCAAGAATATGCCTGCTGCCCAATGTGGATAGCACCGGCTTCAATGCATAGTCGATGGACAAAAGATGGGCGATCGTGCCTCCGATAAACAGTGGAAGAATGATTTTTCCTGATAACCCTTTTTGCGGAAGCAAATCGAGATAGGCCTTCAATACTCCCGTATACGCTGCTTTATACACCGGACTTGCGATAACGATCGCCTCCGCTTCCTCCACCTTTTTGTTAGCATGCAGAATGGCTTCACTGTCAAATTTGGCTTTGATTAAATCTTCCGCGGGCAATTCCGCGACTCGGATGTGTTCAACTTCAATACCCGCTTGTAACAACCGTTGTTCTACGTATTGAATAATTCCGTTGAGTCTTGATGCCAGAGAAGGACTCCCGTTGATAATGACTGCTTTACCCATATGAAATTCCCCTTTCTACAGTCGGTTCTTATAACATATAAATCCTATCTGATTACTATGCTTTATGTCTGTAATCATACCATCGTTCCCATTTACTGTCAATATCCAAAAGAAAAAAATACTTAACACTCGCTAACGTGCCGAGAAAAAATGAAAGTCTCTCCGGACTCACGAAATTCTCCCCATATTCAATAATGGATCATTCATTTTTACGGCAAGCTCTTCGGAAGTAAGAGCAGGGGACCTTCAAAGCGCTTTTGACAGTGTAAAGCAAAGACATGCTAAATCTCCGTAAGAAGCATGTTTAGGAGTTTCGATCAATTCGTACACTTGTTCTGTGAAAAGAGATGTACTGGCAGTAAAACGGCAGCGCGATTTTGTGGGCTGGCCTCTATACAACCAACTATTGGGTGAGTTTTTTAACGGTTATAGACAGGATAAAATTAGCAAGAAATTCTTAAGAAAAAACATAGTTGTTTTACAGGAGAATTTTTTATTTAATTCAATAATCTAACCATACATAATCCTAATGTAAGCATGGATGATGTTTTGCTTGCCAAAAAAAGAGCACAGATACATGAAGATATTGAGGCTAATACCTATGAGGTATCAAACAATAATTTCAGAAGGTGGATCCAATCTATCTGGCGGTAAAAGGCAGCGGCTTGCTTTAGCTAGAGCTTTAATTGGAAAACCCATCTATCTTGTTGCTAGACGAGGTGACTGTGCTTTAGATACTGTTACGGAGAGAAAAATCGATGATGCAATTCAGCAATTAAATTACACAAAATTGTAATGGCATATCGTATCAGTACAATTTATAAACTCAGATTTGATTGTAGTTCTCAGTCAGGAAAGTATTGTTGATATAGGTACATACCAACAATTACTCTCAAGATGTGACTATTATAGGGAACTTTATTACAGTAATTTTTTGAATGAATGTAATGAGAAAGATGCTCTACAAGGCATCTGCTTTCCAACGAAAAAACAGAAGATAAACCTTATTATCTTCCGTTTTCAACAGTTGCGAATATATGGTATAATTAGGAAAGCAATAGTACGGGAGAACTCAAGGGTGGGTCGGCATGTACCCCTTTATATGCAGAAAGGGGGTGATGCCGATAACAGTGTTTGAAGCGTTAATGTTTGCGATATCTTTTGCAAGTCTTATCGTTTCAATACTGTCTTACAACCAAAAGAAATAATCCACCCTTGAGTTTCCGGAGCTACGGGTGGATTATTTCCGCTCTGCTGCCGATCCCCCTTGCAGGGAACCGTTCTATTGCAGGACCGAGGGTGTTGCAGCACCCTTGGTCTTATTTTATTTATACGAACCTTCTATGTATATTATACATGATTAGTGTTGTAAAATGAAGGCTTTTGTTTGATGCCGCGTATCTTCGATTTTGCGAAAATTAGACGTCGACTCGCGGGCTGGGGCGGTCGTCAAAGCGATGAAGCTTGGACTATTGGAATAAAAACACCCGATGGAATGCATCCATCGGGCATAAAAGCAGTATTCTCCAATCATTCTAGAAATACAAAACGTAAATGACCAGCGCCAAGACAATGCGGTACACCGCAAACGGCACAAGGCGGACGCGGTTGATGAGATGCAAGAAAAAGCGAATCGCGAGCAAGGCAAACAAAAATGCGCTAATAAACCCAGCGATGAAAAACGGGATATCGGCCGCCGTCACGTACTGCCAGTTTTTTAACAGCGACAAGCCACTTGCGCCGGCCATAATCGGAACAGCCATAATGAACGTGAAGTCGGCCGCGGCCCGGTGGCTCATTCCCGCCAACACCCCGCCGGAAATCGTCGAGCCGGAACGGGAGAATCCCGGCCATAACGACAAGCATTGAACAAGGCCGACGATGATCGCCTGTTTGTATGTAATTTGGTCGACCGTTTGCGCTTTCGGAGTATTCTTTTTAGCAAACCAATCAGCGGCAATCATCAACAGCGCCCCAAGCACTAATCCGATCAACACGGTTGCGGTCGAAAATAAGTGCTCGTCAATATAATCATCAAACAACACTCCTAATACCCCTGCTGGAATGAGTCCGACAATCACTTGCATCAGCTTCAGACGCGGCTGTCCATCGCGATGGCGTCCACGCAGCCCAAGCAAGTCGATAAAGCGGTCTTTAAACACAACAACGACCGCCAAAATCGAGCCAAGCTGAATGACAACTTTAAAAGTGTTTGCTGCATACTTCCCTAAAAATTCCTGCGATTTCAGCCACATATCATCAACAATAATCATATGGCCCGTTGAGGAAACCGGTGCAAACTCCGTTAATCCTTCAACCATTCCTAAAATAATGGCCTTTATAATCTCTACAATGTCCATTCGCTAGCATTCCTTTCTTTTCGAAATTATAAGTTGTCTCTACTTATATAGCATATTTTTCCGCTATGCCAAAATATCACGCTTCGCTTTCTCTTTATAGCACTTTCCTGCTCTTTTCCTTTTACCAAATCAATACATACCAAAAAGTCAGCACGCTTTATTTTACTATAAATCTTCTATTTCTACCACCGCCAAAAGAGGTATCTATCTGCCTATAAATTTCCTCTCACTCTAAACTCTTGGAAATTTTTTCTTCACAAAAAATCCGACGGGCTCTTCTTTGCGAGCCGTCGGACTGTTTTCATCATCATCGAGCGACAAGACCTCCTCTTCAGCCAAAGAAAGGAAAGTGATGAAAGAGATCAATTCACTTTTTTCACCGCACCTATCCAAGTACGCGCCATCAGCATATTGCCGATGGAATTCATGTGAACACCGTCTGTTGTCAGTCTATATGGCGAACGCGCTTGCAAATAGGCGAGAAACGCCTGATGGGTAGGCACTAAAATGCCTCGAAACCGCTGCGCCATTTTTTGCACAATTTTCACATACGGTTTCAGCTTTATGTTTCCTTCTGAATGAATATCCTCGCCGATAATGGTCGGCTCCATAAATATCAGCTGCGCTTTCGTTTTTTCCTTCGTTTGCACAGCCAGCTGCGTATATACCCGTTCAAATTGGTCCGGATATACTTGCTCCTTTTCTGGATGGTCGAGCTGGCGCCATACATCATTGATGCCGATCGAAATGGAAACGATATCTGGCTGAAGATCGATAACGTCCCGCTCCCACCTCGCCAGCAGATCGGGAATGCGGTTGCCGCTGACGCCGCGATTAACAACATCAAAGGAGCGGTGCGGATAAGCGGTAATAAGATAGTCGCGGATCAGCCGGACATATCCGTAGCCAATTTGTTCCGGGTCTCTCCATCTTCCCGATTCGGTAATGCTGTCGCCGATGAATACGATTCTTCCTTCGAGTTTCATCTTCTTCCCTCGCTTCCTTATCGTAAAATGACGGTTTTAAATTCAAACGCATCGTAGCGGTGCACGGAAAGCGAATATTCAAACGCCTGTCCGTTATCTAAAAACGCAACCTGTTCGACTTCGGCAACCGGGTCATGCTCTTGCATGTGCAAATGCCTCTGTTCTTCCGCTGTTGATTTGCGGACGCGAATCGTGCGGTGGGCGCTTTGAATTTTCAGCCCCAAGTCTTCTTCAATATATTTGTAAACAGACGCTTCTAAATGTTCCTTTTTTAACCCCGTAATCACATGAATCGGCATATACATCGACTCAATGACCAGCGGCTGATCGTCTACGCAGCGAACTCGGCGAATGGCATACACAAACGAGTCTTTCTGGATATTTAAATAAGTCGCTACCCTTTCCGGTGCGCTGATGACAGAAAAATCCAAAACGATGCTTGATACTTTCCGGTCCGCGTACGTCGCGGTGAATCCGCGGAACTGATTGGACAGCATCATGCGCTGCATTTCCTGCGTTTGAATGTCTTTGACGAACGTGCCCGACCCTCGCTTTTTGACAATCAGCCCTTCGGCGACAAGGAGGTCGAGCGCTTTTTTGACCGTCATTTTGCTGGCACGATATTTTTCGCATAGTTCCTTTTCAAACGGCAGCTGCTCGTTTTCTTTATATATTCCTTTCAAAATTTTACTCCTGATATCGTTGGCAATTTCCCTATATTTTGTCAATACCATCACCTAATTACAAAGAATTTATATAAACACCGATGATTGTTCTCGATCGGACCGATAAATGGAACCGATGATAGCCCTCGTGCACATCACGTAAATAGACGGGGCAAAGAAAAGGAAAAAAACCGCATTATAGCCACTTAACCATATGATAGCCAAAAACACTAGCAACAGTGCAAAAGAACGAAGAAAATGTTTAACCATTAAATAAAATCCATATAAAGCAGCTTGTTTCGCTGGCAGTTGTAGTTTCACCATCGTATAAGACGTATACATGAACAAAATCCATATAAGCAACAGCATATACAAACAAACAAATTTAATCGTAGCAACAACGGCAGAACTCCATCCTTTAGGAAAAGGAAGAATGACAAAGGCACTAAAATAGATCGTCAATCCGATAAGAAGAAGCGATAGGATCTTGCTGTTGCGATATCTTTTGCTTTTTTCCCGAAATAACTGACGTATCGCCTGCGCGTTGCCACCTAAAATTTCCTCGACCACATCAATCAATGTACAAAAAGAAATAGAAAATCCTAGAACAATGGCATGCTTAAATAAATAAACCCAAAACAACAAACTGGATTTAATCAGGCGATAAGTAGTATCCATAAAGGAAAAATATTTACTGTCCAAAAATGACCGTTTTTTTGTTTTTTTTCGCATTCTCACAACATATCGCCTACCTCTGCTTTCTATTATAAACCAATAGTACAAAAGGGCTATACTTTTTTAATGCGTTCGATAGAAATGTGCTACAATCTGCTCTGCCTGTTTCCATTTGATGCTATACTGTCCAGGTTGTTCGATTTCTTCTTTTGTTGCCGGCGATTTGATTGGCCAATCCCAGAAACAAAATCCGCTTATAAACTCCTTTTTTGCACATATCGATAAAAACTCCGTGTAGTAGTCCGCCTGCTCCTTCTCACTTGGAATTCCCTTATCAATGATTTTCCAGTCATTTGGCACCGCGGAAGCTCCAACGACGGCAGGACAGCCCGCCTCGGCGAAGAAAAACGGCTTTCCATAATGGCGGACGACTTGTTCAATCCGTTCTAACTCATTTTCAATCATTCCTTTCGGATAGTAGCCCGATGAAGAAATATAATCGAGGGCGTCCCACCATTTTACGTTATGCTCTTGATATTTATCACAATTATAGGTTAATGCCCCACCATATACTTGCCGCAACTGGCTAATTAAATAACGCCATTCTTGTTCACGATGATCGGTTCCTACCATTTCACAGCCGATAATTAGCATATCCACACCGTTCTGCTCGCAAAATTGGCCATACGCCAGCATGTATTCATTATAATGGCGAAACCAATCGCTCCATTTTGGCTCGCATGGAACATCTTCATCAAAAAAGCGAATATAGGCGCGCCAGTATCCATCATTGACGTTTACCATTGGTTTGACAATTGTTTTTAATCCTTTAGACTTTGCATAATGAATCAGTTCACTTAATTCATTTAGATTGGGCATGAACCCGCTTTTCCAGTCGATATAAGTGGAATAACAATGCTCTTGTCTTGCCGCAAAAGCAAACGTCACCGTATTGATAGCACACCGTTTCACCATCTCATCTATTTCACGCTTTGCTTGATCCAGTTCCACGTCTTTTGACCAATCCCACGTAACGAAATTAAAACTCTTGATCTCCCAGTTCGTGCCCATCATACCGTCTCCTTTCCTGTACGCCATATTTGTGCGAGGAAAAAGGTGTTTGTTTTCACTGGAAAACAAACACCTCCCTTTAAAAACTAGATTTATTGTAAGTTATATTCTTTTCTGATTTGATCCGCTATTTTCTTCAACTCTTTTTCCACATCTAGATTTTTTAAGTTGATATTATCAATGACTGGCTGTATTTTGTTCACAATTTCTGCATATTCCGGAGTATACGGCGCATTTCGCACGGTTTTCCCTTCTTTTAACGTTTTTGCCAGTGATTTTGCGTTTTCCGGCGCGTTTTTCATGCTTTCAATTTTATCCGCATTTCGCTTCATCACAGATACAGCAGAGATGGTATTTAATTGCAGGTCTTGACCTTTTCCATACGTTAAAAATTTCAACAGTTTCCATGCTTCTTCCGGATGCTTTGTGCCTTTCGAAATACCGATTGGAAGGTAGGATGCAGCAGCTACGTTTCCAGCTTTTCCTGCCGGCATTGGCACAACATCCCATCTAAAATTAGCATTTTTCGCGGTATCGGCCCAGTCCCAAGGACCTAGTAATCTCATTGCCGCTTTTCCAGCTAGGAACATATTCGTCATGCCTTGCGATTGCGCAGAAGTTGGTTGAACATGGTACTTATGAATAAGGTCGCGACCAAATTGAATCGCTTCTATCGATTCCGGGCTGTCAATAATCACTTTTTTGCCGTCTGGGCTGACAAATCCACCACCATTTTCGACCAATAACTCATTCGTATAGAAATTTTCAATGCCAAATTGAACAATTTTCCCGTTTTCTACTTTCGTCAATTTTTTAGCTGCTTCTAAAAAGTCTTCCCATGTCCAATCATCTTTTGGATAAGGGACGCCGGCTTTATCAAATAAATCTTTGTTATATCCCATTTGGAAGGCAGAAGCGTCGCGGATCAATGCATACTGCTTTCCATTTACCTGTCCTAACTCTAAAACGTTCGGCAAAAATTCATCTTTGTTGATTTCTTTTTCCACCCGGTCGGTTAAATCCATCAACAATCCTTTGGCTACAAATTGACCAAACGCGGCAGGCTGAATCCATACTAAATCCGGTTGATCTCCTCCTGCGGACATTGTTAAAAACTTATCATTAAATTTGTCGTAAGGGGCATAAACCGTTTTTACCTTGATACCAGGATTCTCCTTTTCAAATGCCCTGAAAATCTCATTTTCCAGTTTTGTTCCTTCCGGATTGTTGTTCCAAATTAAAATTCGTAATGTAACATCGCCCTTTTTCCCTTCCGAAGCTTTTTCGGAATTAGAACATCCTGCTAAAGCGATAGATAAAATAAGTGCTGCGCAAATACTGAGGATGCTCCACCATCTTTTTGTTTTCTTCATTGTTACAATCCCCCTTTTTATATAAAAATGAATTACTACCTTAATTGGTTGTTTTATCCTTTTACCCCTGTGGTGGCAATTCCGCTGATAAAGTATTTTTGCCCAACAAAGAAAAGGATAATTAGTGGTAAAAGAACTAGTACACTAGCTGCCATCATTGGTCCCCATGAAACAATGAGAGCGCCTTTAAATTGAAGAATACCTAACGCAAGCGTATATTTTGATTCATCATTTAAGTAAATTAGTGGTCCTAAAAAGTCATTCCAATATCCCATAAAGCTTAGCAATGCTACGGTAATGACGGAAGGAATCGAAAGTGGAATGATAATTCTCCAGAAGATCCCAAATGTCCCGCAGCCATCCAGATAAGCAGATTCCTCCAGCTCTCTTGGAATAGTTTTAAAGAATTGACGCAACAAAAATATATAATACGCATTTCCAAAGAACGATGGCACAATAAGCGGCAAAAATGTATTAATCCAACCAAGTTTTGAGAAAATCATATAAACAGGGATCATAGTTACCTGTGGCGGAAGCATCATGGTCGCCAACAGCACGGCAAACCAAAAATCTCTTCCTTTCCCTTTAATGCGAGCAAAACCATAGGCAACAATCGTACACGAAATAACGGTTCCTATCACACCGCCAACGGTAACAATAAGTGAGTTAATATAATATTTAGCAAAAGGGACAATTTCAAATACTTCTTTATAATTCGCCCAATCCCATTTCTTTGGCAGTAATGAAGGCGGAAACGCCATCGCTTCGCTTTCCGGTTTAAGAGATGTGCCGACCAACCAAAAGAACGGAAAAATAAATACAATCGATAAAATAATGAGCAAGGCATAAATAACGATTCTTTCTATCCGCTTGCCTCTCTTCATGCTTCGCATTTTTACCGGCTTTGTCTCTACCCTTGCTTCAGCCAGTTCCACCATACTCCCTCCTCTCTAAGCGAATTATTCATCAAATTCGTAATATACCTTCTTGCCGAATATCTTGAACTGAATTACCGTCACAATGAGAATAATCACGAATAAAATCCAAGCTAGCGCAGAAGCGTAGCCCATCTTGAAAAATTTAAACGCTTCTTGATAAAGATAGAAAACGTAAAACAACGATTTGTAGTTCGGGCCACCGTTTCCGTTACTTACTACATATGCCTGTGTAAATATTTGAAACGAACCGATCAAACCCATAATTAAATTAAAGAAAATAACATTGG
Organism: Parageobacillus caldoxylosilyticus NBRC 107762; assembly: GCF_000632715.1. Classification (GTDB taxonomy): domain Bacteria; phylum Bacillota; class Bacilli; order Bacillales; family Anoxybacillaceae; genus Saccharococcus; species Saccharococcus caldoxylosilyticus. Next base: position 61,376 of record NZ_BAWO01000029.1, on the reverse strand, counting down.
ACGTCATTGGAACGGTAATATGCCAAAATTTGTGCCACTTTCCTGCACCGTCTAATTCTGCTGCCTCATACAGTGACGATGGTACGCTTTGCAAGCCTGCTAAGTAAATGACCATCCCACCACCTGCTCCCCACAGGCTCATAATAATTAACGTCGGCTTCACCATTGCTTCACTTAACAGCCAGTTGGAAGTCGGCAAATGGAAAAAGGATAAAATAGCATTGGCAATTCCAAATTCCGGCTGAAAAATCAAAATCCATAACAATGAACTAGCTACGGCAGGGACGATGGAAGGTAAATAAAAAATCGTCCGAAATATCCCCATAAATTTTACTTTTGTATTTAATAAGACTGCTAACATGTACCCAACAACCAACCCAAGCGGCACACCAATAATCGTATAAAAGAAAGTATTCCATAATGCTTGCCAAAACAATGGATCGTCGGTAAAGATTTTTTTATAGTTTTCTAGCCCCACCCAATGCGCTTCACCAAAACCGGAATAGTCGGTAAACGACATGTAAAGGGAATAAATCATTGGTCCGGCAGTAAAGATAAAAAACCCAAGCAACCAAGGCAAAATAAACATATAAAAGACAAACGTTCGTGACTTTGTCACCACTCTCTCCCACCTTTCTTGAAAGACATTCCCCCTATTAAAGCGCTTGCAAATAACAAAAAATTTAAATTAATTATTCTATTCAATTAAATTATATACATAAACATTTAAAAAGTCTATACTTTTATTTAAATATATTTATATAATTCATCACCTCCTTCGCTTTCGCGCAAAATAAAAACCTGCTCTATCCGCAGATAGAACAGGTTCTTTTCTTACTCTATTAACTCCCCGCGCCGTTGCATATAATGATAAAGCGCGCCGAGCAGATTGGCGTCGTTTTTAAAATGGCATTTTTCGATGACCGGTCTTACTTTAGCAATACCTATATGGGACATAAGCAAAGATAGTCTTTTCTCAATTTGTTCAATAAAATCCTCGCGATTGCTGATCGCACCGCCGAGAATAATTTTTTCCGGGTCGTATACATATTGAATATTAAAAATTCCCCGCGCTAACGCAAAATAAAATTCATCAATTGCCTTTTGTGCCTGCAGGTCTCCTTGTTCCGTCATCGCAAAAACCTTTTCACCGTTTAGCTCATGGACGCTTAATCCTTTTTCTTTAGCAACACGGCAGACAAGCGCTCCGGTCGCACCAATGTCGCTCCATGTTTTGCATTCTATATTCCCGTTTTCGTTGCGGACATCCATAATCATATAACCAAACTCCCCGCCATGCAGGTGGGCACCTTTATGAATTTTTCGGTCTTTGACAACCGCTCCGCCGATTCCCGTTCCTACTACGACAAATAAAACATCTCGATTATGTTTCGCCGCTCCTTTCCAAAGCTCCCCAAGGGCCGCGCAATTCGCGTCATTTTCCAATTCCACCGGAAGACCGGTTTCACTCCCAAATACTTCTTTAAAATTCGGGCCATGAATGCAAGGAAGAGCACTGCTCCCTCCGATCACACCGCTGTCACTATCCACTCCGCCAGGGCAGCTCATTGCAATTCCCACCACTTCATAACGCTCCTTTGCCTGCCGTACGACAGCCAGCAAATCTTCTTTAAATTTCTCAAAATCATTTCGTTCGGAAGGGTAACTTCCCTTTTCTAAAAAACTGCCTGTCTCATTCATGACGGCATGTTTTACATGGGTGCCGCCAATATCAAATACCATATAATGTTTCATCGTATCCCCACCCCCGTGCTACCTGATTCATTATCATTCATCGAAGCGAAACGGTTTCTTTCCGTTTTTCCACAACGAAAGTAAAAATGACGGTGTCCCTTCCGTATAAACTTAAGATATTGCCTTCAACACGAAAACTTGCGAAGCAAAATCGCCTTTCTTCTCACGCTGCCAATATTCATGGGCACGGTCTGTGTAATTCTCAGCAAAAATCATCCCAACGTTCATCAGCTCATCGCCGTAATGGGTAGTCCCTTTTCCTTCTACAACATAAAGGAAATCCGGATGCAATCCCTTTAACTTGAGACGGTGATAACGATCATTTGGTTTGGCCAGTACTTGATAATAGCCTACGATGGCTTCTTTTTGGTCTTCTGATACAACCATCCATGCCACTTCATTCGAGTGGAACGGGTCAAGCAGCCGATAAAAACGGCCGTGATGAATAAGTTGTCTCTTTTCTTTAAAAAAGGTGACTTGCTGCTTCACCTTTTCTTTTTCTTCGTCCGTTAATTTCGTAATATCCAACTCATATCCAAACGTTCCGAAATAAGCAACATTAGCTCTTGTGTCAAGCGGAGTTATCCGTCCAACTTGATGATTTGGAACAGCTGAAACATGGCTGCCAATCGAACTTAACGGGTATACGAGGGAAGCACCATATTGAATTTTCAGCCGTTCCACCGCATCGGTGTCATCACTCGTCCATGCTTGCGGTGCGTAATATAGCATCCCTGGATCAAACCTTCCGCCACCACCCGCACAGGATTCAAATAAAATGTGAGGAAACGCTTCCAACAATCGTTCGTATAATTGGTAAACTCCTAATATATAACGATGGAATACTTCCCCTTGTCGGTCGGCAGGCAATCCATTGGAGTATGGTTCAGTTATATACCGATTCATATCCCACTTAATATAAGAGATCTTTGCATTTTCTATTACGTGACTCATTAAGCCGAAAATATAATCTACCACTTCCTGTTTGGAAAAATCCAAAACAAATTGATTTCTGCCATGGGACATGCGGCGGTTCGGTGTAGCAATCACCCAATCGGGATGTTCTTGGAACAGTTTTGTGCCTTTACAAACCATTTCTGGTTCAAACCATAAACCGAACTTCATCCCTAACGCTTCAATTTTTTCCGATAATCCTTTAATACCACTTGGGAGTTTCTCCCTATTTTCAAACCAGTCGCCCAGCGAGCTTGTATCATCATTCCGATTGCCAAACCAGCCATCGTCCAACACGAACAATTCTATTCCAAGTTCTTTTGCCGTTTTAGCGATTTGCAAAATTTTTTCTTCATTAAAATCAAAATAGGTCGCTTCCCAGTTATTAATTAAAATAGGGCGAGGACGATCCCGCCATGGTCCTCTTACTAAATGGGTACGGTATAAATCGTGATACGTTTGGCTCATTCCATTTAATCCTTGGTCGGAATAAACCATCACACATTCGGGCGTTTGAAACGATTCGGTCGGATACAGCTTCCAACGAAACTGAAATGGATGAATGCCCATTAGCACGCGGGTCACATCATACGTATCGACTTCGACTTGCGCCAAGAAATTTCCGCTGTAGACAAGACTAAAACCGTAAACTTCCCCCTTATGTTCCGTTGCATCCGGTCGTTTTAAAGCAAGAAATGGGTTATGAATATGACTGCTTGCCCCGCGAACACTATATACAGACTGGATTCCCTTTGTTATTTTTTTTGTTTCCAAATGAAACTCTCTTGCCCATGCTCCCGATAACTGCACCATTTCAAAATCACTGTCCGGAAAATCAACACTGCTGCTCATGGCATGGTGGATATAAAACGCCTTTTCCCCTTCATTCACTAATTTGGCATTTCGACAAATAACATTGCGATGACGATAAATCGTATAGCTTAAAACCAACTTACACTGTAGGACATCGTCGATTAATGTCACTTCCAATGTATCTGCTTCTTCTGGGTTCTCCACATATGTAGCCGGCAGAAAAGGAAGTTTCGGCTTTCCAGCAATAATTCGATAACTATCATATTGGAAATTCGTCACGGTGCTCCCGATATCATTCATGATCACATAGGACGGATAGCGATAGTCCGTCGTTCCGTAGCTTGGATATTCCTGTTTAATATGTTCAAGCGATGAAGTATAGTCGCCTTCAAACATATTGCAAGACGGCCGTACTTCCCGTTCAATGAGATGCTGAAAAGAATCACGATGTTTGATTCGCTTTCCATAGTACAAATGTTCCAATTGGTTGCTTTTTTCTAGCACCCGAAAAATATAACTGATATTCTCATTAAATAAATGAAATTCTTTTGTTTCCTCATTTACTTGAATCGGCACAGCTATCCCCCTCCGCTTTTTGTTATGCCATCTCAATCATTTATACGTTGGACAGAGTCCCGATAAATAATTTGTCCTTTCACTAAAACCCTGCCATACTTTTTATTCCGGTCTTTACTTTTCTCGATGATCATCTTTACAGCCAAATCGGACATTTCTTCCATATTCACTTGTACAGTCGTTAAGTTAGGCTCCGCCAATGTGGCATAAATGTCATTATCAAATCCTACAACAGAACAATCTTCGGGAACACGGTACCCTAACTCTTTGAGCGTATGAACCAAATGATAGGCTACTTGATCACAGTTGCATACAAAAGCAGTCGGCATGTTTTTCGGCAATACAAAATCAATATATTTCCCTTTTTCATCACGGTCGCTAATGATATATTCCTCTCGTAAAGGAATACGATGTTCCAACAATGATTTATAGTAGCCTAAAAAACGGTCTTGAATGCTGCTTGTAGAGTAAATATTCCCGACAAAAGCAATTTCCCGATGGCCACATTGAATTAAATGATTAGTCAACTCATACATACCAAAAAAGTTATCCGTTAACACGCAGTCAACATCTTGGTCATGATAGAAATCAAGAAATACGACAGGCAGCTCAATTTGTTGAAAAAGCGAGGCATATTCTTTATTTACTTGTCCAAGCATAATGAAACCGTCTACTTTCCGTTCATTATACACCCGCGGCAGCTGCAGCTGCTCCTCGTCTTCCGCAGTCAAAATGTGTAATATACTGCAATAGCCGTAATGATCTAATGCTTTGGCGATATGCTGGTAAAACCGCAAATAAAATGATTGTGTATCTCCAATAAATCGTTCCGGAATGACGACACCAACGTTATACGAATACCCTTCCTTCATCGCTTTGGCCAGCGTATTCAAACGATACCCCATCTCCCGGGCCGTTTCCTTAATTTTTTTCCGCAGCTCTTCACTGACACCTTCCTTATCATTTAGTGCTTTTGAAACAGTGACGCTGCTCACTCCAAGTTTTCTGGCTATATCACGCATCGTTACACGTTGTTTCACGATGTTCAACCCCGTCCTCAAAGAATGATAGAATTTTTTAAGATTTACTTAACGTTTCTCTTTTGGATTGGAAAGAAGATCGGCAAAAAACAGATAAGCACGGTCTCCCATAGTCGGTAAATACTCATGACCATACTCGTAAAACAAAACCATGTCTTTTTTTGACTTAATTTTATTATAAACAGCAAATTGTGTGGACGGGGGACAAATATGGTCTTCTAGCGCAACAGCCCATAAAACATCGGCACAAATCCGATCGGCTAAGTGTTGAATATCAATATAGCCTAGTTTGTAAAATACTTCTTCTTCCCGCTCATGTGTGGGATCTAAAAATCGAAAATAATAATGAATTTCCTCATACGCGGTATTTTTCATATCCAACTCTTGCGCCCGCTTATAATCCGATAAAAATGGATAGAGCACAACCGCTTTTTTCACCACCGATGGTTCCAGAGCAGCACACGCTAATGCCAACGCTCCTCCTTGGGAAGCGCCATATACACCAATTCGTTCACGATCAATATGATCCATAGAGCATAAAATTCTTACCGCCTGAACTGTATCTAAAAAAACATTTCGATAATAAAGATGATGAGGATTTGGATCCTCAATTCCGCGAATAATATGGCCCTTCAATGTTGGGCCTTTCACTTGCAAATTATCCTCTGATTTTCCTCCTTGGCCGCGGCAATCCATCGCCAATACAGTAAAACCTGCCGCAGCATATGCCAGTTTATCGACCCAATCGCCGCTATTCGTATGGTAGCCATGAAACCATACCAACCCCGGGCCTTTCTGCTTCTGCTCTCTCGGTTTTACTAACTGACAATGGACTCTAGCCCCGCCGACTCCCGTGAAATACAAATGGTAGCAACTCGCCACTGTCGTTTGAAATGTTGCCGGAATCAGCTCATAATGCAACGATTGGGCAGATAATTCCTCCAACGCTCGACTCCAAAAGTCAGCAAAATCAGCCGGCTTCGGATTTGTCCCCATGTATTTCTGTAATTGTGCTAACGGCATATCGAACATGGTGAACGTTCATCCTTTCTCTACTTAAATAACACAATACAACGATCTATAGGTTTATAGATTCGGCATTTTTATTTTATATTCCTGCTAAATTAACTTCATTTAGTTATAATTTTAAACTTAACGATTACTTAAATTTAAGTTGACAACATAGAAAACGTTTTATAAAATTTCCCTAACAGCATCCAGATATTTCCCCTATATCCACCACGAGTTAATTACCTGTCTTCCTACAAACCTTTCATTCTCCACTACACCATGGTTTGACTGCCCAGATCTTTCACTTAGAAATTCATAAAAGAAGGAGGAGTTTAATCCATGAACAAAAAATGGAGTTACACCTTCATCGCGCTTCTTGTTAGTATCGTTTGTGCTGTAGTACCTATCTTTTTCTCCCAAAACAACGTACATGCAAAAACAAAGAGGGAACCTGCCACTCCAACAAAAGACAATGAATTTGTTTACCGCAAAGGCGACAAATTAATGATTGGCAACAAAGAGTTTCGCTTTGTCGGAACCAATAACTATTACCTTCATTACAAATCCAATCAAATGATTGATGACGTCATTGAATCAGCAAAAAAAATGGGAATAAAAGTGATTCGTCTTTGGGGATTTTTTGACGGGATGACTTCGGAAAACCAAGCGCATAACACGTACATGCAATATGAAATGGGCAAGTATATGGGAGAAGGACCCATTCCTAAAGAATTAGAAGGGGCGCAAAACGGTTTTGAACGTTTAGACTACACCATTTACAAAGCCAAGCAGGAAGGAATTCGCTTAGTCATCGTATTAACAAACAACTGGAATAACTTCGGCGGCATGATGCAATACGTCAACTGGATTGGAGAAACGAATCACGATTTATTCTATACAGATGAAAGAATTAAAACCGCTTACAAAAATTACGTTCATTATCTAATCAATCGGAAAAACCAATATACCGGCATCATTTATAAAAATGAACCGACGATTATGGCATGGGAATTGGCTAACGAACCTCGCAACGACTCTGACCCAACAGGGGATACGCTTGTTCGCTGGGCCGATGAAATGAGCACATATATTAAATCAATGGACCCTCATCACCTTGTTGCAGTAGGAGACGAAGGATTCTTCCGCCGTTCGTCGGGTGGATTCAATGGTGAAGGTTCCTATATGTACACTGGTTATAACGGGGTGGACTGGGACCGGTTAATTGCTTTAAAAAATATAGACTACGGGACATTCCATTTATATCCTGAACATTGGGGAATTTCGCCGGAAAACGTCGAAAAGTGGGGAGAACAATATATTCTTGACCATCTTGCTGCCGGAAAGAAAGCGAAAAAACCAGTTGTGCTCGAAGAATACGGAATTAGCGCCACAGGAGTGCAAAACCGTGAAATGATATATGATACATGGAATCGGACGATGTTCGAACACGGCGGCACCGGTGCAATGTTTTGGCTTCTGACTGGCATCGATGACAACCCTGAAAGCGCGGATGAAAATGGTTACTATCCTGATTATGACGGATTCCGGATTGTCAATGATCATAGCTCGGTTACTAACCTGCTAAAAACATATGCTAAATTGTTTAACGGAGATAGACATGTCGAAAAAGAACCAAAAGTATATTTTGCCTTCCCTGCAAAACCACAAGATGTTTGCGGCACTTATCGTGTAAAAGTAAAAGTGGCGAGTGACCAGCACAAAGTGCAAAAGTACAGCTGCAACTTAGCAGCCATGATGAAGCTTATACGATGAAATATAATGCTTCATTCGATTGTTACGAATTTGACTGGGATACCACAAAAGAAATAGAGGACAGTACAGTTACCTTAAAAGCAACTGCCACTTTAACGAACAAACAAACGATTGCATCCGATGAAGTGACGGTCAATATCCAAAATGCTTCCGCATATGAAATCATCAAACAATTTTCTTTTGATTCGGATATGAATAACGTATATGCAGATGGCACATGGCAAGCCAACTTTGGAATTCCTGCATTAGCACGCGAAAACGAGATGCTGCGTGTAAATGTAGATCTTCCTGGGAATGCAGACTGGGAAGAAGTAAAGGTAAAAATAAGCCCTATCTCTGAATTAAGCGAAACATCCCGTATATCATTTGACTTGCTTCTGCCTCGCGTGGATGTCAATGGCGCTTTACGTCCTTACATCGCCTTAAATCCAGGTTGGATCAAAATCGGTGTCGACCAATACCATGTCAATGTAAATGACTTAACCACTGTTACAATCCATAACCAACAATACAAATTGCTACACGTTAATGTTGAATTTAATGCTATGCCTAATGTTAACGAGCTGTTTCTTAACATCGTCGGAAATAAATTAGCTTATAAGGGTCCTATTTATATCGACAACGTCACGCTATTTAAAAAAATATAACATTTTATGTAAAAGATCCGATGCCCCTTTTCATGAAAGGCCATCGGATCTTTTTCGTCTTTCTTAACGCTCCTCACGATGATGGACGCAGAAAAAAGGGTGTCCCATCATTTTGCTTTTGGAAACACCCTCTGTGATGCTTATATAATATCGTCGTCGCCGTCAAACCAATCGCCGACATCCAGCATGTCTCCTAGGTCATGATCATCAAGCGCATCCTCAACGACGTCCTCCAACAATTCCTCCGTCACCATGCCCGCAAGCATTCCCGCCGCAAATCCGCCAATCGCTCCCATCATGCTATGCCCACCATGATGATGTTGGTGATAAGGATGATGTTGATGATAAGGATCGTATGCATGTGGAGCGGTATAAGGCGGCGCATAGGTAGTGCCCATATGGAAGGAAGGGTTCTGAGCGGCTTGAACCGCTTCTTCGATTGCACGTTGCAACGCTTGAGCTGTTCCGTCCACATCGTCTAACTCTTCATAACGCAAAAACATCTCTTGTTTCATCTCTTTTTCACGTAGCCCAGCAAATCCGTTCCATACGTCTATTTCTAGATACAACCGAACCCCTTCCTCTTCGAGCAGGGCAAAAAATTCTACTTCCTGTACCGTTCCTCTAAACATGTCGGTCGGGAAGAAGGCAAATTCTTGGCCGTACGCACTTATTTTGCCCGAAGAAGGCTTCTCGCGGAAACCAAGTTTCGCAAACGCTTGAAACAATTTCTCAAGGGCTAACGGCGGAAGAATATGAATCGCATCCTGGTCAAAGGCGTCGGCTCCATCGGCAATATCCAAACGCGTCACAAACGTATAGCGCACACTATGACGGGTAATCGGCAAATGCAACGGTAGAACATAAGAAAACGGCAATACCTTTCTTTCCCCGGGCTGAATGGTAAACGCGGGAGCAACGGGAATGACGGCCACCGTTCGGCGATATGCTTTTCCATCAGCCTGAACGGTGAGTTGCAGTTCCACTTCCAGCTTGCGAATTTGTTGTGCCACCGTCCCCCCTTCAATCAAAAATTCTCCTTCCAATTTTTCACCTAGACGTACGTGAGGACGGTGCAGCACAAGGTCTACTTTTGCAGCTCCTACTCCAAGTTTAGACAACAACTTTTTCCACATTTGTTCATCTCTCCTCATAGAAATATTGTTTCTATGAATAGTTACGAATATAACGGCCAAAGAGATTCAATATAATCCATCCTAAAGGCAACGGCTTTTAGGATGGTCAAAAAAATATTTTCGTGATGCCGAGGCAGATTAAAATCGCTCCAGGGATGACCGTAGCCTTTTTCACTGCCTTTGTCTTGGAGAGCAGATTTCCAGCTTTTAACCCTAAACCAATAAAAATGATATTTAATGTGCATACAAGCAAGGCAAGCAGCAATGGCGAATACCCTAAAAACGAGGCACTGATTCCCGCACCAAACGCATCCATCGACAGCGCGAAACCAATCAATATCGCCTCTGTCATACTGATGCTTCCGGAACGGTCCAAATCCCCTAGCGTCGGGCGTTTTAGCACTTGAACGACGATGCCAAATCGCTCCAATTGAAACCTCCATACTTTAATGCGAGGCGGAGCCGCCACCAACGGTTCAATCCTTTCGTGCTTATCCTCTTTTTTAACTACATTATAAATCGCCCAAATGCCAAGGGCAATTAATATAGAGGAAGCCAGCCATCGCTCCGCCTGCACCGGCAAAAACAACAAAAGAACACTGCCGACATACATGGATGACAATAACATCGCGCCGGACATGCATGCGATGACGAGCCTTGAGCGAAGCGGAAATTGAATTTTCCTAATTCCGTATGTCACCCCAACGCTTAAACTGTCCATACTGACGGCAAAGGCTAACATGATCATTGATATATATTTCCACATTATTCGTTCCTCCTGCGTTACTATATGCAATGATTCACACAGGGGGAACTTTTTTTGCCCATTCGACACATGTCGATTTCCAAGGAAATATTTCTGCTTCTGTCGACACATTATTCCCGTAAATGATACGGTAATGTCGCAATAACAATGTCCTTTTTCATAATCAAGAAAAAGCGCAAAATAATCGCCGTTTGGTTATGCAAAAGCGTATGCCACCATTTTTTTACGATAAATTGCGGCATTAAAATCGTAATCGGCGAACCATTTGCTTGTTTTTCCACCTCGTTAATATAGTCTAATATTGGAGACAGAATCGTCCGATAAGGAGAATAGATCACCTGCAATGGAATATCAGGATAAAATTTTTCCCATTTTTCTCTTAGCTTTTGTTCCTCCTCCTCGTAGAAAATTACAGAGATCGCCGTAATATCGTTGGAGGTGCTGCGTGCGTACTGCACTGATTGCGCGACTACTTTACTTACCCCTGAAATCGGAATAATCACTTTCGGCTTTAACATTTTTTCGCGACGCGCCCACTCCGGTTCGTCCAGTTTTAGCTGCTCTCCCAATTTTTCATAATGATCGTGAATGCGGTAAAACATCCACACTAATAATGGAATGGCGACAATGACCAGCCATGCGCCTTGCGTAAATTTCGCCACCACTGTAATAATGGTGACCAGCCCCGTTACAATCGTTCCTGCCCCAATGGTCAGAATCGTGGTCGCACGTCGCATTTCTTTATCTTTCCATATTTTCTTTAGCATTCCGCTTTGGCCGATCGTGAACGAAAGAAACACACCGACTGCATACAGCGGGATCAGTGAGTGAGTTTCACCGTGAAATGTAACAATCAGCACGATGGCCAAAATACTTAGCAGAATAATTCCGTTCGAAAATACAAGGCGGTCGCCGCGCGCCGCCAAGCTTCTCGGCAAAAATCGATCGTTGGCAATAATGGAAGCCAGCTGCGGAAAACCGGCAAAGCTTGTATTTGCGGCCAGTACTAAAATAAGCATCGTAATCATTTGAAATAGGTAAAAGAATATACTATTCCCGAAAACATGATGGCCAATTTGGGAAATGACCGTCTTATGTTCTAATGGCGTCACACCAAACCCTGCCGCTAAAACGGTAATTCCTAAAAACATCGTCCCTAATAAAACGGACATCCAGCCCATTGTTATGGCTGCATTTTTTGAGCTATTCGGTCTAAATGCCGGGACACCGTTGCTAATGGCTTCTATCCCTGTCATCGCCGAACATCCTGATGCAAATGCTCTTAATAAAATAAACACACTATAACCTGAAGCAAAAAAATGTGCAGCAGAAGCATGCTCTTTGTAATTAAACCCATGCCATCCTTCATGCCACAGCTGCCATCCCCCTACAGCAATAAGCACTAACACGGAAATAATAAACAAGTACGTTGGGTACGCAAACACTGTGGCCGACTCGGTAATTCCACGCAAGTTTAAAATCATCAGCAGCAATACGAGCGCTACTCCGATTTGTACTTTCCACGGCAGCAAGCTTGGAAACGCCGACGTTAACGCCGCCACGCCTGAGCTAATGCTGACCGCTACAGTAAGAATATAATCAATCATTAATGCCGCGCCGGCAACGAGGCTGGTCGCCGTTCCTAAATGATCTCTAGCAACTACGTAAGCTCCGCCTCCGGACGGAAATGCGTAAATAATTTGGCGATAGGATAACGTCACAAGCAGCAGCAGCACTAAAATGGCAACTGCAATCGGCAGCGAATAAAAAAACACGCTCGTTCCTAACAACATTAATACTAATAAAATCTCTTCCGTCGCGTACGCAACCGATGAAAGCGCATCGGATGAAAACACGGCTAAAGCCTTCCATTTTGGCAACTTTTCGTGTTTTAGCCGTTTTGTTTCCATCGGCGAACCAATTAGCCATCGTTTCAAAGAAGCCATCGTTCTATCTCCCCCTTACGTATTAGCTTTCCTTTTTCATCCATCATCATTCAAAAAGAAAAAAACCGTTGAGGATGTACTCAACGGTTAGATTAGGCGAACATTTCCCTTTACATCCCTCCCCAGAACGCTTACGAGGTTAGCTGTCGGGTTAGGGCATGGAGAGATAGCCCTTCCTTTTCAGGATTCACCCCAAGTAACGGACGTTACAACATTGGGTCCCCCGCTCCATTAAGGATTCAGCGATTTCCCTATATAGTGTTGCATCATAGCAGCTATATTACTCGCTTCTTGTTTCCCTGTAAAGGAGCAAAAGGAAGGAAGTGAACACGATTTGGCTCATTTTATCTTTTCTTTTTCTTTCTTTCTCACACTTTTGCTTATTTTTGCATTCTTGCTTAACCAATCATAATTTTCCCTTTTGGATAGCGGAACGGATCCGGCTTGCGATGCAATGTTACAGCGTAAGCGATCGTTAATGGCCCGACTCTTCCCGCAAACATCGTAAATATAATTAACACCTTTCCGAATGGAGATAGCTCCGGTGTCAGTCCCATAGACAATCCTACCGTGCCAAATGCCGACGTTGCTTCAAATAAAATCATTAAAAAGTCTTTTCCTTTTTCCGTAATCGTTAACAGCATCGTTACAAACATAACGATAAACAAACCGCTGATCGTTACGGTTAACGATTTATAAATCGTATCATACATAATCCGCTTTTTAAAAAAGACGACATCCTCTTTTCCTCGTATTTGCGACCAAACCGCTCCCAATAATGTCGCAAAAGTGGTCGTCTTGATGCCGCCGCCAGTTGAACCGGGAGAGGCGCCAACAAACATAAGAAATATAATCAAAAACAATGTCGGCTGCGTTAAATCAGGAATATTCAACGTATTCGATCCAGCCGTTCTTGGTGTTACCGCCTGATAGAAGGAGGCCAAAAACTTGCCAAGCGGAGATAATGGCCCGAGCGTTTTTGGATTATGAAGCTCAAACAAAAAAATGAGCAGCGTGCCAAATGCTAACAAGAGGCCGCTCGTTACGGCGACGACTTTTGTATGAAGGGAAAAGCGGTGCGTCTGCCGATATTCGTACACCTCATTTATGACGATAAAACCAATGCCACCTAAAATAATAAGGGCGCATACAACAAGCGTAACAACTGGATCTTCCACATATCCTGTTAGACTTCGGAAATCTCCCATTAAATCAAAACCTGCGTTATTAAAATTGGAGATCGCATGAAACATCCCAAAATAGAAAGCCTTTAGCGGCGGCATATCAAATGCAAAACGAATGGCCAATACAAGGCCGCCGATCCCTTCAATTATTACCGTAAAAATTAATACCCTCTTCACTAAACGGACGATTCCCTCGAGTGTTAAATTATTCATCGCTTCTCGAAGCAATAACCGTTCTTGCAACGAAATCCGCTTTCCAAGCAGAAAGGCAAACATCGTTGCAAATGTCATAAATCCAAGTCCGCCTACTTGAATAAGCGCTAAAATAACAAGCTGCCCAAATAGGGTAAACGTCGTTCCCGTATCAACAACCACTAATCCCGTTACACATGTAGCCGATGTTGCCGTAAATAACGCATCTAAAAAAGACAATCCTTTTCCATCATTCGTCGCCACTGGAAGCATTAACAACATAGCACCGATGAAAATAATCACGGCAAATCCAGTCACCAATACTTTCGGTGGGTCTAAATAATATTTCCGTGCCGTGGTCATCCTAGTATCCCTTCCTCTTTTCTTCATTCTAATTTCTACATAGTTACAGGTTATGCATAGAAAAATATACCAAGAAACAGCAAAATCCGGTACATCCAATTATTTTTTATCATAATGCGTCACTCGCTTAATAAAATGGTTAGAGGGCATGGCCGTTCAATTGGACAGAATTTTTTCCATAAACGTGAAACCATTTCCTTTCCACTTTCGTCTATATAAAACAGAAAGAAACGCTTGGCAAATGGCAGAGAAAGGGGGGACAGACAGCGAGGAAAGCGAAAATAAAGTGGAAATAGAATAAAAACATTCCATTGACTTTATATAAAATAGGTATTATGCTACTTGACGTGGAGATTTTTCAACGTAAAATAATGACAGAATGCCTCGCATGCTGCACGCAGCACTTTGTGCAGCTGTTGTTCATATATGTATATGTGCTATCCATTGCACTAGGCGTTCAAATAATAAACAAGGAGGCGAAGAGAACGTGAAGAGGATTGGTGCAAAACTGTTAAACAAATACCGTTCTCTCCCTAACCAATATATTGTTTTTTTTATTTTTGCTGTATTTTTGTTTTGGATGAAAACGTATGTAGCTTATCTAGCTGAATTTAATCTGGGCATCAGCAATTCCATGCAGGAGTTTCTGCTGTTTATTAACCCGATCAGCTCTGCTGTTTTCTTTTTAGGATTAGCGTTATTGGCGAAAGGAAAACGAGCGTATACATGGCTCATTATTATTAATTTCATCTTATCGTTTATTTTATACGCCAATATTGTATACTACCGTTTCTTTAGCGACTTTATTACATTTCCAACGCTCACGCAGACGAAAAACTTTGGCGATCTTGGCGGAAGTATTTGGGAATTGCTCAAGTGGTACGATATTTTCTATTTTTTAGATACGATTATTTTAATAGCGATTGTCGCTTCGAAACGTTTCTCCCTGCCAGCAGTGCAGGTCGGACGCTACAAAAAAAGCATTGTGTTCGCGACTGCTGTCCTCATTTTTACCGCGAACCTTGCGCTGGCTGAAGTGGACCGCCCGCAACTGCTGACAAGAACGTTTGACCGAAACTACATCGTGAAATATTTAGGGGTCTACAACTACTTAATTTATGACGCTGTGCAAAGCATGAAATCTTCGACACAGCGCGCGTTTGCGAATAAAAGCGATATTACAACGGTTTTAAACCATGTACAAGCAACATATGCGAAACCAAATCCGAAGTATTTCGGTGTCGCAAAAGGAATGAATGTAATTTACATTCATTTAGAATCGTTCCAAAACTTTTTGATTAACTATAAATTGCATGGCCAAGAAGTAACTCCATTTTTAAATTCGCTTGTGCGTGATCCGAACACCTTTTACTTTGATAACTTCTTCCATCAAACCGGTCAAGGGAAAACATCGGATGCAGAGTTCATGTTAGAAAACTCGCTGTTCGGCTTGCCACAAGGAGCTGTGTTTACAACCAAAGGACAAAACACGTATCAAGCAGCACCGGCAATTCTCCGCCAGTATGGATATACGTCGGCGGTGTTCCATGGTAACTATAAAACGTTCTGGAACCGTGATGAAATTTATAAATCGTTCGGGTTCGATCATTTCTTTGATGCAAGCTACTATGATATGAATGACCACGATGTGCTTAACTATGGATTAAAGGACAAACCGTTCTTTAAAGAATCGATTCCATTGTTGGAATCGTTGAAAGAACCGTTTTATGTCAAATTTATCACGCTATCAAACCATTTTCCTTATCCAATTAGCGAGGAAGACGCAACGATCAAACCGGCGGATACAGGCGATGGCTCGGTAGACCGTTATTTCCAAACCGCCCGTTATTTGGACGAAGCGGTAAAAGAGTTCTTTGATTATCTGAAAAAATCCGGCTTATACGACCGTTCCGTCATCATTTTATATGGTGACCATTATGGAATTTCCGAAAATCATAATAAAGCAATGTCACAACTACTAGGAAAAGAAATTACGCCGTTTGAATACGCGCAATTACAACGAGTTCCTTTGTTTATCCATATTCCTGGCGTCAAAGGCGGCGTTATTCATAAATACGGCGGACAAATTGACTTATTGCCGACAGTTCTTCACCTGTTAGGCATTGATACAAAAAATTATGTCCATTTCGGTACAGACCTGTTGTCGCCGGAACATCAGGAAATCGTGCCGTTCCGCAACGGCAACTTCGTCACTCCGACCGTAACGGCGGTAAACGGAAAATATTATGATTCGAAGACGGGCGAACCGTTGAAAGAAACTCCAGAAATTAAACGAATGGAACAAATTGCCCGTACGAAACTGGACCTTTCCGATAAAGTCGTATACGGTGATTTGTTGCGGTTCTATACTCCGAAAGGATTTAAGCCGGTCGATCCGTCCAAATACAATTACAACAATAATCGCAAAGATAAAGAAGAGGGAAGCGGCGAATAACGCTTTCCTCTTCTTTTTTATGCTTTTAGTAATTCAATTGCTTTTTTGGCGTTGACATACCCCGCTCCATATACATTAGGGTCAAGCCCTTTCCATAGATCAGTACCTTCTTTTAGGGCCTGTTTAATTTCATCTGGCGTGGCATTTGGTTTATGCTGCAGCATTAAAGCAACAATGCCCGCGCAAATCGGTGTCGCCATGGATGTTCCTGACATGCTCGTATAATATTGGTCGATGCGACTTTGTTTCTGATATTTGTCCAACGTGGATCTCGGCGCGCGCAGCGAAATGATATTGACTCCCGGCACGACAATATCAGGCTTTGTCACCCCGTAATTGGTAGGCCCTCGGCTGGAGAAATCGGCAACTTTATCATCCGCCCTTGTCTCGGCCGTATCAAGGTCATCGAGGGCTCCGACGGTAATAATTTTATCGCTGATTCCTGGACTAGAAATCGTTCTATATTCCGGCCCCGCATTTCCAGCTGCAGCACAGACGACAATGCCATGATCCCATGCCTTTTCCACCACCTGCACAAGCGGATCGTCATTTTCGGCAGGAAACGGCTGCGGTTCGCCGCCTAGTGACAGTGAAATAATATCAATCTTGTTGTTTGGATTCGTTTCATTATATTGGATGCACCATTCAATTCCGCGAATGATTGTATCAAGGGTGCCAGCTCCTGCCTTGTTCAGCACTTTTACTCCTACCACATTTGCCTCATATGCCGGCCCCGCATACAATCCGGAAGACATGCGGCCGTTTCCCGCCGCATCGCCGGCGCAATGGGTTCCATGTCCATTATCATCATACGGGGCAGTACGCCCATTAACAAAATCGACAAACTCAACAATCCGTCCTTCCAAGTCCGGATGCGGATAAATTCCTGTGTCAACAATCGCAATCGTTACCCCTTTTCCGCTTAACGTTGTCCCGTTCACTGTCACATGTTTCGCATTCGCTGATGGAACAGCATTATTCAATAGCGCGCTTACTTTTCGGTTTAAGTATATTTTTTTCACATCGGAGCGCTGTAAAATTTGCTCTAACGCTTGCGGAGTCACCTCGGCACTGCACGAAGGGATATAACGGAATTGATGATGAATTTTCATGCGAAAATGTTGTTTTTCGATTTCCTTGAGAGCGAAAATACCATCCTCATCATGAAAATGAATGATGACTGGAATTTTTTTCGTCTTTTTCATCCATCTTTCTAGATGTTTATGAATAATACACGGAGTATATATAAAAGGCTTATACATACTTACCATAAAATGACGCAAAGGACGGTCTAATTTATGTGCGTAATTACGCGCTAGCTGAACAATAGAATATCCGTACATTCGATCTCCTCCTCTAGTGAAACCTTGATATACTCTATGAAAAAGGAGGGGATTGGCAACGGCTTGTATCTTGAGACAAACCAATCAAAAAAGCCTATCGCACTTCACAAAGTGCGATAGGCTTTGCTATACAAACTCATCTTTTCACTCGTTCCATCTCGATTTTATTAGCCTTTTCTAAATAGTATTCTACTTGTTTCAATACATTTTCCTTGTCTTCATAGACACCGATTTGTTTCCCATCGACAATGACACGAATCAAATCGTTCGCATCTGACTTTTTTGTTAAGTGGAATGCTTTCGCTAACCCATTCACATGCCCTCTTGCGATCGTTTGCAGAAAAGCAGGATCTTTCAACTTTTCCGCGTCTTCCTCTCGATCGACAAATCCGTTTTCCGTAAGCACCGCTGGCATGGCCGTTTCTCTTAGCACGTAAAAGTTTGCTTTCTTTTTCCCGCGGTCGCGGAATCCTGTCGCCCGTACCACTTCTTCGTGAATGATATCGCGAATCCGCGCTGTTTTGGAATGATCGGAAAGTCCTTCATAAATATAATCCTCATACCCCGTTCCTCCCCCAGCATTTACGTGAATGGCTAGATAAACGTCGGCACCCCAGCGGTTCGCTTTTGCCGCCCGCTGACTTAATGGTACAGCCGTATCGCTCTTACGGCTTAACTGCACAGAAACGTTTTCATATTCGTCTTGCAATATGCGTTGCATCTCCAATGCAATGGATAACGTAATATCTTTCTCTTGCAGCCCGTTTCCAACCGCGCCTGTATCTTTGCCGCCATGCCCCGGATCGATAAAGATTTTGGGCATGTTTTCACCTCAATCTATTCTTCATGGTATCGTATCCTAATACTAATATATAGTGATGTTTTGTAAAATGATCACCTATATTTGCCTAACCATGGGAAAGAGACATTGGTTATAAAAAATTGCCCACACTATGATTTCTCCCAAATTTGTAAACAGCAATTAAGAAAAAAGCGAGCGCAAAGGCAAAGAGAATCAGTATATTTAAATATAAGCTTCCGAAATGATGCCCTTGCTGTAATTTCAATAGCGTATCTAACGCCCACCGCTGCGGAAGAAAATCAGCCATTTTTTGCGCAAATGCAGGCATAATATCCACTGGCCAAAAACATCCAGCAAGCATGCATGTAGGAACCGTTAATAAATTTTGCATCGCTCCTGAAGAAGCGGAACTGCTCGCAAAAGCCACTGTCATTAACGCTACTCCAATGGCTACCAAGGCAAAAAGCATAAGGATCGTTGTCATTTGCCAAAAAGGAATATTTGTTTTGATGTGAAATACTGTATCCATCATGATTAGCGTAATGATAATCTGTCCCGTCATTACGATCATGTTGACGATGACATTTGATAATACATACTGCTTTGCATTAATAGGAGTGGATAATAATCGGAAATAAGTTCGATTTTCTTTTTCTTTAATAATGATTTCGGCTAAATTTCCCGCCGATAAAAGCATGATCATGAGCAAATATCCGATCGTTTGATACGTCATATATTTGTGTTTCGATGTATCTTGTAACGAATGGACTGACATGTTGAACGGAGCTTGCTGATAACGTTTGTACATCTCCAAAAACGTATGTTCATCCCCTTTTGCAATTTGGCCGAGGGCAGCAATATTATCGATGTAATGATACAGATACGATTTGATAAAACCTGTAATTTCTGTTCCCCGGATCGAAACGATTTGAATATGGCTAGGACGTCCTTCTTGAACGCTTTGTGAAAACCCTGAATGAAAAATAACCACACAGTCTAGTTTTCCAGACGTGATTTTGTCATCAATTTCTGATTCTTTTACATTCGTAACCGATATATGTTCAATGCTTTTGATAAAACGTATCGTATCATTGGTAATATAATGAGGATCATGGTTTACCATACCGACATGCAAATCCTTCGCTGTAGAACCGCCGTAAACAAGTAGAGATATTATAATCCCGATCAATGGAGTACCAAAATATAATAGTATATTCCTTTTGTTGCTAAACGTCCTTTTTAATGTATGCCTTATTAGCCAAACGAGATCGCGCATCTTATAATCCCTCCCGTCTTGTGAGCGACATCCCTGCAATCAGCAAAAACAACGCTGATAATCCGACATTTAGGAGTATGGCAGGAAAGCTGGCGGACAAATCGTTGGCATAAATCATTTTCGTAATAGCCGTGTTTGCCCATGTGAGCGGAGAAAGATTAGTAATCAACCTTGCTATTGTACTTGTAGCTTCTATTTTAAAATACGCCCCGCCAAAGAAAGACGCTAACTGTATCACCACCATGACAATCATTTTCGCAGCTCCTTCTGTCCTTGCAATGTAGCTGATGCCTAGCCCGAAACTAACGGCGAATAGTACTTCGGTGAACACTACAAGGTATACGAGTGCAAGATGGTTTCCCCAATACGCTTTGAAGACAAACTTACTGAAAACGATGATAATGGCAACGCAAAGAAAATTGGTAACCATGCTTCCGAGTATTTTTCCGATAAAAATTTCACTTTTATGAATTGGCGCCGCTAGTAACCGATCTGCTGTTTTCCGTGTTCTTTCTCCCCTTATTAAATAACTGGCCGATACGGCTCCATAAAGAGCAATCATCGTTGTCATCGTAATGGCATAATAGTCCATGGCGCCTGGTTGCCGTTTAGAATGCAGGGAGGTTTCTTGTATATAATCATCACGATGACCGTTGTTCATCAGCATATGGACTTGATTGGGCTTCACTTGCGCCACAGCCGCAACCATATTATATTTATCGGCAAAAGCAGCCACCATTCCTTGAATAATACTGCCTTTGACCGAATTGCTATTGTTCGTATACAGCTGTACGCCTTGATTATCGATTTCCATGTAACCGTCATAATTCCCCTGCTTGACCTCTCTTCTCCCATCCATATGATGGGAAGCTTTTTTGAAATGAATGTCAGATTTCTTTGCTTCTTTTATAAATGTACGAACATATGTGGAAAACTCCCCAGCCGTTTTGTCTTTGTACAAAACATGAATATCCTCTACCGAAATGGTGGAATCAAAAGCATTAGAAAGAGCTGTACCAAGTATTAACATGAGCACAATCGGAAATGCAAGCATAAAAATAAGCGTTCTCACATCGCGAAAATCTCTTTTTATTTCCTTTATGGCGATATTAACGATATTCAAGAAAAAACCTCCTTTATATTACGGTAGGTTAAAAGGCTAATCTCTTAAATTTCTTCCCGTTAAGGTAAGGAAGACCGTTTCTAAATTTGGCGACTTTTCTTCCAGTGAACGTATTTCTACGCCATCATTCATCAAACATTGAATAATGCGGTTAAGGTTATTGACTCCTATATCCGAACTAATTTTCACCATGTTTTCTTCGCATTGCACTGCCTTTACCCCACTAATGGCTTTAAGTTTGTTGATATCCATGTTATCCATTGATTTGACTCCAATCCAAACGTCTTTTGTATTCGTGATAATCGCTTCAAGCTGTTCTTTCGTTCCCTCCGCAATGATTTTTCCATGATCGATGATGGCAATTCGCGTGCAGATTTCTTCGACTTCCTCCATATAGTGGCTTGTATAAATGATCGTACATCCCATTTCGTTTAGCTTTTTGACAGAGGCCAAAATATAATTTCTAGATTGCGGATCAATGCCCACGGTAGGCTCATCCATAATAATCAGCTTCGGTCGGTGGGCGATCGCACAAGCAATATTTAATCTGCGTTTCATTCCGCCTGAAAAATTTTTCGGATAGCTTTTTTGTTTATCGCTTAATCCGACAAACTGTAATGCTTCTTCTACCCGCTCATGTAGCTGGGAACCACGCAGTCCGTATAAGCCGGCAAAAAATTTCACATTTTCATATGCCGTTAAATCTTCATAAATCGCAATATCTTGGGGAACGATACCGATATTTCTTTTCGCAAAATGACTATGTTTGCCAATGTCTTTTCCAAGAATCTTGATCTCACCCGCATTGGGACGCAGCAGCCCGGAAATCATATTGATTGTCGTACTTTTCCCAGCGCCGTTTGCCCCGAGGAATCCAAATATTTCCCCTTCCGCTACCGTTAAAGACATATTATCTACTGCGATGAAGTCGCCAAATTTTTTCGTTACGTTTTTGATTTCTAATATGTTCATCCTTTCACCCTCTTTACCTGCTTTATGTTGCTTATTATAGAAAAAAAGATGAACCCCTGTAAGTGTAGGAGTTCATCTTCTTCACATGAGAATTTTCATGTTTTCTGCATGAGGTCATTCATTGAAGAATAGGAAGCAACGTTGTCACAGAAAAGCCTTTTGTGCCATCAACAATTACAGTGCCGTTTACCGAAGCGGCCCGTTCTTCCATTCCCATGATTCCAAGGCCTTTTTTTATTTTTTCGGCGCCTTTTCCATTATCTTTCACTTCCACTTTAATGAGAGTGTTAAGTACATGAATCTCAACGGAAACGACAGTTGCTTCCGCATATTTCATCGCGTTCGTTAACGCTTCAGTAATATTCTCATAAATAATTTTCCATTGGATAGGGGAAATGACCTCCAAATCCCCTTTGCATACAAGCGGAATTCGAATATGATGTTTAGCCGAAAATTCCTCTATGAATAATCTCACTCGATTCATACCGATTTGTTCGGATGGAGGCTTTATTTGTTTTAATGTCATTCTTATATTTTCAATTCCTTCTTTCGAAATATGGATGGCATTTTGCAATAGTTCTTTTGCTTTTTCTTTGTCCATATCCATTAAGCGTTTCGCCGCTTCCATCTGAATGAGTGCTCCGGTCATGGAATGGCCGATTTTATCATGGATTTCTTGAGACAGCCGGTTTCGTTCCTCTAATTGAAGGGTATATTGGGACTGCTTTATGTATTCATGATACTCATTTAAACTTTTTGTTAACCGTTGTATATCTCTTCGCATTTTATCAAGATGATCTTCCAATTGTTCTGTTCTAAACGTGTACTGTTTTGCCATGGTAACACCCATAAAAGTAAACGACGCAACAAGCCCATATATAGGATATACGTCTTCTGGAACAAAGAAAATTGGAAGCAAAAGCAAGAGAAACAGCATCCATTTTTTACGTATATGGCCAGAAGCGAATTCATATAGATTGATGGGCAAAAGCAAAATAAATAAAGGGTAAATATAGAAACTCGCAGTAAGTATAAGACCGATCGATAGCAGCACCGCGCCCTTTTTCACTGTATCTTTTTTGACGATGTAAATGACCATATTGATACAAAAGTAGACAAGAGAAGAAAAGACAAACCAAGAAATAGCGGTATTATCAGAGTACACGTAACAGACAGCCACATAGACCCACACGATTAGTTTGCTCAGGATGAACCAAAGCTCCATTGATCTCCCTCAACTAATTTTTCCTGTTAAATAATAAATGGCGATCTGTGTGCGATGCTGTAATCCTGTTTTATCTAAAATCGAAGTGATGTAATTGGCGATTGTTCCTTCCGATATAAAAAGCTGTTTCGAAATCTCTTTGTTCGAAAGCCCTTTCGCAATGAAAGACATAATTGCCATTTCTCGTTCCGTAAAAAGGCTCTTGTCAATTTTAGGTTCTGCTTCTTTTTCTTCTTTTAAGCTGGACTTGATCTTTTCCATTACGACATCCTGCATAATGATATTTCCGTTATATACTGCTTTAATCGCTTCCCGTATCCTCTCCGGGTCGGTATTTTTCAAAAAATATCCTTTCGCGCCGTTTCGCATGGCATCTAAAATATATTCATCGTCATCAAAAGTAGTAAGTATAAGAGGTTTCGTCTTTGTTTGCTCACATATGAGTTTGGTCGCTTCGACTCCGTTCATGTTCGGCATACGCACATCCAATAGCGCGATATCTACATCATGATTCTTGCAGTAATGGAATGCCTCTTGTCCATCATTCACTGTCGCTACGACCTCAAACTCATCGTACGTGCTTAATATAATTCGCATTCCTTCGCGAACAAAGGAATTATCATCGGCTATAATGACTTTTATTTTCATCGGTTTTGGCGAGGAGGTGTCCTTCATCCCTATTCACACCCTTTCATCTCCATTTATTTTACTATTTTATCTCTACAGCAGGCTAGAAAATCCGTACCTCCATTCTACCGCTTCTTCAGGAGCATAACAGGATAGAACGGACACCTTGTCCCTACCTACTCATATTCAAAATAATGTTTTATACATTTAAGTAAATATATTCTATTTAACAGATAAGGATTGGACGGAAATGATCACTGTATATTTGGTCTGTCCGCTACCTCTTTAGCCCTTTGATTTTTTACGATGGCGTAATTGATACAAAAAATGAGCGACAACAGTAGACGGTAGATTCGCTATGTTTCCTTGTATATGGAAGTGTAACTGCTCTTCTTCAAACGACATGTTCTGATACATTTGTTCTTGCGAAAGCTTCGATTTTCTTGCCCGTTCTTTTATTCCCGATATATACAAATATTGAATCGGGATCGTCACAAGGAAATACAGCAAGGCAATGCCTCCAAAAAATAGCCATGCAGATGACATCATATACTCCCCTTTTTTATTATATTACGAACGGAATTTCCAAAAGTTTCATTTGCTGTTTAATCGATTTTACCGCACCGATGAGGCAAGAACGCGCAATCGGGGCGGAACGGGACTGGGTCTGGCAATTGCCAAAGAATTCGTATTGGCCCACGATGGTACGATCAACGTAGAAAGCACCCCAGGGCAAGGGACAACCTTTATCGTCAAACTTCCTTACTAACCATATCCTGTTCTTCTTTGATATAATCAGAAAGGGAAACAAATTCCAAAGGGAGGAATGCATATGAGCCAGGCACAAAAACTTGTGCAATACTTTTTATCCCATCGCAATGTAACGGTAGAGTTAATTAACAAAATCGAAGAAAAGCATTATGACTACAAACCGACACCAACGTCGATGTCGGCGAAAGATTTAGCCACTCATATTCTTTTCAGCTTTTATAAATTCGCCAACACCGCGAAACATGGAGATCCAGCGCTATTTACAGAAAAAATTGAGGAAACGGAAACCAATTTGCAAAAGCTTGCCCAAACATATACAGAAAAAACGAAGCAATTGCTGGAATCCCTTACCAATGAAGATTTTGAACGTGTTTTAGATCTCACGAACGTTTTTGGTGCGAAAATCCCGACAGCGCAATTTTTACAAATGGCGATGGACCATGAAATCCACCATAAAGGCCAGCTTTTCGTATACGTCCGCGAAATGGGGCATACCGACTTGCCATTGTTTGTCAAGCGCGGATAACAAAACACAACCAGGCGGCTCTCTCCAAAGACCGTCTGGTTGTGTTTTTATACACTTGCTATTCCATTTGGCAGCTGCCGTCCATGCATTGGCCTCCTCCATCCGCTGCCAGCGGCTGCAATGGCGAGTTTGCGTTTTCCTCTTCCCACACTTTTTCAAGCGCCTGTATAAACACTTCTATCGGCTGCGCGCCGGAAATCGCGTATTTGCGGTTCAGCACAAAAAACGGCACGCCGCGGACGCCAAAACGGGCCGCCTCCGCCTCGTCCTTTCTCACCTCATCGGTATAGCGACTGCTTTCGAGAACTTGTTTCACTTCCTCCCGATCCAGCCCGGCTTCGCCAGCCAGCTCGACGAGTACATCATGGTCGCTAATCCATTTCGAATCGGTAAAATAGGCTTGAAACAGCCGTTCCGTCATTTCTGGAAGTTTTCCTTGCTCTTTGGCATATTTGGCAAGGCGGTGAGCGTCAAACGTATTCGTCGGCTTCATCGTGTCAAATCGGAACGTCAGCCCGACGGACTCTGCCTGTCTGCCAATATCGGCATTGACCCTTTTCGCCTCTTCAACCGAAATACCGTATTTTTTCGCGATGATTTCATGGATTGTCATATCGTACTGTTTTTTCGCATTGGGATCCAGCTCAAAGCTGCGGAATACGACTTCGACCTGATCTTTATGCGGAAACTGCTCAAGCGCTTCTTCCAACCGGCGTTTCCCAATATAGCAAAATGGGCAAACAAAATCGGACCAAACCTCTATTTTCATCGTATATGCACCTCGGTTTAGGCTCTCCGTTGCATCAACAACAAGAAAGCGAAATATTCATGTTTCCACCTTATTGTAGCGAATCTCCAGGCAGGCATTCAAATAAATGAACTTGGCATGCGTAAAAGAAATGCCGCTCATTATCATTTTGTAATGCGAAACTTCTTATTGAGCCACCATGTCACAGCCAATACAAGCAAGCCGAAAAGGATGCAAATCATTCCTCCCGCTTCGATACGGTAACCAAATTCATGGACAAATTGATATATCAAAATCGATATGGCTGTCGTAAAAATGATAATAAACATGAGGATGGTAAAAGGTCTTTCTCTCACACGAATGGTAAAAAATTACTTTTTACAAAAACTGCAACACAATCGCGACGCCGGAGAAAATAATAATACAATCTACCATAAAAGTGATGAACTTAAGGCTGCTTCTTTCGTTTCTTGAGACGGGCTATTATGGTGTACAAAAAAGCCCAGGTAAACGCCTAAACCTTTACCTTGGATAAAACAATTATACTCTTACTTTGGAATATTCTTTCCTTAATTCATTGGCGATAATATTGCGCTGGATTTCCGATGTTCCTTCATAAATTTTCGTAATCCGCGCGTCACGGTAGAAACGCTCAATTGGATAGTCTTTCATATATCCTAATCCTCCGTGAATTTGGACGGCCAAATCGGCAATTTTGTTATATACTTCAGAACCAAACAGCTTAGCAATCGCCGCTTCTTTGACGACCCGCATTTTTTGGTCCGTCATCCAAGCGACGCGATATGTAATCGATCGCAACACTTCGATAAGCATGCTCATTTCCGCCAGCATATGCTGAATGGCTTGCTGTTCAAAAATAGGCTTGCCAAATTGCTCGCGCTGCTGCGCGTATTCCATACAATATTCCAACAATCTAATGCATGATCCTAAATTTCTTGCCGCCAATCCAGCGCGGCCGTTCG
Source organism: Parageobacillus caldoxylosilyticus NBRC 107762 (assembly GCF_000632715.1). GTDB lineage: Bacteria > Bacillota > Bacilli > Bacillales > Anoxybacillaceae > Saccharococcus > Saccharococcus caldoxylosilyticus. The sequence goes on along the minus strand of NZ_BAWO01000029.1, from coordinate 34,369 downwards.
CCAATATTTTCAAGGCATTGACATACCCTTCTCCCTCTTTGCCGAGCACGTTTTCAACCGGGACTTCCAAATTATCAAAGAAAATTTCCGCCGAATGCGAGCCTCTTAGTCCCATTTTCCGTTCCACTTTTCCTAAAATAAAGCCCGGAAAGTCTTTTTCGACGATAAAGGAAGTGATCCCCTTCGCCCCTTTGGAAGGATCGGTAACCGCCATTACGGTAAAGACATGAGCTTCGACCGCATTTGTAATATAATGTTTCGAGCCATTGATAATGTAGCGGTCTCCTTTTCTCACCGCTGTCGTTTTCAATGCGGCCGCATTGGAACCCGCGCCAGGCTCGGTTAAAGCAAACGCGCCGATCCATTCTCCTGTCGCCATTTTCGGCAAGTATCTCCGCTTTTGTTCCTCCGTGCCAAGTTCGACAATGCCAACGGTGCCGATGCCGGTATGTGCGCCAATCAGTGTCGTATAGCCGTTGTGCGTTTTCCCAAGCTCCTCGTAAATCGCGCATTTGCCGACCATTGACAAGCCTAAGCCGCCGTATTCTTCCGGAATGCTCAGCCCAAACAAGCCCATTTCTTTCGATTTTTCGATAATGTGCTCCGGAATTTGATCGTTTTCTTCAATTTCCATCGCGACCGGGTCGACTACTTCTTTCACGAATTTTCGAACATTTTCTTTTAAAAATTCAATCTCTTTCGGCAAAGTAAAATCCATTGTATATCCCCTTCCTATTTTTCTTTGTCGTATTTTTCCATTTGCAATCCAAATAAAATTTCCGTTTCTGTAAATCCCCCGACTAAATCGCCAAAACGGTTATATACCAATCCCCCTTTGCTTTTTTGTTGACTAGGAAGTTAGCGGTTTCTTCGATAGAATCATTTCCATAAAACTTTACAAAAGTTCTCGTCATCACTTCCTTCATAATCATCGTTTCACTCCTCAGTGCCAAAGCACCCGTTATTTTATGGTGCAAATCCCGTACCAGCATTTTAAAAGAATTAATATTAAAAATTTTATTAATTTTATTTATTATTTTTTATATTATCATCTAAAATTGTTGCAAAACAACAACATATTGTTGCTAATATGCAACAAAAACGGAAACTGCAAACAAAACACCACATGAATCATGGCTGTATCCTTCAGAAAGTGTTGCCTTTTTGCAACACGTGAAGAAGGCAAATGTTTGCGGGTATTAGCCATTCATTTCCGCCAAAACCAAAAAAATCAAGTCATTTCATTGGAGAGCCTAAAATACACTAAACCCCAGGTCTAAAACCTGGGGCTTAAAATAAATGGTTGAATTTTTACCTGACAAAGAATAAAAAAATAGGCGCTTATCCCACCATGGTGGAAAGACTTACTTAAGCAACTGCCTTAATTCCTCGGTCATTTGCTTGACTAACTCAGGCCTTCCATGAAACTGAGCCGGAGTATTCTGAAAAAGCTCGATCCGCCAGCCCTCTTCGCTCTTGACTGCGACAAGTGTATGATGTGCGTTGAGTTTAGGATCGATGTCTGAGTGTCCAGGCGGCACCATTCCTGCTATAGCGCGTAAAATGGCAATATCAGAACCGAGAAAACGCACATTTTTCACTTTGCTCACATATGGGGGAGTGGGATGATTTTCAGAGATGGGTTGAAGATGAGAAAAGATCTCTTCCCGTCCAATCGCCTGGCTCCCATCAAAGCCGATAAGCTCGCCCTTCTCTGTAAACTGCTCTGCCATTGCATCGGCACTTCGGTTATTCCAAGCATCTAATAGCTTTTGATAGAGTGAGATGACTTCATTTGATGCAGAAGATTTCACAATCATGTTCTCCTTCCCCGCTTGATAGGATGGCTCTATTATAGCACATATGTTCGTTTTCAGGGAATCAAAAACTTCCCGATTCATCTCCCCTTCTCTTCGTTTCGAGGAGGGAGACTTCTCAAACCCCTTTTAAAATCGGCCAATTATATTCTACAATATGAAACAAGCGCTTTATTATCAAATTCAGAGGTTTTCTTCGCATAAATTTTTGCATTTTGTACGAAATATCACTGCGTTATACGAGCATAAATGGTGTATGATTAAGGTAGAAAGCGCAACTTACCTCAGCAGAGAGGAAGATTCTTATGACAACATTTTATAAAATTCTTGTTTTTATACATATTTTTTCAGCGATATTAGGGATGGGGCCGGGTTTTATTTTAATTCATGTCGTAAAATCGGCAAAAACAATGACGCAACTTAAATATGCTTACGCAATTAGACGGAAGCTGCATACGTTCGTTATGATCGGGGGGACGCTTTTACTTATTACAGGTTTGTTAATGGGATTTTTAAATCCAGGCTTATTTCAAATGGGTTGGTATGTGACAAGCCTTGTTCTCTTCTTAATTGCACTCGCGATGGGACCGCTTGTATTAGCACCTAAATCAAAACCATTAAAACATTTGTTAGAAACTTATAAAGGAGAAGACATACCAGAGGAATATATACGTTTATCCAATCAGCTTTTTCGTTACGAGCACATAGAAAATGGTATTTTTTTAATCATTATTGCACTTATGATTCTAAAACCATTTTGAGCATGTGCGGATATGCAGAAAATCTATTTAAAAATTCATAAATAGCCTATAAACCCCTCATCCGTCTATCAAAACTTGAGCCCCTAGGTCATAATGACTTGGAGCTTCAACAGTCTGAACAAAAACAGGGCAATGCCCTGCTTTTGTTCACATTATTTTTTGTTTTGATCCGCGAAAACCGCCATGGCATCGCGCATAAATTTCGCTAAGCCTTCACCAAATTGGTCGATATTTTTGGTGAATCGTTCATCATCCACATACATTTGACCTAATCCTTTGAATGCTTCGAGTGAGTAATTGCCGAAGTTATGGTTCAAAAAGTCATACCATTCTTTAATTGCGGCTTGTGCCTCTTCTGATTCAGGCGAACCGTGGCGAAGGGCCGCAAGTTTTTTATAGATCGAATTCATTGCTCGAACCATAGCTTCTTGTTCTGCTTTAGACATGCTCCCGATTTTAGCGTTTGCTTTGTCGACAGCTTCATCTCCCCAAAGTTCACGGGCTTCTTGTTCGTATGGATTATGACGAAAATCAAAACCTTCAAATTTCTCTTTGTTCGTCATTTGAATTTCCCCTTTCATATGCTGAATGGTCTTATCAATCGTAGCAATCATTTTATCAAGCCGTCTGCGTTTCTCCAGCAACATTTTTCGTTGCAGCACCAACGCCTTATGCCGATCAAATGAAGGATTATTGATAATTTCTTTAATTTTCTTCAAAGGGAAGCCAAGTTCTTTAAAAAATAAGATTTGTTGCAATTCCTCAAGGTCATCATCCGTGTAAAGGCGATAACCGGATTCCGTTGTCTTCTCTGGGGTCAATAACCCGATTTCATCATAATAATGCAGTGTGCGCACACTAATGCCAACTAAATCCGCAACCTCTTTTACTCTCATCGCCATCCTTTTGGCCTCCCTTCAACACTCACTATAAAGTATCACGTGGCATGAGAGTCAACACAAGTTTTGAAAAAATATTGCACTCGATGCACAAAATATGCATAACACCGTTCAGAGATCCGAACGGTGTGAAAAAGCAGCCATTTTCTTTCTGTTTATCCGTCTCCTGAAACAAAGCCATTTGTAAACGCAAAATGACCTTATTTTGTTTTATTTTTTCCAACTAAAATATCTAGATCGATGGTTATTTCGCCTACATTCATATTTAACAATGCCTGTACCTTTTCCGCTGTTGCAGACCATGATAAAGGAGTCATACGAATCAGCGGCGGAATCAGCGATTGATTCAAGGAAACACTATAACACAATCGAAACTTATCTACAGCCTCAAAGTTAGCATTAAATCTTCGAACGGTCTTTTGATTAGAATAAGACTGCTTTTCCGGTTCATCAAAGAAAACTTCTCTTAGTTCTTTTAGATAATCACTTCGAGGAATCACTTTTATGACGATACCATTGCCATTCAACAGTCTTTGGAATTCTCTATAATTTGCTGGCGACAAGATGTTAAGGATTACATCAAATGTGTTATCCTTAAAAGGGCTGTGAGCAAGATCAGCGACGCACCAAATCATGTTGGAATGATTCTTAGCCGCTACCAAAATACCTTCTTTAGCTATATCAATCCCCACTCCCAAGACTTCGCCGGCGGAAGGAAAGCTGATTTTCTGCTTGATGCTGGATAAATGCGAACCTTCTCCGCATCCCGTATCTAGTATTTTCACCGTTTCTCCCTCTAAACGCACTTCATTTTTTATCCATTCACTAATCATCTTGTGCAATGGTTCAAAAAATCCATTTTCAGCAATAATCTTACGTGATTCAAATAATTCCTTATCGTACTTCGTTGCGAGAGGACGAGTCATCAAATTTACATATCCCTGCTTAGCGATATCAAAAGTATGGTTGTTAGAGCAAACTAAACTTTTCAAGTCCACGATTCCCATAGGGGATGAACAAATGGGACATTGAAAAATCTTTTCAAATTTATTGATCAGTTTGGCACATATTATTTTTTTGCTCATTTTAACAATGCCTCCCACCCTTCATCATAATTAGTTATTTTTGTACTTTTTTGCTTTTCATATATATCCTTACTTTTACAAAATAAAAAACACAGGCGATCTGCCTGTGTTTCAGTAAAGGAATGTGGACCTATCTAAGAAACCAAAAAAGATAAGTTATTTTCAGAAGAAAACAAAAATCCTTCCCTGGTTATCATTCTGGTCTTCCAACAAAGAATGGCATACTTAACAAAGCTGATCCACTCGTAATAAATCTTTAGCAACCATCCTGAACTGCAGCACAAAATTCAAGCATATCTTTACGTGGATAAGCATACTAAGAAGCATTCCTTACCTTTGTATGGCTTTCTATTTTTAAAGACATAAAAGGGGGACAGATTCGTCCCCCTCTTTTTCTCATATTCTCATAATCGTATAACAATAGGTTTCCTTAAAAATAGGCAGACCAATCCCATTTGCTCTACACACAGGCAGAGCCTTTGAACGTATTCAATTACCCGTTCAAAGCTTGGGATCGAAGTCTATAAAATGCCACAAGGAAACCCTCCATTCTCAAAAGTCGATAGTAGTATAACATAATAATTACCTTATCATCAACAGTAAAAAATATTAAAGCAAAAAAGGCTCTCAATCAATCTTAGTGATTTTTTTGTTTTTTTAAGATAAGCCACTCAACGATAACGAAGTTAAGAACGATGCCGACTCAAATGTTCACATTTAATGCTTCTTCGACAATTTAGATTTCTTTTCCCTTTTTCCCCATGGTTTGAACACTGAAAGGATAAACATCGCTATAAGCGAAACAATCTGTAGTGATATTCCGATGAAAAGGTATGTTCGATTAACCAAAAAATCGGGATTTTGCAGGGATTCCATTCCTTGAACAGTTATAATAGAAACGGCTTTTAATGACCATAAGTACATCCCCACCATACCAAGACCGATCGAAAGAATCGTTAACAACTCTTTGACGATGATCCAATAATATCGGAAGAAACCCCAATGGGTAAGCAACGAAAGCAATACGCCAGTAACTACGGTGCCGATCGTGGATGCTCTAACCGACGTTTTGGCTAAAAGATGCATACTTGTATAGGAAGCCTTCAGCACGCCCTCATCCGTCGTGACCGCCGCGGCAATGCTTAAAACCAAGAAAGTGACGGTTACGCCAAACATGATAGCCGCAAATAAGATGTGCAAGGTTAACAGCCATTTCTTAGGTGTTAATCCGATTTTCTTCATACCAGTATCCTCCTATCTATAAGTTAAACCGGTAACCCACTCCCCAAATAGTCTGAATGTATTGCGGGTTGGACGGATCGAGCTCAATTTTCTCACGCAGTTTACTGACATGCACGGTAACAGTGGCCATATCACCGAACGAATCCATCCCCCATATTCGTTCAAAGATCTGTTCCTTGCTAAAAACCTGATTCGGGTGCGTTACAAACAACAGCAACAAGTCATATTCTTTCGATGTAAGCATTACTTCCTTTCCATTGATGAAAACCTTGCGTGACCCTTTATCAATGACAATACCCCGGATACGAATTTCCTCTGTTTTTCGTTCAACACTACCGACCAGCCTTGCGAAACGAGAAAGATGAGCTTTAACCCTAGCAACCAGCTCGCCGAGGCTGAAAGGTTTGATGATGTAATCGTCAGCCCCCATCCCTAAACCACGGATTTTATCTACATCTTCTTTCTTAGCCGAAACCATTAGAATAGGAATGTTCTGTACTTTACGAACCTGCCTGCATATTTCAAATCCATCTGTATGAGGAAGCATCACATCCAGAAGAATAAGATCATACGACCCGTTCAACGCCATCTCTAAACCTTTGTCTCCGCTTGAAGCAATATCTACCGAAAAGCCGCTTGCCTCCAAGTAATCCTTTTGTACTTCTGCGATCACGGTATCATCTTCAATGATTAATATTCGTTTCATGCCTATTCCTCACTTCATTGCCTTTGATTTTTGCAACGTGAAATATATGGTCGTACCTTTTCCTGCTTGGCTTTCCGCCCATACCTTCCCGCCATGTTCTTCGATGATTTGCTTCACAATGGCCAGTCCAAGCCCGCTGCCGCCAGTCTCGGTATTCCGTGATTTCTCCGCCCGGTAAAATCGCTCAAAGATACGTTGAAGCGCTTCTCTTTCGATTCCAGGCCCGTTGTCGCAAATAGCGATGGTAACATCCTTTTCTCCAACGATTAGATCAAATCCGATTTCCAGCGTTTTATCCCGTTTATATTTGATACTGTTATCCACGATATTCATAATGACTCGACGAAGTTGTTCGCGATCCGCGACGACGGTTACGGGCCCCTTTCCGTCATATAGAAAGTTCATCTTCACGCCATTCAGATTCGGATCATACCGCAGTTCATCCACGCAATCGGTTAAATAATCAACAATGTCGATATTCTCAAAGTGGAATGGCACCCTTTTTAAGTCCAGTTTAGAGAACAAAAACAAATCATCGATTAGATGATCCATGTCATCCGCCTTTTTGTAAATCATGTTCATATAACTTGTCCAGCTTTTCTTTCGTATCGGCAATCCCGTCCATCACTGCTTCGACGCATCCTTTTATCCCTGTAATCGGAGTTTTCAGATCATGGGAGATGTTAGCCAACAGCTCTTTTCGGTTCTCTTCGTATTGTAGTTGAAGCTGTATCGATTCTTTTAACCTGCATCTCATTTCTTCAAACGCATCACTCAATTCGCCGATTTCGTCTTTGCGCTTCATGTTCACTTCGTAATTCAGATTCCCTTCCTTGATTTGTTCCGCTGCATGTTTGAGTGAATATATTGGTTTGATGATGCTTCGGGAAACAAAGAAAGTCAGGAATCCGTTGGTCAAGCCGATCACTAACAGCAAAGACAATATTACAAGAGGAAAAAACTTTTGCATAAAGTGGGCAAGCGGACTGGTGTCAGTGAACAAATACACGGTTCCGACAGACCCATCTTGAAAATGAAAATCGTGTGTTTGAATCACAAAAAAACGATCTTTTTCTCTTTTCCACATCTCCCATCTTTCTGTATCTTTTCTTAATAGTTCTTTTGACAAATCTACGTCTTTTAGGAATGCAGATGCAAAAACGGTTTTATTCTGTTTCGTGACAAGAAGACCGGAATTATTCGTACGCAGTTCTTCATCTACATTTTGCAAAAAAGTATGGTCCATTAGACGTTCAGGGTCATACCTAGATACCATTTTGATTCCCGAAAAAATCTCATCCCGTTTCTTAAACGTTTCTATGAAAGAAAACACCCACTTCTTTTGTTGATCGTCCTTGTAATATTCGTTGATTCCTTTAATGTCGTCCAAAAAGATTCCAATCAGCATCATAACCGACAAAATAAACAAAACTATTGGAATCAGCACCATGCCAATGTATGATAGCAGCAGTTTTGTGCGAATAGACATCATCAACTCTCCCGTATGATGAATAAATGATCTAGTTCTTATCTTAGTATTAAGCTTTAAAAAAACTCTAAACAAATTCTAAAAAAAGTATAAAATCCCGAATAAATAAATCGTTTTAATACTATTGTGCTTTTTCATAATGCTTATTCTTCCGGCCGGAGGTTTTCACTTCCAACAAAACTTTGAATAGAATCCTCTTTATAGCAGCTTCCCCATTTATGCAATTCGAGCAGTTTCAGCGCTGGTGTTTCCTTCTTCTATGATTAGTTTGACAGCATGAAGGTTCAAGCGTTTTCCCGCGTTGAACACTCTCTTCTCCATGTAATTAGTTTTGTTATATTGGCGTGTCCACTTTTAGGCTAACATTCACTATCCCTTCCTCCTCTTTTTGTTCCAAAATAAAAAGGAATCGAGAAAAGCACTGCCAGGTACTTTCCTCGATTCCCTTCAATCCCATTCCTTCTCCCTTGTTTTATTTTCCAACATCGTCACACTTTTTTGTGTCGTCAGGGTTTTTTGTAGGGAGACAAACGGGACGCGTGTTTTTAACTTTTATTCGACCGTCACGCTCTTTGCCAAGTTGCGCGGTTTGTCAACGTCGCAGCCGCGGTGCAATGCCGCATAGTACGCGATCAGCTGCAACGGCACGACGGAAACGAGCGGAGTAAGCATTGGATGAACCGCTGGAATAACGAAGCGGTCTTCCTCTGTCTCTAAACCGCGCATCGAAATGATGCATGGATTGGCGCCGCGGGCGACGACTTCTTTGACGTTACCGCGAATGCTTAAGTTGACGTGCTCCTGTGTCGCCAAGGCGATGACCGGCGTGCCGTCTTCGATTAAAGCGATCGTCCCGTGCTTTAATTCGCCGCCGGCAAATCCTTCCGCTTGGATATAAGAAATCTCTTTTAGCTTTAACGCGCCTTCCAAGCATACATAATAGTCAACGGCGCGACCGATAAAGAAACAGTTGCGCGTTACCGCTAAATATTCACGCGCGATTTTTTCCATTTCTTCTTTCGCATCGCACAGCATCTCCATCACATTGGCGACAATGGCAAGTTCTTTTACAAGATCAAAGTCAAGCTCAATGCCTTTGGCCTTCGCGGTTGCAACCGCTAAAATGGCAAGCACGGCAATTTGCGCTGTATATGCTTTCGTGGAAGCAACGGCGATTTCCGGACCGGCGTGAAGCAATAGCGTATAATCGGCTTCACGGGACAGCGTCGAGCCTGGAACGTTCGTAATCGTAATTGCTTTATAACCAAGATTGTTGGTTTGCACTAGCACCGCCCGGCTGTCTGCTGTTTCGCCGCTTTGCGAAATGTAAATGAAAAGCGGCTTTTCCGACAGCAATGGCATATTGTACGAAAATTCGCTTGCGACATGGACTTCAACTGGAATTTTCGCCCATTTTTCGATCAATTGCTTGCCGACCAAACCGGCGTGATAGCTCGTTCCGCACGCAATAATATATATGCGGTCCGCATTTAGAACTTCTTGAATGATTTGCGGATCAATCGTCAGCTGGCCGTTCTCATCCTGATATTTTTGGATAATGCGGCGCATCACAAACGGCTGCTCATCGATTTCTTTTAGCATGTAATGCGGATAGGTGCCTTTTTCAATGTCGCTTGCATCCAGTTCGGCCGTATATGGTGCGCGTTGGACGATATCGCCGTTCAATGTTTTAATCGTAATGTCTTCACTTGTCACAATCACCATTTCTTTGTCCATTAACTCGACGAATTGGTTGGTGACTTGAAGCATCGCCATCGCGTCGCTCGCCACCACATTGAAACCATGGCCGAGCCCGACAAGCAACGGGCTTTTATTTTTCGCGACATAAATAACTTCTTGATTTTCCGCATCAATCATGGCGATGGCATAAGAACCCTTCAACAATGTTAATGTCTTGCGGAACGCTTCTTCGACAGAAAGACCATCGTTTACAAATTTTTCAACAAGCTGTACGATCACTTCCGTATCCGTATCACTGCGAAACGCAACATCTTGCAAATATTCGCGTTTTAAAATCGCATAGTTTTCAATGACACCATTGTGCACTAACGTAAAACGTCCCGATGCGCTTTGATGCGGGTGTGCATTGACACGGCTTGGCGCCCCGTGCGTCGCCCAGCGCGTATGGCCGATTCCGATCGACGCGCTCACCGTCGGGTCAACGACATTACGTAAATCAGCAATGCGGCCTTTTTCTTTAAACAAATGGATGCCTTCATCGTTTAGCACGGCAATGCCTGCCGAGTCATAGCCGCGATACTCTAATTTTTCCAATCCACGCAATAAAATTTCCTTTACGTCTTGGTAGCCAATATAACCAACAATTCCGCACATAGATATGTTCCTCCCTTTAGTGGGAGCCCGTCTTACAAAACGACCCAAAAACGAATATTCTCTTGTCAAAGAACGATATCAGGGGTCTGGCCTTTTTGTATAGACAGACTCCCTACTTTTTCGTTTTTTTTTGCGATTACATCCTCCCCTTTGTCCAAAGGGTCACCCCTTTGTTTTAAGGAAGGACTTGCGGCTGTAATCGCCACAGCCGGGAGGCATCCGCCGAAACCTCGATAAACCTCCTCCTCGTCAACTAAGCGTTTTGCCGTTCCACGCTTAGTCCAGGCGCTTTGAAAAAAGAACTAGTAACCTCTATCCTCCTTTCCTTAAAAATAACAACAACGTTAATATTACAGTACATCCAAAAAAGCGTCAACTGTAATATGGTTATTGTTCATAAACTGTAATATTGTTGTTGTTCATAAAATAACCTATGCATAAATGGAATACAATGTTCCATTTATGCATAGGTTGGTGATAAGCTATTCTTTTTATTCCACTCCCATTTCTTCACGAATGACCGCAGCAATCCGCTCTACATAGTTTCGGCAGGCTTCTTCTGTCGGCGCTTCGGCCATGACACGCACGACCGGCTCTGTTCCCGACGGGCGGACAAGCACGCGGCCATTTCCATTCATTTCTGCTTCCACCTCTTGAATGGCCGCTTTTACTTTTTCGTTTTCCATCACTTTCTCTTTATCCGCCACCTTTACATTGACAAGCAGCTGCGGATATTTTTTCATTTCTCCTGCCAGCTCGGACAGCGGTTTTCCTTTGATTTTCATAATATTGACAAGCTGCAGCGCCGTCAGCAGCCCGTCCCCTGTCGTGTTATAGTCAAGGAAAATAATATGTCCTGACTGTTCCCCGCCTAGATTATAGCCGTTTTTCTTCATTTCTTCGACTACATAGCGGTCGCCGACCTTGGTTTGCACGCTTTGGATTCCTTGGGCTTCAAGCGCTTTGTAAAATCCAAGGTTGCTCATTACGGTAGTAACGACTGTTTGATGTTTCAACCGTCCGATTTCTTTGAAATATTTGGCGCAAATGTACATAATTTGATCGCCGTCCACGATATTGCCATGTTCATCGACAGCAATGAGGCGGTCGCCGTCGCCGTCAAAGGCAAGTCCGACATCGGCGCCTTTTTCTTTCACAAACGCTGCTAATGCTTCCGGATGAGTGGAGCCTACTCCTTCGTTAATGTTAAGGCCGTTTGGCGATGCGCCCATCGTGACAACATCGGCTTCTAAATCGGCAAATAAATGCGTCGCCAACGACGAAGTAGCTCCATGCGCGCAGTCTAGTGCGATTTTCAGACCGGAAAAATCTTCATCAATGGTTTGCTTTAAATATTGTAAATACTTTTGCCCGCCTTCAAAATAATCATTCACTTGTCCTAAAGCTTTGCCGATCGGTCTTGGCAGCATATCTTCCGGACTGTCAATCAATTCTTCAATCTCTTTTTCTTGTTCATCGGATAGCTTAAAACCATCTGGACCGAAAAATTTAATCCCGTTATCTTGAACAGGATTATGAGACGCCGAAATCATAATCCCTGCCTGTGCTCCCAACGCCTTTGTTAAATAAGCAACCCCTGGAGTGGAGATGACGCCGAGGCGCATGACTTCCGCTCCGATGGAAAGCAATCCAGCGACAAGCGCTCCTTCGAGCATATGGCCGGAAATCCTGGTATCACGACCGATTAACACTTTCGGACGTTCTTCACTTTTAGTTAATACATATCCGCCGCAGCGCCCTATTTTAAACGCCAGCTCAGGTGTCAGTTCTCGATTCGCTACCCCGCGTACACCGTCAGTACCAAAATATTTACCCATTATGTCAATCTCTCCTTACATCCATGAAATAATATTATTGATTATTGTTCATTGTTTTTTCGCTTATTTTAATTTTTACATTTTCTTTTGGCAGTTCCCATTTTATATTTTGCGGTCCATTCCATTTTATCTTTACCTCATGTTCACCGAGGTCTAAACCGCTAACATCAATATATAATTCCACGTCATCTTCTTTAATATCGTTTAGGATGTCAGGCGCTCCATGAAGCCGAACATCCATTGCTTGTTCTTTTGGGTCTATAAATTCCACTGTATATGGTTCTCCTAATCCTAACACATGAATTGGCACGCCCTTGAGCGTTTTTGCTTCTTCTTTTTGCACATCGATATGGATTTTTACTTTAGGTGGATCAACGCTTTTGACTCCTTCCGGCAGCGGAACAGCCATTTCCAACGTCCTATCTTCAGTAATTCCATCTAAATCAATCGTAATCCCATCGATAAATTGAATAGCATCAATTTTTTCTTTAGGACCGAAGATCGTCACTTCATTTGGAACTGTTTTTATTTTTACAATGTTTACTCCTTCCGGCAACGTTCCTGTCCGGTTGATTTTTAGAGGAACGGTTTTGCTTGGACTTCTTATCGGAACGGTTACTTCAACATTCGAAGGATGCGTATGGATATTTAATACCCTGCCCCTATGGTCATAAACGGTTACTTTCGATTCTTGAGTTATCGTATCCGTGGCGCCTTCTAAATTCACTGTCGCTGTTACCGATGAGATGCTATCAATTAATTCTTTGGCGCCCGTGATCGTAACCGAGTTAGGCTTGACAACCGGCTGTTCCACGGCATAGCCTTCTGGTACTTTATTTTTATTAATGAATGCAACCCTGACATGGAAATCTTTTGAAACTTTTTCTCGAATGGTTACTTTTGCTGTCGAGGGCTGAATGTTTACCTTTAGTTTGTCGGATATGTCCTTATACTTGATCGGAACAGTATATGTTCCTAACGGTAAATCAGTTAAATCCATATATACTTCGAAATTCCGCTGCAAAGCGGTCGGTTTGACAATGCTTGCCGGCCCTTGCAACGTTACGTTGACGTATTTCGGAATGCCGGAAACCACTAAATTTTCCTCGTCATAGTAAACGACGACAGGGACATTCATCAGTGTTTCTGTATCCTCTTGTCCGATCGCATTGCGAATGATCTCCCCGGATTTTGCTCCTTTTTCGATATTGGCCGACATATAGAGCATGATGGCTACTAGTAAAGAAAACACTTTAATAAACCAATGATTGTTCATTAACTTATCCATGTTTCTTCCCCCTCCATTGCCAACGGGATGAGGAAGTCGCCTTTGTTTTTGTTGCCGGCACTAACTCTTTTGTAAGCAACTCCCGAAACTGCTCCGGAGTTAAATCCCGATGTAGCTCCCCGTTTTTTGTAATTGATACCGAGCCGGTTTCTTCCGATACCACAACCGTTACGCTGTCAGTCACCTCACTGATTCCCAGTGCAGCACGGTGGCGAGTTCCTAATTCTTTCGAAATAAATGGGCTTTCTGAAAGCGGCAGATAACAAGCTGCGGCAGCAACATGGTTTTTTTGAATAATCACCGCTCCATCATGCAGCGGAGTGTTCGGAATAAAAATATTAATTAATAGTTCGGATGAAACACGCGCATTTAAAATAATTCCCGTTTCAATATAATCTCCCATTCCTGTTTCCCGTTCAACGGAAATCAACGCTCCTATTCGTCGCTTTGCCATATATTCTGTAGCTTTAATAATGGCTTCAACCATTTTCACTTGTTCTTCATCCTCATTCACGCTACTTCGAGAAAACAGCTTTCCCCGTCCTATTTGCTCAAGCGCACGCCGCAATTCCGGCTGAAAGATAATAATAATAGCGAGAAATCCCCATATAATCGCCTGATCCATTAGCCACTGCAGAGTAGTAAGACCGAGAAAGTTACTAACGATTCGCACTAATATAATAAGAATAATTCCTTTTAAAAGCTGGACTGCTTTCGTTCCGCGAATCATCATAATTAATTTATAAATCACGTACCAAACAACGAGAATATCGACGATTTTCGTTAAATAGTCTATAACCGGGAGCTCTCCGAAAGGCATTTTCACACTTCCTTTATCACTAATTCCAACATCCATGTTTATGGAAACAGCTCTTTTATTATAACATATCATTGAAAAAAGCCATCAGAAAGATGGCTGACACTATTCGAACGTTTCCATTGTATCCTTGATCCGTTCCTTAATATTATACCAAATCCATTCAAATACTTGATTAATTTCTTCAATTTCCCCTGTTACTTGCCCTGCGGAAGCTAAATATTTTTCTCCGTGAATCACGGTAACATTGCCTTCTACTTTCCCTTCTATCCTAATAGAACCGTTGCGGACAACGATATCCCCTTTCACCGTTTTCCCTTTTGGAACAATGACGGTATGGTCGCGAATAATCACATTTTCGTGTGTAGAAACCGAAAATTGTTCCTCTCCATTCCATGCCGTAAACAGACTTCCGGTAGTTAAAAGAATAAACAGCGATGCAGCAGTAAGAAACGGGTGGCGTTGCATCCATCTTTGCACTCGAATTCTCTTCTTTTCTCGCGGTAACTTCTCCATCACCCGCATCGTAAAATCAGATGGCGAAGGGACATGAGAAGCATACTGAATAAAGGCCACTGTTTTTGTTAATTCATGGAAATGAGCGGCACATGCTGGGCATTGCTGTAAATGCTCTTTTAATCGTTTTTCATCACCCGGATCTATATCACCATCTAAGTAATCATGCATAAGATTTATAATATGCTCTGGACACTTCATGTTTTTTCACCCTCTTACAGATGACCCAAATGCTTTCGTAATGCTTCCCTGCCGCGATGAAGCCGTGTTTTTACCGTACCGATCGGCAGCTCTAAAATCTCGCTAATTTCTTGTAATGATAAATCTTCTATATACTTTAGCACGATCACGCTGCGATATTTTTCCGGCAGCTTTTTGATCGCTTCCTGTACCGTCTCCCGCAACTCCAGGCTTTCTATTGTTTCCTCGGGGGAAGCTTCGTGAGAAGAAAGCTGGGCATACATCGTAAGCCCATCGGTGCCGCTGACTTCCTCATCCAAATACGCATCCGGCTTCTTCTTCCTAATTTTATCAATTGCCAAGTTTGTTGCAATGCGGTAAAGCCATGTCGAAAATTTCATCTTCGGGTTATACGTATCAATATGAACATAGGCGCGGATGAATGCCTCTTGCGCCACGTCTTCCGCCTCATGGCGGTTTCCTAGCATCCGATAGCATAGGCGATATATTTTATCTTTGTAAAGGTCAACAATATCGGCATAGGCGTTTTGGTCGCCTTTTTTTATAGCTTTAATCCGTTTTTTCACAAATATATCCATAATAATACAATACCCCCGCCCCTGCGGCTACAGTATACTACGGTTCTTCTCTAATAAAAGTTTCATGAAAACATATAATTTATTTTATCATAATCGAGCAAAAAGAGCTCCACTTCATCCAAAAGAAAGCGAGGGAGGAGGCCAGCATATACAAAAAGAAATACAGCAGATTTTGCGGAATCTGCTGTTTTCAGCCATTACACTAACTTTTCGCCAAAAAGAGACCCCATCAACCCCACGGCGACAGAAGCGGTCTTATTGCGCTCATCTAAAATAGGATTTACCTCGACAAATTCTGCCGACGTAATTAACTGCGCTTCGGCGAGCATTTCCATTGCCAAGTGGCTTTCTCGGTAAGTAAGACCGCCAATCACTGGAGTGCCTACCCCTGGTGCATCATGGGGATCCAATCCGTCTAAATCGAGTGACAAATGCACCCCGTCTGTCCGCCCTTTCAAATAAGCAATGGTTTCTTCCATCACCGTCGTCATCCCGAGACGATCTACTTCATGCATCGTATATATTTTGATCCCTTTTTCGCGAATTAATCGTTTTTCGTCTTCATCAAGAGAACGAACACCGATCAGAACGATATTTTCCGGCTTTACTTTCGGACTATAACCGCCAATATGCGTTAATGCCGGATGCCCTAATCCGAGACTTGCAGCCAGCGGCATTCCATGAATATTTCCAGACGGCGACGTTTCAGCGGTATTCAAATCGCCATGGGCGTCATACCAAATCACTCCTAAATTTTTATAATGCTTGGCAACACCGGCTAATGTGCCAATGGCAATGCTGTGATCGCCGCCCAAAACGAGAGGAAATCTTCCCCGTTTGATTACATCATCCACAACCGTGGCCAATTTTTCATTCGCTTCCGCAACCGCTTTCAAATTTCGCAAGTTAAGACGAAGCCCTTCATCATCAGGCCGTTCAGCTCTTCCTATCGAAATATCTCCCAAATCTTCAATATCATAATGAAGGCGCTCCAAGCGCTCCACGACCCCTGCATAGCGCATGGCACTCGGCCCCATATCGACGCCGCGGCGCGTCTGTCCCAAATCCATCGGCACACCAATGATCGATATTTTCTTCATGCCGCCTCCCCTTTCCCGTCGCGTTGTATTACGTTATTATTGTAGATGAAAACGCCATCATGACTCAACTCGACAATTTTTTGAATATTTATTCTTATTTCACGGGTAAAGGGAAAATAAAAAGCACCCCATTTCGTCTTTTTCGAAACGGGATGCTTTAATGGAGCCTATCGGGATCGAACCGATGACCTCCTGCGTGCAAAGCAGGCGCTCTCCCAGCTGAGCTAAGGCCCCGCATAGCGGGATAAAAAAAGCGGAAGACGGGACTCGAACCCGCGACCCCCACCTTGGCAAGGTGGTGTTCTACCACTGAACTACTTCCGCGCATCGATGAGCCATGGAGGACTCGAACCTCCGACCCTCTGATTAAAAGTCAGATGCTCTACCTACTGAGCTAATGGCTCATGGCTGGGCTAGCTGGATTCGAACCAGCGCATCACGGAGTCAAAGTCCGTTGCCTTACCGCTTGGCTATAGCCCAACGATATTCAAACACTGTCAGCTGAAACATATTATTTCACAATATCCACACATTATACTTGGTTGAATGGCTGTTCCTTATGTATATGGAGGGGGACGGATTCGAACCGCCGAACCCAAAGGGAGCGGATTTACAGTCCGCCGCGTTTAGCCACTTCGCTACCCCTCCGTATCGTGATGCCGGCTGCAGGACTTGAACCCGCAACCTACTGATTACAAGTCAGTTGCTCTACCAATTGAGCTAAGCCGGCATAAGCAATGTGTCTATACTCAAATTATTTTCGTCGCCTCTTCCTCTGCAAGCCAATTCAACGATGCCAAATGCGTCGAGGCAACTCGTAACTTATTTGATGAAGCTTAGGCTCGTCTCTACCAATTGAGCGAAGCCAGCTAATAAAAAGTGAAACATGGTGGAGGATGACGGGATCGAACCGCCGACCCCTTGCTTGTAAGGCAAGTGCTCTCCCAGCTGAGCTAATCCTCCAAACAAAAAGAAAAAAGTGACCCGTACGGGATTCGAACCCGTGTTACCGCCGTGAAAGGGCGGTGTCTTAACCACTTGACCAACGGGCCAAAAAAGCAAACATCAAAGCTTCCAACCGGACTTGAACCGGTGACCTCTTCCTTACCATGGAACAATTTAAATTAAAAATCCATGGAAGTCAAGAAGCTCAAGGCTCGAGAGTAGCTCAAACACTTCTCTCTCGCGAGCTGACATGAATAAGTATATATAGTCACAATACCCTTGTCAAGTGTTTTTAAAAAAATTTTTGGGATGTTGTTATAAGCATTAAGTATTATGAAGCAAAGTCATGGTTGCAATACATAAAATTGAACTAACATCGTAAAACTAATCTTCAGAAATAAATAATATTGGATTAAACTCTGGCTTGTCTGACTCATACCATTCCTTTATACGAGCATAGCTTTTGTGCTGTTTCTTTTCATGGACAGTGAGCATTACCCCGAGCGCATTTATGTGGATATTAAAACAATTGTTTTCACCTTTTTTGGAGTGCCAAACTTTAATCTCCGAGACAGTTCTTTTGCTCATCTGTTTCGCCTTCTTTCTGTAATTTCAAAAAACTTAAACTGTACAAAGCATTGAACAACCTTAAAGCATCAACCTTTTTCCATTCCTTTATGTCGTCTCTTCCATGCAATACCCAGCTTCTATTTATTAAGGAAGGTCTTGCAGTGGCACTGTCAAAATTTCCGTATGAGTAAGCATTATATATAAACTCTTTAACTGAAATAAACATTGGTCTTTTAATACTTCCATGGTCT
This sequence comes from Parageobacillus caldoxylosilyticus NBRC 107762, assembly GCF_000632715.1. GTDB lineage: Bacteria > Bacillota > Bacilli > Bacillales > Anoxybacillaceae > Saccharococcus > Saccharococcus caldoxylosilyticus. The sequence goes on along the minus strand of NZ_BAWO01000029.1, from coordinate 15,911 downwards.
AATCTATTCCCCATCTGTTTAAAAGCTTTCTTCCAATCTTGGTCTTTAACAATATCAAATACAGTACCCTCTAGTATTAAAAATAAACTTGGTATGGAAATTTTATATCGACCTCTCTCATAATTGTCAAAACAATCCTCTATCAATTCCTTCCACTGACTATATAAGGTGTTGCTTAACAACTTTCTTTTCATTGCTTCATAATTCTCGGAAATTCCATAATGCTTTTCAAATTCTTTATCCATCTCGCTTTGTTTTTTACCATTTATCATATCGTAACATTCTTGCATTGTGGTATGAGGTGGAAATGTCCAACCATTTTTCGCTCCCCATTTAGCTATTTTTTCCATAGTATCAAACTGCTCGTCAATATTCGAGAACATCTCTCTAATTTCTTTTCTAATTTTTTCAAGTTGTTCATTTAGCAAAAAAAAGAATTGTTTTTGTTTCTGTTTTGACTCATCCATCAGTCTCACCTTCTTGCTCTGTGAATTTCGTATAAAAAGGAAAATTGTTTTCTCTTGTTTTATTCCAAATTATTATTGCAAGCTGAGCTAAGTAAGGTTTGTTCTCTTCAGGAATTAAATGTTCATGATTTTTTGTGAAATATTGTAATAACTTTATAAAAGTTAATGAGTAAATTGATATAGATAAATTAAGCACTTTTTCTTCAAGTTCAGTGTCTGTTCTTGATAAATCTAAGATAAAAGCATGAGTGTTTGGAATATCGCTATCAATAGGTGTTCTATAAATATCAAGTGACGAAAAATCTGAATGCTCATACTTGCTAGCTTCTCGATAAAAAGCCATATAGTAAGCAAACAGCAATTTATCTGAGAGTGCCATTCCTTTGATACTCAGAAGTCTTGTGTCAATCTCTCCTTTATGTACAAAGCCTTCTTGTCTTAAAATATTTTCTCTTTCCTTTATTTTTTCTTTTAACCCCTCGTACTCATTTTTGACCCAACCTCTTTCAATAGCTCTTTCTATGTCATAAAGAAAAGCTAATTCTGACTTGAGAGGTTGCACCATATAGTTTTTATATCTCAGTTTATTTTTGTTATCATTACATAAATAATCTATAAGCATTGCATTGTTTAGCATTGACCTTACTAAAATATAAGCTTCTTCAGCATGACTGTTTTCTAATAAAATCAGTATGCTTTCAAATAGATTTGATTGTTTAGCATAGAGGGTAATTACCTCCCTTAAATACTCGTAACCCTCCATAATTACATATGGACTACCCTTTTGAAGAAATTTTGAAGTTATTTCCTCGATTAAAAAATTAGCATATTGAATTTTTTCTTCTTTGTTCATTTTTTCCATAACTTACATCCCAAGTGAGAAGAAACTTTAACCATATTATAACATTTGAATAACGAATAGTTATTCCGCCAAAAAAAAACAAACAAAAAGCCAGAGCTTTAAGCTCCAGCTTTCTCAGCATTTTATTTATCAAAAGAGTTGACTTTTCAACCTCTCTAAGCACTCATCATTCTGCGAACACACTCCTCAAAAGCCCAATAAGCCATAGCCACATCAAGGTCATCGAGCCTAGTAATTTTTATGGCTGGTGCTCGCCCAGTCTTTTCTAAATATTCCTGTGCTAACTTGTCAATATCGTTTGCATACTTTCTGTAAAAAATTCTTGCTTTCTCAGGGGTATTCAACTCCTCAACCACTATGGAGCATCCATATTTTAGAACGCTCTGCTTAAAATACGCACTGTCACCCTTTGAACTGACAATTTCTCTCACTGCTTTCTCCAGCTTTGTCATATTTCTCAACCTCCCTTCAAAGTATGTTATTTAAAAATTTAAATAGCCACCTCGCAAGGTGGCTCACGCTTAAGTCATAAATTCTTTCTTGGCGACTCGGTCTTGTTAATACATATTTGGCAAATCCAAAATCCACTCAACCCATTTGCTGACTGTTTGCGCTCTTCTTTCATATGTGGAGTCTGAATTGACATTATAAAGTTTACATCTTCTCATTATTTCAACTACTCTCCCCTTTTCTGGAGGAGCGCCATTTTGAATATACTCAAGAAGAACTTGTTTGAATGGTTCATGAGCTAAAATACAACCAGCTAAGCTCAAATATTTTTGCTTAAAGCTCTTTCTCATTATTTCTCTACCTTTATTTGACAAGGTAAACATAACTTTCTTTGTTTCTTTATCAGTGTACCTTTCAATCAATCCTAGATACATTCCAGCCGTTGTGTAATAGTATGTTTGTCTCTCATCAAAGTCATAATTTAAAGTAATAGTTTCTCTATCTAAATCATTCTCGACCAGTAACCCTAGAAGGTCAACTATCCGAGGAAATAAGTCAGCTTGAGGAAAAGCTATTTGTGGCTCTGGTTGAACTTTTGTTGTGTTTACCAGCTCAATAATATCCTCCAGTTCTATCTCCTCATGAGCAATAACATAATCTTTTTGCTCAACCAATTTCAAAGAGTTGTACCTCATTGGGTCAGTAAACTCGAATATAAAAAAGCTAAAAATATCGTTTGAGTACGTAAAAAATACTGGTCTAACTTCTTTATATGTTTTCCCTTGCCACAAGCGGTAAGGATAATAAAGTTGACGAATAAGAAAATCCTCAACCATTTCATTTTTCGCTTCAACAATCATAAATTGATTAGCACTCTCATATCCGCCATCAATTTCTACTTGTGAGTTAGTAACGTTAATTTTGAGGTCATTCCCCTTTTTAGTTCTAATATTAAAGTCAAACTTTTTAGAGGACATCTTCCCAGAGACAGTCTGGAAAGCTTCCTCTCCTAGAACATCCTCAATCATTCCAGTTATAACAGCACAATGAAGAGCTGAGCTTTCTGAATAAAGGTTCGTCGGGTCAATAGTTGTAATGTCACTTGGAAAACTCACTTGAGTCGGTTTTATCTTTTGGTTATAAGTTACTTTTTGATAAACATCAAATTGACCTATAACATATTTTGAGCGTGAAATTGGCAAAATAGATAAACCGTTCTTTTTAAATAGCTTTGGCAAGTTGCTACTATGGTCAAACTTTGCCATTAACCTTGGCTCTCGCTCTTCTTTTATTGTCTTTGCTTCAATTTCATAAAAACCATTTTTCTCAATTTCTTGGAGAATGTTATAACGCTCAAATAACTTCTCCCAAGCTTTATCTGTCAGGTTCATAATTCATCACCAATACTTCGTCAATTTTTCCTCTCCTTGAAGCATTTGCATTGATGTTTCTATTCGCTGAAACAACCTCAATATGAAAATCTTTGTATAAGTCCTTTATAAAATCAGTCGCCGAGTTACTTAATAAGACCTTGCACCCTCGTTTATCTAGTTCAACGAACAAATCTCTCAACCTAATCTGGTCATCTTTATCAAATCCGTATAAACTGTAACCAGTAAAAGAAGAAGTATCTGAAACAGGGTCATAAGGAGGGTCAAAATAAATAAAATCTCCTTTTTTGGCGTTCTCTACAGCTTTTTCAAAATCAACATTTAGTATAGTTATATCATTAGAATTTAGATAGTTATGAACAGCTCTTAAAACAATTTCATTCACTATTTGAGGGTTTTTATATTTACCAAAAGGAACATTAAAATGACCTTGACTGTTTACACGAAATAGACCATTAAAACACGTTTTATTTAAGTAAATAATTCGTGATGCCCTCTCAACCAAGGAAAGCTTCTTAAATTCTTCTTTACGGTCTAAATCACGAATTGCATAAAAGTATTCTTTTTCATTCTTGTGTTTTTTTAAATCATTTATAAGCTCATCAACGTGGTCTCTTATAGCGATATAAGTATTGATAAGTTCAGTATTAATGTCATTAATTACAGCCTTCTTAGGTTGAATATCAAATAATACTGCTCCAGCACCCAAAAATGGTTCGTAATAAGTGTTTATCTTTTTAGGAATATATTTACGTATTTCTGGAAGTAACTGACGTTTACCTCCTGCCCACTTTAAAAAAGGTTGTGCTAGTTTATTTTTTGTCACTGTAACTTCTCTCCCTTAATTACCGCAAATCCTAAATTAACTATACCCGAACAAGGATTCTATATCTTTATCATATCATTAATCCAAAAACAAATAAATCGCCAATTTTTTTAGTTGAAACAAGTAAAGCTTGTACAATTCCCGAGACTCTGTGAATTTAATCGTTTTTATCAAGATAAGTGTAATCCACTTGGAAAAACTTATGTTTTTCTTTTCCATGCAATCACCCTCCTAGAAAAGCTTTAAGGTTACAGTCTCATTCGTCTCCTCGTGAATGAGAAGCACTTCTGAGAAAGCTGAATACTGAGTTAGTTCTCTTTTAAGTTCCTCTTTAGAGAGGTCTTTCCAAGGGCTTTCACTATCTCGTGATGAGATGAACACGATAACTTTTTCATCGAATTGAAATGAGCTTTTTATCAACTCTACTCGCCTCACGAACATCAAGTTTTTTTTATACTATCTTGAATCTTTTTGAGAATGGAGCTGGCTCGGTCGCTAGCATGAGTATAATGTCAATCAAGTTCTTAGCCACCTTGTTTCACCTTCTTAACTGTCCAGCCACTCTTGAAAGAGCTTTTCTGTCTCCTCTCGAGCTTCTTTCATAAGGTCTAGCATTTCCTCAAACAAAAAGAGCTTGACAAAGTGAAAGAGCAAGAAACCATCTTGCTCCAACTGTTCAAGCTCTTGAGACACCGCTTTAATTTTTAATTCCAAAGTTTCAACTGTCTTGAGTTCACCTCGGAGTTGTGCCAAATCTCTTTGAGTGAATAAATGGTTTAAACTCTCGTTCAAGTGTTTGACCTTGAGCTCATGCTCCTTATAAAATAACAGTGCGAGAAGTTTTTGCTCCTTTCTCATTTTCACACCTCACTTAATACGCTTAATTTTTGGTGGCTCGTTGGAGCTTTTTCTTGGCTTGTCGAGTTCATTAATGAGTTTCAGCATAACCTCTGTACTAACTCCTTTTGTCTTGTCTTCTTCTTTGCGTTTCCAGCCTTGAGTTTCAATAATTCGCAAGAATTTAGTGAGAAACTCGCTTGTGTGTTTACTTTCTTTCTCAAAGCGAGTATTTACCATACGGAAATGTCTTAGAGCTTCCATTATGAGCATTTGTAGAGCTGTCTCCTCAAGAGGTGTACTCACTTCATAATGAGTTTTTACTCCTTCCTCGAGCCAGTGCATGAAAGCTATTTCATCATCTGTCAGCGTCGAAAGAAAGTCTTTTGTGTATAATCCATGTACCGGACTTTTACCTCTTAAATTGTCGAGAGCTTTTTTCTTACCTTCTTTGGTCTTAGCTCCAGTGGACTTTCCACCATGCCAAATACATCTTCCATTTGTCGTTCCATTCTCTTTATAGTGTGGTTTATTTATGCAAATTTTCCCCGAGTTGGACAGAGCTCCACAAATCTCTTTGCTCTTTTTAAGCTCTCTGTAATACTCATGAGCTCTCGCCTCGTCTTTATCCTTCTCAGCAATCGCCTCGAGAGTTCTAACCTTTGCTTGAAGCTCTGTGCTCAAATCCTTAAAGCTCGGCATTACTTCTCACCCCTTTTGAGCTCCTCAATTACAGGGAGCAAAATAACGTTCACAATCGCATGTTCCCTCGAGAGCTGGCTCGCAAAGGTGCAAAGAACTTTGCCAGTAAACTCCTCGCCAGTTAGCTTCTCGAGCTTTCCAACATGTTCATAAAAACGAGCTAAGTCCTCGCTGAGAATGGCTTCCTGCAAAGCCACCATAACCTCAGCGACCTTTTGCTTGTCTACTTCCATAGCGTCTCACCTCGAGGTGGGGTTAGAAAGTATTCCCCATGCGACGGACATAATCTCTATACCAAGCTTCAAACTCCTCTTTTTCACGCTTTTCTCGCTCTTTCTTCTCAAGTTCTTTCACTGCCCAGCTTTTCTCAAAGTATTCTTCAACTTCTTTAGTTTTCTTCTTGAGCCATTCGAGCTTTTCGCTAAGAGTCATTTCATTGAAGCGTTGCTTCTCTTGAATCTTCTTCTCATATTTGCTCCAAACTTTATTAAAAGCCTCGTCAAACAATTTATTAAAGTCTTTCATCGTTAAATCACCTCACTTGTTGTTAGTGTCCCATCTGGAAAGAGTTCCAATTGTAACTCGAGAAGCTCCTCAAGGGAGTAAGCCTCAATAAACTTTCTCTCGAATTGTTCCAACCGCTCAAGCGCATAAGCTAACAAGCTCATTCTTCCAGTCTCAATAAAGACTCTGCTCGCTTCTTGGTAGTCGAGAAGGAGACTTTTATAATGGTTTTTCACATTTTCCATACAATCACCTCGAGGTGTTGAATTTACTCCTCTGAGAAGGAGTTCATGTACTAACTCTCGAGTAGCTCTCTTTGAGGTTTCGTTTTATTTTCAAGAGTTTGAGCTCATGCTTTAACATAAATTCTCTAAATGCAAGCTCTCTCTCGTGCTCCATCTTGAGAATTTCTAACTTGAAATCTCTGAGACTCTTTTGCTTCATGGCTGTTCACCTCAGAGACTTAACCTAAGAAATCCTCAAGCTGTTTTTCTAGCTCAGCAAGTTCTTTTTCAACTTGTTCCTCAACTTCTGCTCTCTTGCGTTCCCAGAGCTCTAAATAAGGTTTGTGAGCTTCGTTTGTTTTGTCAAAGTGACCTATTTCAACTCCAGCTTCTTTTAAGAGACCCTTTGGTGTTGTAGCGTCTAAAATTTTTGTTTTTTGGTGAATTATCTTGCTAACTTTCTCCTCCCATAGCTTCTTGAGTTTATAACTTCTGTAATATTCCTCAAATCGTTCAACATCGTTGTCAGCAATCGCTTCAATTTCTGCTTTGCGTTTTTCCATGTTCAAGCGTGCAATCTCAACAGCAACTTTTTGCACTTTCTCTAAAACAGTAGCTCGCTCTTTTTCTAACTTCTCAAGGGCTTCTTTAAACTTGTCAACTTTCTTCTTGTTTGTTGTGGAGCTGTCAACCATGAGTTCAGCTTGAGCTAGGTTTAAAAGGCTTTGTACTTGGTTAACCTTTTTTGTCATCTCGCTATATTCGTTTTCTAAGGTTTGTTTCTCAGCCATCAATTTTTCTAAATCGCTTTGTTTTTTGAAATAATTCATAAGCTTCACTTTCATCGACCTCCGTTAGTTTGCTTTATTTTCGTTCTCAAAAAACTCTTTTATGTCCTTGGCGAGCTCCTCAGCTCTGTAAAGGAAATCTAAATACTCTTGAGGTGTCATACCGTTTGCGTCTGCCAAGTAGCGAATCGTTCTCTCGAGTTGTTCTCTGTCAACGAGCCCTCTTGAGCGTTCACTTTGAAGAAACTCAAACAAGCTCATATCTCGCTTTGCTTGGTTGACTTCCTCACAAACGAGAATTATATTGCCTTTTGTGCTTCCTAAGACTTTCTTGCTGAGAGTCATCACATGGTCAACTTGAAGTTTGTCTGTCTTCTTGCCACTAATCATGCAACGACCATTCGCAAATGCTTTCAGCTCGAGGTAGTCCTCAAGAGTGTAGTTGTCAGGGGCTCCAAACTGTCTTGCTCTATCCCGCTGTCTGTAAACCACTTTCCAGTCTTTGTGCTCCCTCAAGTATTCTCTTTGACGTTTGTTGAAGCACTCTCGACAGTCCGGTCTGTGATGACCATGACTGTTTCTTGGAAACTCGCTCGCAAGTTTAACCTTGCCACAAGTACGACAAACCTTTTGAACGAGTTTTCCGTTTTGATAAAGCTCAAACCGCCCGAGTCTGTTTGTTCTCACTTCAAAAACTTTCTCATTAGTGTTCATCACAAGCCCACCTCGCTAGGTTTTATTTTTCTTTGTTTTTGTCATCGACTTTAGCAACCAGAAAAAGCTCATCTAAGGAGTTTAAATCGAAAACGTCCATCAGTTTGCCAGCTACCTCAAGGTTTATGTGCTTCGCTCGTTTTAGCGTTGACACGTAATCCTTAGACTTACCGAGGCGCTTTGCAAGCTCTTTTTGAGTCCACCCCATTCGCTTCAAGTGTTCTTCGACGTTCAAAAGTAAGACCGTTTTTTTATCCATCTAGCTCACCTCGCCTTAAAACTGTTCGAATTTAAGCCCACTGCTCAAAAAAGAATCGAGTCATTTTTCGACTCGAGAACAGTGGGCTTGTGATGGACTCTAACGAGTTCCCCATGGTAAAGGGCTTACTTTTTGCTGTCAATCTTAACGAGTTTATTACTGGAGCTTACACTGAGCTAACAATGTTTTTCCCTCTATTTCCCCTCTCACTAAATATATATCAGAGGGGGGTTACACTTTTCCTAATAACTAGGAACGCAAGAATGCGGGTTTGAGGAGCTGAGAAAAATTACAGCTAAAAATTTTTTCTAACCCACTCGAGAGGAATTGCAGGAGGACGATAGCATGAGATGATAAACTCATGAGCAACAAGACAGAGCCAGCTCAAGAGCAAGCCTCATTGAGCCAGCTCGTGAGTGAAGCACTCAAAGACTTCTCTCCGTCAATGGAGCGGTACGAGGTATATGTTGAAAGTAAACCTTGAGGAACAGCCATGGAGCAAAGAGCCTTTTAGGGGTCTATTTCCCCTCTCACTATATATATATCAGTGGGGGGTTACACCTCGAGGAGAAGTCAGAGAGTTATTTTTTGAAATCAACTCGCTGAGCCAGTTTTGAGGAGCTTTTGAAGGGTGTTTGTTTAGTTGCGTCTCGTAAGGGAATTTTAAAAGAGCCAGCTCTCGAGAGAAACCCCCGAAGAAGGCTCTCTCTGAGGCTGGCTCGCTGGTGTTTATTTCGAGAGGAGAGAGAAAGATTATTCAACTCACGAGAAGGAGCTCTTGAGCTATTCTTAATTAGTCCTAGCTCGAGAAAGAAAATATAAAAATAAAAACATAAAACATAAAATAGTGAGGAGCTCGAACGGAGGAGCTTATGAGTATTAACTAATTAGTTTCCATCTCAGAGAAATAAAATAAAAACATAAATCAATAAACCCTCGAGAAGTTAAATTTAATTAGTATCACCTCGAGGAGTTTACTCTTTAGAGTTAAACTAATTAATACTATCTCATGTATTTTTTTATTTATGTTTTTCTAAGAAGATAACTCTTTAGTGTAAACCTTATTAGTTAAACCTCAGTAATGTTTTTATATTTATGATTACTGAGTTAGAAACTAATTAGTTAAACTAATTTAGACACTAATTAGTTAAATTAATAAATATATATATAACACTATTTAGTTATACTCTTTAGAGTTCCCTCTTGAGTTACTCTCACTAATTATATATCAGTGAGGGGTTACACTTTTTCACCTCGAAAAGGGACATTCCAGAAAAAATTTACAAAATCTTAACATAAACCCCGAGGTGTAACCAACTTGAGAACTGACTGGCGAGGAGCACCTCGAGGAGTAACTCAGCGAGTGAGCTCTTGGGGAGAGCGTCTGCGAGAAGCGAGCTCGAGGAGGGAATGACTCAGAAGGGAATAACTACCAGAGGGAATTTGAAAAATTTTAGTTTCTAAAAATGTCACAATGTGTGTGTGAAAGCCCCCCTACCCCTTATTTTTTTTCGCCCTCCTCCGAGCCAGCCCTTGAGAATGACCTCTGGAGCGCAAACACCCCCGAGACGCTCGCAAGGTTTACCAATAACTTGATACCCTCTTAGGGGTATCTATTAATTTGCTACCTCGTGAGTAAGTCTTGTTTACAAAGCTCTCTAAGAAGTGCGCCAGAGAGAGTTCGCTCCTTAGCGAGTCATCTCACGAGCTCCAGCTTGTTTGCTACCACTCATGAGCCAGACCTTCTCAGAGCCTCAGAATTGCCCTGTATTGAGTTTGGGGTACCTTACCTACTGCCCCCCTTTGTAAAACGTCTCTACGCCCCCTTAGAACGCTCCCGAGAGCGTGTTATAAGTTGAGGGAAAGGTCAACTCGTGAGGAGAAAAAACTTAAGAGGATACCCCCTCGGAGGGTATTGCTTGCAGAGTTCGCTTGTGAGGTGGGGTTCTTCAGAGGGACAGCTCAAGAGAGAGCTTCTCAATCACAACAGACTATAACAGTTATCACGAAAAAACATTATAACAGTTTTAGTTAATTTTATTATAACAGACATATAAAAATAATTATAACAGATTAAAAATAGCTCATTATAACAACTTTGTAAGAAGCATTATAACAGAAATGAGTTTGCTCTCGAGGGGAATCTCTCTTTTGTATTCTAGCTCAGCGAGGAGTCTCTGGAGATTTACTCGCCATACAGGTTTTTCAAGAGGCTGGCTCACGAGTGGAAACTCTTGAGGAGGAGCTCGTTTGTTCTCGCCAGCTTTCTACTTGAAGTTTTTCTCTTGCGAACTGTTTTCCTCCAAAGAAAGCTATCTCGTGATTAAAACAGAAAAGTTAAAATAAGTTATAACAGTTTTCTGTTTCCCATTGTAACAATCAGCGAGGAGAAACTCAAGAGAGACCTCCTCGAGAACGTTGGTGAACGGGATTTTAACCTCAAGCGAGGAAAAGCCTTGTGAAAAACACCTCGAAAGTGGAGCACCCTCTCAGAGCCCCATTTTTGCCCTCTGAGGGGCTTTTCTTCTTGGGGGTAGTTACACCATTACCAAGTCCGTTAAAACGTCTCTATGAGCCTTCCTTGAGGTCAATTTTTACGAGCTTACTCCTCAAGGATTATTTCCCCCCCCGAGCCAGACACCTTCTGAGAGCTCCATATTTGCCTTCTGAGACCTGTTCAGAAAAGGGGGTATAAATCCCTCCCCACCTCTCCAAAGCGTCTTATAGAGTCATTTCTGAGCTTTTTATGGCATGTTAGTTTGTGGGGAGCAACCCTAAGAAGATTAAATACTTGCTTGTTTCATCTCGGGGTATTAGCACTCGAGATTTTAACCCCGAGGGAGCTTTGCTGACAAGGGAAACTCTACGAGGGGCTAACTCGTGAGTGATAACAAACAAGTGCAACTTGAGAGCCTTCATCTTGCGAGGGAAAGTCTTGTTCGTTCCAGTTCGCAAATGCACCTTGAGAGGGAAACATTCGCTTACATTTCTCCCCCTTGACTACTTAACTATCAAGAAAGTGGTCAACAAAATGCTTTAATATCAACATTCTCGGGGGGAGTCCTAAAAAATCCCCCTTTTATACACTTTTTATGCAATGTTATTGAATAAAAATAAGACGTTCTCTTGAGCTGATTACTTGTTAGTTTGCCCTCTCTAGCTTGGCTCTAAAAGAATACCTCACAAGGAAGCCAGTGAGGAGCGTTATGAGAGTTTTCCTTGCAAACTGGCTCCCACACGAGCTTAACACTTGAGAAGGGTCTCCAAAGGGTTTCTAGTGGGGTTCTTGACTGTATCAAATGGGAGTGAATAGTTCAAAAACTGGAACTCAAGAGGAGCACTCGTGAGGATGGGAGAGTTTAATTATCAGTGGGATTTTAATACAAGATACATTTTGACAATGCAATTTTTGTAACCAAAGTCCAACCAAAAAGGAAAAAACAATGACTTTGTAGAAATAAAAGAAATTACGATGAGGGGAGGTTATATAAATGAGCGAACAAAAACTTGGTATAACTGAAAAATACAGTCAAGAGATATTAGAAATCGAAAACAAACTTAGAGACTTAGAAAATAACCGTGTTTATGAACTATCTCACGTTAAGATGGATGGCTCCCTTGCTACAAATGCTCGACAGTTAAGAGAAATGATTAGAAAATTACTTTATAAAATAGACAATCAACTACCATCAATTAACGATGAGTTAGCCTCATTATTTCAAGACAAAAAAGAGTAAAGAGAGACCTTAAAAGGTCTCTTACTTTATAAATTCCAAAACGGTACATTAATAAAACTAGTATCCGTTGAACGGTCTCCTTTAGAAGTATTGCACCTTTCACAAAGCAACTGCATATTGGAAGCGTCATTGCTACCAAATAGGTTTAAAGGAACAATGTGGTCTATATGGATTTGATTTTGTTGCCTTATTAAGTTAGACAGGTCACACCGACATATAACGCAAGTTCCCTTATCTCTATGAAATACTGCTGACTTTAACCACTGAGGGAAGGGCTGTCGCTTGATTCGTTTCTTAGCTGTTACACAATCTGGATATTTTTTCTCAATATAATCCATTTCATTTTTTATAAATTTTGCCAACTCCAGATGAAAATTACGCAAAAATCCCCTATCTTGGAAAACAAATTGGAACGCAGAATGAACAATTAAATTATCTATTTGTGCTGCGTTTTTGCTTACAAAACCTATCCATTGCTCTATTATCTCACTGCAACCACACTCAAAGTGTCCATACTCGTCATTACATTTTTCAAAGTCTGGTTTTGGAAGGTTTGGGTGTAAATTTACCTCATCCAAAGTTCTTGTTATAAAATCATATACATACTTCATGTCATCTAGGTTTTTTCTCATTTTGTCTATCTCTTCGTAAATATCTTGAAAAAAAGATAAGTAATGATGAACAGCTGTTATTTTCTTTGGTTTGACAATACTATCAATAATTTCATCTTTGAATGTATCAAATGCTTCAGAACTATAATCCCAAAAATTTGAGACAGCAAATCCTGCTAAACCAATTCCAGAGCTGAGGGCTAAATGTTGTTCTTTTAGAGACATAAATCATCTGCCTTTTCCTTTTTCTGTTTTATTGCATTAAGGCTTTTTTCTTTTGTACTTGCCCCGAGCTAGTGTTTATCTTACCATTTCCTCTCTGTATTTTTTAGCCTTTAAAGTCATACTGATAAAGTAAACAGTCAAATCAATCAAGTTTTTTAAGTCTTTAATGTCCTTATCTTTCCATTTCCTCACATAATGAGTCTCATCATTCCCTAACCATACAGCTCTTTCAGCCATTTCCTTTATCTCAGGCTGATTGATATACTTTTGTATACATTGCTGTAGAGGTAATTTTCTAATCTGTTCTGCTTCATCTGGATTAAGATGAGTAGCAAAATCTTTTATTAGATATTCGAGGGCTTTTCTATAACCTACTCCACATATTCGGTCAAGTCCTTCTTGCTCTGCATGATGAGCTTGATTAAAAATCTGAACAAAGTCACTTGATAATTGTACAATTTCCTCGGGGAACTCTTTATCTTTTCCGCTATATGGATAACAATGTGACAACCAATAACTTTTACTCCCTGAATCATATTCATAAACAGCAAAGAATAAAGAACCGCATCTATTGCTAGGACAACCACAAAGAACTTCTATTAAATGAAACTGCTTTTTATGAATAAGAATGAACTCAGGAGAGATGGAAAAATGACAAACAGGGCAACTATCGGGAAAGTCCATAAAATGAACCAAGAAGCCATTAATATCTACTGGGTCAGTAATAATTTTCTCGCTAAAATCAACAGCCATATTTACTCCCCTTTCATAAATTTCTCCATAATAGAACCTTTTTTATTCCCTTCACGAGTTTTCCTTTTTTGAGCTACTCCTCTATGTACTCCCTCACCAATCATTCCTCATTCCGTTCAATATTCCCCTCGCCAATGCTCTCCCTTGCGAGTTGTCCCCTCAAAGAGATAACAAACAAGTGTCCATGTTAAGAATACTCTCTCCCCTTCTTATCAGCTCTCTTCGTTGCTCTACTGAGAGGATACCTGCAAGAGTCCCCCAGAAGTACGCTCCAAAAGTCTTTTTCACTCTTCTTGTTTTGTAAGCCCAGACAGAAGCCTTAAAAGCTCTAATTGCTGGCTCGAGAAGATTCTCGACTAGTGGAGCAAATCTCCGAGAAGCAACTTGCACTTTTCCCCAGAGAGAATAAGCCTCCTCAGGTCTTACAAAAGGTTTGACGACTTGAATAAACTCCTCGGGTACAAACTCAGTTAAATATGAGTAGTCAAGCTCTGCTTGCTGTCGTATATATTTTATATCTTGAGTATATTTTATATCTTCAGAATATGTTTTAAAAGAAAAGGTTTCTTTGCGAGTTGAAGCCTCTTGAGTTCCCTCTGGAGCTTCCTTTGTGGCTTCCTCACGATAGGTCAACTCGATAGGACAAATGATAGTTATACTTGCCCCAAAGCCTCCTCGAGTCGGTCTCAGAGTTCTTATTCTCTTTATTATTCCAAGCTCCTTGAGACGCTTCAAAGCTCTTTGAACTGTCTTATAGCTTACTCCTAGAGCGTTAGCCATTGATTCAACCTTGAGCCAGCTTACTCCAATAAACTTGCAAGAATGACCAGCAAGTAACTTTAAAAGCCTTCTATCCAGCTCGCAAAGGTCAAAATACTCCAGAACTTCACTTATAAAATTGTCCATTTCTTCAACGCTTGAGAAAGTCTCAAACTCCCTTAAATTTTCCATAATAAAACCCCCAGTTATCCTCTGGAGGTTGCCCCAAGCTCTCTCAGTAAGTATAATAAAAAACGAGAGGGCAACCCTTAGGGCAACCTCTCGGAGTGTGTTGCGTGAGGAGCTTCCCTTCAAAGTTTGGCGACTCGGGAGGGAGCTCCTCGTTTGTTTTTTAATACAATTCTTCATCTAATAGCGTTGCTTTAGTAGCAACAAGCCTGAGTTGTGTTTCCCCTCGAGGGGTTTTAGCAAGTTCTAAGAAATGTCCATTTTCTGCGAGGTCGTTTATTGCCTCCTTGAGGTTGGAAATTGTTGAATTGTCATCGAGTTTGTAGTCTAACTCATTTAATACCTCTAAAATGGCATTCAAAAGCTGAGTATTTATCTTCATGCTCTTCTCCTCCTTAAATTAAGTTATTGAGAGGGTTATGCGCCTCGTTCATGTCTTTGAGAGTGTTGCTGAAGTAATGTAGATAAATCTCTGTCGTTTTTATGGAGCTATGTCTGAGGAGCTTACTTAAAACAGAAACGTCTCCTCCAGACTCAATAAATTTGCGAGCAAATGTATGTCTGAGCATATGAGGTGAAACTTTAATACCAGTTTCATTCGTGAGTCGTTTAAAAACTTGCTTTGTTCCATTCTCCCCGAGACGTTCTCCCTTTATGTTTGTAAATACGTACTCTGGGAGCTTTCCTAGAGAGTCTGAGCTATATTCCTTCCAGAGAGCCAACTCGGAGAGGAGCTTGCTATTAAGTGGAATTGTCTCAACCTTGCGAGCCTTGCCAAAGATTTTTGCTCTCTGGCTCGAGAAATCAATGTCCTCCCATTTGAGGTTGCATAGCTCGCCAAGTCTCATTCCAGTTCCGAGTAGCGTCACAAATATGGTGTAATCTCTGACAGTATAAAAGCTGTTATTGCGTCTCTTTTGACGTTTTAACCAAGCAATGAGGGAATTTACCTCCTCATCAGTTAATGTCTTGAGAGTTTTCTCCTCCTTGGCTTTCTTGAGTTGTTTCACTGGGTTGTCACCATTGAGGAGTCCCTCTGAAATGAGGAAGTTAAAAAATACGCTCATAAGTTTTCGTTTCGTGTTTAGGGACACTGGGTTATTCTTGCGCTCCTCAGCGAGATACATAAAGTAATTTTTTAATACCCGAGGAGTCACCTCTTGAATGGTTTTTATTCCCTCTTTCTCTGTCCAGCTCATGAAATCAGAAAATAACAGCTCATACCCTTCGAGAGTCGCTCTGGAGAGGTTTTCAATGGTTTTCTTCTCGGAGAGAAACTCTCTGATTGCATACTTCAAGAACATAATAAAAAAGACACTCCTCTCACTAGAGTTTTGCCAACTCCAGAGAGAGAAGTGTCTCCGTACAGTGTATAAGTTAAGTGTTTGTTTTCTTGCTGTGAATGGTTTGACCTTGACCACTTTACCAAAAAAGCTACGAGCCATTGTGAAGCTTCCAACCGGGCTTGAACCGGTGACCTCTTCCTTACCATGGAAGTGCTCTACCAACTGAGCTATGGAAGCATGATGGCTCCGCAGGCAGGATTCGAACCTGCGACCAATCGGTTAACAGCCGATTGCTCTACCACTGAGCTACTGCGGAACATTGAACTT